>JBBDOU010000016.1:0-10253 GCA_040876885.1 Minisyncoccota bacterium | reverse complement strand
ATGGTTTCTGACTTTTTCAAACAAACACCACCAAATTTGATTTGCTTCCGAATTCACCGCGCCCGCGCCAAAGGCGCGGGCTTGGGCTGGCATTTCCGAGAAGTATTTCCAAGGGGTTTTGAATTCCGCCAAAAGCATTCCCGCCGAAAGGCGGCGGTTCCACAAGCTAACGCTTGTTCTGTGCTTCGCACAGGAGCCGATGCGGTGAGATTAAAAATTGTCGGTGTAAGTGCAATGCCTTTATCAATTTAATTCCCGAAGCTATGACGAAATATTTTATCTATTGTAGAAAATCTAGCGAAGACGAAGAACGCCAAGTTTTGAGTATTGAGGCGCAATTGACGGAGCTTCGGGAATTCGCCAAGCAAAATCAGTTATTTGTCGTTCGCGAGTTTTACGAGAGTAAAACAGCGAAAGAGCCTGGTCGTGAAGTGTTTAACGAAATGCTTGGCGAAATTGAAAAAGGCACTGCACAGGGAATTTTAGCGTGGAATCCAGACCGCTTGGCGAGAAACTCGATTGACGGTGGCAGAGTCATCTATTTTGTGGATACACTAAAAATTGTTGCGCTAAAATTCCCTACATTTTGGTTTGAAGCGACACCCCAAGGGAAATTTATGTTGAGTGTCGCTTTCGGACAGGCAAAATATTACACCGACAATTTAAGAGAAAACATTTTGCGCGGTATTCGACAAAAGATACGCCGTGGTGAACTTTCGGCAAAAGCTCCAATTGGTTATTTTAACGAACCGCGACTTCGCACGATTGAACCTGACAAAAAGATGTTTCGCAAAGTAAAGGAGAGTTTGGAGGCTTTTGCTTCGGGACAATTTACGCTCACTGGTATTCAGCGCAAAATGTTTTCTCTCGGCTTGGTTGGCAAGACCGGCAAGCCCCTCGCCTTGGCTTCGGTTGAACATATTTTAACTAATCCATTTTATTACGGACATTTTCAATATCGTGGCGAGGTGCATGCCGGATCGCATAAACCAATGATTTCAAAGAAACTTTTTGACCAAATCCAAGAGGCGCGTGTTGCTAATGGGAAACCCCGCAAAAAGCGAGGACCAAAGAATTTTCAGTTTTTAGGTTTTGCTACTTGTGGAGTATGTGGCTATGCAATAACCGCCGAGCGACATATCAAGAAAAGCGGTTTAAAATTTATTTACTATCGTTGCACCCACAAGAGCAAAACTATTTCGTGTACTGAAAATCGCTTTTTGCGGGAAGAAGTGCTAACCGAGCAAGTGAAAAATCTTTGTCAAAAAGTTTCTTTGCCCGATGAATGGCGGGACAAATATCTTGCTCGTCTCGAAAGCGAGCAATCGGAATCCCGCCACTCATCAGACCTTTTCGCTCAAAATCTCCGCGATAGTATTTCCGCCCTTAAAACACGCATGGAACGCCTTACAGACGCATATCTTGGCGAGGCGTTGGAGCTTGCCGAGTATCAGGAGAAAAAGAATGTTTTAATGGCAGAAAAGAAGACAGTGGAGGAGAAATTATCGGATTTTGAGCGAAAAGGTAATCATTGGCTCGAACTCATGCGAAACTGGATTATTGAAGCCAACCAAGCCGTAAATCTCACTAAACAAGAAAATCCCTCACGGATGAGAGATTTTCTTGTTTCCATCGGCTCGAACCGCCGCCTCGCGGCGGGAATGCTTTTGACGGAATTCAAAACCCCTTGGAAATACTTCTCGGAAATGCCAGTCCAAGCCCGCGCCTTTGGCGCGGGCGCGGTCAATTCGGAAGCAAATCAAATGTGGTGGACCCGACAGGACTTGAACCTGCCACCTCCTCAGTGCAAGTGAGGCGCTCTAGCCAGATGAGCTACGGGCCCAGTATCTTCAATACTGAAATAGTATACCCTACTTTTGATTCACAGCAAGACCTATAAGATGATCCACAAACTCAGGAAAACCGCACCCAGCCTCACGGAGTGCGTGTGGTACGAGTGATTCTTCAGTAAGTCCGGGGAGTGTATTCACCTCTAAGAAATATATTCCACGAGGTGTCACAATAAAATCAGAACGTGAGTAGTGTCGTAAGCCAAGCGCTTCGTGCACTACACGTGTCATATCTCTTATCTGAAGCTTCTCTCCTGAAGAGAAATTTCCCGGGCACCTCAAAGTAGCCCGCTGTGCTCCGTCACTATTATATTTTGCATCATAGTCAAAACACACCTTACCCTTTGGCAACTCTATTTCTATTGGTAAAAGTGTGTACTGCTCTTCTCCGCGGAAATTGTCGACAACGCCACACGTCACTTCCCTTCCCTTGATAAATTCTTCAACTAAAACCACTGGTGCTTCCTCGAGTGCAATAGTAATAATCTCAAGGAGGTCTTGATAGGAACCTGCAAAAGTAACTCCTTTTGAAGAACCTCTATCAAGTGGTTTCACCACAACAGGTTGTGGGAAGGTTTTAAATATATCCATCACCGCAGTCTTAATTTCAGACTCACGAGTGATTATTCTATGCAGTGGCACACGGATTCCAGAACGAGACACGATATCTTTTGCTTTTGCTTTATTCATGGCAAGTGAGGACGCGAGACTTCTCGAGCCTGTGTATGGAACACCAAATTTCTCGAGTATTTGCTGTACCTTTCCATCCTCACCGTATTCACCGTGAAGCGCATTAAAGACAGCATCCATGTTTCTTAACGCCTTCTCTGGCGTTGTTTCTAGTCCACGCACATGCCACACCCCACTGCGTGAGATAAAGATATCTTTTGGATCATATTTTTCAAGTGAAATATTCTGAAGGACATGCCCCCCTGTTTTAAGAGATATTTCATACTCACTTGATGGACCACCGCGGAGTACTCCTACTCGAAGTTTTTGCATAATAGAAGTATATCAAAAAAAATAGGCTCACGAGCGCGAGCCTAGTCTAAAGTGTTCTGGGTTTTGGATTATAGACATTATTCCGTCCCTATGAATTCTTTCTGTTTCTTCAATGTCTAACATTGTCTTACCTGATATCCTCCAACCAAGCCCTGGTACATGTACCTGACTCGTTGAAGAAACTTCCTTACAGGCGAGTTTTGGTACAGAAACACCAAACTGACTCTTCATAATTAACTCCCTCCTAAATTTTTAGGATGTGTTAAGTATACCAATTGATTACAAAGCGACAACTTCTATGAAAGCTTCCCGCGTAATTTTCGATGGTATGCAATAGCAAAACGGTGCGCCTCTCCGTTAGCAAGGAGTATCTCCCGTTCGAGCTTATGAGCAAACTCCTTGTCCCCTACAAAACCTTTTGGCCGGTGATGTGCATCTTTTGTTACCCCAACAATAGGGATAGTCGAACCGAGCTCGGTGAGCACTTTTCGAGCTGCATGTAGCTGTGCGATACCCCCATCAACAACGATAAGTCGTGGGGACTGCCACTCAGGATGCGCAAACCTCCGCAAAAGAATCTCACGGAGTGCTCTGGTGTCGTTATTGGCGTCTTCAGAAATCTTAAACTTACGGTACTCCGCAGTGTCAACCTCTCCATCAGTCACGACAGTCATCACTCCTGTCACCTGCACCCCTCCAGTGTGCGCAACGTCATACGCTTCAATACGAAAGACTCGTCCGTCTCGTGGCACTTGATATTCTTCCTTTATAAGCGAAACGTCCTGAATGTGTGTGAGTGCAAACATCTTCCGCTTTACTGCTTGTGCTTTCTCAAACTGTTCCTGCTGTGCGTAGCGCTTCATCTCACCCTCAAGCTGAGACAGGAGTGTTTTTTTCTTCCCCTCAAAAAAAAGTCGCAAATGACGAATAGTCTTCCCATATTCTTTCTCATCAAGTTTCTCTCCAGAAGCCCCCGGATAAACACCAATGGACTGGTTAAAAGCAATATGTTTTAAGCGAGCTTTATTAAGTTTTTCATCTATAGGATATTTTGTATCGAAATATGGAAAAATCTTTCGAATAATCCTCAAGGCTTCTTTGAACTGTCCTCCCTGTGGGAACGGACCAAAGAGATGTTTTGCTTTTACCTTCCGTAACTGATGCTCTAGGTCTCTACCGCGAGACGTGAGTAGTCGAGGAAATGTCTCGTCAGTAATAATGACAAAATTAAAACTCTTGTCGTCTTTTTCTTTCGAGTTATATAGTGGTTGATGTCTCTTGATAAGGTGCGCTTCAAGAATGAGTGCCTCAAGGACTGAGTCGGTCTCCCTCACCTCAAGAGACGTTGCTTCCTCAACCATCTTTCCAATCAATGGACTTCGCACTTCTCTCAGTTGTGCGCCAAAATAACTCCGTACCCGAGTGCGGAGCGACGTCGCTTTCCCTATGTATAAAATATTTCTTCCTGATTTAAAAATATATACACCCGGCGCATCAGGAAGATTGTATTTCTCTAAATTTGCACTTGTCATATATGTATTGTGTATCAAAAATACCCTCTTTCAAAGCGCCTCTACTTGGTATAAAAGATTGTCGCCGCAGTCATGAGACTGCGGCGATATTCTCTTCTGTGTGCATCAAATAATGAAACGTGCTCATCACGAAAGAAGGTAACTCATCAGTTTCACCAAATACCTTGAGATGGACTTGTACGTATCCAGATATCTCTTCCTCGGGACGACCCCTTGAGTCAGGGCCATGTTGCTCATGGTACGCAGCAGTAAACATCTCCTCTAAGTCTGTGGCCTTAAAATGGTCCGTGAGTGTATCGATAACTTCAGCTTTGCGATAGGTAACACCGCCAAAACTCTGTTCCAAGTCATCCATGTGGAAACCCCCTTGTGTTGATAGCTTTTGAATTAATGAGAACTCTCTAAAGCACGAGTATACCACATAAATCAATACGTGTATTGTGGATTACCGCGCGCTCTTTTTGAGTACTTTTTTAAGGTATTTGCCGGTAAATGAGTCTTTTGACTGTGCCACTTCCTCAGGAGTCCCCTTTGCAACAATTTTACCTCCTCCAACACCTCCTTCTGGTCCAATATCAATAATATAATCAGAGCTCTTAATAACATCCATATTATGCTCAATAAGCACAACTGTATTCCCTTTACGCACAAGCTCTTGAAGAATCTCAATAAGCTTCCGTACATCCTCGTAATGAAGTCCAATCGTTGGCTCATCAAAAAGATATATTGTCTTTTGAGTATGTGGACGATAGAGCTCAGAAGAAATCTTCACCCGCTGTGCTTCACCCCCTGAAAGTGTCGTCGCTGACTGCCCGAGCTCTAAGTAACCAAGTCCCACATCATTAAGTGTACTGAGACGGTCATGAATTGCTGGGATATCCTTAAAGAACTCAGTCGCTTCTTCAACAGTCATCCTGAGTACTTCATAAATATTTTTCTTCTGGTACTTCACTTCAAGCGTCTCCTTTGTAAATCGTTTTCCATTACAAATATCACATGCCACATACACGGTTGGTAAGAAATGCATCTCAACTGCCATAACACCGTTACCCTGACATGCTTCACATCGGCCTCCTTTTACGTTAAATGAGAATCTCCCTGACTTCCAACCGCGTGCACGCGCTTCACTTGTTCCCGCAAAGAGGTCACGTATATGTGTAAATGCTCCCGTGTACGTTGCAGGGTTTGAGCGAGGAGTCCTTCCAATAGGCGCTTGGTTTATTAAGATTGCACGTCCAAGATACTCAGTCCCATCAAATTTTGCACAGTTAAATACTTTTGCGGAACGATACTTCCTATCAAAGCGCGCTTGCAGGTTTTTGTATATGATTTCATACAAAAGACTCGACTTTCCTGAACCAGACACTCCAGTAATGGTAGTGATTCTTCCAAGCGGAACATCAACGCTCATGTTTTTTATATTAAAAATATTTCCTCCACGAATTTTAAGCGCTCCTTTTTGACTATCTCTTCGTTTTTCAGGTAGTGCTATCACTGCTTCGTCTCGAAGATAATCAAGTGTTATTGATTTAGAAGGATTTGTCTTTGCAGTCAAAAGTTTATCGAGCCAATCAGAGACAATAATCTCACCGCCATGTATTCCCGCCCCCGGTCCAATATCAACGATGTAGTCAGAAGAATAAATAGTGTCTTCATCATGCTCAACCACAATAATCGTATTGCCAAGGTCCCGAAGATTAAGAAGCGTCTTAATGAGTCGGTCATTGTCCCGCTGATGGAGTCCAATTGTCGGCTCATCAAGCACATAGAGTGCGCCAACTAGACCAGACCCCAGCTGACTTGCAAGTCGTATTCGTTGCGCCTCACCTCCTGAAAGCGTGTTCGCGCGTCTATCAAGTGAGAGATAGTCTATACCAACATCAAGCATAAACTGTAATCGGTTTTGGATTTCCTTAATAACCACACTCGATATCTCTTCTTCTTTTTTAGAAAGCTTGAGGTTGCCGAGAAAATCACTTGCGTCTTTAATCGAAAGTGACGTAAGGTCAACGACATTTTTACCAAGGTTTTTTCCGTCTCCACCAAGGTAGACACGAAGTGCTTCAGGACGCAGACGTGCACCCTTACAGGTATCACAAACTTCTGAACCAAAGAAATACTTCGTTCCAAGTCCGTTACATGCCTCACATGCTCCATACGGAGAGTTGAAAGAAAATAATCGAGGCTCTACCTCCGGAAATGAGCTCCCATCAAGCGGGCAAATAAACTTCGCTGAGAGCACTCGCTCAGTACCATCTGGACTTTCAACAGTAAGGAGTCCATCGCTTTCATTAAGCGCTTGCTCAATCGCCTCAGAAAGACGCTCAGTTGCACTTGTTGCATCGTCCGTAAATTCGCTGATGTAGATTTCGTCAACAAGCACATCAATATCGTGCTTTTTGGTCTTCTTGAGTTCTATTTTTTCACGAAGCTGTAAAAGCTTTCCATCGACGCGGACTCGCTCATACCCTTTCCCGAGTAGGTCGTACAGGAGCTGGTAGTATTCCCCCTTTCGCCCTACAACGACTGGCGCAAGAATGCGAATCTTTAAATCAGTGTACTCTGCGCCGAGCACTTTCTTTGTATTCTTTTTAATGTCAGTCTTCTGGATTGTCGCGAGGACGACCTTCATTAACTCCTCGTGTGAGAGTTTCTTAATCTCTTGGTCATGGTGGAGACAGTATGGTTTACCAATACGCGCATACAAAATACGTAAGTAGTCATAGATCTCAGTGATGGTTGCAACCGTAGAGCGTGGGTTGTTAGAACGCGACTTCTGGTCAATCGAGATTGCGGGAGAGAGTCCTGTGATTTCTTCAACCTCAGGCTTTTGCATTTGTCGCAAAAACTGTCGTGCGTACGCAGAAAGAGACTCCACATATTTCCGCTGTCCTTCAGCAAAAATAGTATCGAATGCGAGTGATGATTTTCCGGAACCTGAGACACCAGTAAAAACCACCATCTTGTTTCGCGGTATCTCGAGGTCGATGTTCTTTAGGTTGTGTGTCTTCGCACCTTTAATTACTATTTTTTCTTCCATATATCTTTACCAATAACAACACAAGAGCCCCGTCTTTGCTCTATGGGGCTATATGAGAAGAGTGTATCATAGAAAAGAGTACTATTTCCACAAGCGGTATATTACTATTTAATTTAGATTCTTATATACTCTATACATATTAGATTCTTGGCTTAGGAATAAAGGAGTACTCTCTGGTAATCTTTTTTCTGGAGTCATGTATTAAAAAAATAATAATTATGGATATCTTAAAGAAAGAGACCTATGTTCAAGTCACCGGTTATATTTTTCTCGCCGTGGGAATATTTCACGGATTGCGTGCTTTTAATGAATGGGGTCTTGTATACAACGGATGGGTAGTACCGCTCTGGGTGAGCTGGATTGCTGCGGTTGGAACACTGTATCTTGCCTACAACGCATTTCACCTGAAAAAGTAGCGCCCGCAATCAACCGTTAAAGCTTACAATAGAAACACGCCATCAAGATGGCGTGTTTCTATTTTTTGAGAATACACTGAGAACCTCTTTATTTCTCAGGCTCAAGTGCTGAGATTTCGTCTCGTATGATTGCCGCAGTCTCAAAGTCAAGAATCTTCACCGCTTCTTCCATTTGCTTTCTTTTTTCTTTAATAATTTTCTTTGGATTCTTCTTATAGAGCTCCCTATCAACCTCAAGTAACGTCATAATCGCCTTCTGGTGCTCACTCCGCAACTGGTCAGTAATGTCTTTAATATTCTTCTTAATAGTTACTGGAGTGATGTCATGTTTTTTGTTGTACGCGAGCTGAATCTCCCGTCTTCGGTTTGTCTCTGAGATTGCTTTCTCCATTGAACCGGTTACGTGATCTGCATAGAGCACCACTCGACCCTTAACGTTTCGGGCAGCTCGTCCAATTGTTTGAATTAACGCGGTGCCAGAACGCAAGAACCCTTCTTTATCTGCGTCCAGTATTCCCACGAGTTCAACTTCAGGCAAATCAAGACCCTCTCGCAGAAGATTCACACCAACAAGCACATCAAACACCCCTTTTCTAAATTCAGTTAAAATTGTAATTCTATCTATTGTTTTAATGTCGCTATGTAAGTACTCCGCTTTTATATCTCTATCTTTTAAGTACTCACTAAAGTCTTCTGCCATCTTTTTAGTAAGTGTGGTCACAAGCACCCGTCCACCACCTTTTACAGATTTTTCAGTCTCCGTGATAAAGTCGGCAACCTGTCCTTTATACTTCCCTTTCTCAACAATAGGTTTTACTTCTATCACAGGGTCAATCAATCCTGTTGGTCTAATGACCTGTTGCACTGGCTCACCTGAATGTTCTAATTCATATTTTCCAGGAGTTGCGGTGGTGTATATCGTCTCTCCGATTCGGGCTTCGAATTCCTCAAAATTAAGCGGGCGATTGTCTTTTGCGGATGGAAGTCTGAACCCGTACTCGACAAGCGTCTCCTTTCGAGACTGGTCTCCTGCGTACATGCCCCCCAATTGTGGAATAGTCACGTGAGACTCATCAACAATAGTTAAGAAGTCCGGTGTTCCATCTTTTTTATGCGGAAAATAATCAAGGAGTGTGTAGGGTGGCTCTCCCTCCTTCCTTCGATCAAAATGACGCGAGTAGTTTTCAATACCGTTGCAATATCCAATCTCTCGAATTAACGCCAAATCCTGTCGTGTTCTCCTTCGTAATCGCTCCTCTTCCAAAACACTCCCCATGTTTTCAAATTTTTTCAATTGCTGTTTGAGCTCTTTCTTAATATCTTCAAGTGCCCCCGCACGCTCATTTTCTGGCGTTACATAATGCTTCGCAGGAAACAGAAAAATAGAATCTGTTTTTTCGATTATCTGCCGCGAAATAGCCTCAAGTGTTGTAATATCAGTGACAACACCAGTGTTAAGCTCAATGCGATGAATCACGCGCTCGTTGGTTGGCATTATCTCGATAAAGTTCCCAACTGCACGGAACATTCCTGGTTTTAAATCTGCGTTAGTACGCTCAAAATAAATATCAATAAGCTTTCGTATAAAATCTGAACGAGAGAGCGCATCTCCGACAACAACTTTTACGTGCACTTTCTCGTACTCTTCAGGACTACCAAGCCCATAGATACAGGAAACAGACGCAACAATGATAACGTCCTTTCGGGTAAGGAGCGCCTGCGTACTTGCATGCCGAAGTCTGTCTATCTCCTCGTTAACCTGTGCTTCTTTCTCAATATAGGTGTCCGAACCAGGCATATATGCTTCAGGTTGGTAGTAGTCGTAGTATGAAACAAAATAATGTACTGCATTGTTGGGAAAAAATTCTCGATACTCTTGAGCGAGCTGTGCAGCAAGCGTCTTATTATGTGCAATAACAAGCGTAGGCTTTTGTATTTTCTCGATAACATTAGCAACAGTAAAAGTCTTTCCAGAGCCTGTGACACCGAGCAGTGTCTGGTGCCGAGCACCAGAAAGCACGCCCTGAGTGAGCGCCTCTATTGCTCTCGGCTGATCACCGGCGGGTTGGTAGTCTGATTGTAGTTTAAATTGGTTCATGTATTCAAAAGTATTGAGCAAGAGTATATAAACAAGAGTATAAAGAGTATATAGAATGGTAACAAAAAAAGAGCTACCTCACGAGGGAGCGGCGAGTTTAACAGAGAGACATGTAGCTTGGGGGCCACAGAAGTGGAGTCCTGCGTGGAAACGAAGAATTCCACCTTCGACAGTAGTAGCGGTAAGAAAATCTGTAAATGCCCGCCCGACTGAAGCCCGACTGAACGTTGTTCTGTCGAGCTCGCGAGTCAAGCAGGATAGTCAAGTAAAATAGTCAAGCCAAAAGAAAACCCCGCACACTCTCTGAGTGTGCGG
>JBBDOU010000015.1:0-14122 GCA_040876885.1 Minisyncoccota bacterium | reverse complement strand
TAAAACGCTCAAAGATAAAAAATGCAATAACAATCAATACCCCTAGGGTTAGGGCTACTGAGTAGCGAGCAAGCAGTGTTGTTGCGTGTTTACCAAACACATGTACGGCATACGCTATTATGAAAAACCGAAACCCTCTTCCGAGAATAGACGCTACGAGGAATGTAAAAAAATTTATTTTAAAGAAACCTGCGCCAAGTACAAATATTTTATACGGTATCGGTGTAAATGCAGCTGTTAAAATCACCCAAAAAGCATTGTCACTGAAAAGAGCCCTTGATACCTCAAGGTGACTCCCTAGATTATAAAACTCAACAATTTTCACCCCGACAGTGTCGAAGAAGAAAACCGCAACTGCATACCCAAAGACTGCTCCTAAGACAGAGGCAACGGTAGTGAGTGTCGCATAGTAGACCCACTGACGAGCACTGACTAATAAGATAGCGATAAGGAGAATATCAGGTGGTACAAACAAAAAAGAAGACTCCGTAAAAGAAAGGAAAAACAACCACGCTTTTGCATACGCTCCGTGCGCTCTTTGACTAAACCATTCCGTACTTCTTTTTTGTACTCTTGTTATATATTCTATCATTGCGGTCATAATTTTTTACCGTACTCCTCCTCCATTAGCAATGTCAGACGATGGTTCTAAGAAAGAAAATTCGCCTTTCTCTGAAGTCACCGCTAAAATCATACCGTTACTTTCAAGTCCACGAATAGTGCGTGGTTCAAGATTGGTGACAAAAGGAAACTTCCTGCCAACAAGGGTCGACGCTTCAGCATACTCGGCAATTCCTGAGATTATCTGCCGATGCTCTTCCTCATCAAAATCAACACCAAGTCGTACCAACTTATCAGTATCAGGAACTCGTTCTGCAGAAATAATCTCGCCAATGCGTATCTCTACTTTTTTAAACTCATCAAATGTAATCATAGCTACCAGTATACCTTACCCAAGATTCTTTCCTTCTCTACTATTTCCTCTCCTATCAAGATACCGTTGTAGAATAAGCGCTGCGGCTGCGGCATCTATCATATGCACACCAACACCTCCGTCTCTTTTCCCTTTATGTGCCTCCTCTGAGGTGAAAAACTCTGGCTCAAGGTGCATCGGGAGACTACATTCTTTTTCTAACAAACCCATAAACCTCCTCACGTCTTCCATAAGTAGATTTTCTCTTCCGTCTACATTAAGAGAATGCCCCACTACAATTTCTCCAACATCATGACTCTTAATGATTGCTTTAATTTCTGCCAAAAGTGTATGCGAGTTTACGAGTACCGCTTTAGGAAAGGCTAAAGATGCTTGGACATCAGACACTGCTACGCCAACTCTCTTTGTTCCATAATCTATCCCGAGGAATCTCATACAAAAAGATTATCACACTTTCTCTGGATTGTTTTTACATTTCTCCGATCCTCTGCTAAGATAGCTGGTATCGGAGAGGTGGCTGAGTGGATGAAAAGCGGTGCTTTTCATCCGGTTCGATCTCCAGATCGAAATAATAGGTGTCGAATGAAATGAGACCTATTATAGGTGGAAACATGCGTTATGGTCTCACTGAAAACACTGCGCACAGAGCATAATTAAATACATGGAGAGGTGGCTGAGTGGTCGAAGGCGGCGGTCTTGAAAACCGTTGTGCGGGAAACTGTACCGTGGGTTCGAATCCCACCCTCTCCGCATTTACAAAAAACAGTGGCTTTTGGCCGCTGTTTTTTGTAAACTGCAGAAAGGTGATGTTGGATTCGAAAGCCGGAGCTGTTGCGAATACTTGGAGCAACATAAGGCGAGGCGGGGTCGAGAGTTCTTAGGAGTGAAACGACTTAGAAACTCGTGACCGAATCCCACCCTCTCCGCCAAAATTGGAAATGACACGCTTGCAAGCGTGTCAGTTTTGCGTAAATAACACACTTATGCAAATAAGTATTACATCCACGAACCAACACATGCTAATATAGATATATGCAGAGGGCTTTTACATTAATTTAAATTATGGAAACTATACGTTGGCAGGGATATGAATATACACACCATGAAAAAAGTGGTGATTGGTTTTGGGCACTTGGTATTATTGCACTCTCAAGTGCAATAACTGCAATTATCTTCAAGAATATCTTGTTTGCGCTCCTTATCTTAATTGGAGCTTTCACACTTGCTCTCTTTGCTTCAAAAAAACCTCACCTCAACCACTTTGAGATAACCAGACGTGGCGTTACTATCAACAACACGCTCTACTCATTTTCTTCACTTGAATCATTTTGGATTGATGAAGATGAACACGGGCACCACACCCTTCTCCTTAAGTCTCAACACCTACTCACACCTTTTATTATCATACCGCTTCATACAGATGCGGACCCCGAAGATGTGCGGAACCTTCTCTTAACTAAACTTGAAGAAGAAGAGCTTGAAGAGCCTGTACTCCACAGAGTTTTAGAATTTTTTGGGTTTTAAGATGCTTGAAGTATTTGCGTGACGTCAAACACAATACGAGCTACTGTAGTTTACCTTCAGCAATCATAAGGTTTTCTTTAATGATTTCTTTCATTTTAGAAAGACCTTCTTCAGCAATGCGTGGGTCATTCCCTGGGTTTGCTTGCGACCACGCACCTGGCTCTAGCGCATCTGCAATTGAGCGTGCTTTCTTGAGGTTTGCCACAGCATCTTCATACTCACCAAGATTCATGAGCGCTACTCCGTATGTAGTCAGGAGCCACGAGCTTTCGGGTGCTAACTGTAAACCCTTCTCTGCGTATAGGCGCGCTTGCTCATACTCCCCTTTTTGAAAATAAATCCAAGCGACATCGTTATACCCGCCCCAGTTTTTATCTTTTATTGAGATAAAGTGAAGGAAATCTTTTTCGGCGCTATCGAGCGAACCTGAGAATCCATAAATAAGCCCCCGTACATAATATGAAGAAGGGACCACTGTGCCATTTTTTTCAATCTGAGTATTAATTACCCCAAGTGCTTCTTCAAAATTGCCACGCAGGAAATAGATTCGCGCAAGTTGATGTCGCGCAAACTCGTGACCCGGATTAAGCGCAATTGTTTTTTCAAAGTATTTCTTAGCTTTTTCTTGATTATAGACACCACTACCAGTCGCATTAAAGTAATAATTCCCTATATCAAAAGAAAGAGCATCATTTTCATACACAAGAAGTGCGAGGTGTGGGGTGTGTAGCGTGTTCCAAATAAAGCGTCCGGAAGCTTCTTTCTTGCTTGCACCACCAATAAGTACGAGAACTACGAGCAATAAAAATATACCGGAAATACTGATAATGTTTTTTTTCATAATTAAGTCACCTTAGTATATCAAAATTTCTTAGACCTTAAGGGTACATACTATCTCTCTCGTAAGCGGTAAAATTGAATATACACGGCTTAAATGATACCATTATTATTGTCGTTGTTTGGTTTTTTAATACGAGAATATGGAAAATAAAGAGCAAGAACTCAAAAAAATCATAAAAGATGAGGTGTTTGTAGACAGTAGTAAGGAGCAAATTATATCAACATCTCAAACTGAGAACTTGTGGTTATTTGACTTTAGAAGGGTTTTATTAAACCCACACCACATAGACTTAATTGCGGAGATGTTTTGGGATACTTATAAAGACAAGTACCCGTTTCAAGTGTGCGGTCTTGAAGTCGCTGCTATTCCACTTATTACCGCTATCGTCATGAAGAGTGTCCAGAAAGGAAAGCCGGTTAACGGATTTTTTATACGTAAATCACGGAAAAAAAGTGGATTACTTAAAATGATTGAGGGCACCGTCACTGATGACAATATTATTATTGTTGACGACTTAATTAATAGCGGAAGCTCTATAATGCGACAATTGTCTGTTGTTGAAGGTATTGGAAAGAAAGTCACTGATGTATTTACTCTCCTTCACTTTAGAGAAATGGAATATTATTATTTTCTTAAAGAACGTGACATTACGCTCCACTCAGTCTTCCCTATTACTTCATTTAATATTAAATTTCTAAAAAAGAACAAACCTGTAAAGTTCTTAGGGGATGCCTTCACCACGAAGTGGTATTTCAAGAGCCAAAACCCAAGTTATTTTTATGTGGTACCAAAATCAACCCCGGTGCTCGATGCAGATAAGGTTTATTTTGGGAGTGACAATGGAAACTTCTGGGCACTTAACCAAGACGACGGTTCGGTTGCGTGGCAATACAAAGTTGGATTTCACCCAAAAGGAAAAAGTATTTTCTCTGCGCCAGCACTACACAACGACACGGTCTACTTTGGATCTTATGATGGTAATGTATATGCGCTTGATACTAAGACAGGGAAAAGAAAATGGATGTTTATGGAAGCTGACTGGGTGGGTTCGTCTCCAGCACTTGCCCCAAACATCAACACACTCTTTATAGGGCTTGAGTTTGGACTTATTGGCAAGAAAGGAGGCGTCGCGGCACTTGATATGGAAACTGGCAAGAAAAAATGGGAACACACTACCCCAGAGCTTACACACTGCTCTCCGGGGTACTCTGAAAAATATAATACAGTTGTTATTGGCAGTAATGACTCAGTGGTCTATGCATACAATGCAAAAAGTGGAAAACCGTTGTGGAAACTGCAGACTAATGGCGAAATAAAAGCGTCATTCGTGTTTGATGAAAAAAGAGGCACGGTATTATTTGGTTCCTTTGATGGACGTCTCTATATTGTTGATGTTAAAAGTGGAAAGCTACTCCACACACACCAAGCTGAGTTTGGTATCTACTCAACTCCAGTTATACACAAAGATTCTGTCTTCTTCACGTCTCTTGATAAACAACTTTATAGTATTAACCTAAAAACATACACGCTCAATTGGCAATTCCCAACAGCGGGGAGAATATTTGCGTCTCCAACAGTCATACATGACAAGCTTTATATTGGCTCAAATGACGGGCGTCTCTATGAGCTTGATCCAGCAACAGGAGATACGCTTGGTTTTATACAGGTATCAGAGCGAATAACCAACAAAGTGGTCTACAACGACGCCACTGAGAGATTCTTCCTCCTCACATTCGCTAACGAACTATACTGCCTCTCAAGAAACAAAAATATATAAAAACGAGCACTTGGTATATTTATATACCGTTAAAAGCCAGAGCACGTCACTCTGGCTTTTACTCTAGCACCCACTAGTATTAGAACTCCTGGAATATTGGGACGAGCCTGACGGTTACGTTTTGAGACACCGCACCCGCGTCTGTTTGACACGTGAGTGTGTACATTGTTTCTTCAACAATTGCACTTGAGATTTCTGTACCTGAGGTACCACTCCAAGCGTCGGTAATACTTGAGCTATTCTCAGATACCGCACAACTATTAACAGACGATGCGCTCCATGTAATTTCTGTAGTGTCACCAGACTGCAGTAATGTTGGCCCTGCGGTGATTGAAATGTCTGGACTTAATATACTTGCACTCACTGTCGCCTGCCCACCATTTGAACACACAACCGTATATGTTGTATCACTTACTGGAACTAATGTGGTTGAGCCTGAGACTCCACCTCCTGTTGAAAAGTTAACTCCAGCACTTGAAGAACTTGGTGAAGCACATTCCCACGCAAGCTCAATTGAATCTCCTTCGTTTACAGAAATACTTGACCCAGTTCCACCTCCTGTTGAACCACTCGTCCCATAGAAATACGTCGGTGCACTACAAAGATCCCCTGTGTGAGGAGACCCACATGAGGCTGGTATGACTGTACCACCAGCCTCCCCTGAAGGAGAAAGAGATGATATCCCTAACTCAACTGAACTTAAAGAGCCTGTACTGTTTTCTTGCATTAAAAAGCTAAAAGAAAACACCACGGCGAGCAAGAAAAGAAGTGCTCCGAGACTAAAAACTAATTTCTTTGATAGTATATTATTCATACGTAACGTAATTATTCAGAGTAATTTTTATCTTCATTTTGGTCAAACTGATTAATGTTGGTGACTTCAATTTCTCGGCCCAACACATAATCGAGTGTATTCTTAATCGTCGCTCTGTCACGCGCGCCGATAATAAAGGATCGTCGCTCCCCATCTGGCCAAAAGATAACAAGCGATGGTGTGTACTCAAGCCCACCGTCAAACGCCTCACGGTTTTGTCTTTCAACCAAATCAGCGTGGTCACCACGTTCGACACACGCCATAAACTCGGTTGTATTCACCCCGAAACTTTCTACGATACTTGGTAACAAGCTTAAATCAAATGAATCATTTGACTCGGTTATTTGATACACCGTATCAAGGAAAAGCCAGAATGCCCCTTCCCCACCAACTGAAGCAGCACACTCTGATGCCTCTGCTTCCCTTCGTGACTTAGTAAAACGGTGGTCTAGTGTGTGGTGACGGTATACCCAAGAAATATCACCTTCGTAATAATTAACTAAATACTTCATATTAAGATAGTTCTTTTTGCAAAACGGACATTCTGTGTCTGAATATTCTATAACCGTAACGGGTGCGTTCTTGCTACCGAAAATATGGTCGGCATCTGACAAAGGGGGAACGCTGTAAATGGAATCCGGAGGATTAAATAAAACTTTTGGGTGGATAAAAGGTGGTTCGTTACTCCCATTATCACTGAACACATAAAACACAGCACTCGCAACAATGACAAGGAGGACTACAGAGAGAATATTTATTTTATTATTCATAAGTAAATTCTTAAACATATCGTTTATATATCGAATACTAACTTCTTTACCAATAAGTATACCATTATAGAAAAAATAAAATACAGTTATTTATATACATGAAACTAGACCTCATGACAGATATAATTCCTCAAACTCAACAAGTAATTGCACTATAACGGAGAGATTGACAAAATACTACTTTGTTATATAATCTTACCAGATCAATAAAGGAGTACTGATCATGACTAAGTTCTTTTTCGCAACACTCTTTCTCTTTTCCCCCGTCTTCCTCACCAGCGTTCATGATGCCGACGCCAGTGAAGTCGTCTTCCATGACTGGCGGGCCGACAAGGCTCTTCATCTCGGCGACAACGACGGCAAAATATCCGACATCGAAGACCACATCGCCGGTCTCGCGGCTATCTCAGGAAATGACCCAAACGACGTCGCCTACTTCGCTGGCAACTCCAAGGAATGGAGGTTCTCAATCGAGAACCCTCCCGCATCAGGGACTCTCCAACTGGAGATTTTCAGTCTCCAGCAGCGGGGAGACTACGACTGTCGCACGGCGCTCGAGGTCAATGGCGAGTCATTTGACCTCCGCGATGTCAATGGGGCAAATGTCGGGTACAAAAAACATACCAGGGCGTCTATTTCTACCCCCCTCCAGAAGGAAAACGTCGTCAGAATCCTCGAAGAGACCTGCGCCGGCGGTGGACGGAACGATTCTCTCTTCTTAAGAGGAGCAGTTACCTTCGGTAACGTCTCAACAGAAACCGCCGTCATGCCCACAAACGTCCTCGGCAACTACAAGGGGGTATATGCGTTCTGCAAGAACACGTACCCCTGCGACGAAGCCGCCATGGAACGTAGCCGTTCCAAAAAGAAGAACGACATCGCCGTCAAGTTGTGGGAAGAAGATGGAGAGTTAAAAGTTCGCTTCTCTCCCCCACACAACTGGTCAAAATTTGGATCAGCGAGTGATGCGCATTTCGTCGCCGTCGCCGGAAACACTGTTCACTTCAAAGTGGACGGCGAGAACGGAAGGACGGTCGAATTCAAGGGCGTCGTCGAGGACACCTCCCTCTCGGGGGTGATCCTCTACAACAACTACATCATGGACGGCAGGCTTACCCGAAAATAACACTGCACACTGTCACAATCAATATTAGATACCTCAACATTCATTATAGGAGTCATCTGATGCAAAAATTCTTACGCTCTCTCACGGTTATACTGACCTTCTTCGTTGGAACAGTACACTTAGCCCACGCCGACACAACTGTGTACGTGGGTCATTGGGAATATCACGGTAACGAGTTCTTGATTGGAAACGTAACCCTTAAAATCACACAAACTGAAGGTGAAAAAATGAGCGGGACGTTACAGTTCGATGGGTCAAGGTATTTCGGAGATAAAGAAACGCCCCTCGACACTATCTCATTTAAAGGGGTATCTATAGATTTCTCGGCAACTGGTGCTGATAAGAGGCTCCTTAAAGCAACCGGGACTTTAGCCTCTGGTAAAATTAACGGGATAATAAATTATCGGGGGTACGACATGACTCTTTTCTTAAAAAAGGAGTGAGCACACATTCAGAACTACTTAAATAATACCTAAAAAGCCAAGAACCAATTCTTGGCTTTTATTTTTAAAAAATGCAGATTAGTAAAAGATTGTTACATACAAAAAACAATTCTAGTATTTAAGATATTTTAGCCACATTTGCAAATAAACACTAGCCATAGTAGTTCCATCCCAACACAGTATCTTAAAAAGATAAGTTAAGTCTCCTAATTATCCACAAAATACGTAAATCCACCGATTATTTTTATAAGCTCCACCCAAGACTGACCAAGAGATTCAAAAGGTTGAGGATATCCTAAACAACCGTCCACGGAAACGTCTCGGTTGGAGGACTCCATTAGAAGTATTTAATGAAGGTGTTGCATAGGTATTGAATCATAACGATCTATTGACATAATATTATAAATATGCCATCATTAATATTAGATACATCAACATTCATTACAGGAGTCATCTGATGCACAGATATTTATATTCGTTCGTAGCCCTGCTTGTTATTGTTCTACTCGCAGGTTGCCAGACAACAAGCCAAACAGCGCCAAACTCAACGACAATAAAGAATATTCCTTTTGGAGAAAGCTTTTCATTGATCACGTCCCCTATTCATCTCGGGGACGATCGTGGAAAAATTGAAGATGTTGAGCGTTTTAAAAATGCTCAACCCGCGACAGAATTCGTCGGCTCAATGTATACGTGGGAGTTCGATCTCGCTTTGCAGCCAGAAAAAGGCGTCCTCGATATTTCGATCTTCAGTCTCTCAGAGGGTTGCCCGACTTCGGTCTTCTTGAACGGGCACGCGCTTGATAATATCCATTCGTTTGGAAATGTCGGAAACGACATGACAACAGATGCTTCTATGGAAATCAAAGGAGTATTATTCCGAGCTGGAAAAAACAAGCTGTCGGTTGGCGAAGAAGAATGCATGACCGGTACCAGTAGCAGCTGGAATGACTCTGTTGTTAAAAAAATACAACTTCGGGTAAAATAAAAAACTTTATATATTACCCAAAAAGCGCTTAGACTTAAAAATCTCAGCGCTTTTTCTTTTATTTATATTACTTTTAATATTTCTACTTAAAAGACCCATCCAAGTTTATCGGCGAGCATAGTCTTGAAATTTGGATCTATACTTGCAAGTAATTCAATATCAGAACGTGTCCCAGCAACATTATTTTGTTCGTTTTCTAAAAACTCAAAAAAGGAGTTGCCCTCAAATTCATCTATAGTATAGCGACCATTTCCATAAAAATTTTGAAGTAGTGCTACGACATCATCCTTCTGGTTTTCTATACGATTATGTGCAAGGAATGTTGCGAAGTTATACATCATAAAAGATATAGTCTCTCCAGAATTAAATATAGCGGCTCGTGACAATGCAGCCTCAAACAAAACCTGAGGGTCCCCTAGAAAAGGGTCCCCTAATTGTTCTAGTTTGCCTGCAACAACAGCTTTTCTCACAAGGTATGTTCCAAATCGGCTGGTGTTTGGATATGCTTTAACAACCCTTTCGTTATCTAAATCGGCATTTGCCACCCTCTCTTGAATTTGTCTTTTAACCTCTTCAGCGGATTCACCCGTTGAACTTACACCTTCATTAGCAATGAGGTCGCTCACATACCAATCCGCAACGCGAAGTTCAGAATAAGCTAATGGATAGATGCTTGATGCGTACATAAATATATTATTTATTGAAGCTTTAATATCATTCTCGACAAGAAGATCTCTGTATGGATCTGTGCTAAAAATTTCTTCAAAAATAACCGGATCATTTTTTGAGTAAAATTTTCGAGCCATGTTCTCAACCGCAGAAGCTCGTATGACATCTGAAACGCTCTCATCTGAAGAGACTTCCTTAAACAACTGTACAGCTTCTCGTTCTTTTTCATTTCTATCTTTAAGCCCAGCAAGTTCATACTTAATCTGCCCTCGTTCGTCAGGATTAGTAGCTATACTTAAAGCATCTTCATACAGTTGTGTTGCCTTATCATAATCGCGGGTCTCGTATGCAAACTGTGCATCTTGATATAATTTATTATTTTCACCTAAGCGGGAAGCTGCACTCTCACCGTATATACTTTCTCCAATAGGAAGATCATCCTCTTTCTGGACTGTATTAAAAATAAAAAACAAAGAAGCGACCAACAAAAGTGCGACCACAAAACTTACTAAGCCTACATATAAAAATGTCTTGCTTTTTTCTGTCTCACTTGCTGTAGTATTTTCAACATTAGGATAATTCACTCCATCTTTTTCCTCTATTTTTTCATATTCCATATGTTTAATTCTAGTTTTTTTGTAAATTATTACTCTGATACAGTAGGGAGACCTGCAGTGACCCAAGCTGCCACACCCCCCTCTATTCGTTCAAGATTTAAGAAACCATAGTGTTCAAGATACCCGTATGCAACACCCGACGCACGACCGCCTGAGCAAATAATTACTATCGTCTTACCATTCTTGGGCAAATTTTTTCTTTGGTCGTACAAAGTATGCAGTGGCATATTAACTGACCCCTCTACGTGGACTTCTTTGTATTGGTCCACTCCCCGCACATCAATAAATACGTATTCGTCTGGGTTTTCAATGTACCGTGCATAGAAATCTTCCGATAAAACATCATGAACACTCGGCTCTATAATATTTTTATGTTTCAAGGGTGTTGCATAGATAATACCAGCAGTAATAAATATTGTAATAAAAATGAGTACGACTATTTGCAATGTTTTATTCATACTGTACTGTTCTTTAATTTCTTAATGCTTAAAAAATAACTGACTTTATTAATTACAATCGTCACCACCATCACCGCCATCGCAATCACCGCCGTCATCACCGCCATCGCCATAGTAAGATTGACTGTAATACCCAGCCTGGCTATACGGAACATCTGCAGAGGCTCTATCTATCGTATACTCTCCACTGTCTTTTTTATTTAAACCAAACACACCGAAGAAACCAACAAGAAGAAGGACGCCCGCATAAGAAGACATACGTATAATTTTTTTTAGATAGGATTCCATCCCTTTAAGTGTACAACATATCACCACCACTGTCTAAACAAAAAACACACAAAACCATGTGGAAAACTATAAAAACAGCTATCTTACTTTTCTTAGAAGCGGTAACACAACATGTTTTAATACCATAAGAAGTACTACCAGCAACCAAATAACCCACCAAAACATCGCTATGAGATCTACATAGTTAACCAACCAGGCTTGAAGTAAATTCAAAGTTATCTCGTCATTACCCTCGAGTCCAGAAAGTACGAGTATGTTTTTTGTTATTTCTAGTTCTTCCATGCTTATCGATAAATATTTTTTACTGGATAACCAATTACTTCAGCACCTTCCTCAGGAGTTTTAATCCATTCATTATGTGAAAATGCTTTATACTCAAGATTACATACATTTTCTTCATCAACAATCCTATAAAAAGGATCTCCATTTATAGAATGGTCAAACGTCCACGCTATTTTTTCTACATCTTCGGCACGTTGACACAACTGGTTCATTTGAAACCAACGGTCGTACGGATTACACCGATTACGTGCAAGAATTGATTCACTTGTACTTGTAGCAACAGAACCATCCTTATTATAGATTGCAACATCTGAAATACACTGGTGATTCGCTTCAAACATATAGAAACCATATTTATTTCCTTCAAGTGTTGTTTTATGGTCTCCAGAGATAAGCAACGGAATACTTTGAAATATACACAAAAGAATGACGAGTAACCAACCAGCTAAGGTTTTTTTTACTAATGGCACTTTTGTGTATTGATATAAAGGACCGAAAAGTATAAGAAGTGCAGGAAGAACTGTTGCAGGATAACGATACTGCACAAGAATCCCCGAATACAGGTGGAATACTATAAAATAAAACAATGCGACTCTTTGATATACCTTATTTTTACTCATCAGGAACCATGCGCCAATAACCTGCATAAAGATAACCATGTTCGTGACAAGAGGAGCAACTGAATCAGGGAAAATTGGAAGTCCTGTTTGAAGTGCGGTGAAATATGAACCAAGTATCCACCCATCATCAATTTTTACCGTTGCAGAAAGAAAATAAAAAAGAACAAATACTAATTTCAGAAAAAACATCTTATATGGTACGAACAAGAGAACAAACGTAAGAAAAATGTGATAATAATCATAATTTCCTGACAGCCCTCCAGTGAGCACGAGTAGAAGAAGCACCTCCCACACAAAAAGTATCATCATAAGCATGTGTGCGAGCACCCAATCTCTTTTCCACATTAAAGAAACGATAAGTAGCATCGCACCAAAAAAGGCCATATATAGAATCGTCTGAGAGTATCCGTATGGAATAACGGAGAGAAAGTACCATTCTCCGCAACTTTGAAAATACGGCCAGCAGGTATAACTCCCACTCTTAAAGGCTTCTAGAGTAATCGCTCTTGATCCCATCCATGATGAAAACCCTAAGAAAAAAACAAAGAGCATCGCACCAAAAAAGAACTTGAGTACAAGAGACTCTTCTACCTCATTAATTGAAAATACTCGACGATACCACGATAAAAAACGTTGCTCAAATGGTCGTGTGAATATTTGGTCTCTTGGTAACAAATCTTTTTCTTCTGAGGTATCACCTTTCATAGATACTACGTATCATACACTTTCGTATAAAAAGTACACAAGGGCGTATTGACAAAAAATGTAATAAGTGATATAATTAAATTAGATTAATTAAGACTTTCTTGAAAGGAGGGCCCAATGAAAACGTTCTTATTTCTTTTTTCTCTGCTTATCCTTTCGGGATGCTCAGGGATTAACCATTTTACACCGAGTCCCATCAAAGAGGCGTCACCCGCACGTGTTTGGATCGATATGGATCCAGCGTGCGGAGAAAACCTGGTCTACTCTGACCCAGACGATTGCCTTGCATATGTTATGGCTCGTCAGGTACGTATGAATATTGTTGGCATAAGCACCACGAGTGGAAACGCCACAGAGTCGGACACATGGTATGTTGCCAATAAGATTGTCGGTAAAGACTTCCCGCTCTATCGAGGTCTTGGAGGGTGTCAATCAGATGCCGTCCAAAAACTTACGGTAGCCTTAAGAAAAGGTCCGATGCGAATAATCGCACTTGGGCCACTTACTAATATTGCCTCACTGATCCGTTGCGATAAAAATATCGCACACGCTATTAGTGAAGTAGTCTTCGTAGGCTCCCGCTTCAAGGAAGAGGTCTTCGTAATAAACCCCACGTGGTTTATAAAGATGGACCTACAAGACTTGAATGTCGCTGTCGATATTGGATCGGTACAAGAAGTTATTGCATCAGGAGTGCCAATTCGGTACATTCCGTTTGATGCGGGGAAAAGAGTTCCGATTACGTACCAAGAAATTCTTAATACAACGGCGGAACTTCCCGACTACCTCCACGAGAGACTTCGTGGGTGGGGGTTGATGTTTTCAGTACTTGCGGGAAGCGACGGATTCTTACCGTTTGATGCAGTTGCTGTCGCATACGGACTCTGGCCAGAACAATTTGAGTGCATTCCGGTGGATGCACAAGTCGTCAAAGGCGACCTCATTGTGAAGCTTGAAGCAGGAAGCGGAGGAGACTCAGTTCGCTGTATTCCTAAAAATGCTTCCATTCTTAAGCAATACATTCTTTCAACTATCGCCTCGCCATAACTTCTTAGGAAGTTATGGCGAGTTTTTTATACTGTTTATACTCGGTGTACACCAAAACATATCATATAGTGAGAAAAGATAGAGAAAAAAGTAAAAACCTGATAGAGTGATTCGGTACTGCTCCCGTAGTTCAACGGATAGAATACATCTTTGCGGAAGATGCGATGTAGGTTCGATTCCTGCCGGGGGCACCACAAACAAATGAACCCAATGCGGTGA
>JBBDOU010000014.1:0-15456 GCA_040876885.1 Minisyncoccota bacterium | reverse complement strand
GTCCGCCCGCTAAAACGAATCCCAATAGCCCGCGCGGATTCCTCCCCAGGTCACGGATATTTTCCTGCTGGAAAATTCCGCTACCCCGCCTCGTTCACCTTCGCTCACTCCGGCCTTGCGAAGCTTCGCTTCTCACCCTCCTCCGCGCGGACAAAATCCAAAAACAAATTAGTCTCGGTTTTGCGAAAATCCATATCCCCAGAAAATAGTTTTCGCAAAACCTAGTCCGAATTGAAGCCCCGCCACGCTGCCTGAATACTTGGAAGGCAGAACCCCAAAAGAAAAATGTCCTTTCCATTTTCAGAAAAAATCCACCCCCGCGAAAATCAGAAAAAGCAAGGAACATTTTTTCTTTTTGGGGTTGCCGAGTGAAGCGAGGTGGTGGCGGGGCTTTCGTGGAGCGTACGATTTAGTTTCGCTTCACCACGCGCTCCCTGCCTGCGCCGAGGCTTCGGCAGGCAGGCGCGCGTGCCTCATTCGGGGTTCTGCTGGAAATGAGTCCGAACTTTTTGGTATAATGACCGCATATGCAAATAAGGGTGGCTTCTGGCCACCCGTTTTGTATATTTAGGTAGAAGGAAGCGGAGCTTCCGAAGGGATTCGAAAAAAGCGAGTATATTCGACTGAAAGAAGAATTCGAGTGGCGGGGTCGCGTCGCTTAGTATCTTGGAGTGCGGAGCACGAACAAGATACTGAGCAGCGGTGACCGAATCCTGTCCCCCACATGTTGGTGTATAAAACTACCCTGGGTGGGACACCCCGGGGTTATTTTTTTGCGTGGATATGAACCACACTCAGATATGTGTAGTGTATACTTATGTACATGCAAGAAGTAAAACCAGGAACATACAAACACTACAAAGGTGGGGAGTACGAAGTTCTTGGAGTCGCAAAAAACTCAGAGACACTTGAGGATGTTGTCGTCTACAAACATCCAGGAAATGAGCTTTCAGAACTATGGGTGCGACCACTCGAAATGTTTTTAGAGAATGTTACTGTTGATGGTAAAGCAGTACCACGCTTTGCACGTATGGATGCGTGAATAGAAAATTAATATGGGTATAGGCGATAATAATAAAATAGAAAAAACAGAAGACGTGTGGAAAAGTGAGTTAACTCCTGAACAGTTCCACACCCTCCGGGAGAGAGGGACTGAGTCTGCGTTTTCTGGGAAGTATGTCGACAATAAGGAAACGGGAATGTACCACTGCGCTGGATGTCATGCGCCACTATTTTCATCGGACACGAAATTTGATTCAGGAAGCGGATGGCCTTCCTTTACCGACCCGGTAGTATCTGAGGCAATTGAAACACGAGAAGACACAAGTCACGGTATGCACCGCACAGAAGTTGTGTGTAAGTCCTGCGGTGGGCACTTAGGGCACCTTTTTGAGGATGGTCCAAAGGAGAAGGGAGGGAAACGCTTCTGTATCAATTCCTGCTCTCTTGATTTTAGGGCGTAGTCCTCTTGGAGCTATGCGTTAAGCGGTATCGCAAGACTTTCAAGCAGATTCATTTTTTCCTCACTCGAAAACTCTTTAGTTTTACCCTCTTCAATAGCACTCAGTGTCAGGTCCATAATACGGATTCTCTTTAAGTCCTTCACTTGATAACCAAGCGCTACGGTCATTCTGCGGATTTGGTGCTTCTTACCTTCTGTGAGTGTAATGTTGAATGTGCTGTCGTTAACCTTTCGGACTATTGATGGTTTTGTGGTGTAGCCTTCTATGTTGACACCTTTTTTCATCCGAGTGATGAATGAGTTGGTAATTTTCTTATCGACACGGACGACATACTCTCGTTCGTGTTCAAACTCAGGACTCAGAAGTCGGTTTACGATCCTTCCGTCATTTGTCAGAAGCATAAGTCCATGAGACGCTTTATCGAGTCGCCCAACTGGGAAAAAATTTTTTGGAAGTCCCGAAACATCTTCGACAGATTTTTCATCTCCTTGAGGGTTATGAGAAACAATCCCTCGTGGCTTGTGATAGAGGAAATACTTATATTCAGATTGAAGTTGTCTTACTTGTTTACCAACAGTAACCTCATCACCTGCAAGGACTTTTGTTCCAAGCACCGCGGTCACTCCATTTATGAGAATGTCACCTTTTTCAATTAACTGGTCCGCTTTTCTGCGAGAGCAAAACCCCTTGAGGTAGAGGTATCGGTTAATTCTGATTGGGTACGTGATATCTTCCATAGCACCCACAGCGTACCATTAATTAGCACTTGAGACGACTCTCTTTGCATATATGTTGTATGCATGAAAGAAGAGATGACATATACTGCATAGTATGAAGAATCTTCTTGTTATTGGAGCATGCGTGGTCATTCTTGTCGCTTGTTTTAGTAGTTATTTAGTATCCGTGAAAAAAAACACCAACAGTATATTTGAAGGCGAGACACGGCAGTTTTTCATTGGCTCTTCAGTACTCAAAGTTGCTATAGCAGACACCCAAGCAACCAGAGAAAAAGGTCTTTCTGATATTACACACCTCCCGCAAGATAGCGGTCTTTTCTTTGTCTTTAGCGAGCGCGGTCAGTCTGGTATATGGATGAAGGATATGTTATTCCCGATAGATATTATCTGGATGAACGATGTGTTAGAGGTTGTAGACGTACATACTGATGTTTCGCCAGACACGTATCCCACTTCATTTCACCCAAGGACACCTGCCCAGTTTGCATTAGAGGTAAATGCAGGTTTTTCAAAAAAACATGATGTAAAAATAAAAAGTACTGGTTCGTGGAAGACTCCACAAGCGCAGTAAGTGCGCCATTTTTTAGATATGATTATTGACCACAATTTCTTTTTATCTCCTGATGATATTTTTGTACTTTTCCACATAAAATAGGACGTAAGATAGAGGTACAATAGTTACATAACGTTATATATTTACTCGACACCTTAAACCACACCTTCAATCATGTTAGAAGTAGAAAAAAAAGCGAAGACTCGTAAGGGAATTGATACCGCTGTACAACAGCATTCATCTGTTGCAAAATCGGCCTCAGGAAAGACCGCAGATTACAAGAAATTTATCTCTAAGATACAAAAACGGGACGGGCGGATTGTACCGTTTGATTTTGACAAAGTAGCTGAGGCCATATCTAAAGCCATGAATGCGAGTTCCGAAGGCTCTCCTGAAGAGGCGGTGATGGTTGCGCACAAAGTTGCGTCTGACATTGTACGTATCGCACGAAAGTATAAAAATTTTATGCCTACCGTTGAAGGATGTCAGGACGAAGTGGAACGACAGCTTATTCTCTCTGACTATGTACTAACTGCGAAGTCCTACATTCTCTACCGTGCAGGGCGAGCAAAACTTCGAGACTTAGGCATCACTGTCTCAGACGAAGTAAAAAAACTCACCGAACAGAGTGCACAATATTTTAAAGGAAATGATCTTGGGTACTTTGTATACCTACGATCATACTCACGATGGATATCTGAAGAAGGACGACGTGAGACGTGGATTGAAACCGTCGACCGCTACATTGCGTTTATGAAAGAAAATCTTGGAAAGAAACTTTCAGAAAAAGAATATAGTGAGGTACGTGAAGCAATTTTAAAACAAGAAGTTATGCCGTCTATGCGACTGATGCAGTTTGCAGGAGATCCTGCGCGACGCTGTAATGTAACAGGGTACAACTGTTCATACATAGCACCGTCAAAAATTGAAGACTTTGCAGAGATTTTATACCTCTCTTCAAAAGGGACTGGTGTCGGATACGGTGTAGAGAGTTGGAATATTGGTAAACTTCCTCAAGTCAAACCGCAAACAGGAGAGAAATTACCAACGTTTGTGGTTCTTGACTCAGCTGAAGGGTGGGCAGATTCTTTAACCCATGGTTTAAGGGCATGGTTTGATGGAAAGGACGTCTCTTTTGATTATTCAAAAATTCGCCCGGCAGGAGCTCGACTCAAGACCATGGGGGGAAAAGCATCTGGCCCAGACCCGCTTCAAGATCTTCTTGATTTCACTCGGATAAAGATATTAAGTCGCCAAGGAAGGAGACTTAGGAATATAGATGCTCATGATGTTATTTGTAAGATTGGGGAGGCCATTGTTTCTGGCGGAGTGAGGCGTGCAGCCATGATTTCACTTTCTGACCTTGATGATGACCTTATTCGGGATGCAAAAAGTGGGCAATTTTGGCTTACTGACCCACAACGGGCATTAGCAAATAACTCTGCAGTATACGAAGAGAAACCAAGTAATGAAGAATTTATGGATGAATGGATTTCATTAATGAAAGCAAAGACTGGAGAGCGTGGAATCTTTAACCGAGGAAGTCTTGTAGAGCAACTCCCTGAGCGACGTGTTGCATACTTAAAGAGTAAGTACAAAAACAATCCCGAGGAAGGAGGGCGTCACGGTATCAATCAACCAGGAACAAACCCATGTGGAGAAATTATTTTACAGTCAAAGCAATTTTGTAATCTCTCAGAGGTTATCTGTCGAGCAACTGACACAGAAGCTGTTCTTATGCGGAAAATTCGTATCGCGACAATTCTCGGTACGTATCAATCAACACTGACTGATTTCAAGTATCTTTCAAAAGAGTGGAAAGAAAACTGTGAAGCCGAACGACTTCTTGGAGTGTCACTCACTGGACAATGGGACTCTAAGGTTATTCGAGAAGAGAAAGTCCTTAAAAAATTAAAAGCGGAGACTATTAAAGTTAATAAAATATACGCAAAGAAATTTGGGATTAATCATTCAAACGCGATTACCTGTGTGAAGCCCTCAGGTACTGTTTCTCAAACTACCAACTGTGCCTCTGGAATGCATCCACGACACGCTCCGTATTATATTCGTCGTGTACGTATCTCAGCGACTGACTCACTCTTTAAGATGCTTCGAGATCAAGGCGCGCCGTATCATCCAGAAGTGGGGCAGACTATGGAAGGTGCAAACACATTTGTGCTTGAGTTCCCAGTGAAGTCACCTAAGGGAGTTGTCTTTAAAGATGACATTACAGCACTTGACCAACTTGCTCATTGGAAGACCGTAAAAGAAAATTACACTGAACACAATCCATCAACAACCATATCAGTTGGCGATGGAGAGTGGATAGCAGTTGCAGATTGGGTCTATGAAAACTGGGATATTATTGGAGGGCTATCATTTCTACCAAGAAGCAACCACGTCTATCAACTTGCGCCGTATGAGGAAATAAATAAGGAGCGATATGAAGAGATGGTAAAGAAATTCGAAAATGTTGATTACTCGAAACTCATGACATATGAACTTCAGGATGAAACAGAACAGAAGAAGGAATTGGCGTGCGCAGGAGGAACGTGTGAAATAGAGTAGGTAGAGGTGAAAACATCAACAAGAGAGCCCTGAAAACAAGGGCTCTCTTGTTTTTGATCTTATCCATGGTATAGTTTATTGGCTTGTATTGAGTAGTCGCTCGTATAGTTAATATACGAGAGGAAAGTCCGAACATTCACCCATGTTTTCATGGGTAGCCAGGTAGCGGGTAATACCCGTCGTCCGCAAGGATAGAGGTGCGAGCAGAGACGCTTATATTTGAAAAAGTATAAGATTCCTTAGGTAGTATATCCAGGGAATAGTCATATGGTAACGTATGAAGTGAAACGGCTAAATCCTTACTTGAATGCAAGGCCGTGTCCACCACGTTACGTGCGTGGAAGTGCCGCGAGAGGTTGTTGGTAACAGCAACCCCAGATAAATGGCTACTGTTTCTTGTGCAGTGTACATGTATAAGAAATACAGAATTCGGCTTATAGGTACAAGTAGTACACAGTAATGAAAACAACTTCGCGTATGCGAAGTTGTTTTCATTATATATACCCAGAAGAGTGTTACCGGACCCTGATTCTATTTGTTATACTATGTATATTATTTAGCGCAATATAATCAATATACATGTATGACCAATAAAAAACTGGACGCTGTAGGAGTATTGTTGCTGACAGCCCTCGTATTTCTTTTGCCGATTTTCTTCATCCCTTCCCAGGTGGCGCCAGTACAAGGAGTTAAGTTGTTTTTGTTGGTAGTTGGAGTATTAGTGCCGGCGCTCCTGTGGACTATTGCACGACTAAAGGAAAACAGTATTGTACTTCCTCAAGCACTCTTCGCGCTTCCACTTATCGCGCTTCCACTTATCGCACTTTTTGCATCATTATTTTCTGGAAACATTTTAAATTCCTTAGTGGGTAATGGTATTGATACGGACACAGGGTTGATGATGCTGGTCTTGGTACTTAGTTTCTGTATGGGAGCGCTCTTGTTTAATACAAAGGATAAGGTTTTTAAATTATATTTAGCGCTCGTAGCATCTTTTTTTATTGTATGTGTCTACCAAGCTATTCGGTTATTTTCGGGAGCTGACTTCTTGTCATTTAATGTTTTCTTTGGGAATACAGCAAATCTCGTAGGGAAGTGGAATGACCTTGCGCTCTATGCGGGACTTATAGGAATCCTATCACTCACTACATTAGACATCTTAAGGCCAAAAGGGGTCTTAAAGGTGATATTTACCGTAAGTCTATGTTTGGCGCTCCTGATGCTTATTGTGGTGAATTTCCCTTTGGTGTGGGTAGTGCTTGCAAGTATCTCGTTTCTCCTCTTTATGCGTTCCTTCTTTAAACATAAGTTTTTCGGCGGTGAAGTTAACTCAGAAGATGGAGGTAGTCATATGGTTTCAGGGTATGTACTCGCAGTGTTCTTAGTCTCCATTCTTTTTATATTTTCTGGTTCGGCAATTGAGCAGTTTACAAATACTCAGTTAGGTATTTCTCAAGTAGAAGCACGTCCGTCACTACAGAGCACACTAACAGTAGCACAAGAGGTGTACAGAGATAGTAGTATCTTTGGTGCTGGGCCTAATAATTTTACTCAGGAATGGCTTCTTCATAAACCTTCAAGTGTTAACAGCACGCCGTTTTGGAACACAGATTTTCTTTTTGGGGTAGGAACTATTCCGACACTCTTTATTACACACGGGCTCCTCAGTATAATCTCTTGGGTCATGTTTCTCGGACTGTTTCTCTGGGCAGGACTCCGCTTGTTTGTTCGTCTTGATTTAAAGGTTTTTGACAATTACGTTACTACGTCGTCATTTCTCTCAGCACTATTTTTGTGGGCAGTATCGATTTTTTATGTTCCTCATATATCACTATTTTTCCTTGCTTTCTTTTTCTCGGGAATAAGTGTGGCGACGCAAGTGCAAGTGGGTGCGCTACAGCAAAAAATATTTGAATTCAATAAAAACTTACGAGTTGGGTTTATTGGGGTTGTTCTGTTATTTATCTTGCTGCTCGGCATCGTCATGAGTCTGTATGTCTCAACTCGAAATTTTGTTTCTTCTGTTTATGTTGAGAAAGCTCGGGTAAATATTTCTCTCACGAGAGATATTGTTACAGCAGAAAAAAATATTAACCGTGCGCAAATATTTAGTAACCACGACTCAGTCTTTAGAGCCTCTTCTGAGATATCTCTCTTCAAACTTAATGCGCTTGTAGAAAGGGGTGAAAATACCGCTGACACGCAACGTGAATTCCAGTCGATACTTACACAAGCGCTTGGAGAAGGGCAAAACGCAGTGAGGTTTGAGTCTCGGAATTATAAAAACTGGGTGGCGCTGGGGAGGATATACGAGTCGCTTGTTCCTTTGCAGATAGAAGGAGCATATGAAAATGCTCGTGTAGCGTACGAACAAGCGCTCTCACTTAACCCCAAAAACCCAGCCATAGCGCTCTATATAGCACGTGTGGAGGTACTTAACGGAAGTAATGACCGTGCACGAGAAAGAATAGCTGATGCGCTTATTATGAAAAATAATTACACAGACGCTATTTACCTTCTTTCTCAGATAGAAATCAGTGAAGGTAATGTTTCCTCTGCAATTGAGTCAATAGAGACCGCTTCTTTTCTATCTCCACAGGATCCACTAGTGTTCTTCCAGTTAGGAATATTAAAGTTTTCAGAGGAAGACCATGCGGGAGCACAAGAATCTCTCGAGCGAGCGGTACTCCTTGATGCTGATTATTCAAACGCTCGCTATTTCCTTGGGTTGTCCTACTTTGAATCTGGGAAACTTCAAGAAGCTCTTGATCAATTTTTAGCGGTAAAGAGACTTAATCCAGGTAATGCAGAGATTACAGAAATTATCGCTAATCTGAGTGCCGGACGAGAGCCCTTTAATAACGCACCGACATCGGCAGAACCATTTGAGGGGTTTGGATTACCGATAGAAGAGTAATATGGTGGGAAGACTCATCTCTATTTTACACCAAGAAGTTAAAGGTCTTCACCAGGCTGCGTATTTTCTAGGTCTTTTTGCGCTCTTTTCAGCAGTGCTTGCGCTTGTAAGAGACAGACTGTTGGCGCACTACTTCGGTGCAGGCGGGACACTTGATATTTATTACGCTGCGTTTCGCATACCTGATCTCGTCTTTGTGTCAGTCGCCTCGATGGTTTCAATCTATGTACTGATTCCATTTTTAAGTAAGAATGATGGGAGCGAGAAAGCTTTTATAGGGCATGTATTCTCTGCGTTTTTTTTAGGAATATCATGCATAAGCCTTGTTTTGTTTTTTCTTGTTCCGTTTATTATCCCTAAGATATTTCCAGGCCTTGTGGGGACAGAGCACTATGGCTCGTTAATTACCCTCACAAGAATTTTATTGTTACAGCCCATTTTGCTTGGTATTTCGAATATATTTGCGAGTGTCACACAGGTATACGGCAGGTTTATCTTGTATGGTGTTGCTCCTCTTTTATATAATCTTGGAATAATATTTGGAGTGCTCTTCCTATATCCTCATTTCGGTATTATGGGTCTTGGGTACGGCGTAGTACTTGGTGCACTGCTCCATATGGGGGTGCAGTTACCATTTATCATCACAAGAAATTTTCTTCACAATATTACACTACGTTTTAATGTTAAAGAGTTGCAGGACGTTATTCTTTTATCTTTACCACGAACATTAGCACTTTCTGCACAGCACATTGCGCTGTTGTTTTTACTGGGGCTTGCCTCGCTTATGGTAGAGGGCTCTATTACGGTCTTTAGTTTCTCTTTTAACCTACAAGCAGTTCCGCTTTCAATTATTGGCGCAAGTTACTCTGTCGCCGCGTTCCCCACACTCGCTCGGTTGTTTTCAAACGGTAACCGGGCCGAGTTTATGCAACACATGGTAATTTCAGCACGTCATATTGTATTTTGGTCAGTACCTGTTGTTATATTATTTATTGTACTTCGAGCGCAAATAGTTCGAGTGGTACTTGGGTCTGGAGCTTTTGATTGGGTTGATACGAGACTCACCGCTGCGCTCTTTGCTTTGTTTGTGGTGTCACTTATCTCTCAAGGATTAACGCTTTTGTTTGTGCGGGGATATTACGCCTCAGGAAAGACTAAGATACCGTTACTGGTTAATGTATTTTCAGCGGTGTGTATAGTACTCCTCGCGTACCTGTTTGTTTGGATTTTTAAATCAGTATCCGTTTGGCAATATTTTTTCGAGACACTACTCCGCGTTGAGGGGATAGCGGGAACTGAAGTGCTCATGCTCCCGTTAGCATTCTCAGTTGGTATGATTTTAAATGCGGGCATCTTTTGGTTCTTGTTCCAACGTGATACCCGTGAGTTCTCTCGTCCGATACTTCGTGTGTTTTTTGAGACGCTATCAGCATCAGTTATAATGGGGTTTGTAACACACCAGCTTTTGGACCTTTTCGATAATGTCTTTGATATCAACACATTTTGGGGTATATTTGCACAAGGATTTTTCTCAGGAGTACTGGGAATTCTTGCGGGGATGACACTGTTATCTTTACTTGGAAGTCGGGAATTTAGAGAGGTAAGAAACTCGCTTGTACATCGGTTCTGGAGGACACGGACAGTTGGTGCAGAGGGTTCAGAACTGTAGGAAATAGATTGTTTTTGATTATGGACACCATACGTAACTTTAGTATTATCGCGCACATAGACCATGGGAAATCAACACTTGCTGACCGCATGCTGGAGATTACGCATACGGTTGAGGCGCGCAAAATGAAAGAGCAAGTGCTTGATAGCATGGATCTTGAACGTGAGCGGGGGATTACAATCAAAATGCAACCAGTGACGATGCGTCACAAAAAGGGAGACATTGGGTATACCTTTAATCTCATAGACACTCCCGGACATATTGATTTTCATTACGAAGTTTCCAGAGCGCTTAAGGCTGTTGAGGGAACTATTCTTTTAGTAGACAGTACGCAGGGTATTCAAGCACAAACACTCTCAACACTTCGGATGGCTCAGGAGTTAGGGCTCGTTATAGTTCCTGTATTAAGTAAAGTAGACTCAAAACTCGCACGCGTCGAAGATGTCAAAAAAGAGGTGGCTAAGCTTCTTACGTGTAGTAAAGAATCAATATTAGAATGTTCTGGAAAGACAGGAGAGGGCGTTCTTGAACTCCTTGATGCTGTTATCGAAAGAATCCCAGCACCCACAGTAAGTCTAGTGCACACACAAGAAAACGGCCGGGATGATTTTAGGGGGCTTGTATTTGATTTTCAATATTCAACGCATCGCGGGGTTATTGTATATATACGAGTGCTTGATGGGGAAATCTCAAAAGGGAAACAGCTTCTTTTCAAGCAGGCAGGAGAGAAATTTAATGCGCTTGAGGTAGGCATCTTTTCTCCAGAAGAGACCCCGACAGATAGGCTTACTGCAGGGGCAATTGGGTATATTGTGACGGGTATCAAGAAACCTGGTATTGCGTCTGTTGGTGATACCTTGGTGCGTGAAGGAAGTACCGTCCCTGGGCTTGCTGGCTATATGAAGCCGACGCCCATGGTGTGGGCTTCCGTCTATCCTGAGAGTCAGGATGATTTTACATTACTTAAGCAAGCACTTGACCGGTTGAGTCTTTCTGATTCGTCGCTGTCTTATGAAGAAGAGACTTCTGGGATTATGGGACACGGATTTAGGTGTGGTTTCCTTGGAATGCTTCATCTTGAGATTATAACTGAGCGTCTCCGTCGGGAGTTCACTTTGGAGCTCGTGGTGACTACTCCAAGTATCACGTATGAGGTTGTGTTTAAAGATGGAGAACATAAGAAAATTTATTCTGCAACGCAGTTTCCTGAAGACAATCTTTATGAAAAGATACTCGAGCCGTGGGTAGCATTAGAAATAATTCTTCCGGGAGAATATATTGGCGGGGTTATGCAGTTACTCTATGAACATGAAGCGGTTATCGGGGACTCCGAGAACTTTGGTGATGACCGAACGCGGATTCATGCTCGAATGCCGTTGCGCGAGCTTATGCGAAACTTTTTTGACCGGTTAAAAAATGCGTCGTCAGGCTTCGCATCAATTTTATATGAAGTAGGTGAGATGAAAGAGGCTGATGTTGTGCGACTCGATATTCTTATTGTGGAAGAGGTAGTACCCGCATTTTCTCGGATTGTGTCTCGCAGGCGTGTTCAGGAAGAAGGTGAATCTTTAGTAGAGCGACTCTATAATCTTATCCCAAGACAACAGGTAGTGACAAAGATTCAAGCACGTTCGCTCGGAAGGTTTATTGCTTCACGGAAGCTCTCAGCACTAAAAAAAGATGTCACGGGACATCTGTATGGGGGAGATATTACACGAAAGATGAAATTGCGAGAAAAACAGAAGAAAGGAAAGAAAAAGATGCAACAACATGCAAAAGTTAATATACCTCAAGAAGTCTTCCTTAAGGTGATGCGAAATGAAGGTGATAAGTAGTGTGCGTTAGAGGGTAACGTGTACTAGAAACCAGTTCCGGGAATAAGCCCAGGTGCAAAAAGGAGCACCATACTTGCGATTATGAGGGCTCCAAGCACCATCCAGACATATCGCACTACTTTTTTTGTTCGTTTATCGAAAAGCATATCAATCTCTGTATTTTGGTATACTGTATCGTATCACGTATGTTTGATTTTTACGAGAAAAGAAGAATGAAACAATGGCTCTATTCGTGGCCTTCTTTGCTAGTTTTGTTGATTATTTCAGGATTTCTTATACATGGTGTCTGGGAAGTATACCAACAAGAGCGCCAAACAAGAGTAAATAAAAATCAAAGACTTGCTCATCTTGAAGAATTAGAGGATAGAAAAGAGGCCCTTGAAGAGGAAATAGCACGACTTGGAACAGCTCGCGGGGTTGAGGAAGAAATACGTCAGAAATTTGAAGTAGCTAAAGCAGGTGAAGCGGTTATTGTCATTGTAGAGCAACCTTTAAAAGACCTAAATACCGAGTCAGTTATTGAGGAAAGCTTCCTCTCGCGGTTCTTTGGAGGGGTTATTTTTTGGAGATGATAGTATGGTATAATCTCTACACATTATGAGTATAAATAGAAAATTATGGATAAAGAAATAGTTATATACAGCACACCAACATGTCACTTTTGTCAGCTTGCGAAGGAGTTTCTAAAAGAGAACAATGTAGCATTTACCGACTATAATGTCGGAGAGGATATGGAGAAGCGACAGGAAATGGTTGAGAAAAGTGGACAGATGGGTGTACCAGTTATTTTTGTCGGAGAAGAAATGTTTGTCGGATTTGATAAGGACAAACTTTCAACTGCTATCGGACTATAACCTCTAAATTCGGCACACTTCTTCGTTACTGCGCAAAAAATATCAGTCGTCATATCTACATATGTCTCCTTCTATTTTCTGCTTGTGCCTTGGACTGCACTCGACTTTAGAGATTCTAGAAGTTGCGATGTAATAAAAAAACTGCAATGCGCGGTTTTTTTGTTTGTATGATATCTTAGTATGTATTGCCCCTGTAGCTCAATGGATAGAGCAATCCCGTCCTAAGGGAGCGATCTGGGTTCGATTCCTGGTGGGGGCACCCGAATATAAAGACTGGTCGTTTTTAGACCAGTTTTGTATTTGGGTCCTAAGGAATCGAAAAGGTTGCCAGATATCTTTGAAGAAGATATCGACAACCTGTACTGAAGCTGTAAGCTTCGATTCCTGGTGGGGGCACCCGAATATAAAGACTGGTCGTTTTTAGACCAGTTTTGTATTTGGGTCCTAAGGAATCGAAAAGGTTGCCAGATATCTTTGAAGAAGATATCGACAACCTGTACTGAAGCTGTAAGCTTCGATTCCTGGTGGGGGCACAAAACTGTAAGAAAACGAGGACAATTCCTCGTTTTCTACGTTTTTGTGAGACGGAGCGATGTTTTGTTTTCCTTTTCCCTAGAAAACAAAACCGCGAGTCCGGACAGGGGGGTTGTTATGAGCGTAGCGAGTTACAAATCTGACGTCCTACTTAAACCCCTTTATTTTTAATCCATTTTTGCTATACTAGCTCTCATGGAGCCTGATATACGAGACCTTTTGAAGAAGAATCTTGAGCTCACAAAGGAGAATAATAAGATTCTTAAAAAGATGCGACGCAGTGCTCTTTTTGGCACAATCATTAAGCTTGTTTGGCTTGCGGTACTTATTGGGCTTCCGGTGTATATTTATTTCCAGTTCCTTGAGCCTGTCGTGGGCAATGTGCTTGATGCAGCCCAAACAGTTCAGGAGGTGGGGGATAAAGTTCAGGGAGTAGAAGAACAGCTTGGAGGAAGCCTTGATGAGATTAGAGGGTTCTTGAATCGGTAGAAGTAGAGGTAGAAAAATACAGATACGCTCAGGTAGCTCAGTTTCCCAAGAGGAAGGGACAGGGTCCGAGCATAAGCAACTTCTTTGATTGTATGGAGTAGGTAAAGATACAGATACGCTCAGGTAGCTCAGTTGGTAGAGCATTTGTTTGAAGCACAAAGGGTCGGCGGTTCGAGCCCGCCCCTGAGCACATAGCTAGAAAAACACTCCGAAAGGAGTGTTTTTCTTCTGAGCTATGTGCCGAGGGGCGGGCGAGAAAGACGGAAGTCCGCGTGCCAAAGCACGAGAGAGGACTGAGTCAGGGTAGGAGGTTCTTAGTGAGTTAAAACGCGAGTAGCGTTTTAAAAACTTAGTGAGTTGCGCCGAGTCCCCTAAAGTTCTTAGTGAGCGTTAGCGAATTAGTGGTCTGACACCCTGGTGTGTTACAAGAAGGCAAAGAAATATACTTAGGAGAAAATAATTATTTTCTCGGTGACCACATAGATGTTGTCTTTAATTTTAGAGACCTGACTTTACATAGATTACTGACCCTTAACAAAGAAAAATAAAAACACGCCACATGTGGCGTGTTTTTATTTTGCCTCAAGAGGGCCTTCCTACGAAGCCTTTACCTTAACCTTAGTTTCTTTATCTTTATCCACCTTAGGGAGTTTAATAATAAGGACTCCATGTTTTTCTGTTGCCTCAGCCCCGTCTACCTCAACCTCTTGTGGAAGTAGTATTGTTCGTGAAAATGAGCCCCAGTAGAGTTCCTTATAAAAATAATTCTCTTCAGTCACTTCTTTTTGTTCTTCTCGCTTTCCTTTAATGGTTACCATGTCTCGTGTAATGGACACATCAAGGTGGTCTGGCTTAACCCCAGCAACAACTGCCTTAAGGATTATATGGTCGGCAGTCTGATATACATCAACACTCAATTGCCCTTCCTCTTCTTCCTCAACCCAGTTTCCGAGAGCGCCTTCACCGTCTCCTTCCATATCAAGCGCAGAGTCTTTCAATGGGTGTCTTTGGTGTGGAGCAGGAATAATCTCCTCCTCGTTAAAAGAGTCATCATAGTCATCAATGGATGCTGTCCCTGTAAGTCGTTCGAAGAATGATCGTTTTTCTTTTGCCATAATTACTTTCTTTTTAAAAATGATAGACAACGGTTTGTAATAGACTTGATTTTCTCAAGTGTGAGGAGAAGAATAATAATCCCTATCCATACAAACGCAAACACCAATAAGATGTTTGTTCCGTTACCGTTAATTATAGAAGAGTTGAAGAGTGTATGCAATAACGTGGCGAGGATAATTCCGACGGTTGTATATAGTATTTTTGCCGTGGTGCTTTTATAAAAAGAGAACGCTATACATACTCCAACAGTTGCTGATGCAAGTACGTGGAGCAATGTTGCTCCAAAGAACCTAAAGTTTCCCGTTATAATGCTTTCTGTAATACGGCCACTTGAGAGGGGCTCAATAAGGAATAGTGCATTTTCTAATGCCGCGAAACCGAGTGCAATCGTAATCATATAGATAACTCCATCAATAGGTTCGTTCATTTCTTTATTCCTCAAGACTGAGAAGTACGCAAAGCCATACTTGAGCACCTCTTCTATGCCAGCCCATATAAGCACAAGGAGTCCACCGCTAAAGATGGTTGCGGCGTATTTTTGGATTGGGATAACAAAAGGGATGCTCATCATACCCATAATGAACGCGAGGAGCATCAATCTTTTTGGTTCGGGGTGTATGTCCTCTCTTCTCCAAAACCAGAGCCAGATGAGGGCCGGAAGAATTCCTCCGAGAACTGCATACAATATTGTTTCTCCGGGGATCATGGATAGGGTTACATT
>JBBDOU010000013.1:0-72461 GCA_040876885.1 Minisyncoccota bacterium | reverse complement strand
CAAGCAAGCAAAATTAAAACCCGCAAAAGGCGGGTATTAATTTTACTAGTGGAGACTACGGGACGATTTTCGAACGGCGGAGTGGATGGGATTCTTCCAATATCCTGGGTTAACGATCAGTCAAGCAGACGCTCTTTTGGCGCATTAAAAGCCAAAGACCCCTTTCGGGGTCTCGGCTGCCTATGGCCGTACACGGCTTAGACAACGAACAAGTGAAGCAATTTTGTGATCAGAATGGTCACAAAAATCGCAACAAAGATCCATGGCATGATCAGCTCGATATGGCTGAACGGCCAGTATCTTTTTTTGTCATTGCCGCCGCCGACAATTTCCCATTCGGCGTGATACGGAGACAGGGGCAAGCGTTTTTCTATCACATGCACAACCTTAAACTTCGCTCCGTTTAAGTTTTTATGGGATCGGATCAAGTGGAACCACAGATAACTAATGGCGATTCCACCGAGTGCGGCGAGTGTTATGATCACGGAGATTTCTTCTTCGACGACTTGTGATTTGGCGAGTCCGAGTAAAGCAAGAAAGGCGGTGTTTAGTCCGAGAAAGAACTCATTCGTTTTCAAGCGCCTGTCGCTGATCTTATCGGCCGAATCGACGAAGATTTTATATTGTTCCAGAAGGGCATGGGTATCATCCACACCACTCCTAAAAACATTTTTTTCAATCTCCTCCTTAGTCATAAGGATTTAACTCTCTGATGGCGCCCACTATTGGACCAGTGTTCCAGCCGACAATTTTCGCGGCGCTATCCTTGACCGTTTGCGAGGTTCGCTCGCTATCCCATGGCTGAATAGCAATAATGGGTTTTGGGTTCGCAAAACCACTATTCGCCAGTTGGATCTCTTTCTTAATCCACTTGCTGTAAGTCGAATAGACTCCAGCAAGAATCAGCACGACATCGCAAAACTGCATTCTCTCCTTTATGGCCGCGAGCAGTTCCCTATCCGTTTCCGCGTTGTGAATCGGACTATCCTTCGGAACAGAATAGTTCCTGTAGCTGAATCGATCAGCTTTATCAAGTTTGCTGACAAGTTTTCCGTAGGCATCACCGTAAGCCCAAGAGTGACTGATAAACAAGTTGTGTGTTCTCATGTTTATTCTTAGACTGATGCAGGAGATGTGAGAGGGGCCGCGCGCCGAAAACAACACGCGACCCCCTCACACGGTAAATTATTTACCGCTTTTGTTGAACCTCGGCTTTCTTGATTTGATGATCTGCTTTTCCAACTTCAACGCAGCTTCCTGCGATGTTGCCGGGATGAAACCAACTTTCTTGAAAGGGATTCTCCCTTCATCTTTGTGTTCCATCACCCGATCATCGGCTCGAAATCTTTTTGCCTTGCCCGCGTACATAAGTGTTCCTGCCTTAGAAAAAAGGCCGTACACACCCGGGTCGTCGGGAAGGTTTTCAATGTTTCGATTTGTCGCCTGCTTCAAGGCGCCGAAGCGCTTTCTCGATCCTGCCATACAGTCTTCCACAGTTTAAGTTTGTAATGCGAGCTATTGAAGTGGTATCCTGAAACCATAGGAAAAACATGATAACGACCCGCTGGCTAACACCAGCATCACGGATCTCAGGCTTCAAAAGCCCAAAAGAACCGCCCAGATTATGGGCGGCTCTTTTTTGCTTTCGAATTAAAACTATGGACCACGCCACGAACGACGCCAACACTTTTGACCTTGTCCGGCGATACAACCTGCGGAGCATACTTCGGATTTAGTGACTGGAGAACAACCCGACCCTTTTCCTTGTAGATACGTTTGATTTTCCCTTCGCCGCCGTGAACTACAACAGCGATGTCACCGCTTACAGGTGGCACTCGGTCCGCAAGTACAAGATCGCCGTCGTGAATCTTGGGCTCCATGGAGTCATTCCGCGCTTCTACGAGGAAGGAGTCGCTGTTCACCCCTAGCTTCTTCGCAGGAAACGGGATCTGCTCGACCACGTTGTCGTCATTAAAAAAGCCAGTGGGGCTGCAACCGACGATACCGTAAAGGTTCAAGTACACGATGTCCTTTATCGGCTTTGACATAACCTCGATACCGCTACGGCTGTTCCTGCGGATGTATCCCTTCTGCTCAAGCTGGTCGAGATGATACATCACCGTGTTGTGGGAGCTCACGCCAAGATCCTCCGCCATTTGACGGTATGTGTATTGCTCGTCTTCTCCGCGCTCAAGGAGAATGTCGAGCAGTTTCTTTTGTGTGGAATGTAACGCATCCCATTCTGTACGCGATTTTTTCACCATACACCACGATTCTATCAAAAAACGGGGGAGTGGTCAACAACTTTTAGGACGGCCTACTTTCTGTAGGCCACTTATCCACAGTTTCCCCTTCTCTCCCTACTTAGTAAAAGGTAATATAGTAGTAAGTATCATACTTACTACTATATGGCATCGGATCAAGCATTCAAAGCAATTTACTTCCCGGACTACAAAATAGAAAACCCTAATGCTCGGGGTTTGGTATTAGCTTTTGGTAAAAACGATGAGGACGTTCATGGTGCAATTGCTCCCCTAAGCAGCCACGAAGTACGCGAGCTCCTGCATGTCCACTCATACAAAGATCTTGAGAAAAAGGCACAACAAGAGAACATTTCCCTCAATTCGTACTGCATTACAGAGCTCAAGAAGGCAGTGACGAATGGGGCAAGCACAAAAGGTGGCACGAAGATAGACCCGGTTCACGTCACCTTTAAGGGCGGGCGTGATAACCCCCTGCACAAGTGGTACTCGTATCTCGAAGGTTACTCTCCCGAGTTTGTTGAACACATTCTTGATAATTATGCGCCGAAGGCGAGCACCGTTTATGATCCGTTTGCCGGAACCGGTGTAACGGCTCTCGTCGCAGCCCAGAGAGGGCTACGAGCACTCTACTCAGAGGTTAACCCTCTCCTGCAGGCGCTAGTTAAAACAAAGATAGATGTTTCGTTACTCCCAGAGAAAAAGCGAGCGGCAGTACTTAAAAATCTCTACTCAATGCAGGGAGGGCTTTCAGAGCTGATCAACAAAGCACAGCCAGACGCTTCCTTGCTACAAAATTACAAGAACGCCTTTAATGGTAGTGAGTTTTTTGATGATAAAACGTTCGATCTTGTGTTACGAGCACGAACATTAATTGACGAGATTTCTTACACGCACCAACTGACAGCCGATCTTCTTCAGGTTGCTATTGTGAACGCACTCATCCCCGCATCGCTTCTTCAGAGGGCCGGAGACGTAAGATACAAAACAAAAAAAGAGCTTACTAAGAAAGTGGAGTTTATAGAAAAGGTGGAACAGAACCTGTCTAACATCATAGAAGACATCGAGAACCTTGAGAGTTTGCCTTCTCGCCCCATTCTTTTGACGGAAGGAGCTCAAGGTTTATCGAAATTACCGAGTTCAAAAATTGATGCAGTGATTACGAGTCCACCATATCTCAACGGAACAAACTATTTTCGCAACACAAAGGTGGAGCTGTGGTTTTTGAGGGGCATCAAGACAAAAGGTGATCTTGCTGAGTTTAGGTACGAGGCAGTTACAGCTGGAATAAACGACGTCACCAAAAGAAAACCCCTTACCTTTGTTTCAAAAAATGTTGAGGATGTAGTAAAGAAGCTAGAAAAAAATGCGTACGATCCCCGCATCCCTAAGATGGTTGCGGATTACTTCAGCGACATGCGTGCAATTTTTGATGACCTTCTTAGCCACTTAGCACCGAAGGCTCTTGTCGCCGTAGACATTGGCGATTCAGTTTACGCTGGCGTTAAAGTGCCAACAGATGAATTACTTGCTGAGGTTTTGAAAAATCTTGGATACAAGGAAAAAGATAGAGTTACTCTCCGTAAACGCATGTCCCGAAGTGGAGAGGTACTAAAACAGGTTCTTTTGATCTTCGAGGGACCAGAGAAAAGCTCCAATGAAGATAGCGCTCAAAAGCCCGACTGGAAAGACGCATGGGGGACCTTTAAAAACACACTTCCACACACAACGCACCCATTTTCAAAGCGGAACTGGGGCCACCCTCTACATTCACTTTGCTCCTATCAAGGAAAATTGAAACCCTCCCTTGCTTATTACCTTGTTAAAACATTTACAAAGCCCGGACAGAAAGTACTCGACCCATTTGCTGGTGTGGGAACAATTCCTTTTGAGGCAGCACTAAATGGCAGAGCTTCTTACAGTTTCGATATAAGCCCGGCGGCTATTCATATTGCGCGTGCAAAGATCGGCAAAGTTGATAAAACACGGATCCAAAAAACAATTCAGGATTTGGATCAATTTATTAACAAAGAGAAAGTTGACCGTAATGCATTACAGGAAGCAAAGCAGTTCGGGTTCAATAAAAAACTGGTAGAGTATTACGACCCCAAAACACTAGAGGAGATCGTAAAGGCTCGTCAGTTTTTCAAAGAGCTTCCAGAGTTTACTTCGTCAGAAAGCCTTGTGGTTTCAAGCCTTCTACACATCTTACATGGCAATAGGCCGTATGCTTTGAGTAGGAGGTCCCACGGCATAACTCCGTTTGCTCCTACGGGAGAGTATGAGTACAGAGCGCTCATACCACGACTCAAGGAAAAAGTGGAACGCAGTTTGCGTACAGAAGTTCCTGAGTCATTTCTCCCCGGAGAGGTTCTTTACCAAGACGCAACATCGTGGTGGCCGAAGCATGTAAAAGACTTGGATGCGATTATTACATCACCACCCTTTTTTGACAGTACGCGTTTCTATTTAGCAAACTGGCTTCGTCTCTGGTTTAGCGGGTGGGATAATCAGGACTTCAGCAATAAACCGCTGGGATTCATCGATGAGAAACAAAAGGTCGGATTTGATGTGTACGAGCCCATCCTTCGTCAAGCTAGAGAAAGACTCAAACCCGACGGCATTCTTGTTTTCCATTTAGGAAAAAGCAGTAAATGCGACATGGCAGAAAAACTCGCGGACATTGCAAAGCCGTGGTTTACAACGGCAGATGTTTTTGAAGAAAGTGTTGAAGGCCGAGAGTCCTTCGGAGTAAGAGATCAGGGAACGGTAGTCAAACACCAATTCCTTCTTCTCTCTTAATCTTCTTTCAAGAACCTAGGGACCGTTGTTGCGTTTGCAAAGATGTCGACGCCCTCCAAATCCTGAACCATGCGGCGAATGCGCTTAACTTCGTTCGGGTACCTAATCCACCGCACCAGTATCTCGTCGATGTTTTTTACAAGCCACTGTACGGCTTTCGGATTTACATGGGGCTTCCCGGCAAGCAGTTCATGCGGGATCCCCGTCAATACGGAGAGCTTTTTCAGCTGTTCGGCCGTGTAGAAGTCCGCAGGCCAAACTTCATGCTTCCTACCATTACACTCACGACAAAGCAGTGTGGGGCCAAAATGAAGCGGCCAGAGCAATTTTGCGGGGAAGGTGTGATCAAGGTGCATTTCTTTTGGTCCTTTTGCCTCATACTCAAGCTCTCTCTCGCAGTTGAAGCATTTACCTTCAAACCGTTTGTGGATCTCTTTGCTATCAATTTTCTTTTTGCTCTCACCCGACAAGAAACCATAAAGCCGTCGGCCTTCCGAAGACTCCCGGTGTTGATCCGCTGTTCGTAGCGGATTCAACACAGGATTAATCTTGCTGTTTTTGCAGTCGGCACATTCAAGCTGGCGGCCGGAGCGAAACGATTTACCAGTGACTTTGTGCTTATGGAAACTTTCTAAAGGTTGCAGACGTTCACACACCCGACAATACTTCCAACGTGGACTCTCCAAAACGAAAGGCGTGTTGACGGTACCGCACGCCGGACATTTTGACAGCTCATCAACGTCACCTTCCTCAATGTCATCTTCAGAGATTTGTAGGAACCCTTCACATTCCGGGTTACTACATTGGAGCACACGGTAAACAACCGTCGCGTCGACGGTTCCCGTTCCGCGTATGCCTGTTGTGTTTTTTGTCTTCCTTCTGGGCATTTATAACCAAACCATACTACTTTTCCGGCCTTTTGTATAGAAAAAGCCCCGCTGTTGCGGGACGTTTTCAAAACGACATGCGAGTTTTTGTTTTTACTCGAACGGCCAGTTTTCTTGGTGGGCCTCGGTTGAAATTGCGTTTTGGATTTCCTTTGTAATCCCGTACTTCACTCTCACTTGTGCCTCGTACTCATCAGCAAGCTCTTGTTCCTTCGAGAAGTTCTTCTCGAGATTTTCCTGTTTGTAATCGGGATCAGAGATGTCGATCGGGTATAGTGCTTCCGCTTCGTCGCGTGCCTTGTCCTCGGCCGCGACTATTTCTTTGAAAATCTGGCGTCTTTCATCTTCGGAAAAACCTAAGCGTTCTTCGGATTCGCCACGTGCACGCAGGTACTCCTCAAGGTTATCCCTCACCGTGAGAGAGATTTCATAACCACTTCGGTCGTTGTTCTCGGCGATCTCAGGCGTTACGTTTCCCAGATCTCCTCCGACTGCCCACGTTGCCATGGCAACATCAAACGCCCCGTCAGCGAGTTCCTTGTCGCTGTAAAGAAGCAAGTTGATCTCGTCGATGTCGTTGTCGCGAGATGTTATGTCGGAGATGATTTTCTCGACCGTTGGTCGCACCTGCGCTTCTTTGATGTCAGGAGACACCACGACCCGGTAGCGCATCTTTTTGTTAACGGGGAGGAGCGCGATTTCTTCCGATGTGTAATCAGAAAGCCGTTTGTTTCCAAGTGCCTTACGACTCTGGTCTTCCGTCTCGACAATTTCATACGCTACAGGTTGTGCCGGAGGAGAAGGATCGTCGGCCTGCACGTTTTCGACAGCAGTCCCGTCGTCCGTGTTTCCGTTCGAAGATGTGTCCGTGTCCGCGGCCACCCCGAACAAAACGAGAAAGACGACCGCGGCAATACCGAACACTGCGGCCGTTCCCTTGCGCGTCGCTTTTTCCTTCAATAAGTTTTCAAAAAGTTTCGGCTTGATCAGGCCGACGATAAGTGCGGCGGCGGAAGCCAGAAACAAAAGTAAAAAAAGATTTTCCATGGCGAGTTTTTGCAAACTTGTAATCGGGCGGGACTTGCGGCACCGACTACTCGCCACACAAAAATCACACCACGGGCGGTAGCTCGGCTACCCACTGCCAGTTTCCCGACAGGACCGGTAAAGGTGTTCCCATGATGGGGTTTTTGTCCTTTACCGGTTTTGAAACCATGCCGCCCGTTGCCGGGTCGGTTTAGGTTTACCTGACTATTCAGTTGTTCTTCCATAATACCGCTTTACGCGGCGCAATTCAATAAAGCGGCGAAAATTGGTAGAATGGAGGTAAGACGTAGCGAAAACGTATGAACAAAACAACCAAAAAATCACTCAAAAGGTTGGATGCTATTCTCCGGCTGGTGGAGAAAAACCTGAAAAAACTCCCTGCTGAGGACACAATAGTTTTTACTTTGGAGAAAGCAAAAACGTTCGACGGCATTTTGTCGGACCCGGAAGGTGTTCGTTTGGCGATACAGAAAATCCAGACGGATGACAATGAAATGACTGCGAGAGAAGAAACAGTTGAAAGAACCGTACCGTACGAAGGTACAGCCCATATGCCAGACGAGATTGTAAAAAGAACCCACTACATAGTCCACGTCGGCGACAGAGGCCGCTTTGCGGACTACAAGAAACTCAAAGAAAAAGAGTTGGATGATACGCAGAGAGATGTTGCGCTTGTGTTGGAGGTTGCGAGCGGAAAACTCTACCAGAAAGATAACCCCGGAAAAAAGATTTCAATGCGCAAGAACAGTTTTCCTTTCAAGGCTCTCGAGTGTTTGCTCGAGGACAAGGGTTTTGTAGACGCTTACCGGCTCAGCAACATCGTAAAAGAAGGGAAGACGACAACTGCCCACTCCAAAATCTACAAACTTAGGGAACAATTAGCGGAGGCGTTCGGCGTCTCTAAAGACACCTTTATCGAAAGCCGCAGGGACGGGAACGGATACAAGGTAAAAAACATAAAACTAAACAAAAAGGGTATAGCCGTTTAGACTCACCTGTTAACAACACATAGCACACTCCAATAAAGTCCGGCCAAAACCGGGCTTTTTCTTTTTGAACTGGTAAGTGAAGGGTGCACAAGGTTACCGCTACGATCAAAGACAAAGGTCGATAAGTAAAAAGTTATAAGAAAATGTCTTCAAAAAGTGGAACAACCGAAGGATTTAAGGAAGCGTACCGAGACGATTTCGGTATCGTTCTTTCCGACGCGGAAGCCTGCGAGGTGAAAGACACCCTCACGGGCCTTTTTTCGTTGCTTGCAAAGTTCCACGCCGAGGACAATAAACGACTAAATTATGACGACAGTCGAGGAGATACAGCTGGTTCCGATCAAACCGCATAACGGGCTCGTGGCGTTCGCTTCGTTTGTATTGGATAGCAAATGGTACGCGGGGAATGTTGCCGTTTATACGCGACCCGGCGGTGGCTACCGGTTAGTGTACCCGACGAAAAAGATCGGAGAACGCAACATAGAAATCTTCCACCCGATCAGCAAAGAAGTTGGAGACGAAGTGGAGAAAGAAGTGATCAGACGACTTGAACACATCAACCGCGCCGAAGAAACGAACGCATAAAGGACAGCGCAAACGTATTACAAATCAAAAGAATGGAGCAATAAGCGCTTCTCCAGAAAAACTAGGGCTTAAAAGTTGAACGGGGATGCAAGTCGCCCGACTGAAGTAAACAGCGTCCGCTCTGTCGCCCACTGACAACGGACGACCTCATTCCCGTTCAACCGACTGGATGTGCCGATAGTCAGACAACAATTCTTTGGCCTAGGGGGACTAAAGACTGATTGTATCGGACCATCTTCTTTTGACACATAACGGGCCGTGGAAGCATCTGAGGGATGTAAAGTGGGGTCTTTGTTCGCAGAGACAATTAAATTACCAACAAAGACGCATAATTCACAAATGTTTTGCGTCATAACCAACAAAAAACATGAAGCAAACAAAAAACCGAAAAATAGAACACGCAGACGAAGGCTTTATTGGGTTGATTTTCGATCTCTATGAGGGGTTGTGCGACGGTTGTCGCCGTTCGTTGGATCGCAGAGTTCAAGAAGATGAGGAAAGCCTTATTACAAGTTACGGAATTATTAAGAAAGAAGTATTAAAAGACGAGTTTTAACCAACTATAAAACCATGGAAAAAACAAAAAAAGAAATGGACCAAGCAACGGCCAACGTGCCGATTACCTTGGAAGTTTATGAAAATCTTTGCGATCAGTGCAAAAGCAAGATTGGGCCGTCGGCATGTTTCCAACTGGAAATGATGTCGGCCATGAAGCGATACTACTTTCGGACAATAGACCGGGATATTAAGCAAGGACTGAAGGCGAAAAAAGAGCGGGGTAAGAAAGTGAAAAAGGCGTAAATGCGAGCGGTGGCGCTACACAAACAAAATGGAGACGTCACCATTCCGCCTGCCGCGCCTCGGTGCGGGAAAACGCCTTAAAACAAGGACTTATGGAAGGAAAAGACAAAAACAACACGGTGAAAAATGGTGATTTTGAGCCGTATAAGGAAAAGGCCTACGAGGATTTCGTCCTGTGGTTCGCCCTTCCCTCAAGCGAAAGGGCGAGAATGGGCGCAAGCACGATGGCCGAGTTCGCCGAACGGTACGGCGTACACGTCAACACGCTCACACGGTGGAAGCGCGCCGAGGGATTCGATGAAACCGTATTGAAGTATAGGCGCAGCTGGGGCAACGACATGACGTCGCATGTCTTTGACGGGTGGAAGCTCGCCTGCATGAAAGGGAACCCTCAAGCTATCGAGCTGTGGATGGCGTACTTCGAAGGTTTCAACAAGACGCATGTCGTACAGGATCGAGGCCCTGAGGTCGAGGTAACGGAAGACGATATCCGTAGCTTAATCAACGAATTACCGATTGAGAAACAAAAAGAGTACTACGGGTCTTTGAAACTTCTGCACAACGAGGTGCGCTATTATCGGCGGGAAAACGAGCGCAAACGAAAAGAAGAAGCGGAAGCCGAGACGGAAACCAAAAACACTGGCAATCGTGAGCGTGTCCGCGATAATGATGAGTAAGATGAAAAACAAAATCCAAAAACTGAACACGAACGCAACGAAACCGCCGAAAGCGGTCGTCTGGTGCCGCGTTTCCTCGCGCGAACAATTCGAGGAAGGTTTTACGGTGGACAAGCAGGCGCGAATGGGAAAAGACTATGCACGCGAAGTCGGAGCAGATCTGGCGAAGTCATTCGAGGTCCCCGAAAGCGCGGCCGGGAAAAAGGAACGTACCTTCTTCAAGGACATGATGGATTACCTCCGAAAGCACGACGTAAAAATCCTGATCTGCGAGCGCGTTGATAGAATTACTAGGAACTTTAATGATTACGTCCTGATTAACGAATGGCTGGAGGAAAACGAGGAACGGCAGGTCCATTTCATGCGTGAACGCATGGTGGTCCACAAAAATGCGAAGTCGGACATTAAGTTCCGATGGGACATCCACGTCGTACTCGCCAAAAAGTACAGCTCGGACCTTTCCGAAAACATTCGGGAAGGGCTCATGGAAAAAGGAGAACAGGGGTGGTACCCGGGAACGCACAAAGCCGGGTACCAAGCGATACGGCCGGACGGAAGCAGGAGGGCCATCTGGATAATCGACAAGTCGGAAAAATCGGAAGCACCGTACATCAAAAAACTTTTTGATCTTTATGTGAACACGACGAACTCGGCAGAAAAATGCAGGGACATTCTGTACGAAGAAGGATGGACGCGGCGCGGCAAGAAAGTCACCAAGAACGCCATCTTCGGTTTGTTGGCGGATCCGTTTTTCTGCGGAGACTTTCTCTACAAAGGGAAACTATACAGGAATGCGAATCACGAACCACTCGTATCTCGAGAAGTGTGGGACCGCGCACAGGAGAAACGCACGAAGAAACAAAGCGGAAAGTACAACAAACACATCTTCGCTTACCGTGGCCCGTGGCTCGTGTGCGGCGTATGTGGGTTCAGGATAACCGCGGAAATCCAAAAGGGCATCGTTTACTACCACCACACGCACTACGGAAACTGCGAACGAAAGAAACACAGATGGATACCCGAGAAGGAAATGGAAAAAGCGGTCCTGCAGTTCCTCGACGTGTTCGAAGTGCTGAAAGGAAGCAAGGTGCTCGATGAGATAACCGCGGCCCTCAAGGAGAGCCATGTGGCTGAAATGGAGTACCACAACAATGCCATCAAAGATCTCGAGCAGAAGTACGATACGCTTCAGCGCAGACGGGACAACCTCTACATCGACAAGCTGGACCAGAAGATACCGTTGGACCGCTGGGAACGGCTGGACAAGGACTGCGAAGCGGAGCAGCAGCGGATTCTGAACACATTGGAGCGCCACAAGAACGCCAACACGAATTATTTCGAACTCGGGGCAAAAATGCTTGAAATCGCAGCAAATGCGAAGCAAATCTTCATCAACAGGAAGAAACCCGAGGATAAACACAAGATCCTGCAATTTCTATTTTCGAACCTGACCCTGAAGGACGAAAAACTAAGCTGTACATACACAAAACCCTTCCAGCTCATCGCTGAAAGGGCTCGTGGTAACGACATGTGGAGATGGCGGGAATCGAACCCGCGTTCAATGAAGGGCGTATGAATGGATCTACAAAGGCATAGTTTATTTTTTCTGTCACGAGGACAGATTTAAATGATGCATGTTTAAAATAAACAAAATCATACATCATCGAGTTTCTTAGTTTCGGGTGTACGGCGAAGCAGTTGTACGTCCTAGTCCGATATGGATGACATCAGGCAAATCGTATCGGGCGTCTGATTTGTTGATGGTCGCTTAGGCCTGAGCGTAAGCGAACTGGAAGTCTTTCATCTGAAAAGGTGAAAGCATTCCGAGTGCAGATTTTTTTGCATCTACGGTGTTCCAGCTTTTTAAGAAGTTCTGGTCTTCTACCTTGCACATACATATGCGAGCTACACTGTCGAAGCCGATCATCCCCCGTCTACACTTTGATGGTTCAAAGTAGAAGCGGGGAAGAACATATATAGTATTCTTTTAAATTGTTAACGTACTCCTTATATCCGCTGTTTCATTTGTCGCTCAATATCTTTTTTATTATCACGCGCCTTGATAGTCTGACGTTTATCAGTCTTTTTCTTACCTCGAGCGATTGCGACTTGAAGCTTCAAATTTCGGCCTTTATTATACATTGAAATAGGCACTATTGTCAATCCTTTCTGAGACTCAGCCCCCGCCAGTTCGCCAATTTCTTTCTTGTTCAATAAGAGCTTTCTGGTCCGTTCAGGGTCGTATCCTTTAGGGGTATTTGATGGTTGGTAGGGTGGAATCGTTGCACCCACGAGGAATGCCTCTCCACCACGAACAACCACATGCGCACCCTCAAGAGAGCCCTGTTTCTTACGGATTGATTTAACCTCAGGTCCTAGGAGTTCAAGCCCTGCCTCAAATATCTCAAGGAGCTCGAAGTTAAAGGACACTTTTTTGTTATGTATTAATGCGCTCATGCGACAACTATATCAACAAACTATAGCATAGCAACACTTTAGTTTGAGCCTTTTTCGTGTATAATGACTCAACATTATGGCTTTATCTGGTAATAAAAATAACAAACATATGAAGAAGAAAAAGGACTCTAAAAAAACTTCTTTCAGAAGCACGTTAGGAAAGAAGTTGGCAGGTAAGAATGGGTCTTTGTTGGGAGGACCAAAGAAACCAGAAGGTCAGAATTTTTGGACAAATCTCTTAAGCACACTCCTCATATTCTTCTTACTCGTGTCCGCATACTCTTTTATTGTAACGGGCACAAATAAGCCTGAGGAAATACCTATTTCACAACTTGCACAAGACATCACTGAGGGAGAAGTCGCTTCTATTGTTGTCAGTGGCGAGATTCTTGAAATCACCTATGGTATGCCGACTCCAGAAGTTGAAGGAGAAGAACCTACTGAAGTAGCCGTTGAGCAAGAGTCATCGGTAACTCCTCCTGAAGAAGCTGTGGTTAAAAAATCAAAGAAAGAAGCAGGAACTGCGCTTACTGACACCTTGGTAAACTATGGTGTTACTCGTGAGCAGTTAAGTATGGTCAGTATTGATATTAAAAATCCAAGCGGACTCCGGTTTTGGCTTTTGACACTTGCACCGTTCTTAATTCCAATTCTACTCATTATTTTTATAATCTGGTTTCTTTCTCGACAAGTTAAAGGAGCGGGTATGCAAGCATTTTCATTTGGACAATCAAAAGCTCGTCTCACCGACCCCAATGACCAAAGTCAAAAAATAACCTTTAAAGATGTTGCGGGAGCAAAAGAAGCAAAAGAAGAACTCGTTGAGATTGTTGATTTCTTAAGGAATCCTAAAAAATTCTTAAGTATTGGCGCACAGATTCCAAAAGGAATCATGCTCATGGGCGCACCTGGCACCGGGAAAACACTCCTTGCACGAGCAGTTGCGGGGGAGGCGGGCGTACCATTTTTCTCAATCTCAGGTTCTGAATTCGTAGAAATGTTTGTTGGAGTAGGGGCGTCCCGTGTGCGTGACCTCTTTAACCTTGCAAAGAAATCATCACCAGCAATTATATTCGTTGATGAAATAGATGCGGTGGGGCGTGTGCGTGGTACTGGAGTAGGAGGAGGAAACGATGAACGAGAACAAACACTCAACCAAATACTCGTTGAAATGGATGGTTTTGAGCCGACTGAAAAAGTTATCGTCATGGCAGCGACAAACCGCCCTGACGTCCTTGATCCCGCACTCTTGCGTCCCGGGCGATTCGATAGACGCGTAACGATTGACCTTCCTGACCGAGGAGACCGAGAGGAAATTCTTAAAATCCACGCGCGCAAGAAACCACTTCATGAGGATATTGATTTGCGGGTTATTGCAGAGCGAACTCCAGGGTTCTCAGGAGCCGACCTCTATTCACTTATGAACGAAGGAGCGATTCTTGCCGCCCGAGAAGACCGAAAGAAGGTAACCCAGTATGACCTTATTCGAGCAATTGAAAAAGTAATGCTTGGTCCTGAACGAAAGAGCCACATCCTTAACAAAAAAGAAAAAGAAATTACTGCGTATCACGAGGCTGGACATGCACTTGTCGCAAGCCTGCTTCCATATGCTGACCCTGTTCATAAAATATCAATTATTTCACGTGGGCGCGCTGCAGGATATACACTGAGTTTGCCATTTGAAGACAAGAAGATGCAGTCAAAGAGAGAGTTTCTTGATGATATTGCGATGTCGCTTGGTGGATACATCGCCGAGAAAATGGTGTTTGAAGATGTGACCACTGGTCCATCGAACGACTTACAGGTACTGACCGCACTTGCGCGAAATATGGTAACGAAGTATGGAATGTCCGACAAGATGGGTCCTGTTGCGCTTGAAGGAGCTGAAGGGAGAGCACTCTTTGGTTCAGGGATTGATGGAAAAGAATACTCTGAGAAAATTTCTTCAGAGATTGACGCAGAAGTACATCGAATCATTGATGAGGCATATCAAAAGGCCGAGAAGATTCTTACTGACTATCGACATGTCCTTGATGCAATAGCCGGAAAACTTGTTGAGGTTGAGACTATCGAGCGAGAAGAGTTTGAGCAGATGCTTATCGCAAACAATATCCCAGTGAAAAAGAAACAGGATATTGAGCACAGTGTTTAAGTATAAATAAGATAGACAGTTTAAAACCCCCGTCAGTGACGGGGGTTTTGCTTTTTGGGTTCAGGAGTGTAGAACATCATCCACAGCACTTTCTGAAAGTCTAGGTTGCCTTACCAACTGCCCTGTTTTTGTGTTAACAACAAAACTCTCTTCATCAATTACACCATCTCTGAGAAAATTATTGTAGCGGATTTTTTTATCAGGTGTTAATCCTTTACCTTGCTTAACTTCCTTACAGAGAAGTGCTGCTCGGCGATTTCTTTCCCATATCTCAGGGGGTGTACGCCATACTTTTATAGCAATGGAAAGACAAAAAAGAGAGAATATTCCACTGACAGCAGCAATGGCAAGACTAACGGCTTTGGAAAAATCCTTGATAATTATCTCTGAAATATCTCCCACTGCTACGTGAATAAGTAATCCCAAAAGAAAACTGATAGCTAAAAATAGCCTGAACATGGGTGTCCTCCTTGGACTTTTGCGTGTGTTCAATTTTTCTGCAGTTACTGTAGCATAGTGGAAGGGGAGATACAAAAACCCCGACGCAGGTGCGTCGGGGGAGGTACTTGGTTCAGGAAGTTATTATTCCCATCAGTTCAAGTATATTCTTGACTGATAAAATGAGATAGAGCATGCTCGCGCTGATTATAATTTCAAGCCTCAGTCCGGTTTCCTGGTAGAGTTCTGGTGAGCATAACCCTGCGACAACCGTAGCAATGAGCGCAATTCCCCAGAGTGCTTTGAGGAACATTTTTCTGTCCTCAGGATTTCTGTGCTTCAGCATGGAGAAGAACTGTATGCCACCAAAAACAAGGAAGAACGGGGTCCAACAGACCAAAAAGAGTATTAACATAACAATCCAACTGAAGATTTCCTTTGAAATACACTCCCATGTAAATGGGCGTGGGCTGTAGTCTGTTCTAGTCGTACACATTTTCTCGTACCTTATTCAGTTGCGTTTCTCCGTACATACTTCATTAATAGAGGAAGAAAGTCAAACAGGGTATTGTTACTTTGTCCACCCTCCAGGACTCGATTCTTACAGAATCAGTACAGGTTGTCGATATTTTTTCAAAAATATCTGGCAACCTTTTCGAGTCCTGCCCACGATATTGTCACCACCAGTCACTCAGTATATTTCTTCGCTTCACTCGAAATCTACTAAGTGCTTTTGGTCTGGGCTCGCCTGTTACAAGGCGACATGGCTCCGCCTTGGACAACTAAAAAACAGTGCGCAGGCACTGTTTTTCTCTACGTTGTCCACCCTCCAGGACTCGATTCTTACAGAATCAGTACAGGTTGTCGATATTTTTTCAAAAATATCTGGCAACCTTTTCGAGTCCTGTCCACAATAACAAAAACAACCAGGAAAACCTGGCCGTTTTTATTATTGTCCACCCTCCAGGACTCGAACCTGGGACCGCCAAGATATAAGCTTGGTGCTCTAACCAACTGAGCTAAGGGTGGATGTAGGAAACTATACATTAGTTAGTCCCTGTTTAAAATTATAAGCTTGGTGCTCTAACCAACCTATCGTCTATTTCATTTCATTCAATGACGACGATTTCCTCGTTTCACTCGGAATCGGATGAAATGCAAGGTCTTTTGCATTTCATAGTCACGGGTGAGGATGTTGAAAACTATACCTCAAATAGGACTCTTATTCAAAGTGAAGATTCTTTTCTTTAAGCGCAATGGTTCGTGCGAGTTCAGGGAATTCTTTGAGCTCCATATCTTCTGCAATGAGTTTTTCTGCTTCGTGTCGCGCCGCCTCAACCATCTTCACGTTTTTAATTGCTTCCATACCGAGGTCGGTGAGTCCCCATTGTTTTTTACCATAGAGCTCTCCTGAACCACGGAGCGTTAAGTCAAACTCAGCAAGTTCGAAACCATTTTTTGCTGTCTTGATTGCCTTCAGTCGCTCTAAAGTCTGTGTGCTCTTGCTGTCTGAGAATATAAAACAGTATGCTTGATGATTACTTCGAATGACACGTCCACGAAGTTGGTGGAGTTGTGCAAGTCCAAAACGCTCTGCGCCTTCAATAATAATCATTGTGGCGTTTGGCACGTTTACCCCAACCTCAACCACTGAGGTTGCGACAAGAATATCGATAGTCCCTTCTGCAAATGCTTCCATGACAGTTGCTTTTTCAGACGGCTTTAATTTACTGTGGAGAATTCCAATTTCATACTCTGGGAACACTTCTTTTTTAAGACGTTTTGCTTCAGCCGTAACAGAGACTGCATTGAGCGCAAGTGCTTTCTTGGGATCCGGCTCGTCAATCCGTGGGCAGATGACGTACGCCTGTCTTCCCGCAACAAGCTCCGCTCGCATATGCTCGTACGTTTTCTTACGGTCAGTCGGAAGTACGATATCAGTGATAATTGGCTTCCGTCCATGAGGCATTTGGTCAAGTACAGTCAGATCTAAGTCGCCGTAAATAGTGAGCGCCAGTGTCCGGGGGATTGGGGTTGCGGTCATTGAGAGTAGATGAGGAGCAAAGGTGTCTTTTCGAGTGAGTTTTTGGCGTTGGAGTGTACCAAATCGATGCTGTTCGTCGATAATAACGTACGCAAGATTTTGGAACTCAACGGTCTTTTGAATGAGCGAGTGCGTTCCAATAACAATAGATATTTCACCACCCTTAACCCATTTGAGGAGTTGCGGTCGTGAGATACTTGTCGCTTCGGCCTTATTTACTTTCGAGGGGAATTTCTTGCATCCACTTGAAGTAATCAGCGCGATGTTAATCGGGAGATGAGCAAACATCTCAATAAAAGATTCGAAATGCTGCTGTGCAAGTATTTCAGTGGGTACCATGTATGCTGTTTGGAGTGCTCCAAAATCTTGTAACCCTTTTCCAGAGGAATTTGGTGGACGCGACGTTGTGACTGAGTAGATAGTGCTCGCTGCAACCGCGGTCTTTCCAGAACCTACATCACCTTCAAGGAGCCGTGACATCGGGCGGTCTTTTTTAAAGTCTGAAACAATCGCATCAATCGCATCTCTCTGCGCTTGTGTTGGTTCAAACGGGAACCGTGCCATAAATTCTGCTATCTTTTTTTCATCAATAGTCACTTTGAGTGAATGCCTGCTGTTGTTTTCATATCGGTCTTGTTGTTTCAGGAGTTGGATATAAAATACTTCGTTAAATGCAAATCGTTTTCGTGCGGAGATATTGTCTTTTTCATTTTTAGGAGTATGAATCCACACAAGCGCGCTTGAGAGTTTTGGAAGATTATATTTTTTAAGAATCTCATCTGGTACGGGGTCTACGAGTGTCTCAATAAGCCCGCTTTCAAATATCTTTAGTGCAGTATGGAAAAACCACTTTGAGGTGATACCTCTGCTTTCTGGATAAAATGGATAGAGAAGGTTTTCTTTTATTTCTCCCTTCGTAAAGAGTGATTCATGAATATCTCCTGGTATAGCATCAACTTTTTCAATCTCGGGGTTTGCGAGAAAGATACTCTTTCCATCGCCACTTACTTTCCCCGCGAGCTTTACCAGAGAGTCGTTCCCAAACATTTTTGCAATATATGGTTGATGAAACCAGATTATCTTAATCGAACCTGTGTCGTCAGTGAACTGACCTTCTGAAATAGGGACACGGGATTTAAACGACTTCTTTGTCTTAAGTGCAGAGAGTTTCCCATACAAAATGGCAGTGTCGTCTTTTTTGAGACTCGATACATGTTTAATATCAGAAATATTTTCATACCGAGAAGGGAAGTGGTAGAGCAGGTCCTCAACGGTCTCAAGGCGCAGTCGTTTTAGCGCCTTTTTTTGTGTTTCAACAAGTCGAAAATGTGTTTCAATCAGGTCACTCAGTTTCATTGCTTTAGTATACCAATAGAAATAACAACTATACGATAGCGCATCTTGACAAATACGAATCAAAGTGATATACTATATATAGAGCATGATTTACGGGCGAAGGCGAGCGGTAGGAGCCGCAGGATGATAGCCCTCCGGTTCGACTCCGGCTAGCCCCCAAATCCCCAAATCCTCACATACACATGTGGGGATTTTTACTTTCTATGCGTCAGTATAAGCGCAATTCCTATAAGGAGAATAGGAACATCGCGGAAGAGGACGTCCATCTGAGAGAAGTTAAACACAATAATTCCGAGGAGCATAAGAACTCCCGCTGCACTTGGTATAACGATATGTTTTCCAGAAAGCACCCAGAGCGCAATAATAATTTCAAGTACTCCAAAGATATGAAGCAAGAGGATTGCGTCGGGGAAGATATTGGTTACAAAAAGAGGAAAATAGCCAATCCATGCGTACGGATTGGCGAGCGCTGAGATGGGAGGGTAGAGAAATGCAAAACTAAACCCGATTCGAAGTACCCAATCTGTTACGTGTTCACGATTCATATGATGATAGCATGTAGATTACTTCACGGTGACAGTCCCACGCTTCGATGCACGAGTATGGTTGTGGTATCGCCAGTCTCCCACCTCATCAAACGTAAATTCCCATGACTCGCCTGCGACACTTGCTCGACATTGATCAAATGAGCTCCCAAGACAATCGTCACTTGATTTTACTGGGTACAGGGAGTGTGTTGGATGGATGTCAGCACCAACCCACATTCTGTCAGAGCTTTTATTTTCAAATCGAACTGTGTCACCTTTTTGTATCTCAATTTCTGCTGGAGAAAAACCATCATCGGTGTATGTCACAACGCTCACAACACGTTCCCCTTCGTTTGGTAGTGAGATTGGTGCGTCTTCTGTGCCCATAGTGTCGCTCTCTGATTCAACAACAGGACCCCCTTCTTCATAGAAAGAAGTATCTGCAGTGTTTACCGGAAGTGCACTGTCTGGTGCCTCAGCTTTATTAGTAAAGAAAAAGAATCCTCCAACGACTACGATAATAACAATAATCCCTATGCCCAATGTGTGTGTATTCATATGTCGGTAGTATATCAAAAAAAATATCTGACTGCCTAAAAAAGAGACTATTTTAGCTTGACAGCGGTTCCGTAGGCGAGGATTTCGGCACCACCTGCCATAATTTGAGAAGTTGAGTATCGCACACAAATGACTCCATCTGCGCCAAGCGCCTCGGCTTCAGTAAGCATTCGCTCTGTCGCTTCGTCACGAGCTTTGGTAAATGCTTTCACATAGCTTCGTATTTCACCTCCGACAATTGACTTGAGTCCTGCGACAATGCCGCTTCCGATGTGTCGCGTTTGGATAGTGTTACCTTTTACGAGTCCAAGTGTCTCTGCTACTTCACGCCCTGCAATTGATTCTGTTGTCGTTAAGATTATGTTCATATGGGCTTAGTGTACACTCTTTTTTTGAGAAAGAAAAAGGGACTGTAGCAAAATGCGACAGTCCCCATTGCTTGGAAGGGCTCGTCAGGCCCCAAGTTGTTCTGCAATCCTTTTAATTCGCTCTTTGTCTTTCTCTGCCCACTCTTCGATGGTCATTCCACCGTCTTTTACAGATTTAGAGCAGGGTTCGGCAAGTCTCCCCCAGCCACCGATTGTGTCGGTAGCTCCGCAGTTAACGCAGATTTCGTCGAACGAAGAAGCATCAGACATTCGTGTTACATGGCTTCCATGTAGGCCCATTTTCAAATCTCCTCATTTCTGTTTATAAAATGTACGGCACTCAAATCTTAACCCATTAATTAAACTTTTGAAAGACATGTCCACTACTTCAGAACTTCAAAAGGCGCGTCATTTGATTTTATGATTTTTATTCATTCTTTGTGACGGCCCGAGGCGCAATACACTGCGGTCTGCGTTAGTGAGCTTGGTATTCAAAAGAAGTTTGAGGATGAACTGAAACGATTCAATAAATTTAGAAAAGGGATTCTGCACGAAGACGAATCAAAGATCAAAGAGTTTGATATGAGAACGTACGCTAAATATCTCCTACAGGAGGGCACCAATGATGAGAAGCGAGAGCTGATGAATTGTCTCAAGAGTAGATTAACGGTGAAGGACAAGAAAGTTGAATTGATAGGGTAGGTCTGGTAAAACAATCAATTTTCCATATACTTCGTAGTGATGACTACATCTAATCCTATTGACCAACACATAATACCCAAGTGCCACCTGAAAAATTTTGTTGACTACAATCTACCTAAAAATAAGGGTAAGCGTGTGTGGGTGTTCAGTAAAAAAGACAAGATTGGTAGAGATCAACACATAAGGAGCACTTTAACTAGTGAGCACTTTTACACCATTGGCACCGATGATTTCAGTGTAGAGACATCGTTACAACAAATTGAAGACAAGTACTCAAAAATATTTGATTCCAAAATTAAACAGAAACTCCCGCTGAATATGGAAGAGCATCTATATTTCTGTGCTTTTGTGGCTTCAATGCTTCAAAGAACGGTTCCGCAAAAAGAAAACATTGAACATATGTTTGATCAGATCATAGAAAGACTCAGTGCATTTGAAAATGAGACAGGAAAAGCATCGAAGGCAAAACAGGAATGGTTCGAAAAAAAGAAAAACGCCCATAGCTTTAGTATTATTGAAATGGTACCCGAGATGACAAAAATTCTAATGGAAATGAATATTGCATTTATGTGCTCTCAATCTAAAGCATGTTTTATTACCTCAGATGCACCAGCATTCCTTTTTAACAGTAGGATGCAATTCCATCCGATGTATTCTCCAGGACTTGGACAAAAACATGTTGAGCTAAGGATGCCATTGTCACCAGAAATAGCAGTATGTTTCAGCTGGATTAATAATCTCAGAGGTTATTTGGGCTTCAACAAAAATCAGGTTGATGATTGGAACCGAATGACCTACGGTCACTCCCACAAATACTTTATTGTTAATTCGCCGAAGACAAAGAAGATGTGGTTCAATCGTATGCCTAGAGACCCATTGTTTATGGGTAGAGTTTTGAAGCACAAAACACTAAACTGGTATAGACGTCGAAAGTATGTTTCAAGAAATAGATAATCTCATATCGCGAGGATCTTTCGATGAAGCAAATGCTTTACTTGAGAAACTCTACGAAAACACAAATGACCTTCAAAAAGTTGAAGCTGTAAAGAGATTTGCCGTGACTGCTAAAGACATTACGCGCATCTATAAGTTATCAGAGCGACTAAATGAAGTGATTCCTATTTCCACTGCATACGGCAAGTGGGATGATGTTCTGTATTTTGAGTCTGAAAAATTGAATTGCTTGGTACATGAGCTCTCTATGATGGTTTATAGACAAAAGAATCTTAGGTTAGCAGAAAATGTATTTCCATGGATAGGTTTTGCACTTGAAGCAAACAAAGATGAGTACGAACAAATTGAGAAGCTTTCGGATAAACTTGACGAGGAGACACAAAATCTTGCTAAGAAAATAATTGAGGATTTGAATAGGAAAAAATGGCCTGCACCGCTTATTGCGAGAGTATATCTTCAATTAGCTGATTACTACTCAACCATGTATTTGCATTACCTTCAAAAGTATATGAATGGCGGTAGAATCAAAAGTAAGGTAAATAATAATCGTTTTATTAGACGATGGAATCTTTTTTTGTACCTATACCAGTCGGATAACAGAAAGAAGATTCTTAAAATGAGAGAGGCGTCATTTAAATACGCACAGCTAACGGTTGATGAATTTGCTAATGATTCTGATCAGTCTGGCAAGGCTCATGCTTTGTATAACTATGCCATCAAACTCAATACTTGTAGCAAATTTAGTAAAGCACTAAAAATGCTTGAAGAAGCTGAAAATACACTCAATAAGAGCCAAGACGAGTTCTTGCTAAGTCAAATAAGGAGGTATCGAGAACAGGTAAAGGATAAAAATCGTAACCTTAGAGATTACGTTGAAGAACTTGGACTAGCTCGTCCTGCTAACTATGGTTAATAAGTTTCTACAAGCCCTGGATACAGGCCTTCGGGTCTTCCGATAAAAAATTGTCGCTGCGGAGACGGTGGGATTCGAACCCACGAGGGCTTTCACCCTACCTCGTTAGCAGTGAGGCGCTTTCGGCCACTCAGCCACGTCTCCATGTATTTGATTATGCTCTGCGCACTTTGTCTTTAAAGGTAGCACAATCTCTGTTTCCTCCTACAGTCTGTCTCGCGTACTCGACAACGACTGTTTCAGGTTGGAACCTGAACCGGATTCAATAGTACGAAGGTACTATTGAATCCACTCAGCCACGTCTCCATTACTTGATTTACTCACTCAATCATGTCTTCAAGTCCCACTACGATACCATAATTTTATCTTTACTCTAAGTGGTATCTAAGTCTTGTTGGGTACCACATGACTTGAGCGCGCTTGAGCACCCTTCAGATTTTTTGTTTTGGTTATCTAAGATAATTAAGTATGATATCTCTTATGGATTATCAAACGTACTATCAATCAATAACCAAACCTTTCTTTGCTCCACCAGATTGGGTCTTTGGTGTAGCGTGGGGAATTATCTACCCACTAATGGCGCTCGCGCTTGTATACTTACTATATCTTGTACTAAAGAGACGGGTTTCCGGTAATCTCCTTTTACTGTATGCTGTCAACATTCTCGCAAACCTTGCGTTTACGCCAATTCAACTCGTGTTAGGCAACCAGTTTCTCGCAACTGTAGATATATTAGTTGTACTCGGTACATTGAGTGCGCTCCTTTATAAGATATACCCGCAGTCAAAAATCGTTGTCGTTCTCCTTGCGCCATATTTTTTTTGGGGTGCATTTGCTACCATCTTACAAATCACGCTACTCGTAATAAATTAGGGGCCTTTAAATAACGCGAGTATTTGTTATTTACTGTATAAGTTAATGTGCAAGTGCTATACAAGAAACACTCCGAGCTCCTGCCTGTAGGAGTGTCTTTTTTGCTTCAGCGAGTGTACTTCCGGTGGTGAGGACGTCATCAAGAAGCAATATTCGTGTGTTTTTGAGGTCTTTTTTAGACGTTACTGCAAACGCTTCTTTTATATTATGTACTCGCTCAGATTTATGAGTGAGTGAGGTCTGCGGTTTTGTGTGTCGCTTCTTTACCAGAAGGTCTACGTCAACAGCACATCCGCCAAGGGCAAGAAGCTCGTTCGTGACGAGCTTCATTTGGTTGTAGCCACGTTCTCGCGCACGTCTTTTTGAGAGAGGAATTGGGACAATAACGGTTTCTGTATCTCCAGAGAAGAGTTGTGTGTCCGAGAGCTCCTCTAAAAGTGTGTCGTGGAGCAGTACCGCAAAAAGGTGTGCCACGTGTGTGTCTTTCTTATACTTGAGCCTCCAAATCATTTGCTTAATCAGTGGGTCTTTATAGCGGAAGAGGAAGTGCACCTTCTCGTGGGTATCGAGGGAGAGTTTTTTAATAAGGGTCTCTGGAGAAGTGTTCGCGATATCACGCTCAATACCTGCTTGAGGAAATATAATATCGAGAATTGTTTTCAAAAGTAATGTAATACGATGTCTCATATGTATATTCCGTGCGTTTAAACTACTTATTTACTATAATAATGTATATATGCAAAATCCACTGGACAGCGTTAAGAACTTTATCGAATCATTCAGTTTTCGAGGCAAAGATAGTAGGAGTATTCTTGGTATCGATATCGGGGCATCTTCTATTAAAGTGGTTCAATTAAAAAAGAAAGGAGGGGTTGCGGTCCTTGAGACGTACGGGGAGCTTGCGCTTGGTCCCTACGCTGACCTTGATATCGGAAGGGCAACAAATTTAAGCTCCACAAAACTTACTGAAGCGCTTAAAGATATTCTTACTGAAGCAAACACAACCACAGACGCATGCGGTGTCTCGATTCCATTTAATGCGAGTCTTATCTCGACGATGTCGTTCCCGGGAGGTATAGAAGAAAGCAAACTTTCCAAAATGATTCCTATTGAGGCGCGAAAATATATCCCCGTACCTATTTCAGAGGTGACACTTGATTGGTTTATTATCCCCCCAGAGAAAGGTAAATATCTTTCTAAAGAAGATAGCGCCCTGCAGACAGAAGGCGGTACTCCAGAGACTTCAAATCAGACGAACGTGTTGTTGGTTGCTATTCATAATGCCGTATTAAATAAATATCGAGAGGTGCTTGAGCACACGGGGCTTTCAGTGTCGTTTTATGAGATTGAAATCTTCAGTACGATTCGATCAGCGGTCGGACAGGGGATAGAACCTGTCATGATTGTTGACATTGGCGCCGCATCAACAAAAGTCTATGTGGTTGAGTTCGGCATTGTAAAAATTTCGCACATTATTAATAAAGGCTCTCAAGATTTAACACTTTCTCTTTCGCGCGCTGCCGGAGTAAGTGTCGCTGAAGCAGAAAGATTGAAACGAGAGGTCGGACTGCTGGGTTCATCAGAGAAGCCCCAAGTAAAAGAATCAATTTTATTAACACTCGAACATATATTTTCAGAATCTAATAGGGTATTATTAAATTACCAACGAAAATATAACCGAAGTGTTAATAAGGTTTTGTTTACGGGTGGAGGTTCAGCACTCAAGGGATTGCTTGAAGAAGCGCAAACGCGATTTAACACAAAAGTTACCATTGCTGACCCGTTCTCTAAAACTCAGACAGCCGCGTTCTTGGAAGGAGTTTTAAAAGAGGTTGGACCGGAGTTTGCTGTTGCTGTTGGTGTCGCATTACGTAAACTTCAAGAACTTAATTAATCATTTACACATAATTATATGGAGCCGAAATTTCGGACATCATTCATCCCTAAGAAAACACTCGCTACCGCAGCCAATATTCAAAAGAAGAGCGGTGGTGGTCCTTTAGGTCTTATCACGCTTATTACACTCATCATAGCACTCGGTGCTATCGTGCTTTCTGTTGGGGCATTTTTATACGAGCAAATTATTAACGTTAACATAACGAGAAAGACAGAAACATTAGAACGCACCCGTGCTGCGTTTGAACCTGCGCTCATTCAAGAGCTGGTACGTATTGATTCACGGACTGAAGCAGCAGAAAAAATCTTAGGTAACCACATCACCCCTTCAGTGCTTTTTGAGACTTTGGAGGACCTCACTTTAAAAAGTGTTCAGTTCCAAAGTTTTAGTATGACTCGTGTCAGTAATGACAAAATCAGCATTAGTATGAAAGGAGTCGCGAGAGACTTTCGCGGTGTTGCACTACAGGCTGATATCTTTGGAAGTAGCAAGGTCATCAAGGACCCTATATTTTCTAACTTGAACTTGAGTCAGAATGGGGAAGCGGTGTTCACGGTGTCTGCATTTGTCGACACTTCCCTTATTAACTTCGCAAACCGGTTAGATAGAGTAGTAAATTAATTATTATGATACGTTTAGCAATTCCACTTATATTAATCTCAGTAGCGCTCGGTCTTTTCTTTGTCTACATAGACCCCACGTACCAGAACATTAAAAAACTGAGTGCAGAAGAAAAGACGTACAACGAAGCACTCAACCAGTCACGAGAGCTACAAGAGATTCGCGACACCCTCCTTTCTCGCTACAACACATTTTCTCAAGAAGACTTGAGTCGGTTAAATAAACTGTTACCAGACCATGTCGATAATGTGCGACTGATACTTGATATCGACAGCATTGCTTCTAATTACGGTATGCGCACACGAAACGTTACCGTCTCTGGGGCGAGCTCAGAAGAACCAAATGTGATTGGTGCAAATCAGAACTCTGTTGACTCGGTCATACTAAGTTTCTCGGTCTCAGCGACATACGAGAATTTTATTCGGTTTATTAAAGACTTGGAATCGAGTTTGCGCATTGTTGATGTTGTTGGACTTACCTTTAGTGCTACCGAAGGTGAGGCCTTTAACTTCAATATCAGCATTAGAACGTATTGGCTAAAATAATTATGATTGAAACATTTAAAAAATATAAAACACTACTCGCTATCCTCGGTATCACCGTTGTGGTTTTCTTTGGGTACACCATGTTCTTTGATGGAGGTGGTAATAGCGGGGGAGTAGTCCTTACTTCTCAAAACGCTACAGTACGAGGTGGTGATAATGAGTTACTCCTCCTTCTTGTTAACTTACGCTCAATCACACTCAATGACGCAATCTTTAGTGAGCCAGCATTTAAAACATTAATTGACTTTGGACAGCAACTTGTTCCTGAGCCAACCGGTAGGCAGAATCCGTTTGCTCCAATTGGTTCAGACAGTATTTAACATAGAAAGTAACCCCAGGATAACAATATGGATATAATAAATACCCTGGTAGAGCGTAATTTTATTGAGAGCGAAGACGCAGATGCTATCAGAAAAGAAGCGGAGACGGGAGGTTTTACAATAGAAGAAGTATTGCTTAAACGGGGCATCTCACCTGAGGATATTTTAAATATTAAAGCAGAAGCAATGAGTGTACCGACTCGTGTTGTTGGGGATGATAAGGTACCTTTTGAGGTTTTGAAATATATTCCTGAAGAGTCTGCAACACATTACGGGTTTGTTCCTCTTGGGGTTGCTGATGGGGTTCTTGAGGTTGGAATTGTCGACCCAGACAATATAGAAGCGCTTGATGCGCTTAATTTTATTTCATCAAAGATTAACTTACCCTTCAAAGTTTTTCTTATATCGGAGACTGATTTTAAAAAGGTGCTTGCGATGTACAAAGGTCTTTCAGGAGAGGTGGGTCAAGCGCTTTCTGAACTTGAAACAGAACTCGTTAGTGACAGTAAGGATTTTGATGGAGAAGAAGAGGTTCTTGGAAATGTTGATACGGTAGAAGGAGGGACGCATATTATAGAAGACGCACCAGTAACAAAAATAGTTGCTACTGTTTTGGGGTACGCAGTTGAGGGACGGGCATCAGATATTCACATCGAAAACACGGGTGAGAAGATTAAGGTTCGATTTCGAGTCGATGGTGCATTGAATACAAACCTCATACTCCCTAAAAAAGTACATCGAGCGGTGGTTGCTCGTATTAAGATTCTTTCATCAATGCGACTTGATGAGCGCAGAAAGCCACAAGATGGGCGATTTTCTGCAACAGTGAAAGGGCGTAAGGTTGATTTTCGAGTTTCAACATTTCCAACTTACTATGGTGAGAAGGTGGTGATGCGTATTCTTGATCAGAGTAGTGGTTTTATAAAACTTGATGATATCGGTTTTGGTGAAAAGAATCTTAAGATTATAAAGAATGCCATTAAGAAGCCCTATGGCTTAGTGCTCATCTCAGGACCTACTGGTTCAGGTAAGAGTACAACACTGTATTCAATGTTGAGTGAGCTCGACAGAGAGACAAAAAACGTACTGTCGCTTGAGGACCCGGTCGAATACAATATGGAGGGAGTTAGTCAGTCACAGTTGCGTCCCGAGATTGGATATACGTTCGCTACAGGGCTTCGAACCACCCTGCGACAAGACCCTGATGTCATTATGGTGGGGGAGATTCGAGACAAAGAGACAGCCCAGCTTGCGGTCCAAGCTGCGCTTACGGGGCATTTAGTACTTTCTACAATCCACACAAACACCTCAGTCGGTGCGATACCACGTCTTATTGATATGGGTGTTGACCCCTACCTTATTGCGCCAACACTCGTTGCTGTCGTTGCGCAACGACTCACACAAAAAATCTGTGATGGTGGGGCAGAGGCTATTCCTGTTAACGACAGCATTAAACTTATGCTTGAGAATCAGTTTGCAGACCTCCCTGAGTCAGCACGAAAGAAACTACCGAACCTCGACATTTTGTATGAAGCAAAACCAACACCAGACTGTCCTAGTGGAACCCGCGGACGAGTAGCGGTCTTTGAAGTACTTGAAATGAATAAAGATATTGAAAAAGCACTCTTGGTAGATTCTGCGGAATCCGAGATATACAAGATTGCACGCAAAAGTGGAATGCTCACCATGAAAGAAGATGCTATTATTAAATCATCTCAGAAATTAATTCCATTTAGAGAGATTAATACGTTGGGAGGAATTTTATTGGAAGATACTGCGGACGTAGAAGCTAATGATACAGAATAATGATTGCAGAAGATAAAAAAGGCCCAATATTACTTGTCGACGACGACACATTCCTTCTTGATATGTATAGCAGGAAGTTCCGTGAGGATGGAAACGAGATAGAAACGTGTTTGGGTGGTGAAGTTGCGCTTGAGCGTCTTCGAGGAGGACTTATAGTCCAAGCAGTGGTTCTCGATGCAGTAATGCCTGATATTGACGGACTCGAACTCGTGAAGACTATAAAAAAAGAGAAGCTTGGGGGTGACCCGGTGATTATAATGCTCTCAAATCAAGGCGAACAAGCTGATATAGAAAAAGCAGAAGCATTAGGAATTGATGGATACATTGTGAAGGCGAGCGCGATTCCTTCAGAAGTATTAACTCAAATAAAAGAAATAATTAAGAATAAAAAATAGTGCCTATGGATTACACAGCAGAAATTAAGAGCCTTATCGATATTCTTATTAAAGAAGGTGGTTCAGATTTACATATTTCAGAAGGCGCTGTGCCGACTATTCGGGTCGCAGGGTCTTTGGTGCCACTTACCCGTAAGACACCGCTTTCTAAAGAGGATACGCTCGGGCTTATTACTGCATTGCTCACTGAAGAGCAGAAGAGTTTGTTTATAGAGAATCAGGAGATAGATTTTTCATATGAATACCAAGAGGTACGCCTTCGTGGAAATGGGTTTTTCCAACGAGGTTCAGTGAGTATTGCACTACGACTTATTCCAAAGAAAATTAAAACTCTGGATGAGCTTGGGCTTCCACCGAAACTCGCTGACTTTGCATCACAACGACAGGGGTTCTTTCTTGTCGTTGGTCCGGTTGGGCAGGGTAAGTCGACAACACTCGCTGCGTTGATTGAGATGATTAATGCTGAGCGGGCGGAGCACATCATTACAATAGAAGACCCAATGGAGTATGTCTTTGAACAAAAGAAGTCAATGATTGACCAGCGGGAGATTCGTGTTGACACAAAAGACTTTGCGACAGCCCTTCGTTCTGTGTTTAGACAAGACGTTGATGTTATTATGATAGGAGAGATGCGTAGCCCTGAAACAATGGCTGCTGCGGTGACTGCAGCGGAGACAGGGCATTTAGTGTTTTCAACACTGCATACAAATAATGCCGCGCAAACAATTGATAGAATTATCGACACGTTTCCCCCTGGACAGCAGGATCAGATACGAATCCAACTCTCAGTGAGTTTAGCGGGAATATTTTCACAGCGCTTGATTCCTCGTATCTCGGGAGATTTAATTCCTGCATACGAACTTCTCATTAATAACAAAGCGGTGGCGAACCTTATTCGTGAGAAACGTACGCATGAGATTAATACAGTTATAGAAACAAGTTCCGGAGAAGGTATGGTCGACATGAACCGTTCTCTTGCTGACCTTGTGCGACGGGGTGAGATTACCATAGAGGATGCACATGCGCACTCACTCAACCCACAAATCTTAGAAAAATACCTATAACCATATGTTATTTAATTACGAAGTAGTAGACCAAAGCGGAAAACTCTCAACAGGGAGTATTGATGCTATTAATGTTGATGTGGCTATTAGCTCACTTCAACGAAGAGGGTATACGATATCTTCAGTAAAAGAAGCGGGTGTTGAATCCAACATCTTTAAAAGGGATATTAATTTCTTTGAATCAGTGTCGAATAAAGACGTGGTTATTCTGTCTCGGCAGATTGCGACTCTTTTTGAAGCTCAAGTTTCAGCGCTTAAGGTATTTAAGCTTCTTTCTTCAGAATCAATCAACCCACTCCTCGGAAAAAAACTTGCAGAGGTTGCTGATGATTTGCAGTCAGGAACAACTATCTCGAGCGCACTTTCAAAACATCCAAAAGTATTTTCTTCATTTTATATTGGCATGATTAGGGCTGGTGAAGAGTCGGGACAACTCGACAAGACGTTTGCGTATCTCGCTGATTATCTCGACCGAACGTATGAGGTTGGTATGAAGGCACGAAACGCGTTGATTTACCCAGCATTTGTTATTTCTACGTTTGTGATCGTGATGATTCTTATGCTCACCATGGTTATTCCTCGATTAAGCGCTATCTTGCTTGAGTCAGGACAAGCGGTACCGCTGTACACTAAAGTCGTTATTACACTAAGTGAGTTACTGCTCAATTACGGTGTATTTTTCCTCATCTTCATATTAGTGGGTACATTCTTCTTCTGGAGATACCTTAAGACCGCACATGGAAAGTTGATCGTTGCAGAATTACAACTATCGATTCCTTTTGTTGGAGATTTGTATCGAAAGCTGTATCTCTCTCGAATTGCAGATAACTTAAGTACGATGCTTACGAGCGGTATTCAGATGGTTCGCGCTGTTGAGATTACTGCCTCAGTAGTAGGAAACCCATTGTACGAGCGTCTCTTGACCGAAGTTATAGAAAAAGTCAAAGGAGGAATGCAACTGTCAGAAGCACTTGAGGCACATGATGAATTCCCCGGTATTCTCGTTCAGATGATTAAGGTTGGTGAAGAAACAGGAGAGTTAGGAAACATACTTGAAACATTAGCTAAGTTCTACCGACGTGAGGTAGGCGCTGCAGTGGACACACTGGTGGGTCTCATTGAGCCGATTATGATTGTTTTACTCGGTTTAGGAGTTGGATTTCTCTTGGCATCAGTCTTGATTCCTATTTACAACATATCTGCAAGTATTTAAGCGGAATTCACAAAGGTGTGAGTAGGTTCAAGTTATCCACACGGCGACCCCTGTGTCTTTAGGGCTAAGCAATTATAATAAGATGCAATAGCGTTCTCGTCGTAATTCGATTACATTACCGCTACATTATTAAGAAAAATTTACATATGCTTTATAAAAACAAAAAAGGTTTTACATTGATTGAGCTTTTGGTTGTTATTGCAATCATTGGTATCCTTTCTTCTGTGGTTCTTGCGTCTTTAAACAGCGCGCGACAAAAATCACGAGATGCCCGAAGAATATCTGATATTAAACAAATTCAGCTTGCGCTTGAACTCTACTTTGACTCAAATGCAAACTACCCAACATCAACAGCATCACTCGTTCCAACATACATTGCAACAAACCCTACTGACCCAACAACAAGTGCTGTGTATTCATATGCTGCACTTGGTTCAGGAACAACGTGTTCAAGTTATCACCTTGGGGCAACGCTTGAGAACACGACACACACAGCACTTAACTCAGATATTGATGCAGATGCGGGAACTGTATGTACTGACGGAGGGACTGCTTTTGCGGGAACAGATCCTATCTACGACGTGAAGCCATAACGACCATTTACACTTAAAGAAAAAATAAACTCCTTCTCGGGGTTTATTTTTTATACAGAGTGCCCCTGAAGTATAAACACGATATACTTACCGATATGGTGATGAGTCTAGAGATATTAATAGCGGTCTCATTTTTTATTTTTGGAACCCTTGTGGGAAGTTTTTTGAACGTGGTTATTTTGAGGTTCAATACGGGGAAGGGTCTTACGGGGAGGTCTCAGTGTCAGTCGTGCGGAAGGACACTCACTGCAAGCAGTTTGATACCGGTACTTTCATATGTGTGGTTACGGGGCTCGTGCAAAGTTTGTGGAAGCAAAATATCTTTACAATACCCTCTCGTTGAAACGCTCACTGGGGTTTTATTTCTTTTGGTGTTTTTTAAAGCTATTACGGTCTTTGAAACAATACTTGCGCTCGTCGTTACGGGGATTCTTGTCGTCATTACCGTGTATGATTTCAAACATAGTATTATCCTAGACAGTTTCGTCTATTGGTTTGCGGGTATATCTTTTGTCGCGTTATTTATTAACCCTGAAACAGTTTCGTATGTTCAGCCCTCGCTCTACGCGTTAATTGCAGGTCCAATTCTCGCCCTTCCTATTTGGTTTCTTTGGATTATCTCTCGCGGTACGTGGATAGGTCTTGGAGATGCAAAGCTTTTCTTGGGGGTTGGTTGGTTTCTTGGACTATCGGGAGGCGTGTCTGCATTTGCGCTATCTTTTTGGGTAGGAGCTGTGGTGAGCGGACTTCTAATCTTTTTGAGCATGGTACTGCGTACAAGAAAATTGAATTTACTTGCGAAAGACCTTACAATTAAAACTGAAATACCTTTTGCACCTTTTATAATCCTCAGTTTTTTTATCGTATATTTTTTTGAATTTAATTTAATTACACTTATTACACCGTAATGAACGAAAACACACACGTCTTACATAAGAAAAAAAAGAACCGTGGGTTTTCTATGGTAGAGCTTGTGGTAACGACCGGTATCATGTTGATGATAACCTCAGTAGTCTTAGTGAATCACGCCGCGTTTGGTGGGAATATACTAGTTGGCGCACTCGCGTATGATGTCGGCTTATCAATTCGGCAAGCACAGGTGTTTGGACTCAGTGTACGTGAATTTGGGGTGGGAACGGGGACCTTTGATATTGGCTATGGAGTTCACTTTGATATTGATAGCAATACGAGCTATAGAATCTTTGCTGACGTAGACAAGAATAATACTTTTGATGTAAGTGATGGGACTGAGGAAGTATTCTCAATAGGGCAGGGATTTTCAATAGCAAAAGTATGTGCAACATCTGTTGCTTCAATTGAGTTGTGTAGTGATGTCGATGACATCTCAACATTAGATATTACGTTTATCCGCCCAGACCCAGATGCGCTTATTCGCGTTAACGGTGATGCGGCGACCGTGTATCAAAGTGCCCGGGTTGTGGTGAGGTCACCAAAAGGAAATGAGCGTCAGGTTACGGTTGAGTCAACGGGGCAGATTTCAATTTCTCAAAGTCAATTATAAGTATGTTTTTAAATATACAACAAAAAAAGGGTTTTACGCTTATAGAGATCATGGTCGCGGTCTCTCTTTTTGCTGTGGTGATGACTATTAGTGTTGGGTCGCTCCTTTCTCTTATCGATGCGAATCGAAAGGCTCAGGCACTTAACTCGGTGATAAACAACCTCAACTTTGCATTAGAAAATATGTCGAGGAATATTAGGGTTGGGAATACGTTCCACTGTACTGATACAACGACCGTTCCCGCAAACATCGATATACCACAGGATTGTGCTAATGGGGGAGTCTTGTTCGCGTTTGAGAGTAATAGTGGAGATATATCAGATTCAACAGATCAGGTTGTGTATCGGTTTATTAATTCGAGGATTGAGAAATCAATCAATGGAGGCGCTACATTTATCCCGATCACTGCCTCTGAGGTTACTATTAATGACATGAGATTCTACACAGTTGGTTCCGCTCGAGGAGATGCCCTACAGCCACGAGTTGTTATGACAATAACAGGAACCGCGGGAGTTAACGCAAAGGCGTCCACAGACTTTAGCTTGCAAACAACGATTTCTCAGCGTGTCCTAGACTTATAATAATATGTATCAGCGTACTAAAAAAAGAAATAAAGGCTTTACACTCATTGAAACGTTAGTCGCGGTTTCTATTCTCTTACTTTCAATTAGCGCACCGTTAACGATAGCTTCTAAGGGTCTCGCGAGTTCTTATTTTGCACGAGACCAAGTTACTGCGTTCTATCTCGCGCAAGATGCAGTTGAATATATACGGAACACCCGCGACAACACTTATCACGCAGGTTCTGGTTGGTTGAGTGGCTTCCCTGATACAAACGGAGAATTATTTACCGTAGACACCACTGACGGGGACATGGAGCTCTGTCCAGTCGACGGATGTCCACGACTTGATTACAACAGTACGAACGGTTTTTATAGTCACGATGACGCAAGTGGCAGTGATAGTATTTTTACTCGTTCAGTTTCAATTGGGACAGTTAACTCCCAAGAGGTCAGCGTCTCAGTCACTGTTTCGTGGGTCGCGGGGACATTCAGCAAGTCCTTTAGCGTGAAAGAGAATATCTTAGATTGGCAATAATATGAACTTCCTAAAGAAAAAAAATAAAACACAGAAAAGAGGATTTACACTGCTTGTCGCCGTACTTATCTCTGGCGTACTCCTTTCGATAGGTCTCGCAATATTTAATATCACCATTAAGGAGTTATTGCTGTCTTCTTCTGGACGTGAGTCTCAGTTTGCTTTCTACGCAGCTGATTCAGGTATCGAGTGTGCGCTGTATTGGGATCAAAAAGGTTCAGCATTCTCCACGTCAACCGCTGGTGCGATTGCATGCAATAGTACGAGTATTCCAGAAGTGGGTGGTCTTGGCTACAACAGCGCTATGACGTTTCAGTTTGAGGTAGACGGCTATTGTTCGGCTGTTTCAGTGACGAAGAGTGAAACTCATCCACGTACAAAAATAGAGTCTAAGGGGTATAATACGACATGTGACAACACTGTTAATCCACGGAGAATAGAACGTGCGATTAGGGTGACGTATTAAACCATGGCTATACCAAAAGATATTAAAAAAAAGATATCAGCGCTTCAGAAGGAGATTGTTCGACATCAAGACCTGTATCATAAAGAAGACGCCCCTCAGATTTCTGACGAAGCATATGACTCACTGGTCCGTGACTTAGTTGCTTTTGAGTCCAAGTACCCAGAAATAAAAAAAGGGAGTCCACTTGAAAAAATAGGGAGCGCACCAATTGCATCATTTGAGAAAGTCACGCATAAAGCAACGCAGTGGTCTTTTGATAACGTGTTTTCTGAAGAAGAACTTCTCGCGTGGGAGAAACGTATTGCACGATACTTAGAAAAGGAGATAACGCTTCCTAAGCATATTGTCTATAGCGCAGAACATAAGATAGACGGTCTTAAAGTGGTACTTGAGTATGAGAAAGGGGTGCTCGTAAGAGGCATCACGCGTGGTGATGGACGTGTGGGTGAAAATATTACTCATAATATAAAAGTAATACAGAGCATCCCTAAGATTTTATCTAAGCCAGTGACCCTTGTGGCTATAGGAGAAGCGTGGATTTCACACCGTGAGTTTGAACGTATTAATAAAGAAAGAGCAAAAAATGGAGAGCCACTTTTTGCTAATGCACGAAACGCAGCCGCTGGTTCACTCCGACAGCTTGACCCTACGGTTACCGCAAAAAGAAATCTTGATTCATTTTTTTACGATATAGATTTGATTGAGGATGGGGTTGAAGCACCAAAAACTCAGATAGATGAGTTGGTGTTGCTGAAGCATCTTGGTTTTAAAACAAATACTCACTATAAGAAGTGCAAAGACTTACAGGAGGTAGTTACCTATTATAAAAAATGGGTTGCTCAAAAAGACACACTCCCGTATGAGGTTGATGGTGTAGCGCTTAAGGTAGATGATGTTTCTTTGCAAAAGATTCTTGGATATACCGCAAAAGCACCGCGGTTTGGTGTCGCGTTTAAATTTCCAGCCCAGCAAGTAACCACTACGGTTGAAGATATTGTACTGCAGGTCGGAAGAACAGGAGTACTGACGCCGGTTGCTCACCTACGTCCTGTTGAAGTGGCGGGTTCTGTTGTTGCGCGAGCAACACTACATAATGAAGACGAGATTGCACGTCTCGGAGTTCGCATTGGAGATACGGTGATAATCCAGAAAGCAGGTGATGTTATTCCTGATATCGTTTCAGTATTAACGGCATTGCGCACGGGAGACGAGAAAGAGTTCGTATTTCCAGAACACGTTGCCGGGTGCGGGGGAGATGGCCGTATTGAGAGGATTCCGGGGCAGTCTGCTTATCGGTGTGTTGATAGAGACTCATTTGAACTACAGAAACAAAAGTTTTACTATTTTGTTTCAAAGAAAGCATTTAATATTGAAGGGTTGGGACCGCAGATAATTGACCGACTCCTTGAAGAAGGATTAATTGCCCAGTATGACGACATTTTTACGTTGCGTGCGGGTGATATACAAGCACTTCCTGGGTTTAAAGAAAAATCTTCAGAGAATTTAATCAATGCAATAAGTGCAGGGAGAAATGTAACGCTTCCTCGTTTCTTGATAGCGCTTTCGATAGACCAAGTTGGGGAAGAGACTGCACATGATCTCGCAGCTCATTTTGGTTCTCTCAAAAAAATTAAAGAAGCCGATGTTTCGTCACTTGAGCGCGTCTCTGGTGTTGGTAGGATTGTCGCGGAGTCTATATATACATGGTTTCATAACCCAGTTCATAGTGAGATGCTCACCCGACTCTTAAAACACGTTGTTATTAAAAGTGAGTCAGTACAGAAGAAGGGGGTGTTTTCAGGTAAGGTATTCGTACTCACTGGTTCACTTAAGGAGCTCTCGAGAGACGAGGCACATGAAAAGATTAGAATATCGGGAGGTTCTGTCTCTTCCTCTGTCTCAAAAAATACTGATTACGTTGTCGTTGGAGAGAGCCCAGGCACTAAGTATGATAAAGCAGTTGCGCTCGGAGTTGAGACGCTTTCTGAGCGTGCATTTATTGCACTTATGAAGTCTTAACGGTATGCTAGGCGATATATTGTAACTATATATGAACGAAGAAATAAATATTGAAAAACTAGCTCGACTCAGCAGAATATCTGTGACGGAAGACGAGAAGAAGGCACTACACGCTGATATTGGTGCTATCCTTTCGTACATTGAACAAATTCAAGAAATCTCTGATGGTGGGGAAGATAATAATATACTTGAAAACCAAGTGGTGCGTAACGTATTACGTGAGGACGGAGAACCTCACGAAACTGGTCTTTATACAAAAGATTTATTACAGGAAGCACCGTTAGTTATTGATGGATATATTGCAGTGAAGAAGATAATAGACCAAAACAAATAGTTCGCTCAATAAGAAAAATGTATGCATATTGAAACACTTACCATCTCGCAGGCGAGAAAAGATTTAGATGAAAAAAAATACTCAGCAGTTGAGCTCGCAGAGGCGTACGTATCTCGTATTGAAAAAAACGCAGACCTCAACATGTACCGAGAGGTTTTTACTGATGTTATAGAACAGGCCAAGAAAGCAGATGCAATGATTAGCGCTGGTACGCAAGGAAGCCTGTGCGGGATTCCTATCAGCATTAAAGATAACGTGCTTATTAAAGGAAGGCTCGCGGGAGGTGCATCGAAGATTCTTGAAGGGTATTGCGCCCCATATGACGCAACTGTTATAAAAAAAATTAAAGCTGAAGGAGGAGTGTTCCTTGGGCGCACGAATATGGATGAGTTTGCGATGGGTTCATCGACTGAAAACTCTGCATACGGACCTGTTAAGAATCCGTGTGACGAGTCACGTGTTCCAGGAGGATCCTCGGGAGGCTCAGCTGCGAGTATTGCGTCAAATTGCGCACTTGCGTCTCTTGGTTCAGATACTGGAGGTTCTATTCGCCAGCCCGCAAGTTTTTGTGGCGCAGTTGGGCTTAAAACAACGTATGGCACGGTTTCTCGGTTTGGGCTCATGTCCATGGGTTCATCCCTTGATCAGATTGGCCCCATTACTAAATCTGTCGAAGATGCCAAGACTTTTTTTGATGTGCTTAAAGGGCACGATCCTTTAGACAGTACTTCACTACCTGAGTCTGCGTATACAAAAGAAAAACACACTGTGAAAAAAATAGGTGTGCCGAGAGGTCTCCTTACAGCGGGTGTTGACGAAGCGGTACTTTTAAATTTTGAAGAGACACTTAAGAAACTTGAGGCAAAGGGATATGAGATTGTTGATATCGAATTGCCGTATGCAGAGTATGCGCTTGCAATATATTACATAATTATGCCCGCTGAGGTTTCTACTAATCTGTCTCGATACGACGGGATTCGGTATGGTCTCCATATTGATGGAAGTGGAGTTGATGATGAATATTCACGAACAAGAAGTGAAGGGTTCGGCCCTGAGGTTCGAAGGAGGATTCTTTTGGGTACGCATATTCTCTCTGCTGGCTATTATGATGCCTATTATGTCAAAGCCCAGTCAGCCAGGAAACTCCTCATTAATGCGTACACGGAGGTGTTTAAAACAGTTGATGTTATTGCAACCCCAACAAGTCCAATACTCGCCCCTAAGATAGGAGCGGTTGAGGACCCCATTTCTATGTACCTTCTCGATGTCTTCACTGTGACCGCAAACCTAACGGGAATGCCGGCCCTCTCTGTCCCTTCGGGAGATGTCGATGTTGAAGGGAAGAAGCTTCCTGTCGGTTTTCAGCTCACTGCGCCACATATGCAAGAAGAAAGACTCTTTGCTGTTGGTTATGACATTGAAGGAGTGAGGTAAGTAGTGTTTAATTAACTCAATGGATTTCACATACCTCAATTTAGAGCAATTATTCCTCTTTGTGTACCAGGTTCTTTCTGGGAAGAGGAATTCGGGGATTACGTTTGCAGATGCGCAACGAGAGTTTATTTTATTTTGGGATACTGTTACGGGGGTCTCAACAGTCATTTCTTTACTGCTCTTAACAGGGGTAATTTATTCTTACATACGACTCACTCAGGTAAGGAAAGAAGAGCAAGGACGCCTTGATACATTGAGCGAAGCTTCTGTTTCAAGTGAGGTTGTTGAACGTCACCGAGACGAGCGCTGGGATCAGGTGTTAGAGCACGTTAATTCAGAGTCCCCAAGTAATTGGCGACAAGCAATCATTGAGGCTGATACTATTCTTGAGGATATTGTGTTTCGAGCGGGGTACCCCGGGGAGACACTTGGTGAAAAGATGCGGGGGATTGAGAAGAGTGACTTCCAAACTCTTGATGAGGCGTGGGAGGCTCACAAAGTAAGAAATAAGATTGCGCATGAAGGTTCTCGGTTCGGACTTACAAAACGTGAAGCGATTAGGGTTATAGATTTGTATAGAAAGGTCTTTGAGGAGTTTTACTATATCTAAGCACCCTCCTGTTGTTTTTAAGGTGTTTTTTTGGTATAGTTTGACTGTTAAGCGCTCTTACAGCGTTTTTTATATACCGCGGGATGGACCAGTGGTAGGTCGAGAGGCTCATAACCTCTAGTCGCCGGTTCGAGTCCGGCTCCCGCAACAAGATACATTAAAAATCCCTCTATATCAGTGAGGGATTTTTATTTTGTGTTCGACATCTCCTGTCTTAATTGGAGCCACCTCGCAGAATCGAACTGCGGACCTTTGCGTTACGGGTGCAATACTCTACCAACTGAGCTAAGGTGGCTGTGTATTATCTATTGATTAGGAGAGAAAGCAAACACCACAGGAGTACTTTTATTATTTCTAAGAGCATAGCTCTAAGAAAAATTGGTCGCTACTTTGCTTTCGTTCGGGCTCGAAAGACGGAGTCATGTCGTTTTACGACAGACGAGTCAGGGGAGGAGCCACACAATATATTTAGAACGTAGTGAAAAAATATATTGATGTGAGTTGCGCCGAATCCGGCTCCCGCAAGGTATAAAACCTGTTCAGATTTTATGTTTTATGGTATTTTATATATGAGCTCGTTAGGGCTTTTTTATTTAATCTATGTCGGCGTAGCTCAGTTGGTTAGAGCGCAGCACTCATAAAGCTGAGGTCGGAAGTTCAATTCTTCCCGTCGACACAAGGTACGTTTTTTTTGTATATAAATGGTTAGGTGTATCGCCTGTCACAGCGTATAGTGTGCGTAGTGCCAGTATGCAAAAAAGTAAATAAAGATTTCTTTAAAAAGTGGACTCCTGAGATGGCGTATGTTTTAGGATTTTTCTTTGCTGATGGTTCATATGATATCAATCCAAGAGGGTAAGAATATTTTAGTTTTCACATTACTGACAAAAAGATTCTTTATAGTATGCGCAAAGCGATGGGTTCAGAGCATCACATTGCTATACGGAAAGGTAAAAAAAATCAAAACGCTAGATATCGTTTACAGATTAGTAGTAAAGAGATGTGTTCTGATTTATGTGCACTTGGGATAAGTACAAAGAAAGCACACACAGTGTGCTTTCCGAGCGTACCATCAAAATTTTTGTCGAACTTTGTTCGTGGATATTTTGATGGAGATGGAAATGTATGGTCTGGGGATATTCATATAGATCGAAAGAAACAAACCCCGATGCTTTTAACGGCTTTTACTTCCTGTTCGAAGAAATTCTTAGAAGGATTACGAGATGCGTTACATAGTGAGGGGATTGGTAACGGAAGTCTGTTTTTCACTGGAAATGTGTATCGGTTGCAATACGGTCTCCATGATTCTATAATGCTGTATCGTATTCTTTATCGTGATGATGTAAAATTACATCTATTGAGAAAAAGAAACGTGTATGAGGAATTCATAAAAATGCGGGTGTAGCTCAGTTGGTTAGTAGCGTCCGCCTGTCACGCGGAAGGTCGAGGGTTCGAGTCCCTTCACTCGCGCATATACATAAAAAATAAATGCCACAGATTCCTATGGCGTTTATTTTTTGTAAATTTTAGTGTATCTTAATACGTGTTGCCCAGATAGCTCAGTTGGTAGAGCACTCCCTTGGTAGGGGAGAGGTCAGCAGTTCGATCCTGCTTTTGGGCTCAAAATGATACGCCACCTTAGCTCAGTTGGTAGAGCATTGCACTCGTAACGCAAAGGTCCGCAGTTCGATTCTGCGAGGTGGCTCAGAGGATTTTTCATGTGTCATATTGTTTTGACGTAGTTCTCACCGTGTAGTACTTTATATATAACGTTGTTCGTTGGGAGGAGCCCATATACACCCAAAGAGTCTTTTTGGTGGAGTAAATGCAATTCTTGCGTTGAATAATCTGGCTCTTGTATCACCACGCTCCCACGAGCGACGTCACTTGAGACCTGCGATACTGCAGATCTTTTATTTTTTTTGATATACTAATGCGTAATGTCGACTAAGGAAGAAATACAGAAAAAGATAGATGACTATGAAGCGCAGATGGCCGCGCCTTCTTTTTGGGAAGATAAAGATAAAGCTCAGGCCCTTATCAAAGAGATTCAAGACCTTAAAATAGAATTAGAAGGCGGAAGTAAGTATGATGCAAGTAATGCGGTAGTTACTATCTTCTCAGGAGCAGGAGGAGATGATGCAGAGGACTTCTCTGCGCTCTTAGTAAAAATGTATCAGCGGTATTGTGAGCAGAAGGGGTGGTCATGGAAGATTCTTCATGAAAATACAAATGACCATGGAGGGTATCGAAACATCACCTTTGAAGTTGTTGGTAAGAAGGTATACGGAACACTGAAGCATGAGTCAGGCGTACACCGATTAGTGCGCCTCTCGCCATTTAATGCAAAAAGTCAGCGTCACACATCTTTTTCTATGGTTGAAATTGTCCCGATACTTCAAAAGACTGCTGAGGTTGAATTTTCAGACGATGAGCTTGAAGTCCAGTTTTCTACTTCAAGTGGTCCGGGGGGGCAAAATGTAAATAAACGGGAAACAGCAGTTCGTATTGTGCACACCCCAACAAATCTTTCTGTGCATGTTGAGTCGGAACGTTCCCAAGCACAAAACCGAGAACGAGCTCTTGAGATTCTCAAAGGAAAAGTATTCCACAAACAAGAAGAAGATCGCAAGAAAGAAGCCCGCGGTCTCGCGGTTTCAAAGACAACTGAGATTGAGTGGGGGAGTCAGATACGTTCTTACGTACTCCACCCATACAAGTTAGTGAAAGACCACCGGACAGACACGGAAGTGCGAGATGTCGACGCGGTGCTTCAAGGAGATATACAGGTGTTTATAGACGCGGGACACAATCTAGAGTAAACTCTATAGTGAAATAAGAATTTTTTATGATTTACTTCGATAATGTATCGAAAATTTACAACGGGAACGAACCCGCGCTACAAGACATCACGCTTTCTATTGAGCCAAGCGAGTTCGTGTCTATCGTTGGTCATTCTGGAGCAGGAAAGACAACGCTTCTTAAGATGTTATTGGCAGAAGACAGCCCAACCGGAGGTTCTATTTTTTTTGAATCGACTAACATTCACAGTTTAAATAGAGATGCACTTAATAAACTACGTCGTCGCATCGGGATGGTTTTTCAAGACTTCCGGTTGATTCCCAACAAGACCGTATATGAAAATATCGCCTTTGCAATGGAAGCAGCGGGACGTTCAGAAGAAGAAATAGCAACTGATGTTCCGTACGTACTCGATCTCGTTGATTTGGGGAGTAAAATTTGGAGTTTCCCACGAGAGCTCTCGGGCGGTGAACAACAGCGTGTTGCAATAGCACGTGCAATCGTTAACCAGCCAGATGTGGTAATTGCTGATGAGCCTACAGGAAACCTCGACCCCGTGAGCACTTTTGATATCGTTCAGATTCTTAAGAAAATCAATGATTTAGGCACCACCGTTCTTCTTACGACCCACAACAAGGGTGTCATTGACTCATTAGGGCGACGAGTAATAACAATGGATGGGGGGCGTGTTATACGCGACGACAAATCTGGCCGATATGCCTTATAGAACAGAAAAGGGGGGTGCTTATCCACGTGTGCCCAGAAGTCGTCTAATCAAAAAATAAGGTATACTGTAAATATATTATGTGGTGGATTAACGCAAAGCGAATTATTAAGTATGGTTCAATCGGATTCATCCGAAATAGCTTTGTCTCCCTCTCCACGATTCTTGTTATGACCGTAACACTCTTTGTTATCGGTTCTCTTATTTTTATCGGGGCTGTTTTAAATAATACGCTGAGTCAAGTCCGTGAGAAAGTAGATATTAATGTATATTTTGTGACGACCGCAGATGAGGGAAGTATTCTCTCATTGAAGAAATCAATAGAAGCACTCGCTGAGGTAAGTTCGGTTGAGTATGTTTCAAGAGCGCAAGCACTTGAAGAATTTAGATTGCGCCACGAGAACGATCAGCTAACTCTCCAGGCACTTGACGAATTAAGTGAAAACCCGCTTGGGGCGAGTTTAAGCATCCGGGCGAAAGAAACATCACAGTATGAAGGGATAGCAACGTTCTTGGAAAATGATGTGGCGGTTTCTGCAGGCGAGGAGGCTATTATTGAGAAGGTAAACTTTTTTCAAAATAAGGTGGCAATTGATAGGTTAACTCGAATCATTGACTCGTCAGAGCAGTTTGGTATCGGTATCATTATCTTCCTTTTGATAGCTTCAGTAATGATTACGTTTAACACAATTCGACTTGCAATCTACACTGCGCGCGATGAGATCTCTGTCATGAAGCTCGTTGGGGCTGGAAACTCATATGTCCGTGGCCCGTTTGTGTTTGAAGGAGTTCTCTATGGAATCGTTGCGGGAATTACCACATTGATTTTGTTTTATCCACTGACACTCTGGCTCGGTCCAGTAACTGAAGGGTTCTTTAACGATATAAATATTTTCCAATACTATCTTGATAACTTTGGACAAATATTCCTCATCATTATAGGCACAGGAGTACTTCTTGGTGCGATATCAAGTTATCTCGCCGTAAGAAGGTACTTAGAAGTGTGATGAAAAAAAGAATGAAAAAGAAAGACTACAAATATATATTTGTTATTGGCGGAGTCATGTCTGGGGTAGGGAAAGGCATTGCGGTCTCTTCAATCGGTAAGATTCTTCAGTCAAAAGGGCTTAATGTTAACCTTGTAAAAATAGATCCATATCTCAACGTTGATGCAGGTACCATGAATCCCACTGAACACGGGGAAACGTTTGTATTAAAAAGTGGTCTTGAGACTGACCAAGATATGGGTAATTACGAGCGTTTCTTAGGGAAAGATCTGGGAGAGGAAAACTATATCACGAGCGGGATGGTGTACCAGCACGTTATTGAAAAAGAAAGAAACCTCGGGTACGGTGGGAAATGTGTAGAAGCAATTCCGCATATTCGTGATGAAATCATCAGACGTATCGAGTCCGCAGCTGAAGTAAATGGCTCAGAGGTTTCTGTTATTGAAATAGGGGGAACGGTTGGGGATTTTCAGAACGCAATGTTTATAGAGGCTGCGCGAGTGATGCACATGGCAAACCCAGGGAACGTTATGTTTATTATGGTGACATACCTTCCTATTCCGGGGAAGATAGGTGAGATGAAAACAAAACCAACTCAAAACGCCATCCGACAACTCAACTCATACGGAGTCCAGCCTGACGTTATCATTGCTCGAAGCGAGCTCGCAATTGATAGAAAACGAAAAGAAAAGATTGCCGTTTCCTGCAGTGTCCGTAGCGAAGATGTAATTTCAGCCCCAGATATTGAAAGTATTTATGATGTGCCGGTGAATTTTGAACGAGATCACCTTGGAGATATTATTCTCTCAAAGCTTAATTTACATAAAAAATCAAACGAGACGAACCTCGTGGAGTGGAAGCGTCTTCTTGGAAAAATAAAGAAGAAAAAGAAAGTGGTTTCTATTGCGATTGTCGGGAAATATTTTGGCACGGGAGATTTCACGCTTTCAGATGCGTACCTTTCTGTTATAGAAGCAATTAAATTTTCTGCATACAAGCTTGGTGTTGAACCAGAGATACATTGGCTTAACTCACGGGACTTTGAAAGCAGGAAGAACCTGGGGATGCTTAAGAAATTCAAAGGAGTAATTGTTCCAGGGGGATTTGGAGAAACAGGTATCGCAGGAAAACTTGCGGTGATTCAGTATGCCCGTGAACACAAGATCCCATATTTTGGCCTGTGTTACGGCATGCAGTTGATGGTTGTAGAGTACGCCCGGAATGTACTTGGAATTAAAGACGCGCAGACTGTTGAAATTGATCCAAAAGGAAAGAGTCCAGTGATTGACATCATGCCAGATCAAAAAAAGAAACTCGCAAAGCATGAGTATGGAGGCTCGATGCGACTTGGTTCATTTCCTGCGTACCTTCAGAAGGGGACGCTTGCTCGTAAGCTTTATGGTAAAGAATTAGTTGAGGAGCGTCACCGTCATCGGTACGAAGTAAATCCTGAGTATATAGAAGTGCTCTCTTCAAAAGAGCTTATCTTTTCTGGCGTATCACCTGACAAGCGTCTTATGGAGATTGCAGAGCTTCCTGAAAAGGAGCATCCATTTTTTCTTGGAACGCAGTTTCATCCTGAGTTTCAAGCGCGTCCACTTGACCCACACCCACTCTTTACCGGTTTTATTAAAGCGGCCATAAAAAATAGCTAAAGATACATGGGGCCATCTTTGAAATTAGTATCTCTTAACATTGAGCGTAGTAAGCACCTTGATATCATTGAAACTTTCATAAAGAAGATAGACCCTGATGTCCTGTGTCTACAGGAAGTTATGGAGCGGGATATTCTTCATATTAAGGAAATTACAAACACGGTAGATTGTTTTTTTGTGCCCATGACTAAATATATCGAAGAGGGGCCAGATGAAATCTTTGGCGTCGCAATCTTCTCTAAGACTAAAATACAAAACCCTGTAGCTGAGTATTATTCAGGTACCTCAAGCACTTTGAAAGAGTTTGATGCAAAAAACCATCTCGATACAATGTACCGGGTGTTCATTACAGGTGAGGTTCAAAAGAATAATCAAGTCTATAGGCTTGGCACGACACATTTTACATGGACTCCAGACGCACTCTCTGGTGAGATTGATTTAGCGCAGAAACGTGACATGGAGATATTGCTACCCATATTAAAGAAAATGGGGGAAATGGTTTTTGCAGGTGATTTTAATGTCTCTCGTGGGAACCCAGTATTTTCACTTCTTGCGGAAAGTTTTAGAGATGAAGTGCCACTAAAGTATACAGCCAGTATTGATGGGAAAATTCACCGAGCGGGGCCGATGGAGCTCATGGTTGATGGTATGTTTACCACACCGCGCTATTCTGCAGTAAATGTAGAGATGGTTTGTGGAGTGAGTGACCACTGTGCACTAGTCGCAGATATAGTAAAGATAGGGTAATATTATTTAATCATTAATTTTTTAAAATAAGAAATATGCATCAAGGAAATTGGAAGTGTGGAGGTTGTGGAGAAGCTATTACAGAATTACCATTTGAACCTCGTGGAGACGTGGGACTTATGTGTAAGGCATGCTTCTCTAAAAGCAGAGGACCAGCACGCAACCCTTCTGACAACAGCGGAGGAAATACTGGCGGAGAAAAACCAAAACATCAGGGTGATTGGAAATGTAGTGGGTGCAGTAAACCTATTACCGAGCTACCCTTTAAACCACGAGATACTGGTAACTTACTCTGTATAGATTGCTTCAAACAAAGTCGCGCGGTGTAATATAAGAAACGGGGAATTTGTGGTATAAATGAAATGCGCAGTCGCGCATTTTTCATTGCCGGATCGTCTAATGGTAGGACACATCCCTCTGGAGGATGGTATCTTGGTTCGAGTCCAAGTCCGGCAGCTAGATACAGTAAGCTCCGACACGATAGTGTTGGGGCTTTATGGTATCTCTGTTTCGGCTTTGACTCGAAAGACGGAGGCGGGGCACCCTCTGGGTCGCCGAGTTGGGGTCGAGAGTACTGAGTATTTTAGAAATGCGAAGCATGATAAAATGCTGAGTAACTCGTGACCGAGTCCAAGTCCGGCAGCCAGTTCGTGTGTAGTGTTTATACTCGAGGTGCATAGCGGGCTCGCTCACGATAGTATGCAAAACAAAAGCCTATCTGACGTATTTCAGATAGGCTCCTACAGACTTTAAGATACTTTGGCGACTTGCGGTTGGGGTCTCCCTGACTGGGTTGCTTTGATTGCAAGCCAGAAGATTAATCCAAGCAGGGCGAAGCCCAGTAAGAGGAAACGAATCTCACCTTCTCTGAAGAGCTCAGTACCGCCCACCATCATGGTGGCGTACATTGGCAACTGCAGGATACAGGCGAGAGCAAAGAAGAATTTATTTTCAGCAGTAACAGGCATAATTCGTCCCTTTCAATATCTCAATGGTTCAAACTATATATAGTATAGCATATACACAGGATTTGTCAATAGGTATACAACCATCCCGAAAACGGGGTTACCGAACTATTCTCACCACCCCATCGGTTGCATCTACTTCGACTTCGTCACCATCGAGGAGTCTTTTAGTAGCATTTTTCGTACCAATGATGCAGGGCTTCTTTAGTTCCCTTGAGATTATTGCGGCGTGAGAGGTAACACCTCCTTCATCTGTAATAAAGGCGCGAGCTTTCCCTAGAATAGGGGTGTATTCTGGCGTGGCCATGGTGGTGACTAGAATATCCCCCTCTTTAAATGTACTCATTTGGTCTTGAGAGAGTATCACTCGCACACGACCTCTCACAAACCCAGGATACCCAGTTTCTCCTTTTAATATAGCTGTGTCTTCTTCCTCAGTCTCATTTTCAGTCCACGTTATTTTTTTACCAACGTAGCGAATGTCATTGTTATTAAATATAATACTCCATTCACCTGTAGGGTTGTCTTGGGGTACTCGCTTTTTATATACATCGAGTGGTTCAAATAGTCTTTCGTCGCTTCTCCACTTTTCTATCAGATGTTTTTCCTTGGAAGAAGATTTCTTGTATACATTTTCAGATATTCTGCGTGCAAGAAGGAAGTATGTAAATAATTTAGAGAAGTCGTTGACTACAGTAGCATATTCTTCTTGTCGCACCTGTATTAACAGCGCATCTTTTAGAGCGTATATTTTTTTAATATAAGATAGCGCTTCATTAACTCCTTTAAGGGAGAGCGCCTCGCTAATTTTGCGTTCACTCTCTGCGTCTACGAAATATTCACCATCAGAATTAATTACAATTGTCTTGTATCCAAGCCCAAGCTCATTTTTTAATCCATTTGACCACGACTCGATTCTTAAAGAGGCATCAAAAGAATCAGTGTTTCTTCTAGCAATTAGAGTCATTATATCTTTGATGATAATTTTATCCTCAGAAGATCTTTTACTGGACTCTGTAACTAAGGTTGTTATTGGTCTGCTTTGGAGTATGTAAAGTTTCCCTTGTTCAAAGGCCCACTCAATGTCACATGGAAATCCAAAATGTTTTTCAATTATAATAACCAATCTCGATAGCTCTAAAATCTCTACGTCTGACAATACCTGGGTCCGTGTTTTTATGTTTCTGCTTGTAATTTTTTGATGTTTCTTATCTACCGTATAGCTATCTGGTGTAATGTGCCCTGAAACTACTTGTTCGCCTAACCCAAGCCCAGCCTCTATAATGAGTGTATTGTACTCTTTTGTTACTGGGTGAACCGAGAAGGCAACGCCTGACTTCTCGCTTTTAACCATCTTTTGTATAACGACTGAGACAGACGTCTCTTGCGGGGCTATGTTATTTTGGAATCCATAAAAGATAGCGCGTGGTGTAAAAAGTGATACCCAACACTTTTTTATATTTTCTAGAAGGTCTTTTTCTGTAGTATTGAGGTAGCTTCCAAGTTGCCCAGCCCATGTGGCACTTGTTGAGTCTTCGTTGGTTGCTGAAGACCTGACTGCTACACATTGAGCTCCGAGCTCGTTAAAAGATTTTTTGATTTGGTATGAAACCTCCTCTGGTATTTTAATATTTAGAATACTCGTTTGTATTTTCTTGGATGCGTCTTCAAGGGCGTCTATGTTTTGATGGTCAACTGAGTCAAGGATAGATTTTATATCAGTGCACATGGCGCCTTCTTCCAAAAGTTTTTGAAAGGTTACCGAAAGGACCACAAAACCAGGGGGTACTAAGATACCAACCCGCATCATTTCACCAAGAGAAGCGCCCTTACCTCCAGCTACCGTAACGCTATCCTTGTTTAGTTTTGATAGATTTTCTGTATATTTCATAGTCAGTATCATCTTACTCTTTTATTGGGGTTATTTAAAACAGGTAGGCTGTAATGACCCCTTCGTTTTATACGAATTAGTGACACCTTTTTTCTGTCTTAATAATCGAGAATCATTTATATATTTAAAAAACACTGTATTTCCTGTGTTAAAATACTTCTATGAAACAAGCTCAGGCGCTCACGATACTTAAAGCAGGACGAAATGTATACTTAACAGGCCCCGCGGGAAGCGGTAAGACGCACGCACTCCGTGAATATATAGCTTTTTTAAAAGATAGGGGAGTTACTGTCGGTCTTACTGCATCAACAGGAATTGCCGCAACACATTTTGGTGGGGTCACAATTCACTCATGGAGCGGTATTGGCATACGGGACTATCTTTCAGAGTCTGACATAGACCTTTTGGTGCAGAAAGAATATTTATGGAAGCGATATCAAAGAACCGCAGTTTTAATCATTGATGAGGTGTCGATGCTCACGCCATCTATTTTTGACTCATTAGACAGGCTGGCACGTGCAATGAAACAGGTGGATGCACCATTTGGCGGAATACAAATTGTACTTTCTGGAGACTTCTTTCAGTTGCCACCTATTGTGCGGAATTCACGTGAGACTCAGTTTGTGCACTCTGCACCCTCTTGGAAGGAGGCTGACATTCGTGTGTGTTACCTTGAAGAGCAATTTAGACAAAGCGACGACGCGCTTTCACAAATTCTCAATGAGATTCGGAGTGGGAGTGTGTCAGATGAGTCTCGAGAACTCTTACAGGGGCGCATGCGAGCGTATGAAGAAGATTGCATCGACGATGGAGTAACTCCCACACATCTCTATACACATAATGCAGATGTCGACGCGGTAAACACCGCGGAACTTGAGAAATTACCCGGTGAGGAACATGAATACCTTATGGATTCGAAGGGTAAAGCAAGTGTCGTAACCTCTCTCAAGAAAGGACTCCTTGCTCCAGAGTCTTTATATTTAAAAAGAGATGCAGTCGTTATGTTTGTAAAGAATAATTTTGAGGTGGGGTATGTAAACGGGACGCTCGGGACTGTTATAGGTTTTGACGGAGCACTTCCTATTGTCCGTACTTTTTCAGGAGACGAAATAGTGGTTGAAGCGACAGATTGGATGGTGGAGGAAGGAGATACAGTGATTGCGCAAGTGTCACAACTTCCACTTCGTTTAGCGTGGGCTATTACCGTGCATAAGAGTCAGGGTATGAGTATTGATACAGCGGAAATTGACTTATCAAAATCTTTTGTATCAGGACAAGGATACGTGGCGCTTTCTCGACTTCGAACACTTGAGGGATTAGTCTTGCGCGGACTTAATGCACAGGCGCTTGAGATAAATAAAGAAGTGCTTACGTATGATATGTTTCTCCGTAAAGAATCTAAAAAGTGGGAGCAGGTGTTGAGCCGATTTTCTAAAAAAGAATTTGAGGAAATGCACCACGTATTTGTGAAATCTTCAGGAGGAACTGTTGATAAAACAGAGATAGCAAAAAATATAGCACGAAGCAAAGATGTCGAAGCTCGTGGTCCAGAAAAAAAAGTTTCTACGTATGAAAAGACACTCATTTGCTTAGGGAAAGGTATGATGCTTGAGGAGATTGCGACTGAGCGAGGTATGACACTCGGCACTATTATTTCCCATCTAGAAAAATTAAAAGAATTGCACCGTGACGTAGACGTAAAGAGATTTAAGCCAAATACAAAGGATTTACAGAAGATTAGGAAGGCATTTAAAGACTCTGAGGATACAAAACTTGCTCCTGTTCATGGAATTCTAAAAGGCGAGTACTCCTATGAAGAACTTCGCCTCGCACGGCTATTTTTGGCGTAGTCTGCTATTATAGGGGGTATGTATTACGTATATATTCTGGAATGCGAAGATGACAGCCTCTACACAGGTATCACCACAGATATTGAACGAAGACTTGAAGAGCATAGGTCTGGAAAAGCGAGCCACTACACAGCAGCGCACGGCGCACGAGCAATCGTGTACACCGAGGAGTTAGAAGATAGAGGAAAGGCTTTGCGGAGAGAAGTAGAAATTAAAAAACTTCCTCGAGAGAAGAAGCTCGCACTCTTTCAGTAGTTTCTATATTTTAAGGTCATGACAGTACGGGTTTCGTAGTGTACACTATGTTTTCATATGCAACATAACGCAGGGCTCATAACCTTTGACAAGGTTTCATACCAACACACACCTAATAAGCCGATTCTTATCGAGTCAGGTTTTTCTATTCGCCGTGGCGCAAAACTTACGCTTATGGGACAAAATGGAGCTGGAAAGAGTACTATTTTTGGCTTGATTACTGGTTTGTACGAGCCAGACTCCGGGGACGTACATGTGATGCCACGGACGAGTATTGCACTCTCTCAACAAGTTATTCCACGAGATGAGCTCGAACTCTCTCTTCGGGATTTCTTCCAAAAGCGATTTAAAGAAAAGGTGTATGATATTGACCCTAAAATAGATGATGTACTTGAGATTGTTAACCTTACTCCAAGTAAGGAAGTCGCAAAGACATTTAAAGACCGAACGATTGGAAGTTTCTCAGGGGGGCAGCAAGCACGGCTACTTTTAGCGTCGGCGCTTATTCAAAACCCAGACGTACTGCTTCTTGATGAGCCAACAAACAACCTTGATACAGAAGGAATAGCGCACTTAACAGATTTTCTTAAGGAGTATAAGAAGACGCTTATTGTTATTTCCCATGATTCTGAATTTCTTAATTCCTTTACGCACGGGGTTTTATATTTGAACCAGCAAATGCATACCGTAGAGCAGTACGATGGTAACTATCATGATGTGGTAAAAGAAATTAGCGCACGAGTGGAAAAAGAAAAAAGGAAAAATGCGCAACTAGAAAAAGAGATCTTAGCTAACAAAGAAAAGGCAAACTTCTTCGCGCACAAAGGAGGACAAATGCGTATGGTTGCAAAGCGTATGCGTGACAAAGTTGAAGAGCATGAAGAAAACAAAGTAGAAGTACGGAGAGAAGATAGAACAATCCGACCATTTACCATTCCTGTACAGAAAGACTTACCTACAGAAGTGTTTACGCTCTCCTCATATAAAGTAATTCGTGACCACACTCCAAAGGATGTTGCGTGTGACATCACCCTAAAGCGCGGTCAGCATATGCAGATAGTTGGTCCAAATGGTATTGGTAAGACGACACTCCTTGAATCACTCGCGTCAGGTCACGCTAAAGGAGAACACGTGGCGAAGGATGTCGTTATTGGATACTATCGCCAAGATTTTTCAAACCTCGACTTTGACCAGACGGTGTTTGAGTGTCTTATGTCGACCATGAGTAAAAAAATAGAGGAAGACATGCGATCAACCGCAGCAGGGTTTTTAATACAGAGTGAGATTATAAAGACTAAGATAGGACTGCTTTCCGAAGGGCAGAAAGGGCTCGTTGCATTTGCACGTCTCGTGCTTCTCCAGCCAGGACTCCTTGTTCTTGATGAACCAACCAACCACATAAATTTCCGTCATATCCCCGTTATTGCAAAGGCGCTCGACGAATACAAAGGCGCGATGCTTCTCGTCTCTCACGTACCTGAATTTGTTGATAAAATACGAATTGACGAGACGCTTGATTTAGATAAAAAGAAGAAATAAACGGGGGAGTAATAGCGTTGGTACATACCTCCTACAGGGCGTCACACCCTTGTTAATAAGGGATTTCTACGGTATTATATCTCTATTGCTCGGGGTAGCCGAGCTTCTTTTTTTGCCCCAGACACTAACTATATGGAAATACGAAATATTGCAATTATCGCTCACGTTGACCACGGAAAGACAACCTTGACCGATGCTTTGATGCGCCAAACAGGAGCTGTTGAGGGTACGGTGTCGATGGACTCAAACTCACTTGAGCAAGAGCGAGGAATTACTATTTATGCTAAGAATGCCTCTGTTGAATACAAGGGTACGAAACTTAACATTGTAGACACACCTGGGCACGCCGACTTCGGATCAGAAGTTGAGCGAGTGCTTCGCTCTATTGACTCGGTACTCCTTGTCGTTGATGCACAAGAAGGGCCAATGCCTCAGACACGATTCGTACTGAAGAAGTCTCTTGAACTAGGACTCAAGCCTATTGTTATTATTAATAAAATTGATAAGCCGGCAGCTGACCCTAATCGGTGTGAAGACCAAGTGCTTGAGCTTTTTATGGAGCTTGGTGCAAATGATGAACAAACTAACTTCAAGGTAGTCTATGCTATTGGGCGTGACGGTGTTGCAAAAAAGAAACTTGATGACGAGTTTAAAGATTTAACGCCACTGCTCGATACTATTATTGAGACCGTGCCTCCAGCAAAGGGGTACGGAGAAGGCGATGCACTTAAGGCGCAGGTTTTTAACCTAGGGTATGACGATTACACTGGCCGACTTGCTGTTGCCCGAATCTATGAAGGGAGGATTCTTGACAGTTCTCAGATTTTTATAAAAGAAGCAGATGGAACAACTCGAAAGGGGAAGATTACAAAACTCTCAACATTTAAAGGGTTAGAGCAAATTCCTACAAAGGAAGCGTTTGCGGGGGACATTGTGCTTATTGCAGGGTTTGCAGATATTGATATTGGAGAAACCTTAACTGATGACGAGAATGCAGAACCACTTCCTGCTATTGCTGTTGATGAACCAACGATTGGACTACAATTTATGCCTAACTCATCCCCGTTTGTAGGACGAGAGGGAAAGTTACTGACGAGTCGTGAGATTAAGGCGCGTCTTGAAAAAGAACTTGAGATTAACGTAGGACTCCAGGTTGATTTCTCAGAAGGGAGTGTCTTTAAGGTGTATGGACGAGGAGAGATGCACGTCGCAATTTTACTTGAGAACATGCGCCGAGAAGGGTTTGAGGTTATGGTTTCTCAGCCCCAGGTAATTATTCGTGAAATAGATGGAAAGAAGCACGAACCATTTGAAGAGGTGACGGTAGATATTCCTTCTGAGTTTCAAGGGATTGTTATTGAGCGAATCTCAAGCAGAGCCTTTATTATGCAAAACATGATTACGCACGAGAACCAAGTCCGACTTATTTTTGAAGGGCCAACACGAGGGCTCTTGGGATACCGTGGGCAGTTTACTATTGATACAAAAGGAGAGGGGATTCTCTGCTCGCAAGTGCTTGGTTTCAGGCCACACGCAGGAGAGATAAAGAAGCGATACGCAGGTTCAATGACCTCAATGGTTACAGGGAAAGCTGTTGCGTTTGCACTTTGGAACCTGCAAGAGCGAGGAGAGATTTACATTGGACACGCTACTGAAGTGTATGAAGGTATGGTTATTGGAAACACGTCAAAAGGTGACGAGATGGTGGTAAATCCAACAAAAGGAAAACAACTCACCAACATTCGTGCCGCAGGTTCTGAAGAAGCAATTACGCTTATTCCTCACCAAGCAGTGACGATTGAAGGCGGACTTGAAATAATGCAGGCAGATGAATATCTAGAAGTGACCCCTAAGTCAGTACGACTCCGAAAACAGTTCTTAAAAGAAGGAGACCGTATAAAGAAAAACCGCACGTAAAGTTTCTCATTTATATTTTGAGTTGCGGTTCGTATCTCTTCATTTATTGTGGGTGCGATAATTCTGATGCAGTGCCACTTTACGTATGGTTTTCCTCGTCCTGATTTACTTGAGAGAATTAATACTGGGTTCGTACAAGGTCTATCTTCATGAGTTAAGAGACTCCCTCCTCTAGAAAACCGTCCTCGGTTCCGCGAGCTCCTTTAATTCATCTCAAAAATAAAACCCCTCAATAAGGCGGGGTTTTATTTTTTAAGGAGTACTTAGAAGTGGTTATTCGGCGACAAAAGTAAGTGCTTTTCCTTTTTTAGTACCGCGTCCTGTTCGTCCAATACGGTGGACGTAATCTTCAAACACTGTTGGTAAGTCGTAGTTAATGACGTGTGTCACATCATCGACGTGGATTCCACGCGCCGCAACGTCTGTTGCAACAAGTACGCGCACCTCGCCGTTCTTAAATCTCTTCAATGACCGCTGTCGCTGACCGTGGCTTTTATTTCCATGGATTGAATCTGCTGAGACTTTTGCTTCGCTAACAAGCTGTTGTGCAAGTTTTTCAACAGAGTGCTTCATTGAACCAAAGATAAGTACTCGTTTAAATTCAGGACCTTTAAGTAGTGATACAAGGGTAGTGAATTTGTCATGATGTCCGTGACGTACCACATTTTGTTCGATACTGTCGGTTACATCTTTTTTCTTCACTGATACCGTAATAGGGTTTCGAAGGAATTCGTGTACGAGTTTCTCGGTCTCTTTTGACATTGTTGCTGAGAAGAAAAGGGTTTCTCTGTCTTTAGGAGTTGCGGAAAGGATTGACTTCATGTCGTTGATGAATCCCATATCAAGCATTCGGTCAGCTTCATCGAGGACCACCGTTGTAGAGTATTCTGGTTTGAAGTTCCCACGTTTAATAAGATCGAGTACTCGCCCTGGTGTACCAATAACAAAGTGGTTAGTACGGCGGAGTGACTTAATCTGAGGGAGGATACCCATACCACCTACACAAATGGTTGAGTAAATACCAAGTCCTCGTGAGAGCTTGTAAAGCTCTTCGTTGATTTGTATAGCGAGCTCTCGAGTTGGCGCAAGAATAAGTGTCTGTCGTTTCTTGTCTTTGAGTGTTTTTTCTATGAGTGGAATAAGAAATGCTGCAGTCTTTCCAGTACCTGTTTGCGCAAGACCAATGACGTCTCGTCCCTCAAGAATCTCTCCAATAATTTGGTCTTGAATTGGAGTGGGTGCGGTCATGTTAAGTGACGCGATTGCTTTCACAATGTGCGCATCAAGTCCAAAATCATTAAAGGTGTGTTTTGGTACGTACACCGCTTCTTGAGACTCTACGGGGTTTGTATTAATAAATTTTGAAGGGTCAAATGAAGGCATTTTTCTTCCTCCTCGACTGCCTCCACGGTTACGGTTTCCACCACCAAAACTACTCTTGCGGTTAAAGCTATGAGCATTTCTTTGCGGGCGACCACCTTGGAATGAGCCTCTTCGTCGACCCACATCGTTACCACTCCGACTCGGTCGGTTTTTAGTTGTTGTATGCATGTATATCTATAATTAAAAGAAACGCGTGCGTTTCTTTGCTGTAGTTAGTAATTCAAACGTGAGGTCTAGTTTTTCTGCTACAAGACGAGCGTCTGTGACTCTGGAGCCTCATTTCGAAATTAAAAGATAGAGATTCAAAAGCTTATGTATATAGTAATATATCTTAAGGTATTTGTCAATCTCCTCCTTATGTTCAAAGCGCTGTACTTTAGATATACTACAAGGACATATGTTTATGGCATTTCACACAAAGCGCACTCGGCTATTACTCGGATTCTTCTTAGTATTCCTTATCGTTGGTATGTATGTTCAATACCGCACATCAAAAAATGAAACTGTTCCCGCAACATCCTTTGAGGAGTGTGTTGCTCTCGGGAATTCTGTTATGGAAAGTTACCCTCGCCAGTGCACCACAAAAGATGGACTACATTTTACTGAAAATATAGGAGATGAATCAGGTAAGGGAAATCTTATTCGTCTCTATACGCCACAACCAAATCAAGAAATAGTTAGTCCACTTACGATTCAAGGTGAAGCTCGTGGGTATTGGTTTTTTGAAGGGTCGTTTCCGATAACTATCACTAACTGGGACGGTCTTATTATTGGTGAACATTATGCTACCGCTGAAGGGGATTGGATGACAGAAGAATTTGTTCCATTTACCGCTACAATAGAATTCGAGACCCCTGTGTATGGCAGTAACGGTGTACTTATCTTAAAGAAGGATAATCCTTCGGCCCTACCAGAGCACGATGATGCTCTTGAGATTCCCATTATGTTTAAGGACGTGGGTTTGGTGCCAATCCAGGAGGAAACCTCTACACGGATTATTTACACGACCAATCAAGGATTTCCCGAAGAACCTTTTATTCAACACTGTGCGTTACAAGGTGGTACATTTAATGCGTGTGGCTCACTCTGTGCGGCAGATCAAATATGCGCACAAGTATGTGCGTATACGTGTGAGTTTTAGCGTGGAGTATATACAGTATTTATGAGTCTTACATTAGAGAAGGCAGTATTTGCAGCTGGGTGTTTCTGGGGAGTAGAAGATGTCTTTAGGAAGACCGAAGGCGTCGTTGATACACGAGTGGGTTATATAGGAGGGCATACGCAAAACCCAACCTATAGTGATGTCTGCGGTGGTGACACAGGGCACGCCGAGGCAGTAGCGGTAACATTTGACACAGAAAAGATATCGTATAAAGACCTCCTTGAGGTATTTTGGAAACTTCATGACCCAACGCAACACAATAGACAAGGTCCTGATGTCGGGACGCAATATCGTTCGGCGATTTTCTATCGTAATAATGCACAAAAAGAAATAGCAGAGGAATCAAAGAATACTCTTGCACTCTCTAACACATATACGCAAAATAAAAATATTAGAACAGAAATAACAAAGGCTCCTGAATTTTTTGAAGCAGAAGAGTATCATCAGCAGTATGTGGAAAAGAACGGGGGAGGGTCATGTGCAATTTAGGAAAGTTGTATGATATACTTTTCATACGTATGGCGTTTATTTCACATTTTAGAGTAGTTGGGGAAGCAGATAAGACACGCGCGATTAAACAATTAATTGCTGACAGTACCCCAAGTTTTGATTTTTTCTTAATGGTGACCCTCTCCATCCTAATGGCAACATTTGGAATGCTTCTTGATAGCCCAGCTATTGTTATCGGAAGTATGCTTATTGCACCAATACTCCACCCAGTGCTCAGTCTCTCCCTTGGGATTTCTTTGTCTGACTACAACCTTATTGGAAGATCTTTTTATACACTCATTAAGGCGGTTGTTATTGGGATAGGAAGTGCAATACTTGCGACATTATTTTTTTCAAAAGAAGTGTATATGACTGGCGAAATCATTGCACGAATAGAACCGAACCTTATCTTTTTTGCAATTGCAATTGTCTCAGGAATCGCCGTATCGTATTCTCTGGTGAAACCAGAGCTCTCAGATACTCTTCCAGGGGTCGCAGTGTCAGTTGCGCTTATACCCCCACTTTCTGTAGTTGGTATTGGAATTGCGAGACTAGATTGGGATGTGGTTTCAGGAGCGTTTGTTCTCTTTTTAATCAATGTTACTGGTATTGTGTTTGCAGGTATGGTGAGTTTCTCCCTTATGGATGTCCATAAAAAACGGAAGATAGCAGAGGACGCTATTAAAGTAGAAGACAAGAAGGTGGAAATAGAAGAGGCAAAAGTTGAAGATGTGCAAAATAAAGATGCGCACGAGGGATAATACACAAGTTTTCCTCAGTTTTTCCACAGGAATGCACACACAATAAAAGGTGGATAACTTTTCTTTACCTTTGTCAAGACTTGCTTGTATACTGAAGGTATTGTGAGACACAGTATGGGAGATTAATGATGACTACCTTGAAGGATTACAATGAACATCCAGTCGATGGACCACATCCAACCGACTGACAATCAACCAAAACGACTGTTTCACTGAGGTGGCCGCCATACATGACGACCATCTTTTTTTAGTAACAATCACCCCTTGGTGATGTGTTACCATAGTCTTCAATGGATGTAGATAAAAAAAGAGCGCGGGTTATTAGAGCTAAAAAAATGGTTACGATACTCCGGAGACTTTATCCGGATTCTAAAATTGAACTCAATTATAAGAATAACTGGGAGCTTTTAATTGCGGTTATACTTTCAGCACAGTGTACTGATAAGCGTGTTAACGAAGTGACAAAGACCCTTTTTAAAAAGTATAAAAAGCTTGATGATTACCTAACTGCCACACAAGAAGAATTTGAGCAGGACATCAGACCCACTGGTTTTTTTAGGAACAAAGCAAAAAATATACTCGGAGCAGCTCATGTCGTAGCACATACATTTAACGGAAAGATTCCTCAGACGATGCATGAAATGCTTACAATACCCGGAGTTGCCCGAAAGACCGCGAACGTGGTGCTTGGAAGTGCTTATGGAATTTACGAAGGTATTGCAGTTGATACACATGTGCGAAGACTTGCGCTTCGCCTCAATTTAACTGACCACAAAGACCCGGTTCGTATTGAGAAAGACCTTATGGAGTTGATTCCTAAAAAAGATTGGCAGTATGTAAATCACCAGATGGTCATGTATGGTCGCTATATTTGCCCTGCACGTACGCATGACTGCACAGAACACCCGCTCACAAAACTGTATCCACAAGCCAACACGATATGGCCGTTATCTCATTAAGGAGTATATATACTGGAGTGCATCTTCATACGGCAGATATGCTACTATAGATTTATGAAAAAAGTAGCTATTTTTGATGTCGATGGAACCATATTTCGTTCCAGTATGGTTATTGAACTTGTAGAGACAATGATTGAGAAAGGAGTGTTTCCAAAAGGAGTATCCCAAGAATATGAAAGTGAGTATAAAGAGTGGTTTGAGCGAGAGAGTGAGTATGAAGCGTATGTTAATGCAGTGGTGAAGACTTTTATGAAACACATAAAAGGTGTCCACTACAGTGTATTTAGTGACATTGTTGATTTGATTGTAGAGAAACAGCAGAAGCGAGTATATCGATATACAAGAGACTTAATACAGACACTTAAAAAAGATGGTTATTTCTTACTTGCGATATCGCAATCTCCAAAGACTGCAGTTGATGCATTTTGCAAGAATCTTGGCTTTGATAAAGTGTATGGGCGGATTTATGAAATAGGTCCACAAGACCTTTTCACAGGGGTCATTATTGATGAACATCTCATAATGAACAAAGCGAATATTGTCCACAGAGCTCTCGAGAAGGAAGGGCTTTCTCTTGCAGGTTCAATTGGGGTGGGAGATACCGAGGGCGATATTCCACTTCTAGAATTAGTCGAAGAACCTATCTGTTTTAACCCAAATAGTATGTTGTATACGCACGCAAAGCGACAGGGGTGGAAAGTTATTGTAGAACGTAAAGATGTAATATATTCATTATAAAAATTATGGGAATTCAAAAAGTATATAGATCAAGAAGTGACCGGTATATCGCAGGAGTTTGCGGTGGTCTTGGAGAATACATTGATATGGACTCAACAATATTAAGACTCGGGTGGGTTATGGTAACTATTTTTAGTGGTGTTCTTCCTGGGGTTCTCATCTATTGTATCGCTATGTTCATTATTCCTAAGAAGCCTATGGTTGAAAATGGTTTACAACACACGGTTATAGAGGTTTCAGGGTACTCAGGTAAAAAATAAACATGAAGAAGAAATTGCCGATAAAAAAACTCATTGGTCTCAGCATACTCATTGGTGTAGTTATTATCTTTGGGAAAGCACTTGCTCTGTATCTTGGTGATATGTTGCGGTACTTCTTATAGTATGACAAAGGAAGTTTTTCAAAATAAGATTTGGAACCATTACTATCAGTCTGGCAGGAAGCTCCCTTGGCGTACTACAAAAAATCCGTATCGGATTCTTGTCTCAGAAATAATGCTTCAACAAACACAAGTTGACCGCGTTGTACCTAAATATAAGAACTTCCTTAAGACATTCCCAACTCTAGAGGCGTTAGCAAAGGCATCACTCAAAGAGGTGCTTGTATGTTGGCAGGGACTTGGATATAACCGTAGAGCAAAGATGCTTCATGAAACAGCAGTGCGTGTCATGGAGGTACACGGTGGCAAAATCCCTAAGACGAAAGAAGCATTAATCAAGCTCCCTGGGATTGGTGACTATACCGCAGGAGCTATTTGTGTGTTCGCATATAATACTTCAGAGGTTCTTATTGAGACAAACGTACGAAGTGTCTATATACATTTCTTTTTTAAGAAATCTGAATCTGTATCGGATACAGAGATACGAGCATGTGTGAGAAAGACACAAGATGTGGCAAACCCAAGAGAGTGGTACTACGCACTGATGGATTATGGATCGATGCTTAAGAAGGAGGGAAATCCAAGTCGAAAAAGTAAATATTATACAAAACAAAGCACGTTTAAAGATTCAGACCGTCAGATACGAGGAAGTATTTTGAAGACAGTGCTCGAATCAAGCGGAGGGATTACCGAGTTGAAACTTTTACAGACTCTTGATCTATATGAAAAATCCCGTATTCGGACACAGTTAAAGGCGCTTCAAGGAGAAGGGTTTGTTAAGAATTATAGGAAGAAAATATGCGTTACTTAGTGTCCTTAATTTGAGAAACAAACAGTATTCCAAGTAAGAGAATAACGCCGGGTATTATAAATATAAATTGGATGTCCATCACACTGAGCCCAATAACTCCAAGCACTGGGCCTGCTATATATCCAAGTGGCCGTAACATTCTGAAGAGACTAATTGTATCAGCATCATTTTCAGTAACCTGTTTAAAGAAGAAGCTCTCAGTCATTATCTCGATTGCACTTGCACCAATCCGTGTTGTAAAGAGGAGGAGTGCCCAAAGCAGGAAGACTGAGGTAGTGGTAAATGACATCACAATTGTAGAAAGCCCTGCAATCAGGAGCCCCGCAATAAGAATCTCTTTTTCTCCAAGCCACCGATCTGCAATTTTTCCAAGAGGAATTTCAAAAATAACGAACGGTAGAAGCATAATCGCAAAAAGGAACCCTATAGTAGAGAAGGAGAATCCTATAGTGTTGTGAAGGAACAGTGGGGTGTAAATCACCATAAAGGAGAAAAAGAATCTGAGCGCGAAATGAGCAATAAAAATGTTCCTCAAGTTCTTTTCTTTAGAGAATTTTTTTATTGTGGGTCCGTATGTAATCTGGCAGTATTTTGGGTCTGTAAAGTCTTTAAAATACCATGCGATAATAACAAAAAGTGGTATCAGGAAAGATCCTGCTATAAGGTACAGACTGCTAAAATTTTCACCGCTTAAAAGGAACCCTGCAGTAAGCGGTGCTATAATGAGCACCGAATTAGTAACGGTGAGGAAGATGGCGCGGATTCCACCAGTTGTATCTTCATTTTTAATTGTTCCCTCAAGGAATATATCAAAGCAGACGAGAATAAGCGGATAACAGAGCAGATACCCAAGGAACGCAAGGAGTGTTGTGGAGAGGTCTTTTGTAAGTGCGAGTATTAGAAAGAAGACAAACTCAATAAAAATAAGTGTCAGAACAGTTTTGTATGCCCCTAAGGTGTGCAGGATTTTTGGAAGAAGAAGGAGCCCGAGGATTCCCACAAGAGAGCCGATGATGTAGACAAGACTCACTGAACGGTCTGAGAGTCCTTCGTTGCTGAGGAAGTTTGAGTTGAAGTACACAATCAAAAAAAGGTGGAAGGAAACAATAAAGTTCACTATATACAGGAGTCCAAATTGGTCGTTCGCTCTCGTTCTTTTTGTTGTAACAAAGTCCACGGGTATTTTTTACTTATACACCAAGCAGTACGGGGATAACGATCGGGTGCTTGTTAGTCTTTTGGAACAAGTACGCACTCACTGAATCAGTAATGTTATCTTTTACGATGTCAAAGTTGATGGGATGCATACCTTCGGTTGATTCCTCAACACTTTTCTTGATGAGGAGGCGTGCTTGCTGAAGAAGCTCTTGTGATTCACGGAGGTATACAAATCCTCTTGAGATGATGTCAGGTGATTTACGGAGTTTTCCTGTCTTAAGATTAATCGTAGCAATAACCACAAACATACCATCTTCGGAGAGTGATTTACGGTCACGTATAACAACGTCTTGCATATCACCAATTGAGAAACCGTCTACCATCATAGGCCCTGCAGGAGCGGTTGCTTTTTGCACGATCATTTCTTCTCCTTTAATGATGTCGATAATCGTACCGTTGTCTGCTACCACCACATTTTTTTCGGGGAACCCTGATTCGATAACCGCATCAGCATGAGATTTAGTCATTGAATAGTACCCATACGCAGGCATAAAGAACTTAGCACCAACTTGTTGGTTGATCCATACAAGTTCTCCGGAGTTACCGTGCCCTGTTGAGTGAACATCGGATGTTCGGTAGTGAATGATTTTACCAGCATGACGGTAGAGGTTATCTTTGAGTCTCTGTACTGATATTTCATTTCCTGGAATAACAGAGGAAGAGAGCACCACAGTGTCTCGTTTAGTCATTTTGATAAATTTATGTTGTCCTGTTGCAATTCGCATGAGCGCTGCAAATTTTTCTCCCTGCGCACCCGTTACAAGAATAACAATTTTGTCTGGGGGATAGTTGTCGATTTCTTGTACAGGAATGATAGTCCCTTTTTTTGCTTTTAAGCGTCCAGCCATTTCAGCTATCTCAAGATTTGTTTTAATACTTCGTCCTTCGGTGACTATCTTCTTTCCAAGAGACTCAGAGATTTCAATGATTCGCATCATTCTCTCAAACTGCGATGCAAACGTTCCAATAAACATTCTTCCTTTAGTGTTTTTAATGATATCTTCGAGCGTATCAAAGACTCTTTGTTCGGGAATAGAAAAACCGGAACGCTCTGCGTTTGTTGAGTCGGCAATAAGCATAAGGTTATTGCCTTTACCGATCTCTCCAAAGACTTTTTGTTCTGCGGCAGTTGGGGTTCCATCGGCATGCTCAAGCTTTAAGTCACCACTTAATACAACGTTTCCGTATTTTGTTTCTACGATAATACCAGTTGAGTCGGGAATAGAGTGCGTTACTGGGAATGTTCGAACCTTGAGGGTACCTAATGTTAAGGGAACATTAGGGTTAAGAACCTGCACATTGTGTTCGACACCAACAAACTCTGTTGCACGTCGCTTGATCATGATTGCAGTAAGCTCTCCTGTATAGATGGGGGGGTTTCCAATACGGTCAAGAATAAAGGGAATACCTCCGATATGGTCTAAGTGACCATGAGTAATGAGGATTGCTCTGATTTTATGTTTTCTCTCTTCAAGGTATCGTGTGTTGGGGAGAATGTAGTCAACTCCAGGGGATTCTTCTGCGGTGAATTGGAATCCCGCATCAACAACAATAATATCTTCGTCTGTTTCAATCACCGTCATATTTCGTCCTACTTCTTCAACTCCTCCAAGGGGGATGATACGAACTCCATCGATTATTTCAGGAATTTTCTCTCGGTCGCTATCTCCACGAGTATGTGTAGAGGCTCGGTGTACCATTTTTTTACTCGTGGTTGCTTGTTTCCGTTGCACTTTTTTTGGAGAACGAGAAGAGCTTCGAGATGAAGACTTTCTTTGAGATGTTCGTGTTTTATTTGTTGGTGTATTTTTTTTAGGTGTCATTGTAATGTTGTTACTAAATTATTGTGTGTAATTTTTTTTATTATTAATCTTTATTGAGAGAATATGCTCCATACCTTGTCCGTTCGCACGTACCACGTATGTATAGCGAGGAACCTGTCTCCTGCAGTGGTTACTGAACCAAGAGAGATTCCTTGAACAAATTTTGGTGGTATGTAAATAAAGTCTGGAGAATAGAGGAAAATTGCAGGTACGTCTTTTTTAATTTCTTTTTCAAACTCTAAATATGTTTTATCACGGAGATCTGCATCGAGTAACGTACGCCCTTCCTCAAGCAGTCGATCAGCCGTGATGTTTGCGTAGAGCGCAATGTTAAGCCCAGGGTCATTTCTTTGTGAAGAGTGCCAGAAGGCAAATAGGTCAAGCTCTCGTCCAATTACTTCTCCAAAAAGGAGTGCGTCGTACTCTCGTGTTCTGATAATGTTCTGATTGAGATTACCAGCTTCAAAGACTTTAATCTCTACCACTGCACCAACTGATTCCCATGTAGATTTAAGTATACCAGCAACTGCTTTTAATTCAGGAACATTTGAGGTTGCAATAGAGAACCGCAGTGGTTGATTGTCAGGAGAGACCCACACCCCAGCTTCTTCGTCAAACTTCCATTTGTTTTTTAGCAGTATTGATTTTGCTTCTTCGACTCGGTCTAGGGTCTCGTCATTAAACGAAAGTGGAATGGCTCTGTCGATGCTTTGAGGAGGAATAGGGCTATCGATAACAGTCCCGTAACCAGTCAGTGCTTTCTGGATAAGCATGTTTTTGTCGACAGCGGTATCAAGTGCACTACGGACTTCTTTATGTGAAAAGATTTGCGCGGTGTTTTGATTAAAGAATACAGCAAAGATTCGGGGTAGTGGTGTCGTCTGAATTCGCTCTTGATTAATATGTGCGATTGCTTCTGGAGAAACACTGTTCATTGAGTCGATAGTTCCTTTGTCGAACGCAGAAACAAGACTTGCTTCGTTTTGATAAAACCGTAAAGTGATTTTATTGATAAATGGTTGTCCTAGTGCGTAGTTTTTAAAAGATTTTAGCGTATACATCTCAGGTATGTCCGAGGAGTTCTTTTTTACTGAATCTATTTTGTATGGACCAGAGCCAATAGGCGCGGTGTTTACTCCACTAAAAGGGAATTGTTCTGAGTCGATATTTTGCCATATATGCTTTGGTAAAATACCAAGCGTCATATTTTGAAGGAAGGGTGCGTATGGGTGCGCGAGTGTAAATCGCACCGTACGGTCATCAATCTTCTGAACAACTACTCCATCCCAATTAGCGCGTTGCGCACTTTTAAGTGTCGTATCAAGTGTTTTACTAATCGTAAATATAACGTCGTCAACCGTCACTGGCTTTCCATCATGGAATACAACACCTTCTTTTAGTACAAAATCATATGAACGCTCATCTTCTGAGACACTATAGCTTTCTGCAAGGTCTTCAATAAGGTCTCCGTCAGGAGTTGCTTTTAAGAGTCCTGAATACACTAAAGAGACAATGTCTCGGTCTGCATCAGAAAGAGCAAGTACAGGGTTAATAAAGCGAGGAGAACCAACAATTCCTTCAGTAAAACTACCTCCACGTGCTTCAATCTGAGTAAGAAAAGAATCGTTCGCCTTAGAAAAGAGGCTCAGCGTGCTTAAAATAAGCACGCCAACAAGTACCCAGAAGAGAAGTTTCTCTGATGTGGATAGTGAAGACACAACACCTTCAAGCTCAGTTGTGTGAGAAAAAACAAAACGCTTTTTAAACAAGAGTTTAGTTTTTTGTATTGAGTTGTGTATAGAATCTTTCACAAGAATTGCTCCGTGAAAAAACACGAAGATTTTTAGAATAGAGTTTGAATAACCAGCTCGTATTAATTACACGTATATTAAAAATGACATTAGATAAGAAGCGCAAGAAACGCTGAGAGAACAAAAAGAATCGCGAGTGCTATAGACACGTTAAACAAGACCTTTTCAAAACCGCGCCGTGTGTGAAAACCGCTACTTGAGTCACTGCCACCAAAAGCCCCTCCAAGACCAGCTCCAGTTTGTTGCAGGATTATTGCAAGAACTAGCAGGATAGAGAGTGCGATTTGAATATATGGTAATATCGCGGAAAGTGTTTCCATTTAAGGGCTAGTATAGCAGGAGTTTTGGAATGCGCAAGTCTTTATTTAGCTGAGAGATGCAGTATAATTACTGCGATATTATCTTAATTAATATATTAACTATATGGTAAAAAACGCAAAAAAGAAGATCAGTATTACTCCTCTTGGAGACAGAGTTCTTCTAGAAATACCAACTCGTGAAGAAAAGACTAAAGGAGGAATCATTATTCCTGAGACCGTCAGTCAAGAAAAACCAGAACAGGGCACGGTTGTGGCAGTGGGCACTGGTGGGGTGACTGATGGCGGAAGTATTATCCCAGTCTCAGTAAAAGTTGGTGACCGAGTAATATTCTCTAAGTATGAATATGATGAGGTAACTGTCCACGGGACACTCTATTACATGGTCCGAGAGAAGAATATTTTAGCAGTCTTACAGTAAGTATCTTTAGAGAACATATTACACGCTAACGTATATATAACAAACTATGGCACCCTCAAGGGGCACGTAAGATTTTTAATTCATTATCATTTATAACAAAATCTATGGCAAAACAAATAATTTTTGATGAACACGCACGAAAGCTTCTTAAAGAAGGTATCGACCAGGTGGCGAATGCGGTTAAAGTGACCCTTGGTCCACGTGGGCGGAACGTTGTGTTTGATAAGGGGTATGGTGCACCAACAATCACTAATGATGGAGTTTCAATAGCAAAAGAGATTACCCTCAAAGACAAAGTGAAGAATATGGGTGCAGAAATCATTAAAGAGGTCGCAAACAAGACAAATGAGGTAGCGGGAGATGGAACCACAACCGCTGTGGTGCTTATGCAGGCTATGGTTACTGATGGACTGAAGCGCGTGAGCATGGGTGCAAATCCTCTTATGGTTAAGAAGGGTATTGAAAGCGCCGTAATTGATGCGGTGAAAGAGCTCTCTTTAATGAAGCGAGAGGTAAAAGGTGAGGAGATACGATTTGTCGCCACCATTTCAGCAGAATCAAAAGAACTTGGAAAGACCATCGCAGACACGATTGGTGAAGTAGGGAAAGATGGTGTGGTAACGGTTGAGGAGTCACAGTCGCTCGGAATAGAAAAGGAGGTAGTAAAGGGACTCGAGTTTGATAACGGATACCTTTCTCCATACATGGTCACAAATCCAGAACGTATGGAAGCTGAGTACAAAGATGTACCAATTCTTATCACTGACAAAAAAATATCCACTGTACAAGAGATCCTACCGCTCCTTGAGAAGCTCGCACAAACAGGGAAGAAGGAACTTATTATTATTGCAGACGATGTTGATGGGGAGGCACTCGCCACGTTTGTCGTTAATAAGCTTCGTGGTGCACTCAGCGTACTTGCAGTAAAGGCTCCAGGGTATGGGGAACGAAAAAATGAAATACTCGAAGACATCGCCGTTGTTACTGGTGCACAAGTAATAAAAGATGAAACAGGTGTCACGTTTGAGAACGCAGAGCTTACAGTGCTTGGAAAAGCGAGCCGAGTGGTGTCCACAAAAGACAAGACGGTTGTTGTCGGAGGGAAAGGAAAGAAGTCAACGATTGATGCTCGAGTAGAACAACTGCGAGCTCAGCGCAAATCAACAAAGTCAAAGTTTGATATAGAAAAGATAGACGAGCGGATTGCAAAGCTCTCAGGTGGAGTTGCGGTAATTAGAGTGGGGGCTGCAACAGAGACTGAAATGAAATATCTTAAAGATAAGATTGAAGATGCGGTGAATGCGACAAAAGCTGCAATCGAGGAGGGAATTGTTCCCGGTGGAGGGACAGCACTCGCTAAAGTTTCAAAGAAGCTGTCAAAGAAAGCGGACAAACTTCCTGCTGACTCGACAACTGACTATGAATTCAAAGCGGGGTACACACTTGTTGCAGAATCTCTTCTTGCTCCATTTAAACAGATTCTTGAAAACTCACATGAAAAATCTGAGATTGAAATACTCTACGAGGTAACGCGTTCAGGTGATGACCAAAAAGGGTATGACGCGCTTAATGGAGTACTGGTCGCCGATATGTTTAAAGAAGGAATCATCGACCCTGTTAAAGTAACTCGAAGTGGATTACAAAACGCTGCTTCAGCTGCCGCAATCCTCCTTACTACTGAGGTTGCAATTACTGATGAACCAGAAGAAAACAAAGGAGGAGCGCCTGATATGAGCGGTATGGGTGGCGGAATGGGAGGAATGATGTAGTAACGCTATCTAGCGAGACAGGTTCAAAAATCCAAGGACTGTCCTTGGGTAACGCGGGTAGCATTTATATTTGCATATTCCGTGATATAATAGAGTGAAATTAATCACATTAAACATTATTTATGAATATTCTATACATTGCTTTAGGGGTCGTTGTCGTCTTTCTTTTATGGGCAATCTTTGCGTATAACCGATTTATCACGTTAATAAACCGCACAAAGGAAGCGTGGGCTGATATTGATGTCCAATTAAAGCGACGATACGATTTAATTCCTAACTTAGTCAACACGGTAAAAGGTTACGCTGCGCATGAAAGTGAAACGCTTACAAAAGTAACCGAGATGCGTACAAAAGCTATGGGAGCGGGTGGCCTTGAGGAAAAAGGGCAAGCAGAGAATATGCTGACTGGAGCGCTGAAGTCGTTGTTTGCAGTTTCAGAAAATTATCCAGATCTTAAAGCAAACGAGAACTTTATTGAGCTTCAAAAAGAACTTTCCGATACAGAAAACAAAATCCAAGCAGCGCGACGGTTCTATAACGGAAATGTTCGTGACTTTAACACTGCGTTAGAATCATTTCCACAAAATATCGTTGGAAATATGTTTAAGTTTGCGACACAAGAATTCTTTGAGCTTGCTGAAGATGAACAGGCAGCTAAGGATCCTGTTACGGTAACTTTTTAGAGCGCCTATGAAAGCTGAGAAAATTAGTCTTGATAAAGCGAAGCAAGACAAACTGTTTTATTTTGTCGCTAATGTGGTGATTTATCGTGAAGAAGATGCACGATGTTTAATCCTCAAACGTGACGAGCGAGAAATAGCGCATCCTGGGCGTTGGGCTACTCCCGGTGGAAAATACGAATGGAAGGACATGCCAATTGAAAAACCAACTCGCATAAACGGCGACGTGATTGATTTTGAGGACGCGGTTGAGGATTTGCTTGTTCGTGAGTCAAAAGAGGAAGCGAACGTAGATATTGATACTGCACTTCATTATATAAACAGCGTTGCCTTTATCAGACCTGATGGGGTTCCAGTAATGCTGGTGAAGTTTGCCTCAAAGTACCTTGGAGGAGATGTGGTCCCTGAAAAGGGTGGCTTTACTGACTTTGCATGGGTAAATGCAGAGGAGATAAAGGAGTATGAGTGTATTGATGGGGTACACGGAGAGGTAGCGAAGACTATCAAGCACTTCAGTGAACATAAGGAGTAGCACCACTAAACAATGGCAACAATCTACACACAACAAGATAGTAATATACGAAAGACATGGTTTCTTATGACAACATTTTTCTTGGTGGTTGTTGGGGTTGCATGGTCTTTCTCATACCTCTTGCAGTCGCCTCTTATACTCTGGGTTGCGGTTATCTTCAGTGTTCTGATGAATATCGGTGCATACTGGTTTTCAGACAAGATAGTACTAAAAATGTCGGGAGCACATCCTGTCTCACAGGATTCTCACAAAGAGTTGTGGAATATTCTTGAAAATCTCTCTATTACCGCCGGTCTTCCAATGCCAAAACTCTATGTTATTAATGACGAGTCACCAAATGCATTTGCAACAGGGCGCGACCCAGAGCACGCAGTCGTTGCGGTGACTACTGGACTTCTTTCAATACTTGATAAAAATGAACTCGAAGGCGTTGTTGCGCACGAGCTCTCACATATTGGTAATCGAGACATGCTTGTCATGACAGTGGTTGTGGTGCTTCTTGGTTTTATTACACTGCTTTCAGATTTTTTCTTACGTATGACAATTTTTGGAGGTAATAACAACAGGGAGGGGGATGGAAGAATGCAAATAATACTGGTTGTTGCAGGACTTGTGTTAGCAATCCTTTCACCGCTTATTGCAAAACTCATTCAACTTGCTATTTCACGCAAACGGGAATTTTTAGCAGATGCTTCTGGTGCACTGTTAACGCGATATCCTGAAGGGCTCGCCTCAGCACTTGAGAAAATTAGCACCAATCCAAAACCCATGAAGCACGCAAACCATGCGACCGCTCATTTATTTATCTCAAACCCATTTGCAGGAGAGAAAAAAAAGAAGTTTTTAAATAAACTATTTATGACACATCCCCCAACAGAAGAGCGCGTTGCGGCGCTTCGAAATAATGCATAAGGGAGGGATTGACCTGTAAAGATAGTGTGGTATGCTATCTTTGGAATTAGGAGAAGGGGTCTCCTAAAAGTAAAAAAGAGGGAATATTCATGGTTAATGGCATGAAACCGCAGGGAACACTCACGTTATCTCCAGAAGGGGAAAAGTTGGCTAAAAAAAGACTGAGAGGGGAGGTTGGAGTGCAGCAACTTCGCGGGAATTCTGGTCTTGTGGTGCCTTTCAATGTTTGTGTGCCTAAAGGAGAGACTCAGCATGATCGCCGCACCTGTCATTGTGGTAGTAGGCTCTCGCAGGCTAACAACAGGCAAAAGTACCCAGAACGTTTCGGGGGGGTTCGAATAAAATAAAAATAAATACTCATATCGGGGCGACCAATTTTTTGGTCGCCCTTTTGCATTTTCTGTTTTTTTAAGAGGACTTCGGAGTGTTTTTGATGATATTGACTTTAGTACTACTTTATAGTATAATTAATAGTAGAAAGCAATCATAATAAGAGGATATAAACTATGGTAAATGCTATTCCAAAAATTGGCGCAGGAACCAGAGATAATCTTTTGGGTCTTTCTCTCGAAGACCTTGTGACGTTTGCGCTCAAAGCTCAAGAACTTGCGGCGTATGACGAGTTAACTAAGTTGCTCCTCCGACGTCCGTTTAACGAGCAGGTTTCGAAGGAGTTGCGGAGACTTAAGGAAGAAAAGGACACCGCGGGTGCTGTGTTGATGATTGACATTGATCACTTTAAAGAGGTCAATGACTCCTTCGGCCATGAGGTCGGAGATAGGGTTATCAAGCATGTCGCACGGATAATGTCTGAAAACTTCCGCCCTGGTGATATTATTTCTCGTCACGGTGGTGAAGAGTTTCTTGTCTGGCTTCCTAGTGTTGGTAAACAAGAGGTCTTTCTTGTTGCTGAACGTGTAAGAACATCTGTTGCTGAACGTGCTACAGATTTTACATTGCCAGCGATCACAGTTTCGATCGGCATTGCTCTGGTTGGAGACCATGGACATGATCTGAGTTTCCTGAGCGTTGTTGCAGACAAGGGGCTTTATATTGCAAAAGAGACGGGGCGGAATAAAACTGTTGTCGCTGACATGAAGATTGCTGAAAATGAACGCAGGACAAGGAAGGATTCTCGTTCAACTGATCGGCGACGTTCTTAAAGAAAAGTGATTTTAAATCGGTGACCTATAAAAAGGTCGCCGATTTCTTCTTTTAATGTAGAATAACTCAAATGGAATGAAGGGGTGTCTGAGTGGTTTAAGGTGCGAGGTTGTTCCCGGTTTGTTCAAGAGTGATTACGATCGAAGTACAAACCGCAATCCCATATACATGGCGGAGGAGTGTCTGAGCGGTTTAAGGTGCATCGTTGGAAACGATGTGTGGCGCAAGTCACCGCAGGTTCGAATCCTGTCTCCTCCGCCATGTATGGGGGAAAGCGAGTGCGCGGGAAACCGTACCGCAGGTTCGAATCCTGTCTCCTCCACAATTCTGAATTTGAAGAAAGATTGACCTCGCCCGCGCCAAAGGCGCGGGCTCGGACTGATGTTTCCGCCAAGTCCCGCCAAGGCACTTTAAAATCCGCCAAAAGCATTCCCGCCGCTACGCGGCGGTTC
>JBBDOU010000012.1:0-73638 GCA_040876885.1 Minisyncoccota bacterium | reverse complement strand
AAATAGATATATCACGCTATGTACAATATGTCAATATAGCGATATATCGCTATATGTTTAGAATAAACCTTGACATTTCACTAAAATAACGTAGAATTCCTTCACGTAATACGCTTCTTGAGGGGAATAATAAATAATTAATATATGGCATTTTTTAAAGGTAAACGATCAACAGGGAGAGATAATAGTGGAAAGAAAGGAGGGAAGAGACGAACCCTTGGAAATAGTCACAAAGGTGCTCGCGCCGAAATAAAGCGCTTTAGTGGTGCACGGACAGGAGGTCGTCCAGAGATGCACAGCACTCGATGCAGTGGTTGTGGTAACACCTGTGAAGTACCATTTCGACCAAGCGGAGCAAAGCCGGTCTTTTGTAGTGCATGCTTTAGAGGTACAGACTCAAACAGCAAACCCACTTATAATCAAAGTACTCCTCGGGTAACAGAAGACTATACAAAACAATTTAACGAGATACACCAGAAACTTAATGTAATCTTAGAGATACTGAATACAACCCCAGATGCATTGGAAGTTTGGGACGCTGCTAAAGGTGCTCATGAACCAAAGGAAGTGGTAGAGGAACCGCTTCAAAGAGGCGCACTTAAGAAGGCTATTTTAAAAAAGGCGGTAAAAAAGAAAAAGGCTGAGAAGAAAAAGGCAGCAAAGAAGAAAAAATAATAAACAGTATAAGAAAAACCACCTATATTTGACGAGGTGGTTTTTAGTTTGATTGCCACAGAGATTTTCGTTGTGGTTTTCTTATTGGTTTAAAGATCTGAGTTGGAAGCAGTGCTTCTTCGTATGGAAAGATGTCAAATCGGTCAAAGATAAAATACTTTGCGTAGTTTTCTTTGCCAATTAAGACTGGTGTTTCAAATACTCGAGCGTATCTGATCTCGGGTACCCAGCCATTCAATTTCCCTTTTGATATCATTTCTTCTGATATGTAAGGAAGAAAGATTTCATAACGCGAATCTCCACGGAAAAAAAGTGGACTATATCCAACAGGTCTCCACCCAATAACACATAACTTTCTCATGACGCATGCTCCTTTCTGATTTAACAGCCCGAGTCGGCTATAATCCTCACACGTGAGGTTTCAGAATCAAAGGAAAGTGCATCGATTGCCCCAGTGAAGCGACTCGATATAAAGGAAGAAAGGGCAAACCAGAACCTCTGCTTGTCTTTTTCAAGATAGAGTTTTTTGATTGACTCGGGCACTGTAATATCTGTGCCTGGTGAGAGGGAATCGTGTTGTTTACCGTTCATCTGCGGAGCCTCCTTGGTGCAGTTTAAGCGTATCTAAATTTGAAGATACCACGAAAAATTTTATATGTCATCAGTACGGTATTTTTATCTATAGCAAGAAATACTGTACAATACAGAGTATATGATAGTACTTGATATAGAAGCTTCCGGGGTTGAATACCATAAGCACTCCATTGTGAGTATTGGCGCTTTTGATTTTAATGAGCCAACAAATCGTTTTTATGAAGAATGTCGTATTTGGGATGGTGCGCATATTATGGAAGATGCACTTATTGTTAATGGCTTTACAGAGGCAGAAATTACTGACCCAAGTAAGAAGACAGAAGGGGAGGTGATAACACTATTTCTTAAGTGGGCAGAAAAAATAAATGACCGGACATTGTGTGGTCAGAATGTCTCTTTTGATAGAGATTTTACGAAAGCTGCTGCAGAACGTGCGGGGATAAATTGGATCCTCGCGTACCGAACTATTGATACGCACACACTTGCGTATATGCACCATGTAAACGCAGGGAAAAATATCCCGTTTACTAAAAACCACTCAGCGCTTAATCTTGATGCAATCCTTAACTATGTTGGTATTCCAGAAGAACCACAGCCACACAATGCATTAACCGGCGCGCTGTGTCACGGGGAAGTTGCTTCACGGCTTTTATATAATAAAAAGCTCCTTCCGGAGTTTGAGCAGTTTGATATCCCTTGGACGCGTTGACACTTGAGTGTTAATGCGTCTGGAGTGAAGCGGAGGTGGCATTTTTTAAATGACCGTCTTGCGACAATACGAAGTGTAACTGTAGGGTGGGCTCAGTGTGGTTTTACTAACAAAACTATATAAACTAAAAAAATCGCCGGAAGGGCGATTTCTTTAGTAGTACCTGCCACAGCAAGCTGCATCAGGTACTTTAATCAGTATTTCAGTAAAACAGATCGACGGCAAGTATCTTTTTTCAGCACTGTGGATAACTAGATACCTCTTCCCTTATTACATAATTGAGTCTCATTATGACTAGAGGATTATGGTGTAGTATAATTCCTTACAATATGAACAGATATGCTTTTATAGACGTACCAAATACGATAGGTACAACTAGAGAATGCCTCAACTTCTTTATTGACTGGGAGAGACTTTATAGTTTCCTAAAAAATGAAAAGTGGAACTGTAAAGAAGTATTTTTTTATAAGGGATATAAGGGGGGAAAGGAAAGGGAACAACTTCTAGAAAGACTCGGAAAAAATATTGGGTACGAAGTACGAACTAAGCTCACACATATACATCCTGATAAAGAAAAAGACTTGATCGTAAAATGCGATTCTTGTGGAGAAGATTTTATACATAAATATATAATAAATGGGAATCAAAAATCTAATTGTGATGTTGAACTTACGGTAGATGCGTTAAATGTATTGAAAGGAGGTGACGAAGCTTTGATTTTTACCGGTGATGGTGATTTTTCTTACCTTATAAGAAACTTGCTTGAGAAAAAAGTCACTGTTTTGATAGTCTCAAGCCAAAAAAGGAACAGGAAGGGAGACAGACGTTTTTCAACACGTTTAATATCAATTTTGCAAGAAGAGGGTCAAGAAAGTAAGCGAGTGAAGTTCTTGGATATAAACAGGTGGAAGGCGAATATAGAGAGGTTATAAAATGAAAACCGCCAGTCCCGAAGGAGTGACGGTTCCCGAATGTCCCTTTATGCTATCATAGCAGTATCATAAAAGTCAAGAATCATACAAATACTGTGGATAAGCAAAATCAAGCGGAGGTATTATAGATAAAATTGTGGAACAGAAAGTGGTATACTATTTCGTATTATGGATACGCCCAATGAAAAGAAGAAAGTACTTATGAGGGAGGGGGAGTCGACTCCTCGTATTTGTCAGATTAATCGTCAGAAATTCCCACGTAATGGAGCGCGTGGTTCTATTTCGGAGCGCGTGGGGAAAATTGCTGTTGAGTTCACGCAAGGTTTTGAACTTCTTAAGAAGTACGACCTCGCTGCAACATTTTTTGGTTCAGCTCGTACAGAGCCGGGGAGTAAGGTGTATGAAGACGCTGTTGCGCTCGCAAGACGCCTTTCAAAGTCTGGGTTTACTATTATTACCGGTGGTGCTGCTGGAGTGATGGAGGCAGCCAACAAAGGGGCGCATGATGCCAAGGGGCAGTCGGTAGGGTTAAATATCAATCTTCCAGAAGAGCAGATGGGGAACGATTTCACCACTGACTCTGAAAACTTTCATTACTTTTTTTCCCGTAAGGTTATGCTTACGTTTGCTTCAGAGGTATATGTGTATTTCCCTGGGGGATTTGGCACGCTCGATGAATTCTTTGAAATTGTAACATTAGTACAAACTAAGAAAATAGAACCAATTCCTATTGTCTTAGTGGGGAAGGATTTCTGGGGTCCATTATTAGAATGGATAGAGAAAGGTCTTCTTGAGACACACCACACTATTTCTAAGGAAGATATAAACATGTACACGCTCGTTGACTCTGTTGATGAGGCGTATACTGTAATTATGGATAAGGTGTGTATATAAAGCACATCTAGATTAGAATTTTTTAAGTAAAAGATATGACTCATAAAAAAAAGTGGTACTACGATAAACAAAACCTTGCGTTGGCTACTGGCTTCATTAGTACAGCGCTTACCTCTATAAACATGGTTTTAGGCGTCATCTAAGCCATTCTAGGGCTTTTCTTGATCGGTACATAGACGAGCCGGTACTCTTTGTTGGAGTATTGACAATATAAATGACAGATGCTATAATACAGCTCTATCTGGCAGACGAGCCAGATTTTTCTTTTACCATTAATGACGTATTAACAAAAAAGAAATGTTCTGAAAAGATGCATTTCTGACACGTTACATACGCCTAAAACATGATATTAACTATATTAGCGTTTATGTTTACCGCTGCTGCTGACCCTACTCATCTTGAGTCGACAGTAGCAAAGGTAACGCAGACTCCTGCATACGTAGAGCAGTATGTACGTATATATTTCTCAGACGTACCGATTCTGGCAGAGATAGCGGAGTGTGAATCACGGTTTAGACACTTTGATACACGGGGTAATGTTCTCCGAGGAGAAGAAAACCCACGAGACGTTGGGGTGATGCAGATTAACGAAGACTTTCACCTCGATACTGCTCTGGAATCAAATGTCGACCTGTATACACTTGAAGGAAACTTGCAATACGCCCGTTCTTTATATGAAAAGATGGGAACAAAACCATGGAAGTATTCACAAAAGTGTTGGGGAGGTATGGTACTTGCGTTAGCTAAATAAACACCCCACAAAATAAAAACACGCCATCTCATGTGGCGTGTTTTTATTTTGCGGTGGTAATGACTACAGAGTTCCTTGAGATTCTTCTTTCTTTTCTACAGAATATTCTCCAGCGCCAAAGTGTAGCATATAGAGAAGCGCAGCAACGATGCCCATGTTTTTAGTAAAGAGTAGTTGTTGCATTGGGTCAGCAAAGTTTCCATGGAATATAAATGAAGCTACAAGCGTAAATAGAGCTACCGAAGCAGCGCCATAAAAAATCTTGTATCCAAGAAGAATAGAAAGTCCACCGAGTATCTCGATTGCGATAGCTATTACTATAGCAAGAGCAGGTAAGGGGAGTCCTGCGGATGCGGCAAAATCAACCGTTCCTGCAAAAGAAGTAATCTTAGTGAACCCAGCCATAATAAACATTCCCCCAATGAGAATACGGGCAACTAAAGGAACCCAATTAGATAATGATTTCATAGTACCTATTTTTGATATTTATTTTTAATAAAGTGACTCCGTTAATTCTAGCAGATTATTTGTAAGAGAGAAGAGGGGATTTATGTCCAAAAGGAATGTTGAGGCAGTGTCTCCTCGTAGTTGATTTACTAAGATGGTAAAAGTATAAATACGTCGTATAAACTAGACTACAAGAACAAATGTCGCAAAATAATCGAAAATCGCTATAATTAAGAGTATATGAAGTATGGTCTATATCTTGTCTGTGGAGAATATATTAAAGATATGAAGATATTTCTCGGTCGGTTTTTTGAAGAAGAAATTGGAAATTATAATCACCAGAAATGGGTAACTTTTCAAGTTCCTCATGGCGGTTTCTTGATTAATCTCATGGAAGGGAAGGATCAGCCGTTAACTCAGAATCTTTCCATAGAGGTTTACTGCGATTCGCTTGAGCAACTACAAGAGTTTGCAAAGACTCATAACACAAAAATTTATAACTTTACTGCAGAGCAGAGTTCGAAAAGATATCAGCATCACTATATTGAGATTGCTGGACCGCAGGAGATTTGTAAACTAGAGATTAGTTTTAGTGAGGATTTGTAGTTGAGGGACGACGCATTACACGAACTAAATACATATATGTTATAATAAAATGAATTATAAGAATAAGCATTTTACAATCTGAATATGGAGCCTAAACAGAAATTACAGGAAATTGGAAGTAATACGTCTTGCCCGGTTGCAGTTATTGTTCGTGAAGGGAAAATTCTCACCGGTCTCCGGCATTACACTAAAGAGATATCTGTGTGGACGCTTCCAGGTGGTCGATGTGACCAGGGAGAAACTTTAGAAAAAACGCTTCTTCGTGAGGTTGCTGAGGAAGTTGGAATTACAGATCTAAATGTTCAAAAATATGCTGGGGAAGTTCCAGGAGCAAAAGAAGGTGATAAAGTCCATATCTTCATCTGTAATTCCTCACAAGAAGCAGAATTGAAGGAGCCCGAAAAGTTTTCTGAATGGAAATGGTTACACCTGGAAGAAATACCAGAGAACTTCATAAATAGTAAAGTACTGGAACTAATCGGGGGGCACGTCTTATTAGGAGGCGATAGAGCTGTATAAGCAAACTACATAAGTGTCGCACAATATATCTTTTGCGCACTAATATACGGTGTATATATACTTCTAACTGGATATGCCCATGATTGGGCCTAGAAGCCTCTATAGTACATCTCTAGGTACCTACAAAAGGCTTTTGTATGTCATCACGTATAAGGTATTATATGTCTGAAGAAATATTTTTAAAATTTTCTTAAATAATTCAGGGTTTAATTCTTTACCTGTTTACGTATATTATTTCTAAAAATGTATTGTATTGAGGGAAAGTATCTCCATTAGGTCGCCTCATCAAAAGATTGGACGTATAGAGCATGTGGTGTAGGAGAATACAGACCAATGTTTTTACACGCCTACTCCCCTCTTGAATCACTCATATCTCGGTTGACCGAGAATAATTACCATGGTATTATTTTTTTTAGAAAAATAGATAAGTCAGTGAGGTGTAAGATGAATTATTCTGAAGACGAATTCCTTTCCATTGAAGATGAAGAAGACGATTGGGGTTCAGAGGTTTTCTGGCAATTCTTTTTCTTTATGGTTAGGAAGATTCTTGTGTACTTTTGTTTTCCGTTAGGTGTCAGCTTCATTTTGACAGACGTAAGTCTTGATACTGAAGTGTTCCCCATCAAAGATTTTTTAAACAAGTCGTTTATTGTGCTTGTGGGAGTCGCCCTCCTCGACTTTATAGTTCACAAAGTTCGGAAAAAGGTATGAAAACCTGTTCCCGATGTGGAGGTAGCGGTAGTCTCCTTCGACCCAAAAAAACGAAGTCGAGGAAGTTAATTGGTAAATCTTTTAAAACATGCACCAGCTGTGGTGGGTGTGGTACCAAACCAATCCCACAACAACCACAGTATATCTCAGGCCACTTTTTATAGAAATATAAAAAGTGGTTTTTTCTTTAATATCCACACAATGGCTCGTATTAGTTTATTGCAACAATGCTGTATTTAGAGTAAAACTACCAATAGTGAGTTGTTTCCTTTAGTCTTTTAGAGGAGGTTTATCGTGAGTGAATTATCTCTTCAGGCGCATCCGGATTGTAGATTGGTTACTTTTAGAATCTTCTATCACCTTCCAGACTTTCCAAGTCTTCTCAATGAATTCATCAAACAAGAGCTCGACTTGGTTCCTGAGCTCCCACGGATTCATGGGTTTCTTAGGTTTTGGGAACGTGAAGTAGATGGCCCTATAAAAACAGTTGATGTGATGTATCCTGGCATCAAGATTCCCAGAATAATTCGCGTAGCTGGTTCGCTACACTCCTTGAACTAAAGAATCAAAGGAAACAAAAACGACCTGCGTAGCGCGGGTCGTTTTTTCTTTGAGCTGTGTATCCTTTATAAAAAAGGTATTACATTGTTCCTCCATCCATGTTACGTGCTCCACTTGTTGAACATGTTTTGCAACATGTTCGATGCGTGAAGAGCTGGTATATAGCTGAAAGTCCTACAAGGATGTAGATAACTCGAGAGATCATTGCGTCTTGTCCTCCAAAGAGGTCGCCAAGATCCCAACCAAGGGCTCCAACTGCGAGCCAGTTAAGGCCTCCTACAACAAGGAGAATAAATGCTACCATGTGTACTGCGTTCATATTGTTAGATAGTTTATGCGTATTAGATAAATTCGACCTACTGTTTTTATTTTAACTTTTTTATAATCCCACTTCAGTAAAGTTATACACAAAGGACTGCTATATTTTTTATAGGTATGAGAGTGGATTCAGATACGCATCAAGAGGTGCTATGGGAATACGAACATTCCCGCAGTTTGTAATCTTCTTGACGTCTCCCAAACGAACCACTTGGACTCCTTGACTTGCAATCACTGTGAAATGGAGATGTGGCCCAGTTGAGTAGCCTGTGTTACCACTAAATCCGATTACGTCTCCCGTAGAGACGACTTGCCCAGCTTCTACTGAGACGAGTGAGAGGTGTGCATAGAGCGTCGAGAGCCCGTTGTTGTGTTTAATAAGAACCCATTTACCATATGAGTAGCACCCTTTTTGTGCATCAGTGTTCCCTGTCTCAACTATCACTCCAGAAAGTGCTGCTTGAAGCTTTGTCCCAACAGAGGCTCTAAAATCAACCCCGTTATGACCCTTTCCTGAGTACACCTGAGCATTTGCTGAGGCAAACGGGGTGTTTCCAAAATATTGGGTAATACAGTTTTCGTTTCCAAGACTCTTCTTATACCCTGCACAGGCTATCATTTGTGAATTACTCAGGGGCCATCGCAGGATTCCTGAACCCACAGGAGGGATACTATTTGGGTCAATAATAGTACGGAGTTGTGACTCAAGCTCAAGCATTTCATTTTCAAATACCTCCCGCGCGGCGATTCTTTCACTGAGAAGTCTTTGATACTCGGACTCTTTTTCTACAGTCTTATCTAAGACAACATTTTTCTCTGAAAGATTTCCTTCGAGTACTATTTTCTGCCCAGAAAGTTGCGTGTTGTAGTTTGTGAGTTGCGCTTTCTTTTTTTCAGAGGTTTGTTTCGTTTCTTCTAGTTCCACTTTTAATTCCTTAAGGTGCTTGAGTTCATCTCGAACGACCCTTTGAAAGCGTTGTAATGTTTCAAGCTGATTCCAAAATGCATCGAGATTTTTATTTCCAAGAATAACCTCAAGCATAGACTGCGATTCAAATTCATATATATTGCGGAGTGCTTGAGCAACCGCATTAGTATCATTCTCAATGCGGTCTGCTTTTGTTACTATTTCGTCTCCCAGCTCTTGTATCTGGAGTGTTGTTGAGTAGATTTGGTTTTGAGTGAGCTTGATGTTAGTAAGAAGCTTTTTTCGTGAAATATCAAGCTCTTGAATTGCTTTTTGGAGTGTCTGTTTGTCACTTCCAATAACATTGAGCTCTGCTTCGTATTCTGCTATCTCCGCTTCGAGCGCCTTAATCTTTGCATTAAAATCAGATATTTCCTTCTGAAGTGCTTCAACGCTCTGTGCTGAAGCATGTGGTGTTTGGACAGCAAATGAAAAAAAAGAAAACACCAAGACACACGTTATCAAGAAAGCGACAATATATATCGAGCGCAGGTAATGGTTAGAGATTTTTTTGTGCATGTTCAATACGTTTAAGAGTCTCGTCTTTTCCAAGTAGTTCTGCAAGTGTAAATGGGTCGGGTGATTTTTCTTTTCCAGAGAGTGCGACACGAATTGGCCACAGGAGTGAGCCTTTCCCTACTTCTTCTGCGTAACTCCAGAGCGCTTCTTTTACCGCCTCTTTTGTGAATTCGTATTCAGAGAGCACTCTTAATTTCTCAATAGCAACGGTGAGATTTTTCTTTGTTGTCTCACTCCCCTCTTCTTTCCATGAGATCTTTGTCTCTATTTGCGGGTCAGCAAAAAAGTAATTAAATTCTGATTCAGGTATTGAGCGATACGTTGGAATGTCTTTTGTTCCCGTTCGCTCTATCACGACATCGTACATTTTCCTCAGTACTTCTTCTGTCATCACAGCAAGCTCATTTTTATTTTTTGGGAATATTTTTTCAAGAACTTCGAGTTGAATCTTTGAATCGAGTATCTTTTTTGAGTGCTCCGCGTTAAACCAGTTGAGTTTCAAAATATCAAAGACAGCACCCCCCTTCTGCACTTGGTCGAGAGAAAAATCATGAATCAATTCCTTAAGTGTATAGACTTCTTTTTCAGTGCCTGGGTTCCATCCTAAGAACGCCATGTAGTTAAGCATAGCTTCTGGAATATAGCCGTTTTCTCGATATTCTGTGATAGAAGTACTTCCCTTCCGTTTGGACATTTTTGAGCGATCTGAGGCTAAAATAAGCGGAATATGGGCATATTTAGGCTCAGACATACCAAAAGCACGTTGGATGAGTATTTGACGAGGGGTGTTGGAAATATGGTCTTCCCCACGGATAACGTGTGTAATACCCATCTCATGGTCATCTATGACTACTGCAAGGTGATATAGCGGGTCTGTTATAGAGCGTGCAATCACAAAATCCCCCAGTGATGTCGTGTCAAATGTAATTTCTCCTCGTATTTCGTCAGTAAAGGTTACCACTTCACCTTTATTCTTTAACCGGACAACTTCAATAAACATCCCAGGATTTTGTGTACTTTCTTCTTTTGAGACGTATGCTTTTCCAGAATCAATAAGACGTTTGAGGTGGTCGGTATATACATGCATTCGCTCTGATTGTTTAAAGAAAGTGTCATGGGTTATACCTAACCACGAAAGACCTTCAAGAATATCTTTCTCGTATTCCAGGGTACTTCTTTCTTTGTCTGTGTCTTCAATACGAAGCACAAAGACACCATTGTGTTTTTTTGCATACAGGTAGTTAAAGAGTGCAGTACGCGCAGTTCCCAAATGAAGGAGCCCTGTGGGGCTTGGCGCAATACGCACAACAACTTTCTGAGAAGAAAATATATTTTTAATAAACGTAACGTTCATATGATTATTCGTGTTCTATGCCAATACTAATTAGTTCCTCTGCTATCTTCCGCGCCGCATCTGGTCGTGAGAACGCTTTAGCGTTCTCTGCCATCTTTTTCATTTCTTCTGGGTTGTCAAAGAGTCGGTTAATTTCAGAACTTAACAGGTGTGGGGTGAGATTGTTTTGCTGTATTACCACTGCTGCGCCAGCTCGTGCGTAAGTAAACGCATTAGTGCTTTGGTCTCGCGATACATCCCGTGGGATTGGGATAATGATACTTGGCAGTCCCGCTCCCGCGGTTTCAAATATTCCGCCAGAACCTGCTCGTGACACAACAAGGTTTGATGCACCATACGCCATACGGAGCGCGAGTGCACTCAAGAGTCCAAACGCATGATACCGGGTTTTGTTTGGATGTTCTCCAAGAACAACCGGTACTCTGCTTTTAATTTCTCCGATATTGTTCTCCCCCACTTGGTGAAGTATTTGGAAACGAGGAAGTAATTCTGCAAGCGCATCAAGGACTGTGTTATTGATTGCTTGGGCTCCTTGTGAGCCTCCTAAGACGAGAATTACCGGCACCTCGGGTTCAAGATTTAAATATTCAAAGGCACCTTCTTTTTCTGGGTGGAAGAGTTCTTTCCGAATAGGGTTTCCTGTGTGTGCAACGCGAGTATGGGGGAGCTTGTCAGCAAGTTCTGGATATGAGATTGCGACACTGCGTGCAAACTTTGCTGTCCATGCGTTTGTCTTTCCAAAGACAGAGTCTGATTCATGCACAACAACAGGGATACGAAGAAGGCGTGCAGCAAGAACTGTGGGGAAACTTGCGTACCCGCCCTTACTAAAGACGACGTCAGGATAAATGAAGAAAAGTTTAATGAGTGCAAGAACACCTCCCCAAAGCGTCTTTACCATGTCTATGTAGTTCCAAATAGAAGGATAGTTTCGTATTTTCCCGGCGCTTGAGTAGTAGTGTTCTATATTGAGCTCTAGGAGTGCTCGTTCGTCAAAGGGTTTTGGCCCAAAATAATAGAGCTCGGGGCGCAACAGTTTTTTCTCAGCCACTAAAGCGTTGATTTCTTCGGCAACTGCTATAAGTGGGTAGAAGTGTCCACCACTACCACTTCCTGTAAAGACAATTTTCATTATGATTTTATATATTTAGAGATATTTAAAATAATACCCACATTTCCGAGCGCAAAGAGCATTGCGGTACCGCCGTGACTAATGAACAACAATGGTAAGCCTGTTAAGGGAAAGACTCCAAGCATTGAGCCGATGTTCACGAATGACTGGGATATAATTAGTATAACAATTCCAACGATAAGGAGTCCACCAAAATAGTCTGGTGCACGAGATGCAATTTTAAGTCCGCGAAAAGAAAAAGAAAGAAACAAAAGGATCAAGATGACACCACCAATAAACCCAAATTCTTCAGCGGCAACCGCAAATATTGAGTCTCCAATAGGCTCAGGAAGGTAGTTAAACTTCTGCACACTCTGCCCGAACCCTCTTCCTGAGACACCCCCTGAACCAATCGCAATGAGTGACTGGTTAAGTTGGTAGCCTGTTTGCTGTAAATCTGTCCCTGGACGGATAAATGTTTCTATTCTGTCTTGGACATACGGTCTGGTATAGATGAGGGCTGATAGTGCTATTGTTGCAATCAAGAAAAGAATAACAAAATCTCGTATCTTTCCTCCTGCGGTTATATACATCGCAATTCCAGCGGATGCTATGACAAGGACTGTCCCCGTATCAGGCTGTAGTAGCAGGAGTAACGCGGGGATCCCAAGGATGATACAAAATGGAATCAATCCGTGTTTGAACTCCCCTATTTTATCTTTTACTACCGAGAGATATGAAGCCAGGTAGAGAACGAACCCAAGTTTAAGAAATTCTGCGGGCTGTATAGAGAATCCAAAGATACTAATCCATCTCCGCGCGCCATTAAGTTCAGATCCAATACTGGGAACAAAGACAAGTGCTGTGGCTACGAGTGAGAATATAAATATATACAGCGCAAATGGTTTCCAAACTCGATACCGAATCTTTACCATAATTGCGAGAAAGATAGTTCCCAGAAACATACCAAAGAATATCTGACTAAACGCAACCGATGAGAAGCGGGCCCCTTCTCGCGCAAGAAGCCCTAATGATGCTGAGGTAAAAATAAAGAACCCAAATACAACAAGTATCCCTGTTATGAGAAGGAGTGACCTATCTATAGATTTCATATCTAACTAGTATAGCAAAAAACAATCACCAGACATCTAGTGATTGTTTTTAGTCGTGGTAGACCTTACCGACTCTCGCCTTCAAAATTTTGGACCAGCTCACCAAATTGGAGTGAGTCTGTATCTAAAAGTAGGTAGAGACTTTTCCCAACAGAAGGCTGTGTAGTCATAGGTTCTCCTGGTGCTCGTTCCATGTAGTTTATGACGATAGTTCTTCCGTCTGCTTTTTCTGTAGTTTGAGGTGCAATTCTGTCACCAAGTAAGACAGCTTGTGAGCCAATGTACCCACTTCCTCTCTTCAGCGCCGCAACTGCATAGAAGAATGTTCCACTTCCACCAGTTTCTTGTGAGACAAGAAAGACAGTGTCTTCTTGTCCGTCACCGTCGACATCGTGCACTAATTCATTTCCAAAGTATCTAATGGTCGTCTCAGATGCACCTCCAAGCGATGTATATGCTTTTGCAACACCGTCCTTTAGAGTTACTGGCTCGCCACTTACTGTGAAGGTCGCTTCTTTAAAATCTTGGGGTAATCCCTCTCCTTGTTTTTCCTGATAAATATACGAGTTTAGTGCAAAAAAACCGCCGACAATTACTACTAAAATAATAATAATCCACGTGCAAATTGTTTTCATATGGTTAGTATATCAGGGTATATTTTAAATTTAAAGAAGTGTGTCCTGTTTAAAGCATTTGGGGACGCTTTTAATGTTGTAGGAGATTTTACGTAAGTCATACCATATGGTATACAGAGGTTAGAACTTTCAAAGAACGTATCTTAGATTTAGGAGGTCCCAATGACCACACTTTTTAATGAGCTCTGTGAAGAGAACAAAGAAACACTCCGTCAAAAATACATACCCATGTTCTTTGGTGAGGAATGTCACGCATTTGCAATTGCACTTAATCGCGGGCTGGGTTGGCCTATTGTTTGGCTTATGAATGGTACGGTAGTGCACCATGTCGCAGTCAGGAGTCCAGAAGGACTTCTGTATAATGCACAAGGTGCTTTCTCTGAAAAAGAATTGTCAGAACTTTTTAGCCCCTCTCTTACTTACTCGCTCTGTGAAATTACGGAAGTATACCTCCCCACAGATGAAAAGGCTCAAAGGGTTCGTGAGCATCGTATTGCACAGGCACGTAAGTTCGCCGAAACCTTGTGGCCCGAACTTGACTGGTTAGAGAGTAGAGTGTCAAAAGTTAAAGCATTTATCGACGAACTTGAAACGCTCAGTAGGAAACACAAGGTTTGGATTCGGTCGCCATACTCAGAACTACAAGCTGTCGTTGAGGAAGGTGAAGGTAATGAGCTTGGATACAGACTTGAAGAAGTCTTGAATGGTTTTACAATTAATCTTCGCATTAAAGAATAGAAGGTAAAATAAACCATTAAGAGGATTAGTCCACACAAGGCTAGTCCTTTTCTTTTTGTGTACAAGATTAAACGCAAAGAATGAGGCGTGGTAAGTCTAAATCGCTTGAGCGACCTTAATGTCGAAAAAAACCGATCTGAAATATATCAGATCGGTTTTTCTGCTGTCTCTCCTGAAAAAAATCCGAACTTTACTTAACCCACTAATGCAATAACAATTCCAATAACTGCACAGACGACACTGATTACCCAGTAACGCATGGTTACCTTATACCCGGGCCAGCCGATAGCTTCAAAATGGTGATGAATTGGTGCAACTTTAAAGACCTTCTTCCCGCTCCGTATCTTCTTTGAAAGCACTTGAATAATATCTGAAAGCACCGTAAGCACAAGCAAGAACCCAACGATAGGCAAGACAAAGACTCCGTTCCCTCCTCCAAGGGTGTCTGTCATAAATGCAATCACCGTAAGCGCCATTGTTAGTCCCATGATTCCCGTCTCTGTCATGTAAAATCGTGCAGGTGGAATGTTGAACCATAAAAATGCGAGGATACCCCCAACGATAGTTGCAGAGAGCGCAGCGATGTCTATTTGTTGCTGGTAAAAAGCAATTCCTGCGTACGCTGCAAAAATTGATGCAAAAACCCCGCCAGAGAGTCCGTCGATACCGTCAATGACCCCACTTGCGTAAATTGCTATTGCGACAAGTATAAAAAATGGGATAAAAAAGATACCGAGCTCGAGCGCTCCACCAAAGGGAATATTTATTGCACTAATCTCGAGTTTTTCATAAAACCACCACCCAGTAAAGAGTGCTACCGCGCCCACAGTTGTAAGTCGGTGCCAAAGCGGTAGACCGCCAGCAAAATGTGAACCTGTTCCCTTAATCACGAGTACATCATCAATGAATCCAACAACTGCTCCAACAAGAAGTGCAAAAAACGGCAACCATGTCTGACTCCGACTTAAGAAATCAAGTTTTTCAAACAGCTCTCCATTAAAGACAGCATTTAAAGCCCAGATACACAGGACGGTGAGTACGACACTTGCCCAAATAACAATTCCTCCCATGCGAGGAGTATTTGTATCTTTCTCTTTATGAAGCTCATCAAAAATAGGAGTCTCTCCTCCACCGTAGCCGATACCTTTCCCTGCCTTCTTTTTCCAGGCTTTGAATTTATAAAGATAGTGTGTGACTATCGGAGTGATAGCAATACCAATAAAAAAAGCCAGCGCTGCTGGAACTATTACTTTAACAATATCGATAACAATCATAATAATTTTATTCTACCGTGCCTTGCGCTATAGCAGCAAGAGTTGCTGAAACAAGAGTCTCTATATCCTTAAACCTTCCATCAAAAGAAGATGAAAGTACTACAACAATAATTGGTCGATTAATTCCCGCGTCAAATGCAATTGCAAGGTTTCCTCCAGCAAGGTCAGTGAACCCTGTCTTTGACGCCAAGAGGCTTGGAATGGTTCCTGTTGTCGTGTTTGTGTTTCCTCCCTCGTATACAAAACCATCTACTGAAACAAATGTATGAGCACTATCCGTGGTTGCGGTTAGAAGATTTGGAGATCGTGTAATGATATGAGTCATGAGTGTTGCGATGTCACGGGCTGAACCATACCCACCACCGACAGTAGTATTAGCATCAAGCCCACTTTCGTTTAGAAAATATGTTTGCGTAAGACCTAAAGAAAGTGCTTCTTCGTTCATCTGTGCTATGAATTTATCTCGAGCATTTCCTGCTCCCGTTTGAATAAAAGAACCTCCAATTGTCGCAATGGCATGTGCACCATCATTTGAAGAAACAAGTAGTGTGTAGTCAAGAAGGTCTTTAAAATTCCACTGCTCATCAATATGAAACCCGTTGTCGCCCTCAATTGCAATAGAAGCCTCTCCAATAGTAATTATGGTCTCTGGTGCTATGAGTTTTGAGGCAACAAGCGCAGTCATTAATTTAGTAACCGAGGCAAGTGGGAGTTGCGCGTCTTCATTTTTTGTATACAACACTTTTTTTGCATGCACGTCGTAGATGTATGCAGAACCTGCTTCTATAGAAACGTACTCAAAAGGACTCACTAAAACAACTTTCTTTGGAGGAGTTGCAACCACGTTCTCTTTTTCTACTGCAAAAATATTACTACTAAACACAAACCCGCAGACAAGCAAGAATGCGATAAGCACTCCAAGTCGAAATATCATAGAACTAAGTACCTCGTCCGGTGCGTCATCAATTTTGATTTTTTCTGGTTCGTTATTCGTCATGTTCTCTTTGTTCTTCTTTAAACTGCTGTATCTCCTCTCGCACACTTCCGTATTCAGGCAAGTCTTCTATTCCAGTAATACCAAGAAATGAAAGTAGTGCAAAGGTTGGTTGGTATAAAAAACTCCGCGCGTCTTTCGGGTTTGCTTGTTTTTCTATAAGCCCTCGAACCATAAGATTTCGTATGATAAATGTTGAGTTTACTCCACGGATGAAGTCAACTTCCGCCCGAGTGATTGGGGACTGATAAAGAATAATAGAAAGTGTTTCAAGTCCCGCTTTACCGATATCTTTTGAAAGTTCATCTTTTTGCAGTGTTGCAAGTGTCTCTGAATATTCTGGGGCCGTGCGAAGTGCCACAGCGTCACCAAGTTCAAGGAGTACGATACCTCGCCCTAAAAGCGACATTTTAAGTTCTCCGAGCGCATCGCGTACATCTTCAGGAGTTCGTTTTACCACTCCTTCAAGCCACGACTTCTTTACCGGTTCATTCTTAAAGAATAAAATTGCCTCAATTTCTCCCGAAAGTGAAGGTGCTGGTACTCCCTGCTCTGTATTGTTTGATTGAAATTCCACCATAAGTCTATTCGTATTTTGGTACTCCGACTGAATCTGATTCCATGGTAATGTCTGCAAATGTCTTCTCTTGTGTAAGATTTATTATACCTTGCTTTGCTAACTCTAACATGGCGAGAAACCCCACAATAACTTCGACTTTTTCTGCTTTTCCCATATTTGAAAATTCAGAGAAGCTCATGCTCAGCTTCTGAGTAATTCGCTTTGTAAGGTTCTCTATCATATCTTCGATACTCACTACTTTTCGCACCACCGCTTCAGCCACGAGTTTCGCCTTAGGAAGTCGTTTTAGGACACCCAAAATACTCTCTTTAAGTGCATCGATTGATGCATCTTCTGAAGGAGAAAATACAACTTCTGCTTTAGTACGTTTTGCTTCATGTGCTTCAAAAAGCATGCGCTTCCCTAGCATCGTGGATACATGAAGAGAAAGTTCCTTATTTCGTTTATAGAGCTTCAGTCTTTTCTCTAGACTCTCTATACTTTCCTCTTCTTCTGGAGTGAGGTCGAGTGTTGGAAGGAGTGATTTTGATTTAATTAAAAGCAGTGTTGAAGCAATCAAGATGAAGTGCGATGTTTGTGAAAGTGGAAAGTGACCAGATGCCTCAATATGCTTGATGTAGTCATCAGTAACGGAAGCAAGCGACACGTCATTAATAGGAAGCTTTCGTTTCTCAATCAAAGAAAGGAGTAACTCAAGCGGCCCTTCAAAACCTTCAAGTTTTACTCTAAAGTCTTTTGTTGTTTCTGCTACTACTTCCATTCTGCAACAAATTTAGTAAGCAATCGCACTGGCTCTCCTGCCGCCCCACTCGAGAGGTTGTCTGTCGGTATTGTTGTCATTCTCGGTGCCATATCAATGTGTGCCCAAGCACAATCCTTTGGCAAGTCCTTAGCAAACTGTAATAAAAAAACACCACCGTTAATAGACCCTCCGTATCGAGCATTTCTTGTTGCGAGGTTTGCAATATCAGCAATCTGCCCCTTAACATCAGCTTCGTATTCTTCCCAGAGTGGTAGTGGCCATACATAATCCCCAGTCTGCTCTCCCAGCTCCATTAATGTGTCCTGGAGCTTCTTATCTCGTGTCATGATTGCTGAGGCGTGTTGCCCAAGTGCAACGAGTGATGCACCAGTAAGTGTTGCGACGTCTATGACTGCTTTTGGGTTAAATCTTTTAGCATACGTAATTGCATCAGCTAGGATTAGACGACCTTCTGCGTCAGTGTTTATAATTTCAATAGTCTTTCCTGACATAGACTTGAGCACGTCGCCTGGACGAAATGAGCTTCCGGATGCCATGTTTTCTACAGAAGGAATGAGTCCAATGACATTTTTCTTAAGCTTTAGTTGTGCAATAAGCGCAATCGAGGTCATGACTGCTGAGCCACCTGACATATCCATATGCATACCCAAAATAGACTCACTTGGTTTTAAATTAATACCACCACTGTCAAATGTCACCCCTTTACCAATAAGTACAATAGGTCGTTCGTCTTTCTTTCCTCCTTGGTAGTTCATCACGATAAACTTTGGTTCTTCTGGTGAACCTTTTGCAACACCAAGGATTGCTCCCATGCCAAGCTTTTCTATTTCTTTCTTACCAAGGACAGTAGTCTTTATCGTTGTTTTTTGGGAAAGTCGTTTTGCGTGCCCCGCAAGGATTTGTGGCGTCATGTCTCCTCCTGGAGTATTTGAAATCATTCGGCACTCGTTCACCATCTCCCCAATTATTTTACCTTCTGCGATGCCGTCTATGACTGCTTTTTGGGAAATATGTGTAAGGATTACTTCTTTAAGATCTTTCCATCCCGTCTTTGGTTTTGTTTTAAAATCCCTAAACTCATAGTGTGCAACAGTAAGGTTCTGTGCAACCATCGATGCCATCTCTTTTGCAGGAAGCTTAGACACTTTATCAAACTCAGTAAAATCAATTGCGATTACTGCTACGTGATACTGTTGTGCTATCCGAACAACTCGGCGGACTACTTTAATACTTTTTCTAAAATTATCTCTATCAGCTTTATTAATCTTTACTTCAATTCTTGTGGTGTTGCTCGCATCTTCAACAAACCGTGTTTGGTTTTTTTCTGTAAACACAACACGAACAACCTTCTTCGGTTGAGCTTCAGATTTTTTTTCTTGTGTTGTTATTTTCATGCAATACAGTTTTCTTATTCTGATAGCAGTGTATCGATTCGGTTCATGTCTCGTGGAAATGGTACCGCCTCTTTCACATTAGAGAGTTCAAGCATTCGTGCGGTGAAGCGCTCGAGTCCTGTTGAACAACCACCATGTGGTGGGATTCCATATTTATGCATTTGAAGGTAGAAAGAGAATTTCTCAGGGTCCATACCGCGAGCTTTAATTGTCTCCACCATTTCATCGTAGTTATGGAAACGTTGACTTCCACTGTTTATTTCAAGTCCGCGGAATAAGAGGTCAAAACTATATGAGCGTTCTGGGTTCTCTGGGTCAGGATACGTATAAAAGGCACGCTTCGCCGTTGGAAACTCAGTAATAAATACAAAATCACTCCCCTTTTCTTTTTTCGCCCACTCACATATTTGCCGTTCGTGTTCTGGAGTAAGATCGAGTTCTCCTTTTGCTTTTCCTCCAAATTCTTTCTCGAGTATCTCCTGAGCTTCGATAAGCGTTAGTATTGGAAAGGGTTCTTTTGAAAGAAGTGGTGCCTCAACAGCAAAACGTTTAAATACATCCAGATGTTTTTCACTAACCCCTGTAGAGACCTCGCGTACAACTTCTTCAAGCATGCTCATAACATCAAGGTGGTTACGGATGAAGGACATCTCGAAATCCATCTGTGTTACCTCAGATAAGTGCCGTGTGGTAGCTGACTTCTCTGCACGGAATATTTTTGCGATAGTAAATGCCCGCTCGTACGCACCAGTCATTATCTCTTTATAAAGCTGAGGACTGGTTGCAAGAAAAGCGGTGCGGTCATTGAAATATTCTACTTTAAATACCTCTGCGCCTCCTTCCGCATCTCCTCCAACAAGCGCCGGTGCTTGGAATTCAGTAAACCCGCGCTTAATAAGTGCACTTCTGTATCCCTGCACGATAGTGGCGGCAACTTTGAATATGTCGCGTGCTCGTTTTGTGCGTATTGTTAAGGGTCGATAATCAAGTAAGGTGTCTAGGTTAAGATCTGCATCGAGATCAAACGGGAGCTCATGTGCTTTAGAAAGGACTTCAATCCCGGTGATTTCAAGCTCGATATCTCCATTAAGAACTCCCTCATTTATCATCTTTTCAGGACGTGCGTTTACTTTTCCTGTTACTGTCACAACCCATTCAGGACGAAGTGTTTTAGCTACTTCAAGTACCTCTGGCTTTCCAAAAACTACTCCTTGCACAAACCCTGTACCGTCCCGGAAATCAAAAAAAGCCATCTTCCCTTGGTCTCGCGCAACATCTACCCATCCTGAGATAGTTACATCAGTATTGATAGCGTCTTTTAGGTTTTGTATTTCTGTTCGTTCCATAACTAATTATTATCTCTGTGGTTAATTAAGACTTACTCCTATCTTTTTGCGCACCTCTTCCATTTTTGCTTGTGCGATTGAGCGTGCTCGTTCCGCTCCTTTGCTAAGAATTGAACGAATCTCATCTTTATTCTCAAGAAGTTTGATGTACCGTTCTCGCATAGGCGCCACTTCTTTTTCAATATCAGCAATTAATGCTTCCTTAAGCGCTTTGTAGTTACCTTTGTTCTCTTCATACAACACATCGAGTTCTTCTTCTGTTCTGAAGAGTTTATGAATCGCATAGACATTTTCAGGACGGTCACCTGATGAGTCTGTCACAATAGACATCACTGCCTTTGTGATTTCTTCACTTGTTCCAAATAGTGGAATAGTATTACCGTAACTCTTGCTCATCTTCTGTCCATCAGTGCCAGGGACCGTTGCAACATCTTCAAGAATCATGGGTTCTGGTAATGTAAATGTTTCTCCAAAAAGACGATTAAACTTCTCTGCAGTATCTCGTGCTATTTCAACATGTTGCTTTTGATCTTTTCCAACCGGCACTACGTGCGGTTCGTACATAAGAATATCTGCAGCCATAAGCATTGGGTAATCAAATGAACCAACACTAATTTCTTTATTCTTTGCTTCTGCGTCTTTAAAGGCATGCGCACGCATTAAATATGGCATGGTTGTAATTGAGTTAAATATCCATGAAAGTTCTGTGTGTTCTAAGATATCTGATTGTTTATAGAAAACAACACTCTTTGGATCAAGTCCAATAGCTACATACCCCGCTGCTATTTTATAAATATTTTCTCGAAGTTGTTTTGCATCGTGCGCTGTGGTAAGCGCGTGATAATCAGGAATAAAAATAAAGCTTTCATACTCATCTTGAAAATCAAGAAATTGCTTCATAGCACCAAAATAGTTCCCTAAATGAAGCTCTCCTGTAGGTTTAATGCCTGATAGTAGTCTTTTACTCATATATCAAAATATAAAAAATATATAAACTCCTCGACTCAAAAATACTAAAGTACTCAGAGATACGGCTTTAGTGTTTTACTCGTTCTACGTCGCTTATACTACCAGAAAACGGGGATTTTGGAAGGTCTCGGGTACTGTATAAGGTTACTTTACACTGCTTTTAATTCGACAATAAATGTAGACCCCTTCCCCTCGCCTTCTGATTCAATCCAGATTTTTCCGTCATGTGCCTCAACCATTTGCTTTGCTACATAAAGCCCAAGACCAGAACCAGTCACGTTCACTTTGTTTGCGTTTTTTGCTCGAACAAATCTATCAAAAAGCTTAGCGATAGTCTCTTTACTTGCTCCTATTCCCGTGTCTTTTACTTTAAACTGAACAACATCACCTTGTCTTGAGACGAGCATCCTTACACCTCCCGTTGGTGTGTATTTGATTGCGTTATCAATGAGATTGCTCAACACCTGCTTTATCTTGCCAAGGTCAGCGTGAATAGTATACGGACCTTTGTTGTCGGTGCCAAATGAGAATTCGAGATGTTTCTTTTTTGCTATTGGCTCAAGCTCATGAAAAACTGTTTCAGCAATACTGGCGAGGTCAAAATCACTTTTTTCATATTTCATCCTGCCCTGTTCAATACGAGAGACATTAAGGAAGTCTTCAATGGAAGCGGTCATGAGGTTGCTTGAATCAAAAATCCTAGTAACAGCTTCTTTTGCTTTCTCAGGGAATTTTCCATACGAATCCTCAAGAAGCATGGACGCATACCCTTTAATAGCAGTAAGTGGACTCCGTAACTGGTGAGACGCTATTGAGACGAATTCGGACTTGAGCTTGTCGAGTTCTCGCAACCGCACGTTTGCTTTCTCAAGATCCTGTGCAAGCTTCTCTATTCGTTCGCGCTGGAGCATTTCTTTGTACGCACCTCGAATTAAGAAGACACTGAGGAGTGCGACAGAGATAAAGAGGAGTACCTTGATACTGAGCTCGGTTGTTGAATTAAATATAAGCATATCAGCAACAAGAAGAGAGAGAATAAAGAGCACAAAGAGCTCAGTTGCAACAACGCTTAGGTTAAAGAGTTTATATTGCACAATTGCAAAAAGAATGAATCCCATAAATATAATAGAAGAGAGGTTTGCAAACCAGTTAAATTGATACAGACCAAACCAGGGTAATATAAGATTCGTCATCAATCCAAGCGTTAATGGAATAGAAGTACCAATAACTAACATAAACAACTGTTTACGGAGTAGCTCATCTACTGCAAGAGAGTATCTTTTGAAGAGATTGACGAACGCTAAGCCAAAGAAGAAGAAGTAATACAAAATATATAAAAAATACGATTGACCAAAGAGTATCTGCTTTTCTCCTTCTGGAGGAATAACGACTCCAGTGACGATACTGTCGGTAAAGAAAACAGAGAAAAAGATACCTCCTGCTATACCAAGTGGTATTGCTATATGTAAGAACGCAACAAGTTTGTGTGAAAATTTCTTAGTAAAAAATGTCGTGAAATAGTAGAAAAAAATTGGAATGAATACGGGGATAGCATATAAAAATTGCGCGAAGATAAACGTGAACCCCTCGTGTGCAATATATCTAAAGATAATCATTGCGACTGACCACAAACCAATACTGAGTGCAAGCAATGAGAAAATTATCGTAAACTTGTCTCCTTTTCTATGGTGAAGATAGATACTCGTACCAAGAAGGAGCGTAACACCAACAGCGACAATGAGTGAAATATTAATAAAATCCATAGTGCTTACATAGTACTATTTTTTTCTAGATTATTCTTGCTTGTTTTACAAAGTCTATATCTTCTTGTGTGTATATCTTGTATGCATTTTGAAAATCTCCAGACGTAAATCCAGCGTTATCTGAATAGTACGTCAACTTCTTGAGAGAATCAAAATCAACCTCCACAACCTCACCTATTCTTGAATCAGTTTCACCAGCTAAAAACAAGATAACCGCCTCAGCCAAGCAACTAAATATATCAGTCCTGTGCTTGAGTCCTGTCTTGAAATTAAGCTGTATAGTGTCAGCGTGCACAACGCCACCCTCAAGCAGTAAGACATCGTTCCTTGTTTTAAATAACTCAGGGTCAATGTCAGAGGGTTGTGCATCATCAACAACAATAGCGCCTGGCTTAAGGTGTTCTGTTTTCACAAGCGCATCAGGCCTGTTAGTTGCGGTGATAATAATATCAGCCTCTATAAGTCTTTCTAAGTTTGTACAGATATCAACAGAGACTCCTCCTCCAAGCTTGCTCAGTATTGTTGCTATTTCTTTAACACGCACTTCTCTGTCAGAGAGATCTATGAGCTGAAAATTCTTAAACCCAGCGTGTGCAAGGATTTGGGCTGACGCGGAGCCGATAGACCCAGCTGCTCCTACAATAGCGACGCGTGTTGTGCTTTTATCAATTCCAAACACCTCACTACTTTTAAGGGTAATGTCAGTTACTGTCTTTGCGGTGTATAGTTTACCATTTGTGAGTGTAACGCCGGGAGCAGGTTTGATATCAAGGCCACCACGAGTTAAGGACGCGGTAAGTGCCCCAAGTCCTATATGCGTCGCCCCTTTTTTTACAGCAAGATTGTACGCCCGTTGTATGTGCTTGCGTGCGCAGTCTCGACCATTAAGCATTTCGGACGCTGTCATTGGGATTGAAATCATCCATCCGAAGACTTCCGTGCCGTCTTTTCTCTTTGTACCGGTAATACGCGACGCAGTAATAGGCCAGAAAAAGTGTGTGAGTAGGTACTCAACAGTCTGCGCAGGAAATATTTTCAAAAATGGATACTTTTGAAGGACGTCATGTATATCACGGGGGTGTATCAGAAAGGCAAAACTCGCTTCAGTTTTTTTCTTAGGCAAGAAGCGTGTGGCGAGATCTTTGAAAGCGTGAATAATTAATAAAAAAGTCCGCATATGCACTAGCTTAACAGATTTTCAACCGCAGCCATAATGACTCGCGCGCCTACTTTACAAGAGTCTGCCGTAATAGCTTCACCGTCATTAAAGATGTCTTTGTATTCTAGCGGAGTACCAAAAATAACAGTAATACTCCTCCCCTGTCTCTTAATACCAACAGGGATTACTGTCCGCCCAGTCTTTTGAGCGAGGAATCCAACCCCTCCCTTTGTTTTATCTAAATCTTTCTCTCCAGTACGGATTTTTCCAGATGGAAATATACACACTGTTTTATTTTCATTAAGAATACTGAGATGGTGGTGCAATGACTTTTCGTAGTCTTTAATACCGCCTACTGCAGGATATGCTCCCATGAGCCGAAAAAAAGCTCCTCCGTATATGTACTGCTTTATCTTCCCTAAAGATTCAGTGCCGTCATCCTCATAAAAAGTCTTTTCTCGAGAAACAAAGAAAAGGGGCATGTGTGGGCTCCATACAGGAAGGGTCGCTGAAATCAAGACCGGATCCCAGTCGCTGATGTGATTGCTTGCAAGAATAACTCCTGATTTTTCTAAGGACTTGAGATTTTCTAAACCTTGGATGTCGAGATTATGAAAGACTTTAAAAAATAACCGTGTCGGGAATTTAGATACCTGTTGAAATAAAAGCGGTGCGCGTGTGCCGTACATGTTTTTTATTCTCGAGTGGTTACAAAAAGTACGAGTATTGGAGCGACGAGCCAGTAAAAGAAATACTGCGATGAGAAGAGGTTGTCAATTGATGTATTAAAATCATACAGTGTTGTTAATGGAATTGTGTGATACGCAAACGCAAAAAGAAGTGCAGTTGAAGCCCCCGAAAGGAGAATAACTTGCAGATACTTAGTGATGATTCCGTATGAGTATTCAGTAAAAATTATATTACGAATTATAAAATAAATAACTGCGACTCCGACAACGAACACCCCTATTTGTGAAAGAGTTACTTGTGATTCCGAGCTTTTTAAAAAAATAACCTCTTCTAGATATGGAAAGCTTAGAAAAGTAAGGATGCCGAGATATATAGAAATGAGAAGAGAAACACTACTACTTTTTCCATACCAAATACTAAAAAACACCAGCCCCACAAAGACTGCAAAGATAATGAGTATATCTGTCGTCATTGCTCCAGATAACGTATTCAAAAGATCCATAACGTATGTAGGTGTGAGTTTTTAAATTCCCTCTGAGCGAAGCTCATCTATTGCGGACTTCGATTTCTTGCTAAGTTTCTTCGGTAAATCTATAGCAATCTTAATTAAAAGATCACCCCGAGTATTTCGATATGGTACTCCACGACCCTTTACTCGTATAATTTCTCCAAAAGAAACACCTTGTGGGACTTTTACCACAATAGCATCTCCATCAAGAGTTTGTAGTGTGTAGTCCCCACCCAAGAGTGCGTCAGTAAGTTTTACAGAGAGTGTTGTAATTAAATGTACACCTTCTTTGTGGTACATCCTGTCTGCGTGCACATGAATTTTTATGTATAAGTCACCTGATTCTCCTCCTGCAATAGCTTCTCCCCCTCCACTAAGACGTATCATCTCGCCATGATTGATTCCTGCAGGAACCCTAATGACCACCTCTTCTTCTTTACGCACCACGCGAGCACCCTTACATGTTTTACATTTTTCTTTAGGGACTTTTCCAGTACCGTGACACTCAGAACACGGTCGAACACTGGTAAAGGTACCAAAAACAGAGGATTTATTTTCGTGGATTTTTCCCTTTCCATTACATCCTGAACACGTGTCTTGTGCAGAACCTTTTTCAGCACCGGTCCCTTTACATCCGTCACAGGTTGATGTTTTTGTGAGAAGTACTTTTCGCTCCACACCAAAAACAGCTTCTTTAAAAGAGAGCTCAAGGTCAATAGAGATATCTCTTCCTCGCTGAGGTCCTCTGTTTCCTCCTCCAAAAATATCCCCAAAGATATCTCCAAGGTCTACGCCGTCGAACCCTCCTTGCTGAAAACCACCTTGAAAACCAGAAAAATCAAACCCACCAAACCCTTGCCCTTGTTGTGCACCAGCACCTCCTCCACCAGAAAAAACTCGGCCGTACGAATCATACTCAGCTCGTTTTTTTTCATCAGACAACACACTGTACGCTTCACTAATCTCTTTAAACTTAGTTTCGTCTCCGGTTTGTTTATCTGGGTGGTATTTGTGCGCAAGTGTACGAAAAGCTTTTTTAATCTCGTCCTTACTTGCCCCTTTAGTGATGTTTAGGATTTTATAGTAGTCCTTTTGCATGTAATAGCTATTGTACTCGCCTCTAAACTAAAAACAAGTAACGACATTATTGACTATCTTTTGATGTGTCTGTATCTCCCTTTTTATCTTCTTCAGCAGGAGGTGTTTCTTCTGACACAGGGTCTGCTTCTCCGTGCGCTGCCTCGGGGGTCTCCCCTTGAGCTTTCTGCTCTCCTGCCATTGCTTGGCCTATCTTCTGCATAGATGTTGAGAGTTCCTCAGTTGCCTTCTTAATCTCTTCTATGTTAGTGGCATCTTTCTTCTCTCGTAGATTTTTAACCTTTTCTTCAACTTCAGCTTTTAAATCTGTTGTTATTTTCTCTCCGTACTCCTTAAGTGAGTCTTCAGCAGTAAACAGCACCTGCTCGGCGGTGTTCTTTACATCAACTGCCTCCTTCTTGAGCTTATCTTCGTCAGCGTGACTTTCAGCGTCCTGTTTCATCTTTTCTACTTCTTCATCAGAAAGCCCAGATCCTGCCTCAATTCGAATTGACTGTTCTTTACCGGAAGCTTTATCTTTTGCGGTTACATTAAGGATACCGTTTGCATCAATATCAAGCGTTACTTCTACCTGCGGCACTCCTCGTGGTGCAGGAGGTACTCCTTCTAAGATAAATCTACCGAGACTTTTGTTGTCAGCTGCCATTGCTCGTTCTCCTTGCACAATATGAACCTCGACAGAAGTTTGATTATCCGCCGCGGTTGAGAATGTCTGTGATTTTGAGGTAGGAATAGTAGTGTTCTTTTCTATAAGTTTTGTATCAACCCCTCCTAATGTTTCTATACCGAGAGACAATGGAATAACATCAAGGAGTAAGATGTCTTTTACATCTCCTTGCATGATTCCCGCTTGAATAGCGGCACCAAGCGCAACCACCTCGTCTGGGTTAATTGATTTATTAGGTTCTTTTCCAAAGAGTTCTTTCACACGAGCTTCAATTGCAGGCATTCGAGTCTGGCCTCCCACAAGAATAACTTCGTCAATATCTTTAATTTCAAACGGCGACGCTTCAAGCGCACGTTTTGTGATTTCAATAGAACGGTCAATATACTCTTTAGCGAGCGCTTCAAGTTTCCCTCGGGACAATTTAAGAAGGAGGTGCTTTGGCCCAGATGCATCAGAAGTTATAAAGGGAATATTTATTTCTGAATCTGTTGCAGTCGAGAGTTCGAGTTTAGCCTTTTCAGCAGCTTCATCAAGTCTCTGTAGTGCGAGGGGGTCTTTAGTGATATCAATCCCACTTTCTTTTTTAAATTCTTCAGCAATCCAGTTAATAATCTTCTGGTCAATGTCACGTCCTCCCATATGAGAATCTCCGTCAGTTGACTTAACTTCTATGACTTCATCCCCGACCTCAAGTACAGAAACGTCAAATGTTCCGCCACCAAAGTCATACACAACAATCTGTTCATCTTTCTTTTTATTAAATCCATACGCAAGCGCTGCAGCGGTAGGTTCGTTAATGATTCGCTTTACATCAAGCCCTGCAATTTTACCAGCGTCTTTTGTGGCTTTTCGTTGTGCATCGTCAAAATATGCGGGTACGGTGATGATAGCTTCAGTAATAGGCTCACCGATCTTAGCCTCAGCATCTTTTTTAAGTTTTTGGAGTATCATCGCTGAGATTTCTTCAGGACGATATTCTTCTCCATTTAATGAAATGAGCACACCCCCTTCTTTAGATTCTTTAACAGTGTATGGAAGTGTGTCTTTGTCTTTTTGCACAACAGCATCAGAAAATCTGTGCCCAACAAAACGCTTAATACCATAGATAGTATTCTGCGGGTTAGTCACTGCTTGGCGTCGCGCAAGTACTCCAACAAGACGCTCTCCCGTTTTTGAAACAGCTGCTACTGAGGGTGTTGTGCGGTTACCTTCTGCATTTTCAACAACCACAGGTTCTCCACCTTTGATGTATGCTACTGCTGAGTTCGTTGTTCCTAAGTCTATTCCAAGTATTTTTCCCATAATATTTCTTTAATTAATAATTATTCAAATATCCCGATAACGACTTTCGCTGGTCGTAATATAGTATCACCTTTGCGATACCCTTTTTGAGCTACTTTAATAATACGCCCGGCGACTTCTTCAGACTCCACAACCTCAGTCTGTATTGGCTCATGAAGTTGTGGGTCAAAAAGACCTTCTGCATTTATTTCTGTAATCCCCGCTTGCTCAAAAATTCGTAGCGCCTGTGTATAGATATGCTCTATACCCACCCGCCATTCTTTGTCGACATTTCCCCATGCATCTTTATTCGAAAATGCCATATCAAAACTATCAAGCACCGGAAAAAGTTCTGAAAAAACTCGCAATTCTGTTCTTGAAATAGCTTGAGATTTCTCTTCCAAGAGTTCTTTTTCTCTGTTAACGAGAGACGCACGGGCTCTTTGCCACCCGTCAAGGTACTCTTGACGCTCTTTTTCGCACTCTTTTAACGTACCCTGAACTTTCTTTATTTTATCAGAAATACCCACTGAATCATCCTCAAAGGTAACATCATCGACAAGTTCTTCTTCTATGAAATTTTTTTCTGGTTTCTTTTTCTTTGGCATAAGACAATTACTATTACATTTATTTAATAGTGTGCACCCAACCCTTCTTGAAAGTAGCGTAGAGCGCCACTGAGGTTACGCGTAGATTATCGTTTTGACCACTGCGGTGCTTTTCGAGCCTTCTTGAGTCCTGGTTTCTTTCTTTCTTTCTTTCGAGGGTCACGCTTCAGAAAACCTGCTGCCTTAAGTGTTTTACGAAGATCTATATTGTATGCAACGAGTGCTCGAGCAATACCGTGCCGAAGTGCCTCAGCTTGCGCATGGATACCACCTCCTTTTATGATAGCCGTTACTTTAAATGTGTCTCCTTCCGATGAGTGACCTAACGCATCATTAACAACACCCTGCAATTCTTTAGTGGGAAAATGTTCTTCAAAAGCCTTTTCGTTCACAACGACTTCTGTATCTTTTTTAGTTTTTGAAACGCGAACACGAGCGGACGCAGTCTTTCGACGCCCAACTGTTTCGATATATGCTTCTGTATGTGTAAAATCTGCCATAAATATGTGTTATTGAATGATTAGGTGCTTCATCATCTCTGATCGTAATTTGTTCCCTGGAAGCATACCATAAACAGCTTTCCGTATCACTTCTTCAATACCTTTCTTCTCTTTAATCTCCTCAAGTGTTTGTTTTCGAAGCCCTCCTGGATACCCCGTGTAATGTGTGTAAATTTTTGAAGAAGCTTTCTTAGGAGTAATCGAAAGAGTTTCACTATTTATAATAGTTACATTCACATCTGCGACTGTATGTTTTGCGAACGCAGGTGTATCTTTACCCATAAGAACATGCGCTGCTTCAGAAGCAACTCGTCCTAATTTTTTCCCTTGTGCATTTATTGTGTGTTCCATAAGCCTGATATTATTAACTATACAAATTCGATTACTGCTCGTTTACGTGCATCGTGAGACGGCACATGAACCTTGGTTACTCGTGTGTACCCACCTTCTCGCTCAGCGTATTTAGGAGCAACCTCTTCTTTAAGTCTCCTAGCTATTCTTTCCTCACCCCCAAGTCGTGAAATAACCCCACGGTATGAAGCAAGCGTACCCTTGTTTGCCTTAGTAACTAATTTCTCAACATAGCTTTGAATTTCCTTAGCTTTTGCTTCTGTGGTCTCTATTTTCCCATGAAGAATAAGCGCACGAGCAAGAGAACGGATTAGCGCTACTCGTACTTTTCGTACCCTTCCAAATTTTCTTCCGTGTGCTGTGTGTTTCATGGTAATGTTTCTAAAAAACTATTTTAGTGTTACGCCAAAGTTACTGAGCGCTCGTTTAATTTCTTGTAATCCTTTCTGTCCGATACCTTCGATTGAGAGTATATCCTCTTCTCGTTTTCGCACAAGACCACCAACAGTTCTGATATTCCCTCCTTCTAGAGAGTTAACGGTCCGAGCTGAAAGATCTAAATCGTCAATTCGAGTCTTCAAGAACTCTGAATCAACCTCCTTTTTCTCTTCTTCTTGTTCTTTTTCAACAGGAGCTACTTCAGGAAGCTCTATTTCTTCTTCTTTGAATCCAACAATAGATTTAAGCTGGTTGATCATTATTTCAATTGATTTCTCGAGCGCTTCTTTTGGTGTGACGGTACCATCAGTCTCTATAAAGACTCGTAGTCGGTTAAAGTCAGTCTGGTCACCAATACGCATGTTCTCCACTTCGTAATTCACTCGACGAATTGGAGTAAATACAGCATCAAGTGAGATAACACCAACCTCTACTCGTTCCTTCTGGAGAACTTCTTTGGCGACATATCCAAGCCCTCGCTCAACAGTCATCTCTATAGCGAGTTCTGTGTTCTTTCCAGTAACTTCTGCAATCACTTGTTCTGGGTTAAGAACCTGTACCTGGCCAGGGATTTCGATATCTCCTGCCGTAATTACCCGAGCTCCTTTTACGTTGATTTTCATCTGCTGTGGTTCATCAGAAAGCATCTGAATACGCACTCGTTTAAGGTTAAGAAGAATAGTTATAACATCTTCTTTAACCCCCTCTATTGTTGAGAACTCATGAGAGACTCCTTCAATTTTAACTGAAGTAATAGCTGCTCCTGGTAGAGATGACAGGATAATTCGGCGTAGTGAATTACCAAGTGTGTGTCCATACCCAGGATAAAGACCGTCAATTTCATATACACCACCGAATTCTTTTTCGGAAACAATTCGTGGTTTAGATGGAAGTGCTACGTTATAGTCTGACATAATACGTTTCGTTATAAATTTATAAATTACCTACTATAAAATTCTAGAACCAAATCAAGGTCAAGTGATGCATCCGCAACAGTGAGCTCGGGAAGGGTGGACATTTTTCCCTCTTGTTTTTTAGCATCAAATGAAAGCCATGTTGGCACTGAATGTTCTTTAAAACGCTCCTCAAATCCGACAAATAACCCTTTTTCCTTACTGTTCTCTCGTACGGAAACAACATCTTTCATACCAACCTTATAAGAAGGAACTGTTACCCTTTTTCCGTTTACCATAATGTGTCCGTGTGAGACCATTTGACGTGCGAATCTTCGTGTTGTTGCAAGCCCGAGTCGATAAGTGATGTTATCAAGTCTTGTTTCAAGACCTTCAAAGATCATATTCTTTGACTCAGCAGATGATTCGGTGGCATTCTTTACATACTTTGAAAGTTGCTTCTCGGTGATTCCGTATGTAAAACGAACTTTTTGTTTTTCAAGAAGTTGTTTACCGTAGTCAGACATCTGGTTTGGTCGTCGTGACGTTCGTCGTTTTTTTGAACGAGCCTCAGAAAGCACAAACTTCTGTGTCTGGCATTTCTCAAACACACTTGCGCCAAGTCGTTTACCTATCTTATATCGTGGTCCTATTTTCATAATATATATATTTACACTCGTCGAGGCTTTTTAGCTCGAGGCCCGTTGTGCGGTGTTGGTGTCATGTCTTTAATACTTGCAACACCAATACCTTTTGATGAGAAAGCCCGAAGTGATGACTCACGCCCTGATCCAACACCCCTCATAATGACATCAACTTCCTTTAAACCTATCATCTGTGCCTTCTCTCCAAGCACCTCTCCAACCTTTGCAGCAGCAAAAGGAGTACCTTTCTTAGCACCCTTAAAGCCAAGCGCTCCGCTTGAAGACCACATAACAGCATTCCCTAGTTTATCTGAAAGTAGTAGTTTTGTGTTATTGAACGTTGCTTGAATGTGGAGAATTCCTACATCAAGTTTCTTTTTAGTAACACGAGAAAGCGCACGAGATTTTAATCCTGAATCCATTCCTCCCCCTGCTTTTTTAATAATTCGTTTCTTTCCCATGTTGTTTATTGAGACTATTTCTTATCTACTGAACGACGACCAGAGCTCATAGTCTTCCTTTTGTTTCCACGTACTGTTCGTGAGTTTGTCTTGGTTCTTTGCCCTCGAGTAGGAAGGTTCCTGCTGTGTCGTACCCCACGGTATGCAAGAATATCTTTGAGTCGTTTAATATTTCCAGTTACTGTTCGTCGGAGCTCTCCTTCAATGGGAAATGATTCTATTTTTTCTCGAAGCGCGTTTTCTTCTTCAGTCTTTAAATCGGTCGGTTTTATTCCAGGAGTAATACCAAGCTCTTTTAGAATTTCTTCTGCGCGAGAACGCCCAACCCCATATACGGCGGTAAGGCCTATCTCGAGCTGCTTGTTGTCTGGAATTGTAATACCTGAAATTCTCATATTATATAAAATTATCCTTGTCGTTGTTTATGACGACCACCTTGAGGACCTGAACAAATAACATACAATCGTCCTTTTCGGCGGATTGTTTGGCAACTTGAACATATTTTTTTTATTGAAGATTTTATTTTCACAATCTGTTTTTTACGGGTGACAACAAAAAATTGCGCTTTCCTTGTGTGGGTAATAGGCGGTACTCAATCGTATCCAACTATAAGCGCTTTATTATTCTTCCTTTCCCTCCGTAGGGCTCTAATTCAACGGCAACCTTGTCACCAACGAGAACCTTAATCCGATACATACGCATCTTTCCTGAAAGATACGTAAGTATTTGATCTCCTCCATCGAGGGTTACGCGGAATAACGTATTAGGCAATGCCTCATCTACTATTCCCATAACAGGTTCTGGTTTATCTTTCGCTTGTGACATTATCAGGAGTGGACATATACTACCAGAAACTAGACCTAAACGTCAAGGTTTTTGGGGTAGAATATCTCTTTATTCTTCTATTATTGTGGTAATTTTGATATCGCGCGTATCGTCGGGAAAGGTCTGTCTCCAGAACGGACGAAGTACGATTTGAGCCTCAGCTATACTGGGATATCCTGTAAGCACCGTTTGTAGCGCTCCTTTAGCTTTTCCAGCAAGATCCTCTTTTAAAAGGTCCCCATTAAAACTCCAGACAATATGAGCAGAGCCCGAGAGTTTAAACGAAAATGAGTCATCAGCCCAGGGCTTCGCTGTGGCTTTTTCTAAGACACTGAAGCTCAAAGCATCGGGTTCTTGTATCTCAACAGCCTCGTCTTCAAATCCAGCTACCGTATTCCTTGCTACAAACTGAGCAAATAAATCTTGTTTAAAAAGGACTCCGTAGAGTACAGCTTTCTCTTTTACGGCAACCTTATCGCCGATTTCCTCATTAGGAAGTGCAGTGAAGGTAACAAACACACCGTCCTCGTATATCTCAAACCCTTCTGGTTTTTGACTAAACACATCCTTAAGGAGCTGTGCTGTAAGCCTTTCTTGGATAGCTTTCTGAGCAGACTCTTCATCGCTTTGACTGACCACTTTCTTTTGACCAGAGTACCCTCCGGTCATACTTGTTTTAGAACGAGCGTAGAAATCAGCATATCGAGGATCTCCTTTAAATCCAGGGATTGTAAAGTCAGTTAAGCCGATATTGTGCTTCTCTCCTTCTTCATCTGCATAGACAGTCACTTCAATACTTCCTGGGACAGTGACTCCACCCTCTTTCTTTTGTCCGGGGACTGTTACTGATTCGTTAATCCTATAAACAAGCCCTTCTGGGGACTCAAAACGAGTATTTTTAATAAGTCGTTGATTAGAGGAATTGTAATCATTGTAGATAACAATTACCCCAGAAGCTTTTTCTGTAACAAACTCTTCTCCACTTGCAGATACTTCTTGAGAACCTTCTTTCTCTATTGTGATTATCTCATATTTTAACTCATTGAGTCCTGGGCTTTTGTAGGCCTTAAAAGTACTATCAACAAGTACCGTTCTTTGTTTTGGTGTAATCACCAACTTTGCTCCTGAGAAAATAAAAGAGAAGCTGAATATCAATCCGAGTAGTACAACAAAAGCAACGGCCCAAAAACCAAAACGGGATGACGTTGAACGCCCTGGACGTGGACGTCGCGGAGGTTGGTTGTGTTCTGAAGTCTCTTCTGGTTCTTGAGTCACCTCAGGACTTCTTCGGCGTGGCGCTCTGTCTACGCTAATCTTGCGGATAGACCTTCTGTCTCTATCTTCTGGAGGTATGATGTCATCAATGTTTCTCTTCATATGTACAGATTATTATATCACAAGCCCTAAGACTTGCGAGAAAGATATTCCCTACTATAAAAAAGGGCTCCTATAGTGATAAAGTCGTCAGAGAGAACACCTTCGTCTAAGAGAAACATGCCCTTTGTCTTACTCTTTAAAAAAGATTTCACTAAGAAAGGGTCTTTCAGTGCTGTAAATTGGCCAAACTCAACATGTTCTATCATCGAACGAAAAAGACGCTCATAATGAGTGTCCGTAATAAGAAATACTTCTCTTGGTAATGGCATGCTATCAGAAGAAAGCTCCTCACAAGCTTTACCAAAGAAATCAATCCATTTTTTTTCTTCTTCTTTGATATCAATTTTTACTTCTGGATCTTCACTCGAAAGCGATATTTTGATACGAGCAAGCACATCTTCTGGGATACTTCCTTTTCTTGAAGCAACGTTTCGTATGATAGAATTTTTTCCATAAGGAAATGATAAGGTGTCTTTTAAAACAGAACTACGGACAACGGCAATGTCTGTAATCTCACCAGTTACATCAATAAGAAGAAAGTCTTTCATGTTCTCGTGAATATCTCGAGCTACTGAGAAAGCTGCAAGGGTGAAAGATCGGAGGAGTAGCGGAGTATCCACATTAAATGTCTTGTATATAACATCGCGTACTTTAGTATCTAAATTCTTATCTATAGAACTTTCTAAGAAAGAAACATTGATGCTGAGGGTCTCTTTTCCTAATGGAGCCTGTGTTGGGTAGTTGTTAAGTAACGAGCTAATAACCACCTCTTCAATAACCACTTCCGTATCATCTTTCGTTTCTTTATTGTTCTCATGGATTTGGGCGAGGAGGTTATCCATAACGGTGTCAGAGACAATAAACTTTTCCTTGTGAGTAAAAGAAGCTTCTGTTGTTTGGGTCTCACTCCATAATGGAGAAAAAATACATACTATCTCTCGAGGAATAACAGAAAGACCCTTTTGGGGGGTTAGCCCATTTTTTTGAATGTTCGCAGTAGCAAAAGAAAGAATCTCTTCAATTTGCGGGATGAGCTTTTTTTTATCTGCTTCCCCGAGAAAAGGCAACGCTTGCCGTGCGCTATAAGAAATTCTTGGTACTTCTGTATCAAAATATACAACTGCAGCTCCGATACTCGCACTTCCTATATCAAAAATAACAACTGGTTGTGTCGAGGCACCTTTTTTAAAAATACTGTGCATTTTTTCTATACCATGAGAAAACGTCATCACTACTTAGTATAAATTGCTTACAGCATAAGAGCAATGGAAAAAATAACAACGTTTCTTATTCGAGTACTCCACGAATCCTACGAACTCCAGCGGAAATAGATTCTTCTTTTTTAATCTTAAAGACTCCAAGTTCACTTGTGTTCTTAACATGAGGACCTCCGCAAAACTCAAGACTAAAATCCCCTACAGAATACACCTTTACGACGTCGCCGTACTTCTCTCCAAACAGTCCTATCGCCCCGAGCTTCTTTGCTTCTTCTAAAGGAAGCTCCTTGCTGGTGACTTCAAGTGCACTTTTAATTTTCTCATTGACAATAGATTCTACTTTTTGTTTTTCTTCATCAGTCATCTTCCGCTCAAATGCAAAGTCAAACCGCATCCGCTCAGGCGTGATGTTGCTTCCTTTTTGTTGGACTGAATCGCCGAGCACATTTTTTAATGCTTGGTGTAGTAAATGAGTCGCCGTGTGGTACTTAACACTCATCTCTCCGTGGTCTTCAAGCCCTCCTTTGAACTTCTGTTCTGACCCCATTCGGGACAATTCTTGGTGTTTTTTCATTTCATCGTCAAAAGCAGTCTTATCCACTGAAATATTCTTCTCATGCGCAAGCTCTTCAGTAAGCTCATATGGAAACCCATACGTAGTAAATAAAACAAATGCATCGTATCCAGAAATATTCGAGGTACTTAATTTTTCAAACTCTTTTAATCCACGGACGAGGGTCTTCCGGAACTTTTCTTCCTCTCCAGCAATAATGCCACTAATCTCACCTCCCTTTTCAAGAAGGATTGGGTACTGCTCTTTATATGTTTTACTGACCGCTTGTACGGACGCAGCTAAAACCCCGTCAGGGACACCAAGGAGATCAGCGTACCGAACTGCTCGCCTGATAAGTCGACGTACAAAATACCCCTGGTCAGAGTTTGACGGAACGACACCATCAGCAATAATAAAGATTGCAGCTCGTATATGATCTGCGATGACTCGAAAAGCAGGCGTGTAACGCACGTCGTCATACTTTTTATCAGAAGTCTTTTCTATATACCCAATAATCGCCTGTAGTGCGTCTATTAAAAACACATCAGCGTTATTATTTACTGCTGCAGTGATTCGCTCAAGTCCCCCGCCGAAATCAACATTTTTTTGAGGGAGTTGCTCAAAACTTCCATCTTCTTTTTTTATATACTCCATAAACACGGAGTTCCCTATCTCCATAAAACGTCCGCAGTCACAGTTCGGGTGGCAGTGTTCGCCATAACTTTTATCATGCGCTCCTCCGAAGTCATAAAACATCTCTGAATCAGGCCCGCCCGGCTCCCCGCTCGGCATTTTATCTGGTGTGCCAGAACGACTCCACCAATTCTTCTTAGCGTCATAATAAAAGATTCTTCCCCCCTGCATTCCCCGTGTATAACCGTCTTCCTCAGAACCTATCTCTACATCGTGCGCATCGATACCTTTCTCTTTGAAAAGACGTCTCCATATTTCTACCGACGCAACATCTTTTTGAATACCGAGCTGTGCATCTCCTGCAAAAACGGTTACGTACAGCTTCTCTGGATTAAGTCCCAGTCCGCTTGTTAAAAATTCAAAAAACCACGGGAGTTGCTCCTCTTTAAAATAATCACCAAGAGACCAGTTTCCAAGCATCTCAAAGAAGGTGGTATGTCGATTGTCTCCAACCTCTTCAATGTCTTCCGCCCGGAAGCTTTTTTGTGAGTTTACAAGGCGGACTCCTTTTGGATGCGTTTCACCCAAAAGGTATGGGAGGAGTGGTTGCATACCTGAGCCTACAAAAAGTGTCGTGGGGTCATTTTCTGGACGCAGAGAAGCAGAAGGGATAATCGTGTGCCCCTTTTGTTCAAAAAAGGTAAGGTATTTCTTTCTAATTTTAGAAGTATCCATAGAACATCGCTTCAAGAATATACCCCACTACCATAAAGATTATTCCGAGAATTGCAAGATTCTTCTCCTTGCGCATTTCTTTAAGCACTGCTCTATCAACCTTATGCTCGTGCACTATCTTAGCGTGTACCATAATCACCGTAACCCCAAGGAGTACCTTACCAAACAAGCCAATTGTTAATCCCCAAAAAAGTAAGTCCATAATAGATATCAGTATATCACTTCTTTTTTATTTTTGAGACAGTTTCTTAAGCAATGCAATATCTTTCTTAATACTGAGGAGTCCATTTTTAAAGAGTCTTGAACTTGAAGTATCTAATCCTATTTCTGCGAAAATATCTTCTGGGCTCTTACTACCTCCAGCACTGAGAAACTGATGGATTTTTTCTTCGTACGTTTGATCTCCTTTGTATTTCTCATAGAGCGCCTTACTAATGAGTTGCCCATATGTATATGAATATACGTAAAATGGTCGTCTGAAATGCGAAACGGTAACGAAGAAGTAGCCGTCTTCTGGGGTAAACTTCATAGAAGATCCAATATACGCTTTCATATTTTTGTTCAAGAGTTTTGCAATATCTTCCTTTGAGACATACCCTTCAGCACGAATCTTTTTATGGAGCGCGAGTTCAAAATTAAAAAATGCTATTTGACGATAAATAGTTGAAACATCGCTTTGTATTTTGTCATGCAACGCAATAACCTTTTCTTTATCAGTTAATGTCTCAAATATTGCGTTAAAGACGACTGCTTCAAAAAAAGTGCTCGCTGTCTCAGCTACTGATGTTGAGTGCCCTTCATACAAAACTCCTTGTTGCTTACTTAACTCTGCGTGAATAGCGTGCCCCATCTCGTGAGCAAACGTCATCAGTGAATTGAAAGAAGGAACATGGTTAAGCAACACTAATGTTGGCGTCCCATGACCTGAAGAACAATACGCGCCACCACTTTTCCCTTTCTTTGGGAACGCGTCCACGTGCCCTTCTTTAACAAACGTATCGAGAATCTCTCCGTATTCTTTACCAAGTCCATAAAATATTTCGCGGAGTATGCAATAAGAATCCTCAAAAGAAAATCTCTTTTTAACTTCTCCAATACTTACTGAGCGATCTGAGTAGTTGAAGTCTTTAAGCTTGAGGAGTTTTTTCTTGAGTGCATAAAATTCCCTACTTGTTGAAAAATCTTGCGTGACCGTCTCCACAAGATTTTTAATACTCTCCTCATCATTCTCATACCCTAATATTGTTGCTGAATATGGCTCTTTAAAGCCCCTAAGCTCATCGTTGATTTTCTTATCAGTAAAGACGGCATTGATTTCACTTTCTGCAAAATCACTCGTGGCTTTTAGTACCTCCATTGACTTTTGATGAAGGGCCCTGCGGTCTTTAGTTGGCAGGTCTGATATCCTATTAAACGCTTCAGCTATCGGCACTTCCTTACCTTTAAAAATAACAACCTGCTTCTTTTGGAGCTTTTCCTGTCCATCTATCCACATTGAGTGTGCGGGTAGGCTTTTAAGACTCATTATTTTTTCCTCTTTTTCAGAAAGCTGGTAGCTACTCTCAAGAAAAGTCCGCTCGAGTAAGTAACGATATTTTTTTAACAAAGGACTCTTTAGGTATTCCTTTTGTTTCTTTGTGGGGATTAAACCCAGTGCAATATCAAAAAAAAGGATTTCATTACCAGCTTGCGTTAGGCGGTTACTTAATTTTGCCACCATTGCTTCTGCTTTGGTATCAAAACTATTCAACTCCTGTCGATATGCAAAATACATAATAGCCTTACTTCCTAATGACACTTTTTCTGCCAATTTTTCCTGGTCCTCGAGAGCTTTATACAAAGCCTTGTCGGTTAATAGATATTTCTTGGTGTTTGAATATTTTTTTGCAAAGTATGCGTAGGCATTTTCAGCTACGTGAATGTCTTTTTCTATTTGTGCGTCCTGTGGAGAGGTGTAAATCTTATTGAGGCTCCAATCTGTCTTAATCTTAGTAGGTACTTTTTTTGTCATAATAAAATAAAAATTACTTAAGTGTTATTAAAATTGCCCCTCCTGCCATAAAAAGTGCTCCGAGTACGACCTTCCAGCCAAACCCTTCTCCAAGGAAGAGCGCTGCTAAGATTACCACAAAGACAATACTTAACCGGTCGATAGCAACCACTTCTGTTGCAACACCATTTTTCAACGCAAAAAAATAAAACAACCATGAAAGTGCTCCAGCAATTCCTGCAAGAACAATCAGAATCCATTCTCGTGAACTCAAACTAGTAAGAGTAAACGCGTCAAACTTATTAAAAAAGAAACTGACAAGGACAAGGAAGAGCGCCATAATAATTGCACGAATTGTTGTCGCAAGGGTTGAGTCAAGCTCTTTTAAGCCGAGCTTTGCAAATATAGCAACGAGCGCTGCCATAAAAGCTGATAAAAATGCATAGAATAACCACATATAGTCTCTAAGTATAAACCTTTTCTAGAAAAATTCGATACCGGGTAAACACGATGTTGAGTTCTGTGACAATAGGCTCTTTCTCACCGAGTCCGTGATTGATTACAGCAACAACATTTTCATAAAACCTCAGTCGATCTGCTGATGTAAAATCTTTTTTAAAATTATCTGCTTTGTCCGCATACATATCAATAATTGACTGGAAATTATGAATCTTATCCGCAGCTGACACCATAAGAGATTTTCTTGAACTAGATTGAAGGCCTGCAACATATGCGCGCTTCCTGTCTTCCCACGGCATAACAATACCATCTTTCTTTTTCGGCTCAGTCACCCCTTCAACAATCTTCCTGACTATTGGACCAAAATCGTTCTCTAAATCACTTCCTTGATACTCAGTGTCCTCGAGTGTGTCGTGAAGTAATCCTCCAATGAGAACATCTTCATCGTGCGTATATTTGGCTAAAATAACAAACACTGAAAAGAGGTGGGTAATATAGGGGAGTTCATCCGCACCCTTTCGAACCTGTTTTCGATGGAGGAGAGAAGCTTTGTGTATTGCGCGCTCTATGTTAGGGGTATGTATCATATATTCAAGCATCATAGCAGAACAGGGGCACTACTGCTACACTACATATATATGGTGGAATCAAATACTATCCACATACCTATTGCATGGAAGAACCTTATTGCTGAGGAGTTTGATAAAGTATACTTCAAAGGACTCACACTAAAAGTCCGAGAGGAGTATCTTAAAAAAATAGTATATCCACCCCCTCGACAAATTTTTCGTGCATTTGAACTATGCCCACCAGAAAATATCCGTGTGGTTATTTTAGGACAGGACCCCTATCACACACCAGGAGTTGCCGATGGGTTGGCATTCTCAACGAGCACTCATAATCAAGTCCCTCCGTCTCTCCAGAATATATTCAAAGAGCTCATACTTGAGTATGGAGAATCTGCAAATACAGACCCTGACCTTTCTCGTTGGGTGAAGCAAGGAGTGTTTCTCCTTAATACATCCCTTTCTGTACGTAAAGGTGAGCCGAACTCTCACGCTGACTATGGGTGGCATGAATTTACTGACGCAGTTATCTCTGCTATCTCACGAAACGACAACCACGTGGTGTTTATGCTTTGGGGAGCGTACGCACAAAAGAAGACAGCGCTCATTGACGAGCGTAAACACCTGATTCTTACAGCACCCCATCCATCACCGCTTTCAGCACATCGAGGATTCTTGGGTTGCAACCACTTTAAATGTGCAAACGAATACTTATCCCAAAACAACCGTCGTGCTGTAGACTGGTCTTCTTAAAACGCACCCTCTGCTTTAAGTTTTTTATACTTTACATCAACACCTCTATTATATTCACCAAGAGAACCGTCCGACTTAATGACGCGGTGACACGGAATTGATTCGTCATAATTAGCTTTCATTAAGCTTCCTACTTTTCGATACGCTTTTGGTGAGCCCGCAAGCTCTGCAACTTCTTTATATGAAAGTGTCTCCCCTTTTGGAATCTTCTTTACGATAGACAGTACTTTTTCTGTGAACATATTATTCATCATGAGCCCTTACCTCCTCACGCACCTGCATCCATAATTTCCCTAAGTGGTTCTTTCCGTTTTTATTTTCACCCCAACCCCAGAAATTGTCCCTCCAAGAGTTTTCTACCAATTCCTTATCTCCGGACTCAAGAAGCTTTTTCTTAACATATGGATGCTGAGCTACTTTGGCATGAAGAATCTCTCTCATCACATCAAGCTTTATAGCATCCCAATCTTCTCTGTATTTATCTTTGTTGCTGTACGCTATGTTCATAGCATCGTGTGCAGAACGACTCTGCTGTAGCGCCTCTAAGAGCTCTGTGTCATTAAACTTTTCTGCATGATACGCGTGTTCTGAAGTCATCCACACTTCTCCTTTCCACTCTAGTGCAAAAGAAGAAAAGTTTGAGAACACATAAAACTCCTGCTCGTAAAAAAATATTTGTTTTTCCGTATCAAGTCCGTGCATATAAAAAATTAAAAAAGTGTACCGGTATCAACCTGCTCCTCTTTAGTTTCTTTCTTTGCAGGTGTCTTCTTTGATTTTGCTTCTACAGAGTCCTTTGGAGTTGTCTCTTGGGTCTTATTTTGTGCACCATGAATAGCTTGTAATTTCTTGCCTGCAACTTCCCGATATGGGCAATAGTCGCATTCTTTTCCCGCAGCAGGAATGCGCTCAGACAGAAGACACTCTTTAATATCTGAAAGTATGGGTTCTATCCAACTACCCTCTCCTGTGTATGAAAGAACTTTAATATCAAACTCGAGTTTTCCATCAAATGTATCAACATCAGTCTTTCCATTTACATAGACAAAATACCCGGTGTCAGAAACAGTAAATCCATTCTGCCTAAAGAGCCATTGATACACTTCCATCTGTCGCTTGTATCCGTTCTGCCACTCAGCATCAAGATTTACTTCTCCGTCCTTACTCGTTGCTTTGTAATCAACAATAATAAGTTCGTTGTTTGGAGTAACCCAGATGTCATCAACAGCACCGGAGACCACAAGGTTTGTCGGTGCATGAAGACACGCAATCCCCTTAAAGTTGTCTCGCCATATATTCATGTCATTGTGCTCAAACGGGACCGCATCAATCCCATACTCAGTCATAAGTGGATGCGGAGTCTTTTTGGTTCGGTGGATATCAAACTCTTTCTTGAGCAGTGTATCAACTGCGATATTGAGGTTTAGAGGATACCCCGGAGGTCGTTTTGTACCAAGCTTGTTATCAAGATAGAAACATCGAGGACATTCTGTGAAAAGGTCTATCTTTGAACGGGAAAGACGCCATCGTTTACCGCCATAGTTCCAGTCAACTCCTCTATTTGGGTTATAAAAAGCTCCCATAAGTACAGAAAGTATACCACGTAAAACAGAGGAAAATATTATAAAAAAATAAACAACAAGAGGGTTCTTGTTGTTTATTTTCCTGCCTTTTCTCTTTTAATCTTTATCGATTAAGCCAGAGATTCTTGTATACGAGCATTCCGATAGTTCCAAATGTTGCGAGTACAACAATGAACCCAAGTAGACTTCCGATAAAGGGTACGAAACATAGTGCTTGAAGCGCAATAATACCAAGTATCACCCATTTCCAATCCACAATAATTTCCTTCTTAATCCATTTTGAGAGTAGTGCGCCTGCAACAATACCGGTGAACACTTTTGAAACGATAAGCATCAGTGCATATACTCCAAGGAGAATAACTCCGAGATACGCCCCAATAACGGTTGCAAAGAGTAGGAGTGTCGCAAACGGCACAACAATTAATGTGATGAATCCAATAAGCGTGTTCTTCCAGAAACTTTCGTAAGTTTCTACTCCAACAGTCTTTGAAAATCTTCTAAAGACAAGTACAGCAAGAACTCCTGTGATAAGCATAAGTGCTAGTTTTATAAAGAAGAAGAATCCAAGTATTTCTCGCATATCTCCCTTATTGAGTTCAAACTGCTTCATAGGAGAGTCTACACGGGTAATAGTTCCACCAACAATCACCCCTTCTCCTATCTCTAAATCTTCTCGTCCAGAATACGTAAGATTTCCCGCTATAAGTGAACCTTCACCAAATGTTATCTTTTTTGCAAAATGGAGCACGACGTTTCCACTAACCGGCCCATTAATAACAACTTCTTCTGCATATATAGTAAGGTCGCCCGCAACGCTACCGTTCATAATGACACTTCCCCCTACAACAACCATGTCTCCAAGGACCGTGGTGTCTGAGAGAATCCTGACGAGTCCACCGACGACAACGAGGTCATCAGCGACATTGCTTGAGACGGTAATATTCCCACCAACAACACGAGCATCATCCCCAACAGAACCAAGAAGACGAACTGAGCCTCCAGCAAGCATCATGTCTTGCGAAACATTTCCTAAAATAGAAATATCTCCACCAGCAATAACTCCGTCTCCAGTAATGTCTCCCGATATATCTATAGCGCCTCCTGCTATGTACATATCACCAACGTCTCCATTTCCAGTATATTCGTACGCGTCACTCACTTTAAATGTTGCCGCAGAGACTGGAACTGCTGTTATGATAAGGAGCGCTATTACAATAAAGAGTGTTTTTTTCATAATTGATGAATGTCGATACAGTAGCTATTACTACTTCTTGGCTGATTTTTTAGCTTTTTTCACTGCTTTCTTTGTTGCAGTCTTACCCTTTTTTGCACCTTTTTTAAATTCTTTTTCAATGTGGTCCCACTGACCTTTCACGTCTTTAGCAAATTCCATTACCTCAGCTGTTGAGACACCTTGTGCAGTTTTGTATTTTTTTGCGACCATGTCTACTATCTTATTTAACGATTCTCGATCTACTTCTTTAAGTTTTTCTACACGCTCCATGACTTCGCCCTGCGCTTTAAGCGTCCAGCTCTTTATTTTTGTTCGATGCTGTTTTCCTTTTGGTCCGTAGAGATAGTATGCGCCTGCTGCTGCAGCTGCGGCTACTCCCGCTAATAGAAGTCCACTCTTTGCTACTCCATGTGATGATTTCTTTTTTGTTGCCATAGATATGTATATTATTTATTCTTTTTCAGTACGCGTGGTCTTTTTCTTTTTAGAACCAACTCCCGCAACTGACTTAATAATTGTATTAATAACCTTTGTGTTGGTGCGTATCGTGTTACGTGCACCGTCAATATCTTCCTTTATTAACTTTGCTTCATCTCGCACTATTTCACCTATTTCCTTTAAGACGCGAAATGCTCTAAATGCAAAATACGCGACAATACAAAGCGCTACGGTGATAACAACCACCGCAATACTTGTAATAAAGAAAAATATATCGGCCTGTATAAGTGTTTCCATACAATAATGTTATCACAAAATGAAGTTATTATGTAAATATCACTCGTTACTTAAGTCTAAAGACCTCTTGTCATACCCATATTTTTCTTCATCAATAATATCTATCTTATCTGGCACGAGCATGTACCAAGAGTCACCGTCCAAAACATCGTCTTCTTCTTTTGGTTCCGGATGACCCCTCTTTTTTAGATGCTTCACTGCTAAATCATGTCGAGGACCTTCTATTTTTAGAGCCTTCCCTGAAAACTGGATACCGAGATTAGGTTCTTTTCCATGGTTACTTATTGTAATAGTGCCCGCAACAAGATTATTTTTCACAAGAGCTTTTGAGTGCCGCACCGCTGGGTCTGACATCCAATAGATATTCAAATCTTCGTCATAAATGTAGATAAGGTCAGAGACCCAGACGCTGTCGTCAAATGTTGCAAGACTCATTAAGTAGCCCTTATTTAGAATTTCTAATACCGCTTCTTTCATGTAAAAAATTATACCCTAAAGTATTATAGATTGGAAAATAAAATCATATTGGAATCCCCCCTCAAAGTGTGCTAGGTTTCTATGTAGAATAGATAAACAAGATAAGAGAGAAACATCATGTCTCACCAACTTGCTGTGCTTGCTTCAGGTACAGGTTCAATCCTTGCCGCTATGATTGAGCAAGGATTACCGATTAAACTTGTGGTGGTGGACCGAAATTGTGGTGCATTTGAAATCGCGAAAGAAGCGAAGATACCGTCGGTGTTGTTGCCTCGGACTTTTGGGCCTGATTTTGACAGATGTAAGTACACGCAAGACACACTGACACTTCTTTGCGCACATGAAATTGGGTTGGTTGCGATGGATGGTTTTATGACAGTCTTCTCGTCGCTTATGTTTGAGCCGGGAGCCTATCAGTTTAGGTTTCTGAATACGCATCCCTCACTCCTTCCATCATTTAAAGGAAACCACGCAGTGAGAGATGCGCTTGATTACGGTGTTAAAATCTCCGGGTGTACCATATACATGGCAACCGCAGAACTTGATGCAGGTCTCATCATTGCTCAGGAACCAGTTCCTGTCATCACGGGCGACACAGAGGAAAGTCTGCATGAACGTATTAAAGAGGTTGAGCGGAAACTCTATCCAAAAATAATCCAAGAGCTCATTAAGGACTAAACTCACTTACCTATCAAAAGAAAACGAGCACCTGAGAAACCAGTTGCTCGTTTTTATATTAAACACCAAACTGCCCTAAATTATAAAAAGATAACATCCTTAAATGAGATTAGTTCTGGGACACCATCTATATATTTCCAACAAAAGAAAAAGCTTGCCAAGTTGCACTTCAACCCCACCATTTTGGTGTGATTGAACGTGTGGCAAGCTCAAAGAGTACTTACTCCCTGGGGTGTCAATTCACCTCTGTCCTTATTATTAATAACCCATATAAGAAAACCTGTAAAGTGTTTTACAAACACAGCCAAGTCTCAGATTCGAACTTGAATCGAAGTTTAATCTCGAGGTGCTTCACTTTCTTGGTTTTTTACTAGTCTGATACGACTTTGTTCATCGAAAGCCTTATCGAGTTTATGCTCAACAAACCAAAGTACTGTAAACACAAGGAGGGTCAAAATTGTCGTAAAAATCGCGATTGCATAAAGTCCAAATGCGACTGCGACTCCAATCCCCGCTGAAACCCAAAGTCCCGCAGCGGTTGTAAGTCCCTGAAGTGTACTATCTTTGAAAATGATAATCCCCGCACCTAAGAAACCAATGCCGGTAATAATCCCCGCGGTCACCCGCATTGGGTCAAAATTCACCAACCCAAGGTACTGACTCGTCACCTGAATAGAAATCACGGAGAACAAACATGATCCAAGTGCAACAAGGGCATAGGTCCGCGTTCCCGCTCGTTTGTTTGCAACCACTGAACGCTCTGTCCCAAGAATCGTCCCTAAGAGTATTGCGAGGATGAGCTGTCCGAATATGACAATAGTGGAGCTAAAAAATACTGGTTCCATGTATATTTCTGTTACTTACTCAACAATAAACGTGGTGAGCACTGGTTGATTTCCATTTTGTAAAAATGGAAAGTCTGAGTCTAGACTGAATTCTTTATCACCGTTGTCACGATACAGTACTGCGCGATATATAACACCCCGCTCTGTTGACCGGAGAAGCTCTACGACACCACTGTGCTCACCTTTATCAAACCGAGACGCGCCGAGTGCATTTCCAATATGACTTACGGTTCCTTCATGAATCACTATCCACCCATCTTCTTCAAGTACTGCTTTATCAATAACAACAGTCATTCCTGGTTTTTGATTTTGTACAATAATTGCATCGTTACGCACAAGACGCTCTTGTGTTGGTGTGTTGCTAGAGACACCTTGTGTACTTTCTAATACTGTAGAATCTTCTTCAATAATTTCTTCTGTATTTGGCGTCACCTGCACCTTCTCAGAAAGTGCATCTTGAGTAGCTGTCCACATCCACAGAGAAAAACTCCCCACAAACATCCCGATGAGGAATACCACGACAGTCTTCAGGTTCTGATTTTCTACTTTCATGTCTTTATCTGTGTATTTACTAATATGGTCCATTTTACACTCCAGCACCCGGTTGACACAAGGCACCTATTTCTTCGAGTATTTTGGGAACTAATTCCTCCGAGACTCCGTGTTCACCTAATACTCCTGGGTTCTCTTTAATTGTTCGACACAACACGACCTCATTATCAATAAGTGTCTTCTTGTTCTTATCTGGAATAGAGGTCAAACAGCTGATTGGATGTAACCCCGTCCGCTCTATGAGCGAGTACAGATTATCTTTTTCTGGATAATCCCAGCTTATCATCCGAAGCCCTACACATTTACCGTATTCTAATGCGTTGCTTGTAAAACGAGTGTTCGTGATAAGCATTCCTTCATCAACATCCCCTCCTTTTTTAAGATCATCAAACCGAGCATACACATACAGCGCAACCTTGAGGTCAGTTCTAATACCAGGGTGATTATGAAATTTAATTTCTGCCCCATGTCGCACTCCTCCCTCATGTACTGCAAACATATCGACCTCATGCTCTGCACACTTCCCTTTCATAATCACACTATTAGTAGCGTCATGTCCTGTGGCCCGAAAAAGCTCAGTAATAAAGTCTTCAAAGGGAAAACCGCTGGGACCAAGATCGAACACCGCTTTTTTTAATGAATACCGTGCCGCAGCTGGACCCTTTTCTTTACTCTTAAGGAGAGTAAAGGCTTCCTTATATATCTCTTTAGTGCTCATTCCAGGAGAAAGCATCTCAGTTATTTTCTTTACCACCACCTTTATCACTGACGCAGATGCACCCGAACGTTCTAGGGAACGTTCTAGCTTTGATACATCAAAAGGCTCTGTGGTTCCATCAGTCTTCTTAATACGTATTGCTTCTGCCATATCTTATACTAACAAGCTTTACACAATATTCAATACAAAAACCATACAGCTATTTTTAAGACCAAGAAACAATCCCACCCCCGATACACACTGCTTTATCAAAAAGTACCAGTGACTGACCCTGAGCGAGTCCGTGCTGAGCTTCTCTAAAGACCACAGTATTCTTTATAACTGTGCAGGGATGCAGTTCCCCGCGATGGCGTATTCGTGCGGTGTATTGCTTCCCTTCTTCCGGAGCACTCACTATCCAGTTTGTTGAAGTGAGCACTACCTCTTTTCTAGTAAACTCACTGTCGTGAGGCTCATGAGAAACGGTGATTGTATTTTTCTCCAAATTTTTCTCAACAACATAATATGGTTCTCGTTCAGTACCTTTTTCTAAAATAGAAAATCCGTGACGTTGCCCCATCGTGTAGAGTTGTGCTCCTTTATGGACTCCAACCACATCACTATGAGTATTCAAAACATCCCCTTCGACAAGGTCTATGTAATGACCAAGAAATTCCTCTAAATCAACGTGCCCAAGAAAACAGATTCCCTGACTATCTTTTTTATCAGCAGTAAGGAGGTTAAACTTCTGCGCAATCTTCCGAACCGCATCTTTCTTATATCCACCAACAGGAAATAGTACCGAACCCAATTCTTTTTGCGTGAGCGTCCATAGAAAATATGACTGATCTTTGTTTGTATCTTCCCCTTGTAGTAAGTGGTATACACCATTTTTTTCTTTAACTTGAGCATAATGCCCTGTTGCAATATAGTCAGCACCCTTTTCTTTTGCAAATGAAAAGAAACTACCAAACTTGACGTACTTATTACACATAACATCAGGGTTTGGAGTCCGTCCACTTTTGTATTCAGTAATCATATAATCAGCAACCTCCTTTTTATATTCCTCTTCAAGGTCGAGTGTCAAAAATGGGATATCAAGACGTACACAGACACGTATGGCGTCAGTCCGCTCTTTCTCCCAATCGCATTTCAAGAAGTCTGGTTGCCAGACTTTTATAAACACACCGACAACATCGTAGCCCTCCGCTTTCAGGAGTGCAGCCGAAACAGACGAGTCTACCCCGCCACTCACACCGACAAATACTTTTTTTGTTTCCTTTTTCACCAATGTGTTATAGCATATCTACTAGAAATAGGATAAACTTTGTTTTAATTTTTAAAGTAAGGGGTGCTTATAATGAGAATCGAATCTCCAGAAGGGCAAAGCCCTGCGCAAGTAGCAAAGACAGGAGATATGTTACAAAGAATTGGCTCACAATCTCCTAAATTATCAGAAGTATTAAGAACACAAGATGAATAAAATAGACTGGACATTTTGGATATTCGTTTTATTGGCGATTATTGCATTGTTAATAGGAAGTGTGTTTATGACTGCGATACTAGGCGGTTTTTACTTAATACTTGGTACAGCAAGATTATAGAAATACACCCAAAGACTCACAATAAAAAATATGCTTAAAATCCACTACCCTTTCAAAAAAAAGAAACCGACTCAGAAGAAAAAACAGACGGTAACAGAGGTAAAAAATAACGCAAAAAAAATCGTACACAGGTGTACCCTGGTACAATTTTTTATTCCTTCCTCATCCACTTTTGTTCCCATGGGAACAAAAGTGGATGAGGATAATGAAATACTAATCTATATGTGAATGGGGATAATGAATGTGGATGGGGATAATGAAATACTAATCTATATACTGAGTTTTCTTCCTCGTGTGCTCTGCAAATGTCTCACTAAAGTGTGTCACTCCAGTCTTGTCTGCGAGATAATAAAAATATTCATGTTCTTGTGGGGTCACTGCAGCCAAAATTGAATCGAGGCCCGGGTTTGTAATCGGTCCCGGCGGAAGTCCTCTGTACTTATATGTATTATATGGAGAATCAAGAGCAAGATCGTCAAGAGATATCTGCGAAGTGCCTTTCTCGAGAAGATAGACAAAGGAAGCGTCCACCTGAAGCGCCATATCTATCTTAATTCGATTCCACAATACTCCCGAGATAGTACGCTTTACTTCAAAATCAGAAGCTTCAAGTTCAATAATAGAGGCCATCGTTACCACCTCCTTTAAGGTGACATTATATGCTTCCATAAACTCTGTCACTTCTGGAGCTATTTCCTCAACCCTGCTTTCGAATGTCTCTTTCATAGTGCGATACACTTCCTTTTCACTAACATTGGGTAAAAAGTAATACGTGTCTGGGAAGAGATATCCCTCATCATCTTTTGAAAGAGCAAGGAACTCAACCATATCAAAGTCAGGGATGGTATTTGAAAGATGTAAGGCTACCTCCTCAACTGAGAGTCCTTCTGGGACTTGCACCCGCATAGGAGTTAACCCAAACGCTCCATAGGAAATACGATACGCGAGCTTAAAGATGTTTTCCTTCTCTTTTAAATAGTAATCACCCGCGCGTGCGCTTTTCTCACCTCCTAAAATAATCACCATACTGTGAAAGAAAAATGGTGAGCGGATTATATTGTTTGATTCAAAATCCTCCACAATACCCTTAAGTGTTTCGCCTTTTTCAATTATGATAGTATGCCCTACAGGAAACGCCACTGGTGGTTTTATAAACGCTGTATAGAATACAAAAAACAAAAGAAGTACCGAAAAAAATACTGACTTTCTAAGCGGAGTCCCAAAAAGTCCGTACCCTATAGTATTACGAGCTATCTTCCAGATGGGTTTAATTGTATTTTGTCTGTACTGATTAGCTTCTAATTCAGTATATACGTCTTCCCTCATTATGTTGGTAGGTTAGCAGGTGCGTCACCCTTTGTGGACTGTATACGACCAAGGGTAGGAGCTTGGACTATTGAGCCAGGGAAATGGAAAATTGTTGCGAGCTCTTCAGTGTTAAGTACAAAATGAGGTGTTTTGTATGGAGGGTGGAACCATGAACGACGTTTAAAGGCGTCAATAATCTCTCTACGGTACGTCTCTTTCTTTCCAAAAATATCTTGCCATGGGTAGCTAAACTCCGTAAACCACCTTGTCGGGGCAAAACCGTTCAAATTACTCGAGTTGAGTTGTTTAAGAGATGAGGTGAGGGCTGCGATATTAGATGGATTAAATGTATCGGCCTTTGCAATATAAATACCACGTAACCCCGCATCAAACCCAAGCTTTGAAACACTCCGCTCTAGCGCTTTTATCTTATCAGTATCCCCCGGCGTCATGTTTGGAAAACCGGCTCGTTCTTTTCCCTGATCATCAGTATACTTTTGCGTTGCATTATCTCGAATCTCTGCTATTTCTTCTTTAGCCTCATCCTTCCAACTTGTTGTTTCAATAAAAAATGATCCTTTCTTATATTTTCTATCCTCTTTCAAACTGCTCTTATTCACCCGAATCAAAATCTGAAACCAAATTTGCTCATCAGGTCCAATATGCCCAAGAAACTCAAAGAATCCTGCCATTGGGTCAATCTTAAATTCTTCTTTCGGATCCTTATCGAGGCCATAATCAACGTATGTCTTTATGGGATACGCATCTTTTCCAGTTAATTTAAAATCACAACCCCACACGCCGTACTGGTCTTTATTGTAGTGTAATTTTTTAGCATAATCTTCAACCTCGTATATTTCAACCATTGGATATTGTCCATATATCTGAGACTCAACAATATCTTTCAAGAATTTACGTGTCCAAACATAAAAATGAATCTCACCACCCAAAGACACCATCTCCAGAGAGTACCATGGCCGTGTTTGACCTTTAATATATCGATCAATAAACGTCGCTTCTCCCATACCAATGTGCAAGTTAGTAAGCAGTGTCTCCATAGCCAAAGGAGAACGGAGGACCTCTCGAGGGATACGTATCTCTAAGAGCACGTACTCTTGTTTATTAATAAACTTTGCACGGATATATTCTAGCCATACATGCCAAAAGATAATCCCAAGAAAGACTGGTAGCCATACTGGTGAAAGCAAGACGAGTATCTTAAATACTGGATTGAACTGAGGTGCAAAGAGTGTAAATAAGTACCACAGAAGACTAAAGAAAAGCACTAAAACTATTCCGATCCAAGGAACGGATATCGTACTAAAAATCTTAGCGGGGTTAAATGTCATTACACTAAATCATAACGCAAAAGAGCTGTCTGTGACAGCTCTTTTTAGTGCAGTATGTTTAAAACATACGTCTCTTTAAAAAAGAGAGTACTTTCCACCTTTATCTTTCTTAAAAATAGATGTGTCTTGTAGGTTTACTGATATCGTATTGTCTTTCACGTATCGCTCTTTTCGAATTCTATCAATAAGTTCCTCACGAGAAAGCGGTCCTTCTTTTTCAAGAATAGTCTTAAGGACATCTTTCACCACGCCGCTTGAATATCCCCATTCTGAAAGCGCATAGAGTCCTCGTCCTACAAGCACAAAGCGCTTGTCTTTAATGAGTTCATTGTGACATGTTGCTACATGAGCCTTTTTATTAAATAGTTCTGTTATAGATTCTGCGACCTCAGTGAAGTGCATTGGAGAACCGTGTCGTTTGATTGCAAGGTATGCGAAGTCACGCATTCCCTTTGCTTTAACGTTTGAGGATGCAGCAGGTCCCCAATCTCCGAGCGGGTTCTTTGCAATAGTCTTTGAAAGAGACAACCATCGACGAAGAATTTCTTCTTGGAGGTACTGGTCACTTAAATGTTTGACCTCATTAAGAAATGATTCAAGAAGCACAGATTCTGTTACAAGTTCATTGTCTGAAAGGTTTGTGTAAAGATTCCGAAGTGCTGTGTGGATACTTTCTGCAAACTCTTCGTTTGTATACCAACGATGCGTAAATTCACTATCTTCTTTTTTGTACACAAATGGGTTACCGAGTACGAGCAAGAAGTGCATGTGGTTTTGGGTGCTCTTATCTTTTGAAATACTTGAGAGAAGTTCTATTTCAGAAATTACCCCTCCGAGACTTTCTATGTAGTGCTCTAGTTCTTCAAAGACAGGGGTTGTTTTTTCAAAAGCTTCTGATTTTCGAATACTCACGAGTGCGTGGTTTTCTATCTGACGGACTCGTTCACGAGTGATTCCGTACTTCTCACCAATAGACTCAAGGGTCATCTTTTCAGTAACTTTACCGAGTCCATAGCGACTGGTAAGGACCTCCTGAGCTCGTTCTGGGAGCGCAGAAAGTAGCATTTTGCTTACTTGCTTGGGTTTAAAGGTTATTTTTGCCATATATATATTGATTCTTACAAAATAGTGTACCTTAATTTATATCATTTGTCTAGTACTTCGTCAAACTCTCGTGTCTCTGACTATATCACGAGACTTATAAGCTTGTTAGGGACATATATCACCTTCTGTATATCTCCCACTATCCACCTAGAAATAGTCGCACTCTTCTTGATGCGCGCGAGCACTTCTTCTTCAGTGATGTCAAAATCAGCCTCTATTAAACCACGGACTTTCCCGTTTATCTGCACTGGAATAGAGACCGTGTCAGAAATAAGTTTCGATGCATCATACTCAGGCCATGGCTCAAGATGAACGGAAGAAGTATTTCCCATTTTCTCCCAAAGCTCTTCTACAATATGTGGAGCAAACGGGGCAAGGAGTTTCAAAAAAGCAACGTAGGAAGACGTGCGTATCTTTTTATTCTTTTCAACTTCATTAAGAAAAATCATGAGCTGAGATACTGCTGTGTTAAATGCGAAGTTCTCTATATCGCTTCCCACCTTCTGTATTGTTTTATGAAGGATTGTTTCTAGAGAATCATCACCTTCAACAACTATTTCTTGTAGTCTCCATACACGCTCAAGAAACTTTCGAGGACCAATGATACTCTCCGTATTCCATGATACTGATTGCGCAAAGGGACCCATAAACATTTCGTATACACGAAGCGTATCAGCACCATAAAAATGGACAATATCATCTGGATTGACCACATTCCCATATCGTTTACTCATCTTTCGCCCATCTTCAGCAAGGATAAGTCCGACGTGTTGCAAACGTTTAAATGGCTCAGAATAATTCACCTCCTTAATATCAAATAAAAACTTATGCCAGAACCGAGCATAAATAAGATGTCGTGTTGCGTGCTCTGCTCCTCCCACATACATATCAACTGGAGACCAGTATTTTTCTTTCTCTTTATCTGCAAACTCAACACTGTTTTTAGGGTCAATATAGCGAAGGTGATACCAAGAAGAACCTGCCCATTGTGGCATAGTGTTTGTCTCTCGCTTTCCGGCACCATTACAGGTTGGACACGTAGTGTTAACCCACGAATCAATTGAAGCAAGTGGCGACTCCCCAGTTCCTGTTGGCTCGTAATGCTCAACCTCAGGAAGCACTACCGGCAGGTCTTCTTCAGGTACTGCGACAGGACCGCACTTTTCGCAGTGAATTATCGGGATTGGTTCCCCCCAATACCGCTGACGTGAGAACACCCAGTCTCGAAGTCGGTACTTCGTCTTCATTTCTCCACCAACCTTCTTGGTTATTTTTTCTTTTACATCTTCTGATTTTTGGTTATTAAATTCACCAGAATCTATCAAGTACCCAGTGCCAGTATAAGGACCGTACTTTAAAATATATTCTGTAACTGATTTAGAAGTTGGTGAAACAAGAAGCAGTTCATAATCTTCTGGGTTAACGTTACCTTCTGGAACTACTACACCTCTAATGATTAAGTTTTTTTCTTTAGCAAAAGCAAAATCTCGTTCATCGTGCGCAGGGACTGCCATAATTGCACCCGTTCCATACCCAGACAATACGTAGTCAGCGACAAACACTGGTACCTCCTCATTGTTTACAGGATTAATTGCAACTACCCCCTCAAGAAGCACTCCAGTTTTTTCTTTCTCATTTTTTTGCCTATCGAGGTCTGATTTTTCACTTGCTTCTTGTATATACTTCTCCACCGCACTCCAGTTTTTGATTTCCACCTTAAGCTTGTCCATCAGCTCATGTTCCGGTGCGAGCACTATATAGGTAGCGCCATAGAGTGTGTCTGGACGTGTCGTGAAGATTCTAACTCCTACGTCATGGTGTTTTATATTAAATGTTATCTCAGCGCCTTCACTTTTCCCTATCCAGTTACGTTGAGATTCTTTAATTGATTCGGGCCAATCAAGACTTTCAATGTCTTCAAGCAAACGCTCAGCATAATCAGTAATCTTAAGCACCCATTGTCGTATCGGTTTTTTCTCGACTACTGTTCCACACCGCTCACATTCGTTTCCTTCAAGGTCTTCGTTAGCCAAACCTGTCAAACAAGTTGGACACCAGTTAATAGGTTCATGTGATTCATACGCAAGACCTTGTTCAAACATTTTGAGAAAAATCCACTGAGTCCACTTGTAATACTCAGGGTCTGTTGTATTTATTTCTCGCTCCCAATCATAGCTAAAACCAATACCAGAAAGTTGTTCTTTGAATCGAGCTATATTTTTCTCCACTGCAACGCGAGGATGTACTTTGTTCTTCAGCGCAAAGTTTTCAGCAGGAAGTCCAAAAGCGTCCCATCCCATAGGGTGCAAGACGTTAAAACCAGACATCCGTTTGTGTCGTGAGTATATGTCTGTGGCGATGTACCCTTTAGGATGCCCCACATGAAGCCCCTCTCCAGACGGGTACGGGAACATATCAAGGACGTAACACTTTTTTTTATCAGCGCGCTCTTGCGTAAGATAGAGCTTCTCCTCGTCCCACTTTTTCTGCCATTTTTTTTCTATCTGTTCGTGGTTATAGGACTCCATATACGCGTCTGTGTTTACTGCTTTTTATTTTTTGTTTTCTCTATCCCTTAAATGCTGGAAATTTATCAGGGTCAATAGTTCTCTCAAAACAAGTCTCGCCTTCTCCATGAGCCCAATTTTCGTTATCAAACCCTCCGTATCGAACAGAGCTCTCCAGACGTACCGCTTTTGGCTCTGCATGAGTGTATCCTTTGCTTTCCTTATTGAAGTCAGCGCATAGTTTAAAGGTAAGACCTTCTACCACCTCATATGAATACGCAGTATCTGTCTGTGCATCAGTAGGAAGAATAAATCCCGTGAGCGGGTCTTCTAGTTCTGCTAATGTCTGAGGAAGTGTTTCTTTTTGCTGGAAGTATGTAACAACCTGCCACTGGATACTAGAAAGGTCATTAATCTTATCTTGGTCAAAGCGCATAAGTCGTTGTGTCTGCGGTGAACCAATAATAAAGAATCCCCCTATGATTGAGGTGAGCACCATAAGTGTAACTACTCCCCCTATAATCTGAGAAAGACTTTTTGATTTTTCCCATGTACCTTTTAGGTCCTGCAGGTAGTACATAAACACCCCACCAATAACAATGATGATAGAAAGTACTTTCAAAATAAATCCTGACGTGAGTACTTCCCCACCAAGAAATGTGTTAATGAGCACAATGAGGTCGATAATAATAGTAGTCCCCGCAATAAAGAGTGTGAGGTAAATAAGCCACTTTCGTACTCCTAATTCTTTCTTTTCTGGGTGCGCCCGCACTTCCTGATTAAGAGAGCGAGTGAGGTACAGGTACAGCGGGAAAATTATAATAAGTGATGCAATAGAAAAACGTATCGCACCTGAGTAAGGGTCGTAATAAAGGCTTTGTAGCGTATCCCCAAAGAGAATATCAATATACTGGAAGAGGAGTGTCAATAGACTAACTGCACTGATATAGAGTGTTGCAAACGTCGCAATCAAGAAAAAGAAGTCTCGAGGAGTTGTTTTCATAGATGTGTGTAAAGATTATGATTAATCAAGTACTCAAAAGTATACCTTGTCGATAGAGGCGATACAATACAGGTGAAAAAGTCCGCCTGACATGACATCGGCGGACTTTAGTTTTTTACTGGGTCTTTTCTTGACTGAGTATTTGTATAAGAGAGTGCAAATCATCCTTCCCAGCAAAGATTGCCTCAGCGACTCCACCGGAATCAATCATGTCGTCCAGGGAGATTCCTGCGTCGGAATAGACACGAGGAGCAGACTCTCCGCTCCAGATGATTTCCTGGTGTAACCTACCCTCAAAGAAAACCCGTGCGGAAAAGAGAACTGCGTACTCACCCGCACCCTTTCTGATGGGACGAATCTGGTTCACTTCAAGAATAACTTTAGGAACCAAGACTTCCTCTTCGGTACAGGAAAAGCCCAAGTGAGGTAACGATATACGAAGTATATCGTCAACCTTTGGTCGTCCGGTCACGAAGATTGAGAGACATGTTTCTTCGGTTTTTTCTGCCTGTGCATCTTGCGGAGCACAGAGGAATAGAATTACAAGCAGGAGCGATGTAAAACGCATTGTTGTTACCTCATTTCAAAAGATGATATTCTATTATATATTATACCATACTATATTGTACAATGTCAAATTATATTCTAAACTCGATAATGTCACCGTCTGCAACCACATACTCCTTCCCTTCAGTGCGCACCCACCCCTTTTCTCGTGCTACCGCATAGGTCTGTGCTTCCACCAGCTTTTCATACGCAACTACTTCAGCCCGGATAAACTTCTCTCTAAAGTCTGAGTGAATAGCGGCTCCCGCAATAGGAGCGGTGCTACCCGTAAGTATTGTCCACGCACGCGTTTCATCTTCTCCTGTTGTAAAAAAAGTAATTAAATTTAATAGTCGGTATCCTGTTTGAATAAATGCACTCACACCATCCTCAACAACTCCAAACTCTCGCAGGAATTCTTCACGATCGTCTCCTGAGACATCTTTAAGCTCGTGCTCAACCCCTGCATCAATAATAACGTATTCCGAATGAGTCTCTTCCAAGAATCCTAAGAGTCGCGCGTACCGGTCTCCATTTTCTTCATCTAAATTCAGTGCGCTCGCCTTCTTATTAAGCACGTACAGCATTGGCTTCATTGTAAGCAGATGCAACCCTGTAATAGTCTCTGTCTCCTTTTCATTTAAATCAGTCTTTAATGCCAAGTGCCCACTCTCGAGAGTCTTCAGCACTTTCGCAACAACCCCATGTTCGAACACAGCCTCCGTATCTCCACGACGCACCTCGCGCTCTATTGATTGCAGTCGTTTTGCGGTCGTCTGCATATCAGCCATAATGAGCTCCAAGTTAATTACCGTGATATCGTCAACGGGGTCTATCGTCCCGTGTATGTGAGTAATGTCGGAATCCTCAAAGAGACGCACAATGTGTGCAATAGCATCAACTTCACGAATATGCGAGAGAAATTTATTTCCCAATCCCTCCCCGTCTGACGCACCTTTAACCAAACCTGCAATATCAACAAACTCAATTGCGGTTGGCACTGTTTTCGCAGATTTTGATAACTGACTCAATACCTCAAGTCGTTTATCGGGAACCGCAACAACTCCCACAGAGGGGTCAATGGTACAAAACGGAAAATTCTCCGCTGGTACTGAGCGCTTCGTTAACGCGTTAAATAAGGTGGACTTCCCAACATTTGGAAGCCCTACAATTCCGATTGATAGTGACATAATATTTATTTAGATTTCCTTCCCAGTCGATGCATCGCATCTCGCCATGAATCCTTCTCAGCATCTGACGCCTTCTCACTTGGCCCAAACGTAGAAAGACGTACTGGATGAATTCCAGAGAACCCCAAAATACCTCTAATAATCTCATTTGTGTAATCCCCAAAATGGAAACGAATCATAAGTGGATGTGTCCCCGTGGTCACCACTACTCGAGCGCTTTTACCTTCAAACATTTTGATCAATTTTGAGGTACGGTTACCGTCTTTATCTTTTTTAAAATTGAATGCAAACCCTGGAAGCCACATACGGTCAAACATCCCCTTGAGGATTGCGGGCATTGAACACCACCAGTTTGGATACAGGATAATAATATGGTCAGCCCATTTGAAATTTTCTTGTGCTTTGAGTAAATCTGGCTCAAGTGCCTGTATTTCCTTATACCCCTTATGAAGAATGGGATCAAAGTGCATCTCACCAATATTCATATGACGCACCTCATGCCCCCCTGCTTGTGCCCCTTCTGCATAGGAGAGTGCTAAAGAACTCACTAAAGATTCTGTGTCGGGGTGCCCCACTAAGATAAATATTTTTTTTGATGTCATAAATTAAAATCTGCGATTATGTTGTTATTTCTTTGAGTAAACCATTTTTATAATTTTTAATGCTACCACCATAAGAGCTACAAACGTGACGTAGTATACACCGAGAGTTGTATACGAGGAAAGTGCTGCGGGAGGAAACGCGTGAACAAGAGCCAGTGTGTACCACGAACCCCCAGCAAGTGCCGGACCAAGCCACATAGGCATCTTATGTTTTTGCATAAGTATGGCATTACATACAATGACCGCAAGAACTGTCCACGTGAAGAGAAGGAATTCATTTTTAAAAAATAAAAAACCATCCTGCATATAATGAAAGAGTGCCAGACACAACTCAGTTACAATAATAAGAACCAGTCCAACACGAAGTACTCTATACACTACATGCATAAAACGTTTCTCAGATGCATCAATAATACCATCTTGAATTGCTACATAATAAAAGATGAGTGCAAAGGTTGATGCACCAACAGCAAGCGTGAGACCAAACTGCCCCACTGTCTGTATAAATTGAGAAGTTACTATACTTAATTATTAGAATTAAACACTTACATCATCTTCCGCAACTCCTCCTGATGCGCCTGCATTACCTCCATCGTTGCAGTCATCTGGTCTTTGCCACCTTTCATTTTTGCTTGAATCTCGACTCCAATTTTTTGAAAAAAATCTGGGTTCTTTTCAATAGCCCCTAAAATCATGTTCTGCTGTTCTTCAGGGACGTCCTTCATCTTAGACTTAAGTAACCGCTTCATTAACATATTTTTAAACATATGCTTGTCAGTGTACCAAAAACATCTCTTTTAGGCACTACCAGATTATGCCCACTTTTCAGTTAATGACTGAGCTTTGAACCTTCTTTGATTTAACAAAATCGATGTAGTATTCTTTAGCGTATATTAACTTTATACACACTATGATTCATAAAAGATTATTTCAAAAATACCAGCAATTCGGACGTAGAGACCGGTATATCCTTTGGACGACTATTGCAGTGCTTTTTATTCTCCTTATCGGAGTTTTGAGATTCACCGGCGGTTCTGTGCTTGATGAAATCACTCGAGACGCACAATCTCGAAAAGTGACCGTTGAGCAAGTGGCGACACTCTCAACAGAAACGACTCCACTCTCAATTATTGGAACGGTGCGGTCAGAGAAAGAGGCGATTCTCCGAACAGAGTCTTCCGGAACAATCACTGGCGTGTATAGAAATGTTGGAGATTTTGTTGCAGCTGGAGCAATTATTGCGGAAATAAAAAATACTGGTGAGCGGGCTTCTGTTGCACAGGCGCAAGCAAATCTTGATAAGGTTCAGAAAGGAAGCCGTAACGAAGAGCTCTCTATCCTTACCATTAATCTTAAAAATGCCGAGAGTGATCTTGTAAATACAAAGCGACAATCTATAAACACGCTCTTCTCAGCGTATGCAACAGCTGATGATGTGATTACACGAAGTGCTGACCAAATAGTCAGTAACGCAAGCTCTCAGAACCCACAAATAAATATTACTGTCTCAGAGAACCAACTCGAGACTAATATCGAGACTACACGTGTAGCGGTAGAAGCAATCCTCTTAGGCTTTAAAGATACACGAAATAATCTTGCGGTTGAAGACGATTTGAATAGAGAGTACTCCTCCACAACGGAGGGGCTCGATGTGATTAAACGATACCTCGATACAATACTTGCCGCACTCAACACAGCCGTAAACACTCCCGAGGTTAGTTCAAGCCAAATAGAGACTTACAAGACAAGTGTCTCAGGTGCTCGCACAAGCATTCTCTCGAGCTTGAGTGCGCTCGCAACTCAAAAACAGTACCTCGACGGTGCTGAGAGCGCACTTAAAATTGCACAAGAAAATAACAGTAAAGGTATTACTGGGGAACGAGAAGAAGATATCACCTCAGCGGAAGCTGCGCTTCGAGTGGCGCAAGCAAACCTAGAAAAGACCAGAGTGCGAACACCAATAAGTGGGCGTATTTCTTCTCTCTCTCTTTCAACAGGCGACTTTGTTTCACTATTTGAACCAGCTGCCATCGTCTCAAATAGTAACGCACTTGAAATAACTGCATTTATAACAGAAAGCGAACGAAATAATATCGCCGTAGGAAATACTGCATTAATTGCTGATACATTAAATGGTGTCGTCACTTCAATTTCACCAGGGCTTGATCCTCAAACAAAGAAAATCCAAATACGCATCGGTGTTACTGACGAGGGAAGTGCTATTACACAAGGTGCCTCGGTTGAAGTGAAAGTAACCCGCTCTCGACCCGCGTCATCTTCTGAAATCAAAGACATCTTTATCCCTATCTCAGCACTAAAAATTACAACCACTGACGCGTTTGTCTTCACACTTTCCTCTGAAAACACCCTTGTGTCGCATAAAGTAACTATAGGAAGAATACTCGGAGACAAAGTTGAAATCACTGCGGGTATAAATCCTGAAATGTATATCGTCACTGACGCTCGTGGACTAAAAGAAAAACAAACAGTAATAACCGAATAATCACTCATAAACCATGTATTCATTCTGGAGTTTTTTCACAAAACATCGAAATTTTAGCTATCTCTTCATCATTGCCCTTATTGGTTTTGGTGCAAGTTCTCTTATTTCAATTCCAAAAGAGTCTGCGCCTGAAGTACAGGTTCCAGTAGGTGTTGTTACAACAGTACTCACGGGTGCATCAGCATTCGACATTGAGACGCTCATTACAAACAAATTAGAAAGTGCACTCAATAATACACTTGATGAGGTGAAAAAAATCACCTCTTCTTCTCAAGAAGGTGTTTCTACTGTTGTTGTTGAGTTTGATGCGAGTGCGGATATAGACGACTCAATACGAGATCTGAAAGATGCGGTAGATAAGATAAAACCTGAACTCCCTACTGATACAAACGACCCTCTTGTGAGTGATGTCAACTTTGTAAACCAACCGGTCATCACCTTTGCTATTGCGTCAGACTTGCCAGAACAAGAGCTTGTTCGTCTTGCCCAAAAGGTTGAGGAGGAAATAAAACGAGTTCCTGGAGTCTCAGATGTAAACATTGGTGGTTTTAGAGAACGAGAGACGCAAGTAATTGTAAACCGAGAAGCGCTGAACACTTTCAACCTAAGACTCCTCGATGTTATCAGTGCGATATCTAGAGCAAACAACACTTTCCCGATTGGAAATATCGTTGTCAATAATATTGAATACAACGTGCAATTTGAGGGAAACATTGACGACCCTCGAGAAGTCGCCGACATTGCCATTCTCGAATCTGGAGGAGAGCCTGTATACGTACGTGATGTTGCTACCGTTATTGATGGTCTCTCTGTCGCCCGTACGCATTCACGTTTTTCTCTACAAGGAGAACCTTCTCAGTCAGCACTTTCTTTTGATGTCTTTAAACGAAGTGGTGGAGATGTTACAAAAATAACCAAAGCAGTACAAGAAAGAATTGAAGCATTAAAAAGTGGTGGAGGTATTCTTGAAGGTGTAAATACTCTTATAGTCTACGACACAGGAGAACAGCTTAAAAAAGACCTCACCAGCCTCACAACTTCAGGATTACAAACAGTACTCCTTGTTATGATTGTGCTCTTTATTGCTATCGGTTGGAGAGAAGCACTTGTCGCGGGGTCCGCAATTCCCCTTTCCTTTACGATTGCCTTCATTGCACTTAATCAATCTGGGAACACGCTCAACTTCGTCTCCCTTTTTGCGCTTATCTTAGCAATTGGTATTCTCGTTGATTCCGCAATTGTGATTGTGGAAGGTATAAACCGAAACATGAAGCATCACCCTGATGGGGATAAGAAGAAAGCAGTGCTTGAGGCTATTAGAACCTTCTACATGCCCCTTACCTCAGGAACAATGACTACTGTTGCGGTGTTTGCACCACTCTTCTTTATTTCAGGAGTCACGGGTCAGTTTATTGCGACGATTCCATTTACCATTATATTTGTACTCCTTGCATCGTTACTTGTTGCACTTGGTTTTATCCCACTTATTAGCTCCCTCGTACTACGGAGGCGGGACACTAACGCAGTTGAAAAGAAACAGGCGTATTACACAGAAAAACTGCAACAGTGGTACCGCAATAAAATAGACAGCATTTTAGGAAACAGGAAGCGTGAACGCATGTGGGTCTGGGGAGCTATTGTAGTATTCTTTATAACGCTTTCATTTCCTATTATTGGCTTGGTAAAGGTAGAGTTTTTTGCAACAAGTGACCAGAGTTTTATCATTATCGAGACCGAGCTTCCTGAAGGAACTGTTCTTGCTCAGTCTGACCTTGAAATACGTAAGGTTGAGGAGATCTTATATTCGTACTCCATTATTGATTCTTTCCTGGTCACCAGTGGCGGATCAAGTGCGTTTACCGGAAATGGTGGCGTGAACCCAAAACTCGCAAATATATTTATCACCTTACGAGACGACCGAGCAATCACTTCTACAGAAATGGTCGAGGTGCTCCGTGCTGATTTTAAAGATATCCACTCTTCTATAGTTCGTGTCTCTCAAGCAAGTGACGGACCCCCAACAGGAACACCAATCGTTATTAACTTCCTTGGAGAAAACCTAGACGCAATCGAGGAGCTTTCTTCCAAAACAGCAGAAATTTTAGAAGGAATCCCCGGGACCTCAGATGTGACGACGAGTGCAAAAAATGACGGTATCCAGTTCGTCGTTGAAGTTGATACGGCAAAGGCAACAGTGCTTGGACTTGATGCAAGCATTATCTCACAAACCCTTCGAGCAGCAGTAAGCGGTGTTGAGGCAACATCAATCAAAAGCTCTGATGAAGACATTAAGGTTATGGTGCGACTCAATCTAAATACAGACTACCTTGATGCACACGACACGAACCGTACAACGATAGACGCGCTGAACCAACTCTCTATTCAAACCCCAAACGGACCAATCCTTCTTGGTTCAGTACTTAAGACAACGCTCGCAAAAAACAACACCACGATCTCTCATGAAGATACAAAACGAGTCACAACCGCAAATGCACAGTTAACCGCAGACGGAAACCTTCGTGAGATTATCGCAGAATTTAAAACACGTGCTGAAACAGAACTCGTATTACCAGCAGGAACTTCTATGCACATAGGAGGCGAAAATGAAGAGAACAATCAAGCTTTTAAAGAGATGTTCTACGCGCTTATTGTAGGACTTCTCCTCATGCTTGCGATCCTAGTACTTCAGTTTAACTCATACCGCCACGCGCTCTACGTCCTTTCAGTTACACCACTCGCCCTTATTGGTATTATGATAGGACTCGCGGTAACCGGTAAGGCACTCTCCTTCCCTTCTATGATGGGATTTATTGCACTCACAGGAATTGTGGTAAACAACTCAATTATTCTTATTGACACTATTAATGAGATACGCAAAAAGAGCGCACCGGAACGTGATATAAAAGAAATAGTACTTGAAGGGGCTTCGCTGAGACTCCGCCCCATTCTTCTTACTACCATCACCACGGTAGTCGGTATCTTTCCACTTACGTATGCATCAGACCTTTGGGAACCGCTTGCATGGTCAATCATCTTTGGTCTTCTCTTTGCGGTATTGCTCACCCTTGTTATTGTCCCAATCCTTTACTACCGAAAGCCTGGTGTTCTAAAATAAAAAACTCACCGATAATGAGTCGCGCACGTAGCCTATCTAACTATGGAGTACTTGTTCGGGGTCAAATACATCATTCTCTTGAAGTTTGTTGTGCTTCTCAAGACTACACCCCGTGCATCGGTGTAATATGGTATACGTTCCTTTCTTTTCCTCAAAAGAAACAGGCCGCATGAGCGCCTTGCACTCAGAAGCCCGGTCTCCAGGTTCAATATCAACATGCATACTCCACAAGCATTCAGGGCAATGGTTTGTGTAGCCGTTACCAATAACCTGCTCACCGCAGTACGCACACTGGAAGTCTTCAGTTACTCGTTTAAACATGAGGCAAGCCTACCACCTTTTCTGCAGATATTAAACCAAATCAAAATTGAAAAGGCCGCAACTAATGTGTTGCGGCCTTGATATACTTTACCCGATTGTCGGGTGCAAGTAGAGATAAATCTCGATGATTGTAATCCCGACAACAAGAATCCCTGTGCAGATAAACTCTGCGAGTTCCTCGTTGTGACGCTTCTGCATTGAGATTTGAAACTCATGCATCTTTTTTCTCCTTGAAAATGATGTGAGTGCTTTGTTAAGGGATTCCTTAACTTTCTATATTAATTATATCATATCTGATATGAAAAGTCAAGCACACGGGGGGTACATTCAACCTGTTAGTGCAACACCCTTGGTAAATACTTCAAGAGAAGTCTTCCATCCCAAACGCTTTCTTGGACATATTACCAATCATGTGTGGTTACGAACTCTAGTTCGAGACCATACAAAACCGTGACGTTTAATGGTAGGTATCAGAGCTGTATAGCAAAGTAGTAATCCGAGCGACTGTTACTTCGACTGACACCAGCTACTTTTGGCGGTCCGACCGCCAAAATGACTGCTATGTGTACCCTATGTGGGTGACGAGGTCAACTGCACCGCAAAAAATAGTCAAACGCTATACTAAGATAGTAGCCTTGTTTCCTCCGACTTCAAGAATCCCTTTCTCCACTTCAAAAGATTTTGGTTCTGCTCCTTCAACTCGAACAGTGATAATTCCCTTTTTTAGGACTGACACAAATGGTTCGTGATGCGCGAGTATTGTCACCTCACCCTCGTCGGCAGGCGCAGTCACAGAAGAAACCTCTCCCTCAAATAACTTTGTGTTGACCGCTGTTATCGTAAGAAAAAACATGTTTATTGTACGTCGTCGATAGTACCCTTCATATAGAACGAGAGCTCATCTTTATCATCATGCACACCGTCAAGAATTTCCCTGAATCCGCGGATAGTATCTGCGAGACTCACATATGTTCCTGCAACTCCCGTAAATGCTTCCCCAACGAAAAATGGCTGGGAAAGAAATCGCTGAATCTTTCGCGCCCGTGTTACCGCAAGCTTATCATCCTCCGAAAGCTCTTCTATTCCCAAGATGGCAATAATGTCTTGTAAGTCTTTGTATCGCTGTAGCACATGCTTTGTTTCGTTTGCCACTCGATAATGCTCTGCACCGACAACGGTAGGGTCAAGTGCCGTAGAACCTGATTCAAGGGGGTCAATTGCAGGATAGATTCCAAGAGAAGCTAAATCTCTCGAAAGGACTACCGTTGAGTCGAGGTGAGAGAACGTTGTTGCTGGTGCTGGGTCAGTAAGGTCGTCAGCAGGTACATACACCGCCTGTACTGAAGTAATAGAACCCTTACTGGTTGAAGTAATTCGCTCTTGCATACCTCCCATATCTTCAGCAAGTGTTGGTTGGTACCCTACTGCTGACGGCACTCGTCCAAGGAGTGACGAAACCTCAGAACCTGCTTGAATAAATCGGAATACGTTGTCCATAAAGAAGAGTACGTCTTTTCCTCCTTCATCTCGAAAATATTCAGCCATGGTAAGTCCAGAGAGTCCAACACGAGCACGCGCCCCAGGAACCTCGTTCATCTGTCCAAATACCAATGCTGTTTTGTCAAGCACACCTGACTCCTTCATTTCATGATAGAGGTCATTACCTTCACGCACACGCTCTCCAACTCCAGCAAAGACAGAATACCCTCCATGCTCAGTTGCAACGTTACGGATAAGTTCTTGAATAAGCACAGTCTTCCCTACTCCCGCACCTCCAAAAAGACCAACCTTTCCTCCTTTAATAAAAGGAGTCATAAGGTCAATAGCTTTAATTCCTGTTTCAAATACTTCTGCTTTTGTTTGCTGTTCAGTAAATACAGGAGGTTTCTGGTGAATTGAACGCTTCTTTGGGTTTTCTATAGGAGCTTTACCGTCTACAGTCTCTCCAAGCACATTAAAAAGCCTCCCGAGAGAATCTTCTCCGACAGGAACAGAAATAGGAGCACCAGTGTCGAGGACTTCTACATCTCGACGAAGCCCTGAAGTATCACTCATTGCAATACAACGCACTCGGTCAAGTCCGAGGTGTTGCGCAACTTCAAGTACAAGCGTGTCTTTACCCTCCTCTTTCACCGTGAGTGCTGTTTGTATATCGGGTACCCCTTCTTCAAAATAGACGTCAACAATCGGTCCAATAATTTGTTTGATAATTCCTTTTTTCATAGTTATGTAGTTAATGTTTCTATTCCGCCAATAATTTCACTTACCTCCCGTGTGATGAGCGACTGTCGCTCTTTGTTAAATCGTAATTTAAATCCATCGGACATTTCTTTTGCTTTGTCAGAAGCATTCTTCATCGCTACCATACGGGCAGAATGCTCTGATGCTTTTGACTCAAGAAATGTATGGTACATCTCAATCTCAAGTAAAAATGGGAGTAATTCGTTTAACACTTCTTCTGCGTTTGGTTCTATCGTGTATGTGTGTACAGCATCGCTTTCTTCTGAAACATCAGCAAAAGCACCTTTAGTGGGAACAATCCCCGCTACAGTCTCTCGAACAGATTCAAGTGATAGCGGAAGCACAGTCCGGACCTCAGCAAACTGCTCAAATGTTGAGCGGAAGTTAGTGTAGACAACATACACAACGTCAACTGATCCTTCTGTAAATTCAGAGACTGCAGTCTCTGTTATTTTCTTAAGCCCCGAAAGTGATACTTCGTCATCAATATTAATATATGATTCTAAAACAGTATACTCGCGACGAAGCGCGTACTCATATCCCTTTCGCCCTACACAAATGTAGGATGTATCCTCTGGAGTAAGTCCTTTCTCTGACGTAAGGCGTTCTATTCTTTTAAGGACACTACTGTTAAGACTCCCTGCAAGCCCCTTATCGCTCGTAACGATAACCACAAGAGAGCGCTTAATATCCCGTGTAGTACTCAACATATGCTTTATTCCATCAATACTCCCACTCAAACGCTGTAAGATAGACAGCGCGCTGTGCGCATACGCCCTCCCCTCAAGTGCACGTGTTTGACTCTTACGCATTTTAACCGCAGACACTGCTTCCATTGCCTTTGTTACTTTGCGTGTCTTATCAATAGACCGTATTTTGTTTTTGATATTTTTAAGCGACATACTGTTGTTACTTGGTTGTACTACTTACTCCCTTCAAGATTAAAGAGTTCTGGGTGCGCCTCCTGAAATAAAGCAAGTGCCTCTTTTAGTTTCTCTTCAGTATCTCCTTCAAGATTCTTTGTCGTGTGAATTGTTTCAAAAACATCTTTGTGGTGTGTGTCGATAAATGCACGGAGTTTTTCTTCACTCTCTCCAATGAGTGCAACTGGTGTGTTTTTAAAGTACCCGTTTACGCCAGCGTAAATAGTCACCACTTGTTCCTCAAAAGGAAGTGGTTTATGCTTGTCTTGTTTCAGTGCTTCTGAAAGTCGCTGCCCTTCATCAATACGTGCCTTTGTGTTTGCATCCAAGTCCTGACTAAACTGCATAAACGCCTCGAGTTCTCGGTACTGCGCAAGCTGGAGTCGTATCTTTCCGGCAACTTTTTTCATTGCTTTTGTTTGTGCACTTGAACCCACACGAGATACTGAAAGCCCTACGTTAATAGCAGGACGCACGCCTTTGTTAAAGAGATCAGCTTCAAGGTAAATCTGTCCGTCAGTGATTGAAATCACGTTTGTTGGAATATATGCGGATACGTCGCCTTCTTGTGTTTCAATAATAGGAAGTGCGGTCAAAGACCCTCCTCCCTTTTCATCAGAAAGTCTTGCAGAACGCTCAAGGAGTCGTGAGTGTAAGTAAAAAATATCTCCGGGGTACGCCTCTCTCCCCGGTGGACGTCTGAGGAGTAATGACATCTGTCGATACGCAACCGCGTGTTTTGAGAGATCGTCAAATATAATGAGTGCATCTTTTCCTTGGTCCATAAAGAACTCTCCGATAGCAGCACCGGCAAACGGCGCAAGGAATTGTAATGCTGCTGACTCAGCAGCACCCGCGGTCACAATAATGGTGTACTCCATCGCCCCTCGTGCTTCAAGCTCTGCGACAATTCGTGCAGTCTTTGACTCCTTCTGCCCAATTGCAACATAAATACAAATAGGACGCGTTGCCTCTGGTTCGCTTTTTTGGTTGATGATAGCGTCAATCGCGATAGTTGTTTTCCCCGTAAAACGGTCTCCAATAATGAGTTCTCGTTGTCCTCGTCCAACAGGAATCATAGCGTCAACTGCTTTAATCCCCGTGTGAATTGGTGTATCAACTGACTTTCGATCAATCACGCCGTATGCCACGCGCTCAATAGGATACTTGGCCTCAGCAGTGATGCCCCCTTTACCGTCAACTGATTTTCCAAGCGCATTAACAACGCGTCCTATAAGCTCTTTCCCTACATCAATAGAAAGCACAGAACCCGCACCATACACGGTCATCCCTTCTCGAACACGAGCACTGTCCCCAAGCACGACAGCACGAACTGCGTCTTCTTCGAGGTTTAATACAAGCCCAACTGGTGACTCTGAGTTTCTCAGTAATGCTTCAAGTGGTTTTCCGTCTCCGTCATCAAAAATAATAAGTTCTGACATCATCACTCCATCGAGTCCTTCTATTTCTGCAATACCGTCTCCAACGCGAACAACACGCCCCGCACGGACCATATTCACTTCAGGGGTGAATCCCTCTATTTCTTTTTTTATTTTTTCTATAAATGCATCCATATATATGTGTGTTGTTACTGTGTAATCTTTGTATATAAATTAATAAGCGCTCGCTTATAACTTCCATCAATAAGACGTCTTCCGTCTCTGTAAAAGAATCCTCCAACAAGTGAGTCGTCAACAACCGCTGTCTCCTCGGGAATATTGATACCGTGATCAAAAAGGTGCGCTACATACCGAGACGCATCTTCCTTTTTCGCCACACGGTATTCAACCTGATTACGCTTCACCTGTGAAAGTGCAACAGCTGTTTCAAGAATACTTCTAAACAATCGAGTATGCCCTCGTTTTTTAAGGGTTGCTTTTAATTGCACAAGCGCTGATTCAACGCTGGTGCTCTTTGTGCTTTCTATGAGCGCTGTTGCGTACTGTCTTGTAAGTTTCATAGTGTGTTCTTTAATTTTTCCGAAGAATCTTTTCTGCTCCAAGTATCGCAAGACGTGCAACCTCTGCTCGACTCTCTTCCTCCGCTTTTTTTTGAGCTTCTTCAGATCGCATCTGTGCGTCCGTAATCAGTCGCTCACATTTATTTTGTGCCTCCTTCAGCATCTCCTCCTCTTTGACTTTAGAGCGCGTAGACCCCTCTTGTATAAGCATCTCAGCCTTAAGTGTTGCTGTCTGGATAACCTGTTTCTTTTCAGACTCAATCGCTTCGAGACGAGTGTCTGCCTCTTTGGCGTTACGGATTCCAGCCTCAATTTTTGCACGGCGGTCATTAATCATCTTAAAGACTGGCCGATAGAGCACGTATGAGAGTAGTACAAGGAGTAACCCAAAATTAACCCCTTGTATAATAAGGAGTTTCCAGTTTATTCCAAAAACACTAATAATCTCTTCCATAAATAACAGTACCTAATAGCGATTAAATAAACTTAACAATGAAGGCGATAACAAGTGCGAAAATCGCAAGTGCTTCCGTGAAAGCGATTCCGATAAACATAGTCGCTTGAATCTTTCCACTTGCCTCTGGGTTTCGTCCCATCGCTTCAAGCGCTTTTGAAACGATAAGTCCAATACCAATCCCGGGGCCGATTACCCCAAGTCCAATAGCAAGCGCCATACCAAGTGTTTGTGCTGCTTCTAGTTCCATAATGTGTATATATTATATTAATAAATAAAACCTATTCTCTAGCTCTATGTCTTTACGAATAGAACCATTCGTGTACATACAATGAAATACATCATATAGACACGAATGGCTCTATAGTAATGCTAATGGGGTTCTGTTATGGCTATCTTTATAAAGAAGAGCGTCAACAGTGCGAAGATTGCGGCTTGAATAAAACCAACAAATACTTCAAATACCATAAGCGGTACTGGTAAAAAGAGTGGAACAAATGTTGCTGCCACAAGAATAAGGACTTCTCCAGCAAATATGTTCCCGAAAAGACGGAAACTAAAGCTCACGAGTCGCGCAACTTCACTGAAAAGCTCAATAATACCAATAAAAAATCCAAGAACAGACTTAAAGTTAACAAACTTACTGGTGTATTTCAAGAATCCAATCAGCACTACACCAGAGATTTCGATAACAAGAAAGGAGATGATAGCAAGCGCAAGGGTGACATTAAGGTCAGTGTTGACTGAACGGAATAAAGAAACAAACTCCTGATGCCCCGCTTCGCCAAAAAAGAAGCCAATACTCCCGATGCCAGGGGTGAACTCGAGTATGTTTGCGGTGAATATAAAAAGAAAAAGCGTCACAATAAAGGGGAAGAATTTCTCTGCGAGACTTCTGCTTTCGAGCGTAGTCTCCATATATTCAAGAACGTACTCAAACAGAGACTCAAACAAAGTTTGTATTTTCCCGGGAATAAGAGTGATGGTGCCCCGAACCCAAAAAGCAAGCGCAGCAAGCACAACCATAACCACCCATGTGGTGACAAGGGTGTTTGTGATAGGAATTCCCCAAATTTCTCCGAGCTTTTCCGCTGCTAATACAATGTGAATTCCTCCTTCTTCCATAAATGATACAAAAATGCTCGGTCATTCTACCACGAACTATACATAACCCCTAAAAACACCCTCTATTAAAAAATAGAGGGTGTTTTTCTGCGTTTATTTAGTGACGACGTCACTGTTTATCAAAAAGAACTTCTTCTCCTTGGTCATTAAACACTTTAACGACATCCTGTTGTGGTTGCAACATCTTTTGAAGCTTCCTCTGAACCTCGTCGAGTGACATGGGTGTTTCATTGGGGGTGTGCTCATCGTCACGCGGGTCGACATGGACGAGTAAAAACATACCTTTGGGCGCAGTACAGCGGACTACTTGCTCTTGATTGGGCATACGAGATTACTCCTTGTTTCTGTTCCTATATAAAAGATACATAAAATAAGCAAAAAAGAAAGGGTCGAGCTGTGTACTTCAACGAGCTGAGTTACAGTGGTATACTCTTTAGTACAATGAATTACTGGTTATTTAAAAGCGAGCCAACCTCGTACTCAATCGACAATTTGAAGCGCGATAAAAAGACAGCGTGGGACGGAGTTCGAAACTACCAAGCACGTAACTTTATGCGGGACGATATGCAGATTGGTGACATTGGACTCTTTTATCATTCAAACACAAAACCAATTGGTATTGTTGGTGTGGTGAAAATCTGCTCAAAACCATATCCCGACCCAACAGCATTTGATAAGAAAGACGACCACTATGATCCTCAGTCAAAAAAAGAAAACCCAACGTGGTATCTTGTTGACGTGTGTTTTGTTGAAAAGTTTAATAAAATCATCACCCTCGACCAGTTAAAGTTTGATGATTCATTTTCAGACATGCTCGTGACACAGAAAGGCCAACGTCTTTCAGTACAACCAGTTTCTAAAAAACACGTGGTGAAAATATTAAAGATGGCGGACGCAAAATCAAAAAAATATCCCCTCTAAAAACGGGGGATATTTTTATGCTGTGGTCACGAGTCACTAAGTATATTCCTTCGCTTCGCTTGAAATCTACTAAGTGCACTCGACCCCGGCTCATGGTTTCTTGTTGTCACTCGAAACATCATTCCGCCTTCCACAACGTAAAAAGACGAGAAATGATTCTCGTCTTTTAACGATTGTAGACCCGACACGACTTGAAACTTACAGTTTCAGTAAGCTGTGGGGTCAAGTTTCTAAACTCACTATGTTCGTTAAGAACTTCCTCCCCGGACTCGCAGTTTTGTTCCCTAGGAAAATAGGCAACGGAAAACATAGCTCCGTCTTCCACAACGTAAAAAACGATGCGCGAGCATCGTTTTTAACAGCTGTGGTGTTTGTTTGAAAAAGTCAGAACCCATTTTGAACAGAATCCCTAGCTTCGC
>JBBDOU010000011.1:0-19664 GCA_040876885.1 Minisyncoccota bacterium | reverse complement strand
CCTCTAGCTTTCGGCATAAATCGCCTTGCGTCATATCTTTCGCAAGGCGGATTCTGCGGATGTTCTCGCCTAGTTTCTTTGCTGGGTTATTCACATTTCAAGTATAGCGAGAATTGTTTTTTTAAACAATATTGTTCTATAATACAAATAGCCCTCGCCCCGTTTTCCGCCCATTCAATTTTAAAAAAATCCCCCCCCGCGAAAAAGAAAAAGCATGGAAAGGCGGAAACGGGGCGAGGGCGGAGCGCCGAGTCCGCGAGGCGCTGGTCGGATTAGAGTCACCACGCAATCGGAGCGTACGCATCGGTACAAAGCCACCACGCACGCGGAGCGTGCGATTAGTCAGAGTTTTGTTGGAAAAAAGTTCGCGCAAAGGATATGATTAGATCACATTCAGAAACTTCTCGGTCGGAAAGACCAAAATGGGCGCGCGCCGAAGGCGCGCTGTATGGCGAGGGTATGAAATCCGTCAGGCGGGTGCGGGCGAAATCGGAGGGCGGGCGGAAAGCAAGAAATGAGATCTTAATAGTTTTGTTTTTTGAATCCAAAATCTATTTATGAACAAACCAAAATATTTTCTCTACGCTCGCAAGAGCACCGAAGACGATGATAAACAAGTGATGAGTATTCCAGCTCAACTTGTAGAACTTCGTGAATTTGCGAGCAGAGAAAATCTTGAAATTATTGAAGAATTTCAAGAGTCGAAAAGCGCAAAGAGTCCGGGACGAGAAGTGTTCGGCGAAATGATGATGCGTATTGAGAAAATGGATGGCGTAGGCATTCTCGCGTGGCACCCCGATCGTCTAGCGAGAAATAGTATTGACGGAGGACGCATCATTTACGCCGTAGACACTTCTAAAATTGTCTCTTTGCGTTTTCCGACATTTTGGTTTGAACCAACACCGCAGGGGCTCTTTATGTTGCAAGTGGCGTTCGGACAGAGCAAGTATTACTCCGACAATTTGAAGCAAAATGTCGAGCGTGGTATGCGCCAAAAACTGCGACGAGGAGAATGGCTCACTCGTGCTCCATTCGGGTATGTGAACAATCCTGTTACGCGCAATATTGAGCCTGATCCGGTGAAATCTAAAATTATTGTACGCGCGTTTGGAGAGTATCAAAAAGGTTCACATACCCTCGTTTCGCTGTCGCAGTTTTTGGCTGACCACGGTGTTGCTCAAAAGTCCGGAACGCCACTTGGCAAAGCTTCCGTGAAAAGGATTTTGACGAATCGTGCGTATCTCGGATTTACCAAACATCGCGAGGAATATTTTCCCGGAAGCTTTGCACCAATTCTTTCTCCGACACTATTTGAAGCTGTACAAGAAAGATTGAAAGAGCGAGCGCATCCGAGGCATAGCAAAATATCTCATAATTTTCCTTTCACCGGACTTTTTCGTTGTGGGGAGTGTGGAAGCATGATAACAGCCCAGTGGTGTACTGGAAAAATGGGTGGACGGTATCGCTATTATCGTTGTACGAAAAAGAAAGGAAAATGTACTCAAGGATATTTGCAGGAAGATGTGCTCGCTCTTCAAGTCAAGGAACAGCTTCAATCAGTGTCGCTTCCCGAAGCGTGGGCAAATTATATGCTCAAAAAAGTTGATGTTTTTGAGCATGACGAAATCCACGCTTCGGGAAATCGGCTCGGGCAGATGAAGGAAGATTTAAAAACACTTGAAGCGAAACTCGACGCACTTGTTGATTTATATTTAAACAAAGATATTGAACGCGAAATATATTTAGTGAAAAAAGATAGTTTGATGCGTCAAAAAATTTCGCTTCAAGCAAAATCTTCATCTGTCCGAGCCGAGAGAAAGAATTGGGTCGAACCCCTGCGGAAATGGATTTTGGATTCAAAACACGCGGGGTTTCTGGCAACCAGTGAAAATCTTCACGAATTGAGAGATTTTCTTCGTTCCTTTGGAACGAACCCCGCGTTAAAAGATAAAACTATTTCAATCTCATTTTGCCCGCCCTCCGATTTCGCCCGAAAACAAAAGACGGATTCCATACCCTCGCCATACAGCGCGCCTTCGGCGCGCGCCCATTTTGGTCTTTCCGACCGAGAAGTTTCTGAATGTGACCCCACGGGGAATCGAACCCCGATTGCCGCCTTGAGAAGGCGATGTCCTAACCGTTAGACGATAGGGTCATGCATATTATTCTACTTCGATATTGTTACTAGTAACAAGTTTTGTAATAACATCGCCTTCTAGAAGGCTTATCTTATTACCTCGTAAACATCGGTAATTTCTTCGTTTCACTCAGAATCAGATAAAAATCAAAGCAGTTTGATTTTTATTCCAATAACCGTTAGACGATAGGGTCATGCATATTATTCTATGCGGTTCCATGCTAACCACCAGACCGATAGGTTATATGTAAACAACCCAACATAAGCTGAGTCGTGTAAGCATACTACCGTATTTATATATGTTCGTAAATATAAAAAAATACCCGCCGGTGTGTGTACCGGCGGGTGAAGTTGTTGGAACCACGTACGGTTCCGAAGAGGTTTTTTAGGCAGGTTGCGGAGTCATCCCGATTCCGATACCCGATGTTTCGCTGTCTTTGGTAACAAGTGCTCGTCTCGATTTTGCGGGAGTGTTTGACTTCGTCCATTGAACGAATGTTTTATCCCCAAGTCTCTGGACAGTTCCTTCTTCTCCCCCTGGACAATTCCTGAACCGGAGCATGTCCAGCACCACACTGATTTCCGGGTACTTGGCAAGTCCATGATGTTGGTTGACCAGCCTTGAGAAGGTCTCATGCATGTAGCCGGCGACTTGTTCCTCACTCCTTTCCGGAAGAATTGAGTGTGCAATCAAGGAAGCAAGTGGCGCAACCACATCGAAGTCGGAGCCCGGCAGGTAGTCGACCCGCCCAGCTTCGATGTCTTCAAGTACCCGCATCACCACTTTGTCAATGCAAACCAGTTCACCAAGTAAACCGCTGGCTTCTTTTGCCAGCAAGAGCTTCTTGGTTTGGAGCGCAAGCATACCGGCTTTGAACCAGTCTTTTGAACGGAAATTCCGCTCACTGTCCTCAGGATTTGGACTTGTTGCGAGTCTCTGAAATGCAACACTCAGGTTGTCGATGACTGTGTTGTCCGAAATGTTGGACCTGACAAAGACAAACATGAGTACTCGAACTCGATTCGCAACAAGCTCACGTGGAACTCCGCCCGAAAGCAGTACCCCAAGGGGCGTGCTTTCATCTGTCCCGAGATGTTTCGCTGCGGCCTGCACAACTATGTGTGCAGGGGTGAGTTGTACGTGTTTATATGCATTAGTAGTCAAGAGGAGTCTCCCTCTGTATTCATAGATAGAACTGAAAATCCCGCATCAACGGGATGTCTTGCACGATTGCTCAACTTCGACATAATACCTTACCAAAGTAAGTGCGTCAAGCCTATATAAACCCGTAAAGGTGGGGTATCTTATACAAAAGCATATGAAGAAGATACTCAAGCCAGCATTTTTTAACAGGAGCACTCCTATGGTCGCAGAAGATCTTATCGGTAAGTTTTTAGTGAGAGAATCAAGAGGGAAGCGATGTGCGTATATGATTACTGAGACGGAAGCGTACGATGGATTTGAAGATACAGCATCTCAAGCACATCGAGGAAAAACAAAACGTAATCACGTCATGTTTGCTGAGGCAGGTACTATCTATGTATATCTCACGTATGGGATGCACTGTATGCTTAATCTCATAGCGGGGCCTCAGGAATATCCCGCTGGGGTTTTAATTCGTGGAGTCGCAGAAGTATCAGGGCCAGGACGATTGACAAAAGCACTCAAGATAACTCGGGCACTTAATACAAAAAAATTAGGAACTGCTACAGGTCTCTGGGTTGAGGATAGAGGTGTTGTCTATACAAAAAAAGACATTGCACGAACACCGCGAGTGGGAATTAATTGTGAAGAAACGTGGAGACTTGCGCCGTATCGTTTTATCTTAGTGCAGTAACACGATATACTTATAGCGTATGGAAACATCGCTCGTCTTATTTGTTGTTGGGTTTGTTGTGCTCATTGCCGGAGCACGTTTTTTAGTAACGGGTGCAATTTCTATAGCTCGGACACTCAAGATATCTTCGTGGGTTATTGGAGTCGCTATTGTTGGTATTGGAACATCTATCCCCGAACTTGCTATTAATATATCTTCAACGCTTGTGGGGAATAATGTTGGGCTTGGCACTATTATTGGGAGTAACACGTTCAATCTTTTGATGATTCTAGGGTTAGTTGCACTTTTTTCACCAATCTATGTAAGGCGTGAGTGGTATAAGGACATAATTATTAATGTCGCCGTGGTGATAGTGGCTTCAATCATTATCTTGTTTCCAATTCTTGGAGATGCTACCTTTCAAGGGCTTACTCGAACGGAGGGAGTGCTCTTATTTTCTCTTTTCATCCTCTGGTTCTTTACATTGTTAAAACGTAAGGCAATAGAGGACGATGGGATTGACTATCAAGTGCTTACCATCTTCTCTTCTATAATTTTTATTATTGCAGGACTCGTTGGTGTCTTCATTGGTGGGCGCTGGGTAGTGAGCGGTGCCGAGACGCTCGCAACCCTTTTTGCTGTTTCTCCTGCGGTTGTCGGGCTTACTCTTGTTGCGGTTGGGACTTCACTCCCTGAACTCACTGTCTCTCTCGTTGCACTTATACAAAAAAAGAAAGGCATTGCTATTGGAAATATCATCGGTTCAAATATTTTTGATTTCCTTGGGATTCTCGGCATTACCGCACTCATTAAGCCACTTCCTGTTATTGAGCGTGTTCAGTTTGACACGTTCGCGACCGTCTTTGCAGCGCTTTTAGTGGCGTTCCTTATATTTTTCTTAGGAAAGCGTGGGATGCTCTCTCGCTTAGAAGGGGGTATACTTATTTTCTCGTATGTGGCGTACCTCACTTTTTTGATTATTAATATTTAACGGTATATGACAGAAGAAGGCATACTCCTTATAGACAAACCTAAAGGCATTTCATCATTTGATGTTATTCGTCGTCTGCGTAAAGGACTCGGCAAGAAAAAGATGGGTCACGCAGGAACACTTGATCCGCTTGCGTCAGGTCTTATGATTATTGGCGTGGGTGAAGGGACAAAGAAGCTCAAGGAGTATATACAGCTTCCTAAAACATATCGTACCGAGATACTTGTGGGGGAGCGTAGAAGCACAGGAGATATGGAGGGGGAGATTCTTGATAAGAAGGTAGTTGGGTCTTTAGGTACGGAGGCAGTAGAGAAAGTTTTACAAGCGATGATTGGGGTGTTGCGACTTCCGGTCCCTGTGTACTCCGCAGTCAAAGTTGGTGGAAGGCGTATGTATAAAGAAGCGCGCGAAGGACGGAAGACAATAATCCCCATAAGAGATATGGAAATAAAAGACACTCGACTTTTGGGTATGCGTAAGGAAGGTGATTGTTATATTGTCGAGGCTGAGTTTGATGTAGAGAGTGGTGTGTATATCCGCTCACTTGCTGAGGAGTTTGGAAAACGTCTTGGATACCCTGCAACAGTAAAGGAGTTACGACGAACTAAAGTGGGGGAGTTTCTTATTGAGGAAGCTCGGCAGATTTAAAAGAAAAAATGACCATGAGAGTTTCATGGTCATTAGTAGTTGTCGCCGAGGCATCTTTTATGAAATTCCTCGTGTGCTTTTGCATCTTTTATTTGTTTCGAGGTCCAATTCCAGCCGGTCTTAGCTGGAGTCTGTTGCTGAAGAGTATCTGGTTTATCAAGACGCTCTGCAACGCTCAACATAAAAGAAAGCACTCGAGCGTGTTGTACTTCGCTCATTTTGGGGTATTTTTGTTTGAGGTATTCCGTAAAGAAATCCTTAATCTTGAACCCTTGAATCTTTGCAATAGCCCATTGTGCTAATGCTGACTTATGAAGACTGTCATCGCTTGGTATCTCGTCCTCGCTCATTTCTAAGAGAGGGAAAAAGCTTATTTGCGTAGGCTTAAGCATTTAATATCCTTTCTTTTCGTGACTGAGGGTTATAAAAGACTATCGTGTATTCTGTATTTATTATACTACACTAAGTAGTGTTTTGTCAATGCATACGAGAATACCTGTGTATAAAGAAAAGGGAGCTCCGAGGAGCTCCCTGTTGTTTTGAACCTGATTGTTTTTTGTCAGATTCTAATGTTTATCTCCGCACCTCTTGGCGCATATTTAGCCTCAGAGGCTGGTTTTCGTGTCTCAGCGCTCCGCTCTATCATAAAGCATTTTTGTGCGTGCGCTGTTTTTTGGGTGCTTCTGTTCGTGTTGCCAGCTACTGAGGAGGGTGTGACGTTTTTCATGACACTTTCTCCTGTTCTGCTAAAAGAGCAACATCGCTTTCGTGAGGGACTCTAACGAGTCGAGTAAAAATTCCCGACTCGCACAATGTCTTTTGCAGATCTTTAATCTCGTGAGTTTGGTGCCCGAGTTCTTTCCCTTCGGAAAGCCCAAGACTCTCGAGAACTCCTTTAAGCTCGTTCTCGTTCTTTGTAAAAGGAACTATCGCACATTTGAAGCGGGTTCCTTTTGAGGTATTGGGAACAACTAAGAAGGCATTTTCTTTAGACACGGTGTCTGTCTCCTTTATATGACAAGAGAAAAGACACCTCCCAGTAGTTACTTTTTATTCTAAGTATATTAATACCAGAAAAAGAAAATTTGTCAATCCCTGCTGTGGAGAAGTATACTTTAAAAAAGAGAATCAATAACCTCCTTCACATCTTTTCCATCCGCCTTTCCTTTAAGCTCAGCCATGACCGCTCCCATAAACACACCCATTTTAGATTTGTCATTAACCCCGAGCTCTGCTTTCTTGGCTGTTGCGACTTTCAGGATTTCTTCTTTGCTCATAGTCTCAGGGAGATAGACCAAGAGAATTGCAAGCTCTTCTTTTTCAATAACTGCTAAATCGTCTCGCTTGCCTTTTTCAAACTGTTCGATAGAATCCTGTCGTTGTTTTACTGCACGTTTAATGACAAGGAGTGCAGAGGCATCATCAAGTGCTTCATCAGGTTTCTTTTTTTGAGAGACAAGCTCGTTGGTAAAGGCTGATAAAAGACCTCGAAGCACACGAAGTTTCACTTCCTCCCGTGCCTTCATAGCGACAATCATTTCACTGCGGATATTTTCTGCTATCATATGACCCTTAGTGTAGCAGGTTATCCAACATATTCAATAAATTGTTTGGTATACTAGAAAAACATATGAAAGATTTTTCTGTATTGCACTGGCACTCAAAATCTATACAAGATGCGCTCAAAGTCCTTGCTGTTGATGTTGCAGAGGGGTTGTCTCCCGAATTAGCGAAGGAAAGAGAGACTGTCTATGGAAGAAATGTATTCCAGAAGAAACGTGACCTTGGGTTTTTAGGAATAGTCCTTGAACAATTAAAGAGTCCGCTGGTTATTATTCTGCTGTTAGCCGGCATCGCTACGGTCTATCTTGGCGAGTATCTCGATTCGATTGTTATATTTATTGCGTTATTTATAAACCTTGCAATAGGATCCTTCCAAGAAAGTAGAGCCTCTAAGGCTTTTGAGAAACTTAACCAGTCACAAGAAAAAAATGCGACTGTTATTCGAGGAGGAGTTAAGGTACTGCTTCCTGTCGAAGCACTTGTCCCTGGAGATGTTGTGATTCTTGAAAGTGGTATGTATGTTCCCGCCGACCTTCGACTTATTGAGAGCAGGGAATTATCAGTTAATGAAGCAATTCTAACAGGAGAGTGGGTCGCAGTCTTAAAGGAGGCGGATGTAGAACATAAAGAACAAAAATCCTTAGGGGAGCGTACGAACATGTCGTGGATGGGCACGCTTGTCTCTTCGGGGCACGGAATTGGTGTTGTGGTGACAACAGGGTCACAAACACAAATGGGTTCAATTGCAGAGCAGTTGCAAATAGACACTTCTCGAGCGACACCACTGCAACAGAGCATCCACGCTATTGCAAAGTTTTTGGTGTACATAATCTTAGCAGCAGTTGTTGTCATATTTTTTCTCGGCATTTTTCATGGAGAAAGTATTCACGACATGGTGCTTGTCGGTATTGCAATAGCAGTTGCATCAATGCCGTCGGGACTTCCTGCCGCAGTGACTATTGTGCTTGCAATTGGAATGGAGGCTATCCTGAAGAAAGGTGGGCTTGTACGTAATCTCCTTGCAGCAGAAACGTTAGGGTCAACCACAGTTATCCTTACTGATAAAACAGGGACCTTAACAGAGGCAAAGATGAAACTCTTTGGTTTGTATACACTCTCAGGAGTTAGAAGTGGAGTAACAGGACTTGAAGGAGATAATGAATACTTGCTCTCTTCGGCTATTTTAACGACAAATGCATTTATTGAACAAAAAGAAAATGCACCTGAGGGAAAGGAGGATATTGTTATACACGGACGTCCTATTGAAAAAGCACTGGTATCTGCGGGGATTGGTAGTGGTGTTATGCAAGAGGCGCTTTTGCGTGAATCTCCGCGGGTTGATTACTTACAATTTGAGTCACATCGTCGTTTTGCAGCGTCTTTACATTCTCAACAGGGGACTACAAAAAACATGCTTCATTTAAGTGGTGCTCCTGAGTTTCTTCTTGAGCACGCTACGCACGTTTACCATAACGGGCGCTCCCTTGTCATGACAAAAGAAATTAAGGCAGAACTTACTGAAAAGCAAAACAAGATGAGTAGAGAGGGGTATCGTTTTATTGGGCTTTCATATCGAGAGGTTGGCCTCAAAACAATACCCGCGACAGAGGACGAGAAAGAGCGATTGATTCACCAGAATACCTTTATAGGCCTTATTGCTTTCTCTGACCCAGTCCGTGCTGACGTTAAGGATTCTATTAATCTTGTGAAGAAGGCTGGTATCCGTATTGTCATGGTAACGGGGGATAATCCTGAGACCGCAAAACAAATAGCGATAGAGACAGGGATTGCATTTTCAGAAGACGAGGTTCTTACGGGAGCTGACATAGAACACCTTTCTGATACGGAGCTCTATGCTGAGATAAAAAGAGTGCCAGTTTTTGCACGAGTACTTCCTGACCAGAAACTTCATATTGTTCGTGTGTTAAAAGACCACGATGAGGTTGTCGCGATGACGGGTGACGGAGTAAACGATGCTCCTGCATTACAGAGCGCAGACATTGGTGTTGCGGTTGGGAGCGGTACTGAGGTTGCCAAAGCCGCATCAGATATTATTCTTATTAATAACAGCTTTACGATAATCACGAGTGCTATTAAAGAAGGGAGACGTATTATCGACAACTTAAAGAAAATTGTTTCGTATCTCCTTGCAACAAGCTTTAGTGAGATTTTTGTTATTGGTGGCGCACTCGCTTTTGGTGCGCCCCTGCCGTTACTCCCAGGTCAGATTCTCTGGGCTAACATTGTTGAAGAAGGTTTCATGAGCTTCTCTTTTGCATTTGAAAAAGCAGAGCGTGGGGTAATGAGCAGGAGTCCTCGTGAAAATATTTCTCGTCGCATTCTCACAAAACCTATAAAGAAGCTCATCGCTATTATTAGTATCGTGACCGGTGTATTTTTAACTGCGCTCTATTTCATACTTCTTGAGCTAGGTCTACCGATTGAAGAGGTGCGGACTTTTATGTTTGTAGCGCTTTCTCTTGATTCTATCTTCTTTGCGTTCTCATTCAAGAGTCTCCATATACCTATTTGGAAGGTTCCTTTCTTTAATAACAGGTATCTCTTTGGTGCACTTGTCGCCAGTATCTCTTTATTGATTGTGGCGATAACGTTCCCTCCTCTACAGAGAATCTTGTCATTGGTGACACTTTCTTTCAATGAAGTACTGGTACTCTTTGGGATTGGAATATTTAACCTCGTCCTTATAGAGACTGCAAAATATTTTGTGTTTGAGAGAAAAGAGCGCGAGTGATACAATTGAATCATGGATTTTACCGCTATAGCACTCCTTATATTCATCATTGTCGCACTTAATGCGGCAGTGCTCTGGATTATTTTTAAAAATGGGAATAGTAAAGACACCGGAAGCGGGGAAGGAATGCTCTTAATGCAAAAGGAGCTACAAGAGCTTCGAAGTACGGTAGATAGGAAGATGGGGGAGACCAGCGAGAAACTCTATGAGTCTCTCAAGACACAGTCTTCACAAAGCCAAGAGGTTATAAAAAACATGCACGACCAACTTCGGGTGGTGACTAAAGAGATTTCAGAAGTATCAGAGTCCAATAAAAAAGTCTTTGATGTTGGTGAACAACTTCAGAACCTTGAAAAAGTGCTGAAGCATCAAAAACAAAGAGGTAATCTCGGAGAAGCGTCTTTGCAGTTAGCACTTGAAAATATTCTTCCTGCGACAGGATACAAGATGCAGTATCAGTTCCCTGACCGAGAGACAGTTGACGCTGTGGTGATTACAAAAGACGGGATGATTCCAGTTGACGCAAAGTTTTCGCTTGATAACTACCGACGGCTTGTTGATGAAACTGATGATGCGCAAAGAGAGGTGCTCGAGAAAGAGTTTAAAAATGATTTAAAGAAACGTATTGACGAGACCGCTAAGTATATAAAGCCAAAAGATGGGACATTACCATTTGCATTTATGTATATTCCCGCAGAAGCGATTTACTATGATTTATTGGTCAATGAAGTGGGGTCTGTGAAGGTTAATACTCGTTCTCTTATCGACTACGCATATAAAGACAAGAACGTTATTATCGTCTCTCCAACAACATTTGCTGCGTATCTACAGTCAGTACTGTATGGATTCCGTGCGTTTAAGGTGGAGGAATCAGCAAAACAAATAGGGAAGCATGTTGAGGAGCTTTCTCGGCATCTCAATGCATACGATGATTATTTTAAAAAAGTTGGAAATTCGCTTGGAACAACAGTAAATCACTACAATGCAGCTCAAAAAGAACTCGGGAAGATTGATAAGGATGTCCTTCGCATTACGGGTTCAAATAATGAGCTTGAGACACTCGAGCTCGGGAAGATTGATAAGGAAGAGTAATAGAAAAAGAAAAGGCACCTTATTTTAGGTGCCTAGTAGTTTCTCTTGAGCTCGACATTCTTTGCGCCGTCCAAGAAGTTGATGGAGAAAATATTCCACTTTCTCAAAATGTTTTCTGTGAAGGACTGAGATACAAAAGGTCTTTCCTGGGTAAGCGATAGAGCACGCTTCCTGGTGCTCTTCTTCTGTAAAGGGTATTCCAAAATAACGAGACCAGTGACAACCCGTGTACCATGTCCAATCTAGAGCTTTCTTCCCGACTGTTGTTGAAGCATTCCACGCATGAAGCATTGGGAGACTACTCGCTCCATCAACTAAACCTTCAACGTAGACAAACGACCTTTCTTCGTTTGTTTTTCTGGTTGCGTTGATCTCGCGCATAAGAATGTACGAGTTCTTGAAACACCCAGTCCACTCGGGTTCTATAGGAAAATCAGGGGGAGCTTTCCATTTTATCGGAGTATAGTCTTGCCCATATTCCAAGAGAAGAGGAAACGCCCGCGGATGGAAGGATAGCATGTGTGCAAGCCGGTTACTTCCACCAAAGTGTTTACGAAAGCTTGGATCAGTACAAAGCTCAACCACTGGACGAATACTCTCTTTGTGACCTTTTGGGAATCGTTCTTTAAATTCTGCTGTGAGAGCTTTTGCAACACTACGACCCTCTGGCCCATGGAAGAACTCCCAAACATCTCGCTCACTACTAAAATCTAGGGGCATAACAGTATCCTTCTTTCTTGGTTTCTCGTGTATTTTTACAACAAATTAAAATATAAGTCAACTATCAATGGTAATGTGTGTACACATTACCTGAACTGCTTGATTTTTTAATGTATTAAGGTTATTATTCTCGCACTATGGTTGACACAAAAGTAGCAGACAAATCAATAAAAGAGCCAAAGAAAACAGTCGGAAAGAAGACTGAGGACAAACCTGAGAAAAAGGCTGTGAAAGCGGTTGAAAAGACAGGGGAATTCGCGGTTATTGAGACTGGAGGAAAGCAGTACGTGGTTTCCGTTGGTGATGTGCTCACAATTGAAAAACTCCCCAAAGACGACAAAGGAGAGTATACAGCAGGAGAGAAGATAGTATTTGATAAAGTGCTTCTTGTGGACAACGGAAAAGACACGACAACTGTAGGAACCCCCTATATCGAAGGTGCAAAAGTAATTGCATCCTTTGAGGAAGCGGGGAAGGGTAAGAAGGTTGACGTGATTCGGTTTAAGTCAAAGAGTCGTTACTTTAAAAAGTACGGGCACCGGCAACCATTTAATAAAGTCAAAATTGAAGCGTTAAAATAATGAAGACTAAAAACAAACCTCGCAATGTGCGAGGTTTGTTTTTTAATGCCTATTCTCGAGAGCGTTCTTAATAGTTTCTGAGTCTGAGTACTCAAGCTCGCTTCCCGTTGAAAGTCCACGCCCAAGCATGGAAACATTTAACTCATATTTTTCGATAACAAGGTCGAGTGTCTTTTGGACATACTGCATAGTGTTTTCTCCCTCTGAGTTTATCGAGAACGCCAAAATTATTTCCTTAAGTCCGTTTTCAGCTCTTTTTATTACGGCGTGCTCTAATTCCTTTACTCTGATTGAGTTCTCAGGAGCTTTATCAAGAATAGGGACAGTACCGCCAACAACAAAGTAGTACCCGTTGTATCCTTTAGTTTTTTCAATATTATCTAAATCTACATCCTTTTCAACAACCATAAGCAGGGAAGCGTCTCGATTCGTGTCTGCACACAAAGAGCAAATCTCAGCATGGTTTGAGTGAAATCGGGTGCACGAGGTACATACCTTAGTCTCATCTTTAAGAGAAGAGATTAAGCGAATCAATTCACTCCGATAACTGTGTGAGGTAGAAAGTAGAAAATATACAAAACGACCCGCTTGTCGTGGTCCAATGCCAGGGAAGCGAGTAAAGAGCTCGGTTAGTTTTTGGATTGTATTCATGTAGGTCTTATTTTATTTCAAAAGAGTATTAAAATCCATCTGAGGACGTGCCTCCTTGGAAGTCACTTTTGTCAATTGAGAGAAAGGTTACCTTCTGGTCATCAAAGTAGAGCTCAACTTTTCCTACAGGGCCATTTCGGTGCTTCTCTACAAGGATCTCTGCAATATTTGGTCGGTCTGAAGTCTCGTTCATCTTATCTTCTCGGTGAATAAACATAACGACATCGGCATCTTGCTCAATAGAACCAGAATCTCGAAGGTCAGAAAGTCGTGGACGTCCTCGTCGTTGTTCAACTGCACGAGAGAGCTGAGAAAGAGCAATCACGGGCACATCAAGCTCACGGGCCATTTGTTTGAGTGCTCGTGAAATTTCAGTCACCTGTTGCACCATTGAGTCGTTCGTTCGTCCTTGTGTAGGCATAATAAGCTGTAGGTAGTCCACAATAACAAGCCCGAGACCTTTCTCATGTTTTAGCCGGCGTGCAATAGAGCGCATTTGGAGCACATTACTTGAAGACTTGTCGTCAATATAAATAGGGGCTTCTGAGAGCACACTGAGCGCTGCTTGAAGCTTGTCAAACTCCTCGTCAGTTGAGAGATTACCTGTACGAAGCTTCCATGCATTAACATAGGATTGCGCAGCGAGCATTCGGTCTACGAGCTGTTGAGAACTCATCTCGAGTGAGAAAATAGCAACAGGAGTCTTATGTTGGACGGCAGCTTGTCGTGCGATATCAAGCGCAAGCGTGGTTTTTCCCATTGAAGGACGTGCCGCGAGAATAATGAGATCTGACTTTTGGAATCCTGCGAGAAGATTATCAAGCTCTTTAAAACCACTCTCAATCCCACGCATCTCGTCTTTGGATTGATGAAGATGTTCAATACGCTCCCATGCTTCAGCCAAGGTATCTTTAATCGCAATAAATTTCTGAAGGGTCGGGGAGTTTGTTACCTCAAAGATACTTGCTTGCGCTGCATCAAGTGTATGTTCTATGTCGGTGTCTTCATCGTACCCAAGTTCAGAGATATGGTCTGCGGCGTTGATAAGGTTCCGCATCATAAATTTTTTCTGCACAATATCTGCATAATGCTTAATGTTTGAAGCAGACGGTACAAAATTTACGAGTTCAGTGAGGTATGAACCACCGCCAATTTGATCAAAATGTTTCTTTTCTTTAAGTTTTGTTGAAAGGGAGAGAATGTCAATCGGCTCGTTCTTTTCAAAGAGTTCAAGCATAGAATTGTAGATGATTCGATGCTTTTCGCTATAATATGAATCAGGTTTCACCATATCAATGATGTCATGCATTGCTTCTGGCTTTAGCATAATAGAACCAAGAAGTGCTTTCTCGGAGTCTAAGTTTTGAGGAGGAATACGAAGGTTTTTACTCATGCAATGCATTGTATCATACGCACGAAAACGCAGATTTTTCCAAACCTGCGCTATATGTGGTTAGTCTGTGGATAGTACAGTCTCAAACCAGAACCCTTTATTTCTTTGTTAGTTCAGGGCCTCCGTCAGTGTCTGAAACCTCAAATCCTTTTTTCTCGATTTTAGCGCGGAGTGCGTCTGCGGTCTTCCAGTCTTCTTCCTTGCGCGCTTCCTCGCGCTCTCTTACGAGTTCTTGTACGAGTTCAGGAGCTTCTTTGACTTCTACTTTTTTAGTTTCACCTTTGAGGATTGTTTGCATTTGTTTATAGCTTTCAATAAAACCAATGCCGAGCACTCGATTCATGTCTAAGATGGTGACTCGCTTGTCTTTGTTTGAAACATTTTCGTCGCTCATAAGCTCATGCAAGAGTGCTATTGATTTTGGAGTATCAAGATCATCATTTACAAAAGCCTCAAAGCGCCTCTGGTAGTCTTTATTAATAGTCCCGTTTTTAGGGCCTAGGTCCAAGAATTGTTTATGAAGCTTAATGAGTGCGACGTTTGCTCCTTCAAGCGCTTCCCAGGTAAAGTTCATTGCAGAACGATAGTGTCCCGTTAACAACCAATACCGGTAGGTAAACGGAGGAAACCCTTTGTCTATAATTTGATACAGGTAGATAGTATTACCAATAGATTTAGATATTTTTTTATTTTCAATAGTGATAAATGCACTATGTAACCAGTAGTGTACAAATTTTTTTCCCGTAAGTGCCTCTGTCTGAGCTATTTCATTGTTGTGATGGATTGGAGCAAGATCGGTTCCTCCGGTGTGTATGTCAAGCTTCTTTCCTAAATATTGAGAAGACATCGCGGAACATTCTATGTGCCAACCAGGAGTACCAACCCCCCACGGGGAGTTCCATCCGAGTGGTTTACCGGAGTCGGTGTTTGTTTCTGAGAATTTCCATAATGCAAAATCTTGCTGGTGGTGCTTTCCTTCGTGAACTCCAATACGCGAGACAGCGTCTGCTTCATCTTTAGTAACACCACCGAGCGCACCATAACCTTTAAACATCTTGGTATTGAAGTACACACCGTCTTTGAGTGTGTAGGTGTAACCTTTTTCTTCTAGGGTTTCAATAAATGCAATTTGTCCATCAACATGCTCACTGGCTCGTGGAAAAGCAAATGGAGTTTTTACATTTAATTCTTTTAAGTCTTCTTTAAATGACTTTGCGTATCGAGTACCTACCTTCTTCATGTTTGCAAGTGTTATCGGGAGTTTTTCACGCTTAAGCGCGAGCATCATCTTATCTTCACTCTGTTCATCGGAGAGCTCTCCCACGTCAGTAATATTAATAACATGTTTCACTGAGTAGTCACTATATTCAAGTACTCTCCGCAGAATATCTGCAAACACAAAAGAGCGGAGGTTTCCGATATGTGCAGTGTCATAGACGGTGGGTCCACAACTATACATATGAACAAACCCGGGTTTTATGGGTTCAAAAGTCTCCTTCATTTTTGAGAGCGTGTTAAAAAGACGTATCGGCGGGTGTGTACCCTCAGGTATAACTCGAGTTTTTTTCTTCTGAAAGAAAGAAATGAAAGGGAAGGTCATGGTGAGGATTATAGCCATTTTTTGTATTTAAAGTACATAAAGAAGAGTGTTGTGATTGAGACCATAATCGACGCAATAATCCAGAAGTCGAACTGGTGTCCCACAATTGGGAGGTAGGCAGTGTTCATGCCGAAGAGAGAGCTGACGAGCATGAGCGGGAACGTGACAAACGCCATGATTGTAAGAACCTTCATAACTTCATTTTGTTTTGTTGAGAGCAGGGAGTTGTTTGTCGCTCGTAATTCTAAGAGTGTGTCGTTGTGCACTGAGATACTATTTTTAATACGGTAGTATTCCCCCATTATCGAATGTAGGTGATTAGAGAAATCATCACCAAAGAAAATCCTTCCCGCCTCATTAAATGAAGTAAGGATCTCTTGGTGTGGAGTCAGTGCTTGTTTTAAGTTGAGGAGGTCTCGACTTACATTGGAAAGTGCCACAACCATCTCTTTCTCTTTTCCTTCAAAGATGTCTTCCTCAATAATCTCAAGAGAGTCTTCAATAAATTCAATTTCGTGTTCAAGTGACTTGTATAGTTTTCGTACCATGTAAAAGAAAAGATACCCCGCATGGTCCCCAATGTCGCTTTTATCAAGAACAGAGTTGACCTCAAATACTTTTGAGAATTTATGCAGTGGGTCGACAACATCGTATCGCGTCGTAATGAGGAAATCCTTTCCGATAATGAAGTCTATTTCTTGGTTTCTGGTCCCAGAATGTGAATGCTTAAAAGCAGGGAAGTGTAGAATAAGATAAATAAAATTTTGGTAGGTATCTACTCGAGGTTTTAGTGTTGGTAAGAGAAGCTCATTTCCAACAAGCGGGTCAATGGAGTAGGTCTCCATAAGTTTTCGCACCTCTTCTGGCTCTGGAGACTCAACATCAATCCAGGTAAGATGTTTATGTTTATAAACTGAAATCATTCACTCTATTGTAAGCATTCTCATGTATGATTACAACAAAGAGTATCAGGATATGTTTAGAAGTTTTTTTGTAAATTGACCTGCATGTTTGATTTTGAGATAATAGCACGACATGGATAATTCTCGTATAGAAAAAAACCACACCCAGAGAAGTTTTCTTGGGGTAAGTATTTTTGTTGGAATTGTTGTTGCATTTAGTGTTGGGTTTTATGTGGGTAACGATAAAGCAATCCAGAACACTACTCCTTCCAATCAGAACCCAGCTTCTATCCCCGCTGACGTAGACTTTTCCCCTGTGTGGAAGGCATGGAATATGCTCAATGAGAAATATGTTTCTGCGACAACTACAGTAGACACTTCAAATGAAGAGCGTGTTTGGGGGATGATTCAGGGTCTTGCGAGCTCTCTGGGAGACCCATACACTGTCTTTTTTCCACCAGCTGAGGCTGAGATATTTGAAGCAGATATAAGCGGTAATTTTGACGGTGTGGGTATGGAGATTGCTATCAGAGACAGTGTACTTACTGTCGTGTCACCACTTAAAGGAACACCGGCGTACAAAGCAGGGATTTTAAGTGGTGATAAAATAGTTGAGATAGACGGTGAAAGCACCGAGTCTTTTTCAGTAAACGAAGCGGTAAAGCGCATCCGGGGGACGCGGGGAACTGATGTTGTGTTCACTGTCCTTCGTGATGAAGAGAAAGAACTCCTGACGATTCCAGTGACGCGTGACTCTATTCAGATTCCAACAATAAGTACCGACCCAGATGATGGCGCTGGACTTCGCGACGACGGAGTGTTCGTCATTCAGTTGTATAACTTTTCTGCGCTTTCCCAGAACTCTTTTAGAGAAGCACTTAGAGAGTTTGTGCTCTCAGGTTCTGATAAACTCATTCTGGACTTACGAGGAAACCCGGGAGGATACCTTGAAGCGTCGGTAGACATGGCGAGCTGGTTTTTACCGGTTGGGAAAGTGGTTGTTTCAGAGAGTTACGGGGTAGAGACAAAACCCAACATTCATCGTTCTCGTGGGTATAATATATTTAATGATAATTTAAAAATGGTAATACTCGTCAATCGCGGTTCCGCATCAGCATCAGAGATTTTAGCGGGGGCGCTTCGTGAACATGGCGTTGCAACACTTGTAGGCGAGAGAACATTTGGAAAAGGTTCTGTGCAGGAACTTGTTCAAATTACGGACAACACTTCTTTGAAGGTCACGATTGCTCGCTGGTTAACACCACTTGGTAATTCTATTTCAGACCAAGGACTTCAGGTTGATGTTGAAGTTGCGCGTACTGCTGAAGATTTTGAGAACGGAAGAGACCCCCAAATGGAAAAAGCGGCCAAGGTTCTAAAGGCGCAATAGCGCAATAGGGGGGTGATTTTGAGTAACTTGTAAAGTCTGCTATACTAGCTCCATATGAAAGTTATACTACTTGATACTATAAAGGGTTCAGGAAAGAAATACGAGGTAAAAGAGGTTTCTGACGGATATGCAATGAACTTTTTACTCCCCAATAAACTTGCAGAGAGAGCAACCCCAGAGCGGATAAAGAAGATTGAGGAACTAAAAGAAGGGCAGTTTGAGGCTGGCCGAGTACAGGAAGAGTTACTTGAAAAAGACTTAGAGACAATACACAAAGTTCAGCTTGAGATTCAAGAGAAGGCAAGCGAGAAAGGAGTGCTTTTTAAGGGCATTACGCCAGCAATTATTGTTAAGGAATTAAAAAGCCAAGTACACATTGACTTCCCCGTAGAGGCGCTCGTTCTTGAAAAGCCTATTAAAGAAGTAGGCGAACATACTGTGAATATTGTTGTCGGAGAACATAAGACTTCATTTAAAGTTGTTGTTACCGCTCAGTAATTTAAAAACAGAGACATAAAAAACGCCGACACTGTCGGCGTTTTTTATGTCTCTCTCAATAGGTAAGGGATTTAATTATAAAACATCCACAGCTTTTTTAACTGAGGCCTTTCCTGTGAAGTGAACTTTTCTTTGGTTTCGGAATTTTACAAGGCCATCTTTGAGTGCAAAGAGTGTATGGTCTTTTCCAAGTCCAACATTTTTCCCAGGAAGAATCTTAGTTCCTCGTTGGCGCACAATAATAGAACCGGTCTGTGCTTTCTGACCGTCGTAGAGTTTTGTTCCTAAATATTGTGGGTTTGAATCCCGTAGGTTTTTCGCTGTACCACCCGCTTTCCTATGTGCCATGTTTCTGTGCTGTTATACTTAGATTTAATATGGAAAGTATACGAGAGATAGCACAAAAAATCAAGTACTTCTTGGCATTTCCACCCACAGACCTACTTATTGTGGCTATTATTATCCTTGTAGGGGTTTCCTCGTTTGGGCTTGGGAGACTGTCCGTTATGCATATAGAGAAATACCCAGTTACAGTAAAGACCGCTCAAGAAAACGCACCAAGTGCTACATCTGCACCGAAACAAGCTGAATCAACCGCAGGAGAGGTTGTGGGCTCTAAAAATGGTACTAAATACCACTTTCCGTGGTGCTCTGGTGCTAAGAGAATAGCTGTAGAGAATCTTGTTACGTTCCCTTCAATAGAAGATGCTCAAAAAACGGGGTATACCCCGGCGGGGAATTGTAAGGGTTTAGAATAGATACATCGCTATATTCTATTGAGTACGTAGGTACTGAAGTCGTATATATACATCTAAGTCCGGACATCTAAAATTAAGCTCTAAAGCTGGATTTTGTGGAAAATACTCCAGTATACTGGAGTCCTGCGTGGAAACGAAGAATTCCACCTTCGACAGTAGTAGCGGTAAGAA
>JBBDOU010000010.1:0-19831 GCA_040876885.1 Minisyncoccota bacterium | reverse complement strand
AGATATCGACAACCTGTACTGAAGCTGTAAGCTTCGATTCCCCGTGGGGTCACAATTATAGAAAAGAGCTCGTGCGTACGTGTTGCGTGGTGACTCTGCGCCTCGGGACGTTCGGTAATCGTTAGTCTATAATAACGTAAGACTCAAAGGAAAAGCTTTACTTTGTGTGAAGGTAGTTGTAAATATCTTCAACTGCCTTAATAGCATCACCTGCCGCGATGTTATTTTGGTGGTAGAGCCCGTCTGAGCAGTCACCAGCTGCCCAAATACCCTCACAGGATGACTGCTGTGTCTTGTGGTTAACTTTGATTCGTTTAACGACATCTAGGTCAACAAGTCCACCGAGGAACTCTGTGTTTGGAATAAGGCCGATTTCAACAAAAACTCCTGTTACTGCCAACTCTTTTTCTTCTCCAGATTTTGAATCTTTATACGTAAGTCCTGTGACAAATTTGTCACCAAGAACCGCAGTTGTTTCCGCATTTTTAATAGCAGTAACTTTTTCATTTTCAAGGACTTTCTCCACTGTAATAGGGTCTGCTTTGAATGAATCACTTCGGTTAAGAATCGTGACGCTTTTGGTGTATGCGAGAAGCTGTGCAGCGGTCTCAAATCCAGCGTTTCCTCCTCCAACAACTACAACGTCTTGTCCCGAGAACAATGGCCCATCACATGACGCGCAGTAGGTGAGCCCTTTTTGGTCGAATTCTAGAGCTCCGGGGACTTCTAGTTTTCGTCTGTGAGCTCCTGATGTAACAAGTAGTGTTTTTGTTTCGTATGTCTTTCCGGTGTCGAGGGTAATCTTGTACCCACTATCTATCTTTTCTACGGCAGTAGCGCAGGCACTTGATGCTATCTCCACTGAGTCATCTGCGTATGCTTCAAGGTGTGCTTGAAGGTTTTTTGCAAGGTCTCCTCCTGAGATTGACGGAGTTCCAATCCAGTTTTGGATATCGGTTGATACGACACTTTGTCCTCCCCACTCTTTTGTGACAAAGATAGTCTTCAGTTGCTTCCGAGAAGCATACACTCCCGCGGACACTCCTCCAGGACCACCTCCAATAATTGCTAGATCATACATAATAAGTTGATATGTGTTAGTTTATAGTTATTAGTACAAATTTATAATACCACAAAAAACTCCCTGCGTGGTAGGGAGTTTTTTCTTCTATAAACTACAAACTAACTACTATTGACTACTTCAACTTACTCCTTCGCAGAAATGCGGGGACTGCACCCCAGTCGTCATCGTCATTTTCAGGTTCGTCTTTCTTTTCCTCCTCCTTCTTTGCTACCTCTTCTTCTTTTTTCTCTGTTTTCTTTGTGTCTCCACCGCCTATTCCTCCAAGGATTCCTACAGAATTATAGATTTTGTTATCTTTCTTTTCCTCCTCCTCTTCGTCTTTTCTTGGTAGTTGGAAGAGGGAAGAACTCTTTCCTCCAGGGTTCATCACATTCTCAGGGAATCCTGTTGCGATTACTGTCACCTTAACTTCATTCTTCTTAAGTTGCGGGTCGTGTACTGCTCCGAAGATAACCTTTGCGTTCGGGTCAATAGATTCTGTAATAACCTTTGCGGCGTCTTGTATCTCAAGCATTGAAAGGTCATCACCTCCAGCAACAGAGAAGAGGACTCCTTTAGCTCCTGCAATAGAAAGCTCAAGAAGAGGTGAGCTGATGGCGGCTTTTGCTGCGTCTTCAGTTCGTTTCTCACCAGTTGCTGTTCCGATACCCATAAGTGCAGAACCAGCATTATCCATAACGGCTCGAATATCAGCAAAGTCGACGTTAATTATTCCAGGCATAGTGATAAGGTCAGAGATGCCCTCAACTGCTTGTTTCAGGATGTCGTCACACATTGCAAAGGCATTTCTCACTGAGGTTTCTCTTTGTACGACAGCAAGGAGGCGGTCATTTGGTATAACCACAAGCGCGTCCACCTCTTTTTTAAGTTCCTCAAGTCCAAGTTCTGCAAGGCGCATTCTTTGTTGCCCTTCAAAAGAGAATGGCTTTGTAACAACTGCAACAGTAAGGGCCCCTGACTCGCGCGCTGTCTTTGCAACTACCGGAGCAGCTCCTGTTCCTGTTCCACCGCCGAGTCCGCAGGTAACAAAAATCATGTCTGAACCTTTTAGTGCCTCTTGTATTTCTTCTTTAGTTTCTTCAGCAGCACGTTTTCCCATTTCAGGATTCATTCCGGTTCCAAGTCCTCGAGTAAGGTTCTTACCGATGTGAATTTTCTTTTTTGCTTTAGAGTGATGCAGATCTTGCGCATCGGTGTTTACTGCTACAAAGTCTACGCCACGTACTTTTGAGTCAACCATGTGGTTAACTGCGTTATTTCCTGAACCACCAACTCCGATTACTCTAATCCGTGCGAATGCTTCAACGTCTGGTTGTATTTTTTTCATAATGCCCAATCTAAAATATGTCTATAATATATAAAAGTAGCATCATCATACACAGACAACGCAGATATGTGAACCCGTTGACATTTGGAGGTTTTGTTTCAGGATTGATGGCTTAGAATATAGCTTAAAATATGGTTGCGACGGTCTGTGTGACAAAGGAGTGATTAGGGGAGAAACTTTTTAATCAACTGAAGGAAATTACCACCTGCTTGTTGTGCGAGACCAATTCCAGCAGGACTATCGTCTTCATCAGCGGTAAGTCCCCAAATACAAAGACCATATGCGACGGCCCACGACGCATCTCTAATTTTTGCGTTCTCTCCAAAGCGAGGTGTTGCTAGTTTTGAAGGAAGTTTGAGCGCTGCGCGTGCTAAATCTTCAATCGTAGTAATTCCTGACCCGCCCCCCGTCATAATAATTCCTGCGGGAAGTAATCCATTTTTTCCAATTTTCTTTAAGTGATTTTCAATAAGTTCAAAAATATCAGAGAGTCGTGCAACAATAATTTCATCAAGTTTTTTCTTAGGATACTCAGTGCTTGTGATAGCTCCTTTTTTTATCTGCTCAGCCTCTTCTAAAGAAACTTTGAGGCCAAGCGCGATATCGTTTGTAATATCAGTTGAGCCAATGGGGAAGACTTTTAATGAGATAGGGATATTGTCTTCAAACACCACTGTTGAGACTGTTTCAGAACCGATGTTTGCGAGCACACAACCGGCCATTTTTTGTGTTTTGGTTAGGGTGACAAGACTCGCTGCAATAGGGGATGCCATAACATCCCCCACCTCGACACCCGCCTCCTCGACAGCTTGAATAAGATCATTAAGGTGTTGTTCTAAACAAGTAACAAAAAGAGTTTCTATTTCTAGTCGAGAACCGCGCATCCCAACGGGTCGTCCAAGAACAATTTCTCCGTCTATTTTAAAGGAGAGGGGAATTGCATGGATTATCTTTCGGTTCGATATCTTGTTCTTAACTTTTTCTTCACCATCATCAAGCGCTTTCTTTATATCAAGGTCTGTGATCACTCCGTCTGCTCGACTGATGATAACCTCTCCTTTTGATTTGACCTCTTCAAGCCCCATCCCACCAACTGAAAGGTAGGAATGTTTAATACGCATTTGCACGCTTTTTTCAGCTTGATTAAGGGCGCTTTTGATACTCCGGACCACGTCACTTGAGTTGATTATGTAGCCGTGGCGGAGCCCTTTCGATTCCGCAAATCCAGTCCCGATTATTCGAGGAAAATGACTGCTTCCTTTTTTATCAAATTCTGCAACAATAATCTTCACCTGGTAGGTTCCTATATCAATTCCGGTGATGATGTTTCGTGCCATGTAATAAATTCTTATACCGTTACTATATACAAAATATACCACGCGACACACTTAGAGCGTACTAAGAGAAAACTGTACGTGCGAGCATTTAAATCGAATACCGCTTAAGGTGTGCGTGTTCCAGTTTATCCATTGTACTACCATGATGGAGTCCTTTCAAATGAAGGAGTCCGTGGATAAAGAGAAATCCCATAAATTTTTTCGGGGACATGTCGAAATCCTTTGCTCGTCTCTTTGCTTGTAGTGGGTTGATAAAGATTTCTCCCTCATGCGTGTCATATGGAAAAGAAAGAATATCGGGAATGTAATCTTTTTTTCGGTAGGTCTCATTTAATGTTTTTGCTCTCTTATCTCCGATGAATACAAGGCTTAGTTCGTACTTTTTTCCCAAAATAGACTCTTTCATATCAATAAAAGGCAAGTGTGGAATCTTGCCTTTTATTGTTTTTGTTATTGAAAGATTAGAATCGTTCATACAAACCTTTTGAGTGAGCGTGTGTGTTATCGTCTTCGTCCACCTCGTCCTACTCTTTCCTCAATTTTTCCTTGTTTGTAGAGGCTTTCAAACTCTTCTTTTCGTTCTATTTTTCGGAGTGTTTGCTTCTTCTTTTTAAATTCCGAAGGAGTCCGTTCAAAATAACGAATACTTCGCACACGAGGAAGCACGCCTGAGCCCTGTACTCGCTTAGTAAAACGACGAATAAGGCTGGTTGCGTTCTCTGTTGCGTTTTTTGTTACTTCTACGTTAATCATTGTGTGAGTACTGTACCATATACGTATACGAGAAGCAATGTACGAGTAAAGGCTTCTGAGCCCTTGTTTAGGGTTTTTCTCTTTAAAGTATTAGAGAGTTTTAAGGTACTGGGGGAGCTCCATAATAGGAATTGTTTCCTGTGCACGGCTATCAATGTTACGTACAATTACTGTCCCATCAAGTGCTTCTTTGTGTCCCATAATGATGCAGTAAGGTATAGCAAGCTCATGAGCAAGTTCAAGTTGGTCAGAAAGTTGTTCTTTCCCGAGTGACTGATATACAGGGACTTTTGCCTTTCGGAGCATTTCAATAACGACAAGGCTTCTGATTCGAGCTTCAAATCCTAACTGGATAAAGTAGAACTTTGGCTTACGTTTTTGTGCTGGGGCTATAGAAACTGGTACACGTCCTTTTTTTTCAAATTCGAAGATAATACCCGCTGCAGGAATTTGTTGTCGAAAGGCTTTTTTTGCAAGCTCGTCGTACCTTCCGCCTCGTGCGAGTACGGTCAATTCATCCTCAGGATTTTTTAGTTCTCCACGAATCTCAAAAAGCGTTTTCGAGTAGCAGTCATGGTGTCCAATAATTGAAGGATCAAGTTCGTAGTCAACGCCCGCTGTTTCGAGGTACTCAAGGATTTCTCGTAAGTGAGACCTGCTTGATTCAGTAAGGAATTCAACAGTGCTTGGTGCGGATGCGCACAGTGGGTGCTGTTTCTTAAGAAGTTGGTCGTAGGCGTGGAACACATCCTTCTTCATTGCCTGTCGAGGAAGCGCGGGCATCTCATTTATATTTTTTCGTAGGTACTCGGTGAGCTCTTTAGTGAATCGCGTTGCTGAATCTCTATCCCCAATACTGTTTACGTGCACACGGTGTCCGGTAACTCCAAGATCATCAAGTGTCGCAAGCGCTGTCTTTATAAGGAGCGCTTCCGCAATACTGTGTGAGGAACCTAACACATGGAGACCAAAGAGTGCTTTGTTGGGGTTTTTAGAATTTACACTACTTTGGTAAAAAAGTGTTGGTTCAGTAAGGCGAGTGTGTCCGTGCTCTATGTATGACCGAATTACAGACGCAAGCTCATTATCAAAATGGCTTGTGTACTCGGTATGCTGTGGAATCTTTGACCGTGTTTTTTTCCCATGGTCAGGCATAATCGCTTCAATAGGAAGAAATCCGTAGTGTTCTGCAACTGAAGCGGAGCGCTTGAGTGTCTGGTCGGTAGTCTTATGTGGTGTTTTTGAAAGGGTAAGCATGAGTATGTGGTTTATTGTCCTGGTAAAATACTAAACGATGTAATCGGGAAGAGTCTCAAGAATGCTTTTCCAAGGATAAATCCTCGGTCGAGAGGTCCCCATGAGCGAGAATCAGAACTCTCTGCTCGGTTATCCCCCATAACAAAGTATTCGTCATCTCCAAGTGTTACGGAGGATGAATTGTTGTTTTCTCGTTCTGGGTTTAGGTACCATTCATCAAGCACCACTCCAGCAGGATTTTCTTCATTTAAAATAATAGTCACTTTTCCCTGAAGGATGACGGTCTCTTGAGGAAGCCCTATAACTCTTTTAATAAAAAATTTAGAGGGTTCAAGTGGAAAACGAAAAATGATAACATCTCCACGTTCAGGCTCTTTAAAATGATAGTTGACCTGGTCGACAATAAGATATTGGCCATGTGAAAACGTATCATCCATTGAAGCGCCACTCACTACAAACGGTTGCGCGATAAACATCCGCACGGGTGTCACAATAATAATTGCAAAGAGGGCAATCTTAAGTAATTCAAAAGCAAAATTCTCTTTCTTTGCGGGTGGGGTGGTGTTTTGAGGTGTGGGTGTTTCTTCCTGAGACTCTGACGGACCCGGAGTTATCTGTGTGTTCTGCACATCTGTAGAGAAATCCGTTTTGTTTGTATAGTCAGTCATTATTTTTGAACCTTAATTGTGACTGCTTACTTTTGAAGTGTGTGAACCAAACATGTTGAAAGAATTGTATTACAAAGAATCGTTTGACACAATAACTATTTTCGTGTTGTGTATTTTTTTACAGCATATGGTATCGAAAAAAAAGAGTGGTACTATAAAGAGTAATGACATACACAATTGTGGGATTAGGAAATAAAGGAGACGAGTACAGAGCAACTCGACATAATGTCGGACGAATCATGCTTGAGAAACTTAGGAAGAAGTTTGGTTTTTCTGAGTGGGAACCTGAGTCAAAAGATGAAAAGAAAAACAAGTTTCTATATGCAAAGGGACATATTGGAAAACATTCAGTGACGCTCGTGCTTCCTGAGCTTTTTATGAACAAGTCTGGAGTCTCTATAGCACCACTTATTACGAGTAAGAAAAAAGCAGAGAATCTTGTGGTGGTATATGACGATATTGACCTTGGATTTCACGATCACAAGATATCCTATGGACGCAGTTCAGGCGGGCATCGTGGTATAGAGTCAATTATTAAAAGTCTTAAGACAAAAGATTTTGTGCGTGTGCGTATTGGTATCGCACCAACAACGTCTTCTGGTAAGGTACAGAAGCCAAAAGGAGAAGAGAAAGTCCTGCAGTTCCTTATGGGAGACTTTGGAAAGAAAGAAGTGGAAGCGTTTCCCATTATTTCTCGCACCATAAATGAAATCATTGAGACAATTGTTACCGAGGGAAGAATTCCCGCAATGAACGCACATAACTAAGGTTGTAAGACAACACGAACAGCAAAAACCCCGCGTATGCGGGGTTTTTGCTGTCCAGAATTTTCTTTTCTTACGCTTCTTTCTTAAGAGAGAGCGTCATTCGTTGTTCTTCTGATTCAAAGAGGGTAATTGTAAAAGTATATGTTTTACCAAGCTCAAGTGCTTCATGAAGTTTTTCTGATGTTTCAAATTCAGAAATGTGGATAAGCCCAGCAACACCTTCTTCAATTGAAGCAAGTGCTCCATGTTTGTTGTACTTAATAATGACACCGTTTACGGTGTCTCCTTTTTTGTATTTCTTAGAAGCTTCGTGCCACGGGTTGTCTTTCAATGCTTTGATAGAAAGTGAAACCTTACCGTTATTAATATCGATAACTTTTACGTTCACTTTTTCACCAATCTTAAAGATAGTACGAGGGTCTTCTACGAGTGCCCAGTCAATCTCAGAGATATGTACAAGTCCCTCAAGTCCTTCCCGGAGTTTCACAAAGACTCCAAACTCAACAGCGCCTGTCACTTCTCCTGTTAACTCATCTCCAATCTTATAATCTTCGGTGAGTACCTTCTTGTCCTGTTCTTCTAGAGAATCTTTCTCTGAGAAAATCATTTTGTTTTCCTTTGGATCTGCGGTGATTACTGATACTGCAAGTTTTGTACCGATAAGTGCGCGCAGTTGCTCAAGAATACGATCTTTGTCGCCATCTTCAACACGAGGGTAGTTTTCTGCTTTTAGTTGTGAAGCAGGGAGAAATCCTTGGATCCCTTGCCACTCAATAATAAGCCCCCCTTTGTTGGCGTCCTTAACAGGAAGCTCAAGGATAGTTTTGTTCTTAATAGCAGCATCTGCCTCAGCCCAGATAAGCGCTTGGCGCGCCTCCTTAAGTGAAAGCTCAATGTATCCATCAAGTCCTTCTACATCAACAACTTTAGCAGCGATACTATCACCAACATTAATCTTTCGAAGAATGTCACGTGCGTTCATGAACTCGCGACCATAAATGATACCCGTTCCAAATGGAGGCAGGTTAATATAAATATGAGATCGCTCTATTGCAATAACGAGCCCTTCAATCAAGTCCCCCGGTTGTGGGGGGTTAGCTGTCTTTGACAAATAGTCGTCCATAAGAGACTTTGCCTTTGGTGCTTGTTTTTCTTCTATCTCCTCTTTCTCTACGTTTTTAGTTTTTATTCCTAGCATTGTTGTTTGTTTTATGAAGCGTGCTACCTGCAGTTACTCGTGGCCAGTTCCTGTTAAGGAATCTCAATAGGTAGGGTTAGCGCGTCACAAATGGATTTTTAAAACCCGAATAACGGGGTGTCTACACTATATAGAAATATAGGGCTTTTGCAATAAAAAACGACAGGCTCCCCCCTAAAGGAGTTCCTGTCGTTCCACACTGAAACATTCGTGGATTATTTCAATAAACGCTCAGCGTGTCTCTATCTACAATGACAATCGGCGAGCAATATACAGGTAAATCTTTCCACGTACCACCAGTAGCTCTGAGAGCCGATTCGATACGTCCTGTTGGGACCATTCGACGTTAATTGGTGAGTTACATTTAACGGGAACACTTGAAATCTTTTGCCAAAATTAGTATACGCCTGCTCTTGATAAAATCAAATAAAAAATCTGTCACAGGTGTGACAGATTGGGGATGGCTGGCGTGAGCAATTTGCTCACGCCAGCCACGGGGTTTGAAACGAGGGGGCGAAATATACCTAACTAATTCCAGGTCATTATCGGAATCCTCCTTCTAAGGCGCGGTGTTTTGTCCGCGACATCAGTGTCGCGGACTACGACGGGAGATTGTCCTTAGACTTCTCTCCCGCCGTGTTCATTGCCGGCAACCTGGTGTCAGACCGGCGGTCAGGTTCAGGGGCTGTCGACAGTGGGGGGCAAATGATCGGCGGGACCGGCAAATCGGGGAGATATCTCATCTAAATAATGCCCGACGGTCGCGCCGGGACTGAAATTGCTCTGGTGCATCTTGTTTTGGCCTCCTAAGCCTCTGAGTGAAAAGAACGAAATGTTCACATGAACAGAAGTATCGTAGCATACCCACAGAATTTGTCAAACACTCATATATATGGTGTTCTTTTTCCTCAGTCAGCAATAACTCAATTGGTTGGGTTATTGGGAGGGTATCTTTTAATGGCTCATTATATAGCTATTTGGACGTACCTCATGGCCTCTGCTATACTTACCATACTATGATAATCACACACCACGGCGGAGAATTTATTAAAATCACACATGGTGATACGACACTTGCCTTTAATCCCATTTCAAAAGAATCAAAACTCACTGGCCCTAAGTTTGGTGCGGATGTCGTTTTTGTGACAACGGGAGATAAAGACTTCAATGGAGTGTCTCAAGTGACATATGGAGACAGAGACCCTTTTGTAGTTCACGGCCCTGGAGAATATGAAGTGCAGAAGATTTTTATTAAAGGGTTTCCCTCAGTGTCGATGTACGGAGGAGCTGAGCGACCAAATACTATTTATATCGTGACACTCGAAGGAATGAACATTTGTTTCCTCGGCGCACTTTCAGGTATACAGATCGACCCTAAGATCTTTGAAGATATTGATAGTATTGATATTCTTTTTGTTCCAATTGGAAGTGATGGAGTATTAACGCCTGCAGAAGCTCACAGTATTGGCGTAAAACTTGAAGCACGGGTAGTTATTCCAATGCACTATGAAGGAATGGGCGCAAAAGATTCTCTCAAGAATTTCCTTAAAGAAGGGGGACATAATACGGTGAAAGCAGTCGATAAGCTCACCCTCAAGAAAAAGGATGTGGAGCTACGGTCAGGTGATGTTGTCGTACTTTCTTCCTAAGACTTCTTAACAGTAACAATTCATTATGTTTGAAGTACTCGATCATGTACGAGAAAAACCACAGCAAGAGCGAAAAGCAATCGCCCTTTTTCTATCGGTCGGTGTCACGGCTGTCATCTTTGTTGTGTGGGCGATTTCATTTTTTGCGTTCACTGATAGAAGCACTCCTACTCAGACAGTAACAGAGGGTGGTTTTGGTTTCGGTTCCTTTATGGACTCGTTCCAAGAGGCGAGTAGTGCTTTGAAACAAGAAGTCGGTACAGCACGAGAACAGCTCGAACAAATCAATGCAGAACTTAATGATAGCGAAGGCGAGACTCATGTTGAAGTGGATGGCGCTGATGAGGTTGCTCGTGTACCTCAAGAGACAGAAATAACAGAGTCAGGGATTGAAATTATTCGTATTGAACCGTAGTGATAGTAAGGAGCTTTCATATAAGTAAAAAGCTTTAGATAAAAATTATAAAATGGTATACTACGCTAACCTTTTAGTTACCATATGGCAAAAAAACCTGAAACACCTGAAGAAAAATCACCAGTAGGAGGAAAAATTATCCCCCAGAGTATTAGTGGTGAGATGCGACAAGCATACCTTGATTATGCAATGACCGTTATTACTTCGCGCGCACTCCCCGATGTTCGTGATGGGTTGAAACCAGTGCATCGTCGAATTCTTTTTACCATGCACCAAATGGGACTGTCTTCATCAGCACGCTTTCGTAAATCTGCTGCGGTAGTTGGAGATGTGCTCGGTAAGTTTCACCCACACGGAGATACTGCTGTATACGATGCGCTTGCAAAGATGGCGCAAGATTTTACCTACCGGTACCCGCTTATTATGGGGCAGGGAAACTTCGGTTCTGTTGACGGTGACGCACCAGCTGCGATGCGGTATACCGAAGCAAAAATGTCCAAACTCTCAGGAGAACTCCTTCGTGATTTAGAAAAAGATACTGTTGAGTGGCGTGGTAACTATGACAACACTCGAAAAGAGCCCGTGGTCCTTCCGTCTGCTGCACCAGGTCTTTTACTTACCGGGCCACTTGGTATTGCGGTTGGAATGGCTACAAACATACCGCCACACAACCTTACTGAGGTTTCTGAAGCGACGATTCATCTTATTGATAATCCTGATGCGACCACGGAAGATCTCGTAAAATTTGTAAAAGGTCCAGATTTTCCAAGTGGTTGTATTGCCTATGACGAAAAAGATATTTTGCATGCATACACCCACGGGAAAGGAGGTGTTGTGATTCGTGGAGAAGCAGAAGTTACTGAAGACTCGAAAGGGAATTTTCAAATTATTATTACGTCAATCCCGTATCGTGTAAACAAATCAGATTTTATTATTAAAATCGCAGACCTTGTCCGCGACAAAAAAATAGAGGGCATTAAAGGACTTCGCGATGAATCAACTCGAGACACACGTGTCGTGATTGACCTTAAAGGGACTGCACAACCGCAAACAGTGCTTAACTACATTTATAAGCACACACAACTTGAAGATACCTTCCACTACAACATGGTGGCGATTGTTGATGGTATCCCGCAAACACTTTCACTGAAAAATATTCTTGAGTGTTTTGTTAAACACCGAAAAGAGGTGGTTGTTCGCCGAACAAAATTTGAACTTAAAAAAGCAGAAGCGCGCGAACATATTTTACTTGGTCTTAAGAAGGCGCTTGACCATATTGACGCAATCATTAAAACAATCAAGAAGTCAAAGGATGCGCACGAGGCGCACGGTGCCCTTAAGAAAGAATTTAAATTCTCTGACCTACAAGCAACCGCTATTCTTGAGATGCGACTCCAGAAACTCGCTGGACTCGAGCGAAAGAAAATTGAAGATGAGCTCAAGGCAATACAAGCCCTTATTAAAGAACTTAAGAAACTGCTTGGAAGCGAGCAAGAGATTTTTGCTGTAGTGAAGCGTGAATTAGAGGAATTGGTTACAACGTATGGAGATGAGCGTCGCACAAAGATAATCAAGCATGGTGTAAAAGAATTTAAGGCAGAAGATTTGATTGCTGATGAAGAGAGTATGCTTGTCTTCACAAAAGGAGGCTACATAAAGCGCACAAACCCCACAGAATATAAACGCCAAAAACGCGGCGGTGTTGGTGTTGTTGATTTAAATACTAAAGAGGAAGATGTCGTAACGAAGTTCCTCACCACCAATACACACAGCGACCTCCTTTTCTTTACTGATAAAGGAAAGGTATATCAGTTGAAAATGTTTGATGTGCCCGAAGGAAAACGTGCAACTCGAGGAAAATCTATTATGAACTTCTTATCTATTTCACAAGAAGAACATGTGACTTCGATTCTCGCAATGCCTAAAGAAATAAAGAAGAACGCACTCTCCTTAATGATGGTTACGAAAGAAGGAGTAGCAAAGAAAGTCTCAGCTGAGAATTTTCACGATGTGCGAAGGAGTGGGTTAATCGCGATTACGCTTAAGGGGGATGACGAGCTCATCTCAGCTTCATTTGTGAGAAAAGGAGAAGATGCATCAGTCGTAACCCAAGCAGGGCAGTCGATTCGATTTAATGAATCTGACATACGAGAAATGGGGCGTGGTGCTTCTGGAGTCCGTGCAATAAAACTGAGTAAAGGAGATAAGGTAATCGGCGCAGAAGTTATCCATGCTGAGTACAAAAGCCCTGAATTACTCGTGCTTTCTTCTGCGGGGTACGGAAAGAAGACTTCATTGAAAGAATACAAAACACAAAACCGCGGCGGTTCTGGTATCAAGACAGCTAAAGTAACTGAGAAGACTGGAAAACTCATTGCGATGGCAATTGTTGATAGTGCTGAGGAGATTGAAGAGGAGGTAGTTGCAGTGTCACAGAAAGGGCAGGTTATTAGAACAGGGATCGGAGAGATACCATCTCTTTCTCGTCAAACACAAGGAGTGCGTGTTATGAAACTGCGCGCAGGAGATGAGGTTGCGTCAATGGTAGTGCTCTAGGTGTCGAGTGGACGGACGTGTATGGTAAAAAACGAAGAGACGCTCTATCTTTTTATCCACGCGTTTAGGAATACTTCAATCAAAAGCTAGCGTATACTATACTCATGCGGTTTTCAGACCCAGTGGCAAATATCGAGCGATTTAACTTAGAACACGGTTCTCTTGTTGCGGATTTTGGAGCTGGGACAGGGGAATACACAATGGCTTCAGCTCGTGCGGTAGGAAGGCGGGGTGTTGTATATGCAGTTGATATACAACAGGAGTTGCTCAGTCGTATTAAAAACACCGCGAATAATTTAGGCCTTGAAAATGTTGAGACGGTATGGGGAGATATAGAAAGTTTTGGTGGGAGTGGCCTTTTAGACAATACAGTTGATGCGGCGGTCGTTTCTAATGTTCTCTTTCTCGTCGAGGATAAAGACGAACTCGTAAAGGAAATAATCAGAGTATTAAAATATAATGGAAAGGTACTTGTGGTTGACTGGAAGGATTCCTTTGGCGGGCTCGGGCCACATGCTGATGCGATAGTGTCACTGCAGGTAGTTAAAGATCTTTTCGAGAAACATGGGTTTGATTTTATAAAAGAAATACAGGCAGGAGCACATCACTATGGGGCTGTCTTTAAAGGAAAGAAGTAATAAGGTTTTCTGTATATATTGATATGAAAAAAATAAGCACGTTTCAAATAATAGTAACGGGGGTATTTATATTTTTTATTGTGGCTGGGGTTATATCTTTTGCAGGTTTAGGTGGTTTAGGTGGGGGGGGAAGTGTGGGTAATGTTGTTATCTGGGGAACATATGATGACAACACAATAAATGAGTTTATATTTAGACTCTCTAATGATGATCCGCGGTTTGACACCGTGACGTATGTAGAAAAAGACAGCAGGACTTTTGATGCCGACTTAGTGGAAGCACTCGCCTCCGGAGATGGTCCCGATGTTTTTTTGTTGCAACAAGAAACAGTATTACGGCATAAGGATAAAATTTTTCCAATTCCATACAGCACGCTTTCTGAACGAGATTTTAAGGACAAGTTTATCGAGGAGGGAGAACTCTTTCTTTCATCTGACGGTGTTGTCGGGCTTCCGTTAACGGTTGACCCAATGGTCTTGTACTGGAACAGAGACCATTACTCACAGGCAGGACTTTCACGCCCCCCTAAGTTTTGGGACGAGTTATTATCGTTAACGCATCAGGATATACTGACTACTCGTGGAGAGAGTGGCGCAATTATACGAAGTGCCTTTGCGCTTGGTGAATATCAAAATATAGCGCATGCCAAAAACATTCTTTCTATGTTGATACTCCAAGCTGGCGGTTCGATAGTTAATAAGGACAGCACTACCGGGGTAGTATCTTCTGGTTTACAAAGACGACTTAGTGACGGGCAAAGTCCCACTGAAAACGCACTTCGGTTTTATACTGATTTTGCGAACCCTGCGAAGTCCGTGTATACCTGGAACAGAGCACTTCCTGAGTCACGAGAAGCATTTTCTTCAGGAGTACTCTCAAATTATATAGGTTTTGCAAGCGAGCTTGGTGCTATCCGTAAACAAAATGCAAACTTAAACTTTGATGTTGCTCCTGTGCCCCAAGTACGAAATGCGGGGACAAGTATTACGTATGGAAATATGACAGCGCTGGCCGTATCAGAAACGTCAAAAAATATCGCAGGTGCTCTGCAGATAGTATTTGCACTTGTTTCAGATAGTGCACTTCAAGAAATAGCAACCGCAGTCAATGAGTCATCGGTTTCGAGAGCGGTTCTTTCTGAGCGGTCGTCAGACCCCTTCAAAGTTATCTTTAATGACTCCGCCTTACAGTCTCGAGGATGGCTTGACCCAGAGAGTGAAGAGACAAATCGTATCTTCAAAACAATGATTGAGGCTGTTGTTTCAGGACGGTTGCGGGTTAACGAGTCTGTTAATACTGCAGACAGTGCATTACAAAATTTGTTAAGATAATACTATGAAAAAATATATACAGACCGCTACTCCATATGTCCTCGGTACACTCGGTACGTTCTTTTTATTAACCGTACCGCTTGCATATGCAGCTGGGGGGTGCGACAGCGGAACTGGATTGAAAAACCCACTTACTAATATCTGTAGTCTAGAAGATTTTGTTGCCCTTCTTCTTCAGGCGGTTGTACGGATTGGACTTCCCATAGCCGTCCTCTTTATTGCATACTCTGGATTTCTGTTTATAACCGCTCAAGGGAATACAACAAAATTAGCTCAAGCAAAAGAGACATTCCTTTGGACAGTTGTTGGTGTGGCTATTTTCCTTGGAGCTTGGGCTATAGCACTTATTGTAAAAAATACTATTGTGCTCATTGCAGGTTAATGTAAGTACTATGAAAAAAAAGTTAACACTATCTACAGTAGCTTTAACACTCTTTTCTGCTCCATTGCTTGTATTTGCCGCTCCTAGAAATTTCCCTGAATTAATACAAGTGTTCGTCTCGCTTATTAACGCAGTTATATATGCAGTTGCATCATTTGCAGTACTTGGTTTCTTCTGGGGACTTGCTCAGTATATTTTATCAAGCAAAGACAGCGCTAAGATAAAAGACGGGAGGAATATTATGGTATGGGGAATTATTGCGCTTACGGTGATATTTTCTTTCTGGGGGATACTTCGTCTATTAAATGATACCTTCCTAGGTCCTTCAGGGGGCTCCCAAACACCCTCTAAGCAAGAAATACTCCTAGAGGCTTAGGGCGTGTATATCCACATAATAGCTATTGCTCTTTACTCATCTAACCAGCTATGATGTAGTGTATACTTTAAAGAAGTTTATTTTTATCATTAGAATTAATTAATACAGATATGAAAACATTTTTCGTAACCGCAGGACTGCTTATCCTACCAGTAGTTGCCAGTGCGCAAGGGCTAGAGGGAGCGGTCAATGCCGTAACAAGCCTCATAAACGTAGCTATCCCAATGGTGCTTGCACTTGCAGTGCTCTACTTTTTTTGGGGGCTCGCACAGTATGTATTAAGTTCGGGAGACGAAGGTAAAAAAGCAGAAGGAAGAAACATTATGATTTATGGCATTATTGCACTCTTCGTGATGGTTTCTGTTTGGGGGTTAATTAGATTACTTCAGGATACTTTTAATCTAAACAACACCACTCCAACTGTTCCTCAGCTTATAATCTAACGCACTATGACGGTTGACGCGCTCATGTCTAATATTGAGACGTATATTCTCATTCCGATATTTAGTCTTCTTTTTGCTTTAGGCCTTCTGTATTTCTTGTGGGGCATGGCAACATTTGTCTGGAAGGCTGACAGTGATGCTGGAAGAGCTACAGGAATACAGCATATGCTCTGGGGACTTATTGGAATGTTTATTATGATAGCTGGATACGGTATTGTAAATCTTTTGAAGGCCACTTTTGGAATCTAGTTCAATGAAATAAGAGATACAAAAAAACCGCCGAAGGCGGTTTTTTTGTATCTTAAAGGGGGGTATGTTTTGTAAAAAACAGTGTGTCTCTATTGTACCAAGCTCGCACTCATTTCCAATCGCGAAGCGATTGGAAATGAGTTCTATTCTGGTGCGCGAGAGAGGACTTGAACATTACATGTTCAGTACAGGTTGACGCTATTTTTTCAAAATAGCTGGCAACCTTTTCAAGTCCACCCTCAAATATAAAATAAAACACCACCCTAGGCGGGTGGTATATATTTCATGTTGTGCGCGAGAGAGGACTTGAACATTACATGTTCAGTACAGGTTGACGCTATTTTTTCAAAATAGCTGGCAACCTTTTCAAGTCCACCCTCAAATATAAAATAAAACACCACCCTAGGCGGGTGGTATATATTTCATGTTGTGCGCGAGAGAGGACTTGAACCTCCACATCTTGCGATACCAGTTCCTAAGACTGGCGTGTCTACCAATTTCACCACTCGCGCATGTAAGACGTGAAATACTAGTATAGGGTAGTATAGCGTTTCATACAAGTTTTGAAAGAAAGAAATCAATATACATCCCCCCCAACACATCATAGTACTTCTTATCATACGATATATCGTATGATAAGAGAGTTGGTTATACTCTTGTGACTTTTTCTGAACTCGGTCTGGCGGTTTCTAAACCGATTCATTGGTTTCTCTAAAACGCGAAACATCATTCATCGCGGACAAAGTTAAGTCATACTTGGTGGAAGTTTCTTGCTTCTGTTTTTTGTCGTCACAAGTTACTAATTCGCTTCGCTCATAAGTACTTGCGACCCCGACTCGACTGTTTCAGCTCCTATGGGTCGCAGAAACATGTCTCCGTCTCGGACCAGCGCCGTAAGCAAAGCAGTTTGCTTACTAAAAAACACACTCAGATGAGTGTGTTTTTTACGCTAGTCCGCCCAGTAGGACTTGAACCTACGACCCACCGCTTAAGAGGCGGTTGCTCTACCAACTGAGCTATAGGCGGATATTAATTTTTTTACTTTCTTGTATACATCCACTCCTTACTCGTTGCTCGGACTTTATCCCTTCCTCTTGGGAAACTGAGCTATAGGCGGATATAGAAATGAATAATACATTGTTTATGCATGACTTTCAATCTTCAGTAGCGTTGTGACAGAGCTAGTCATAATTACTAAATTTGATTCAAAAAGTCGGTCACGAGTTTCTAATCTAAAATTTTAGGCGTCAGGTTTCTAAGTTCGTAAACTCACTAAGAACTTCCTGCCCGGACTCACCATCACCCGTACCTCGTGATATGGTTCCGTCTCACAATACGAAAAAAATCGAGAAGTGGTTCTCGATTTTTAACGTATTGTGCCGAGAGCGGGAGTCGAACCCGCACGGCATTGCTGCCCAGGGATTTTAAGTCCCTTATGTCTACCAATTCCATCATCCCGGCCTGTTATTAAGAGAATCAACCATCTTTCGCGACTTTGTTTACTTATGAGCCTGTGAATTAGTAAACAAGAAGTACTCTTGTGGTGATTCCCGTTATCCACATATCTAAGCAAAGAAATCTCCGTCATTTCATGACGATTATGTATTTGCTTGAGGCGTGGGCGGGAATCGAACCCGCGTATAACGGTTTTGCAAACCGTTGCCTTACCACTTGGCTACCACGCCTTTATATAAAACCTATTCTCTTGAATAGTTATTATACCGCATGTTTCCGCCTACGACCTACTTCTTTTCAGCCAGTAACGACCGTTCCGGTCTTGAAAACCGGAACAGATACTACGCGTATATTACAGTGTGTCTTTCTCTGCATCTTCTCCCACATCAAGCGGGATACTATCGATATGCTGTCGGTGCTTTTCTCCAAAATCTATTTCGAAGTCAACAAATGGTATTCTCCGCAGTCGCATATGAGATTTTAAATATGCTTTAAAATCTGCTCGCTTCCTTCGTGCAAAGTGCAGTACTTGATCCTGTTGGTCGTCAGGGAACACAGTAAAAAATACAGTAGCTCGTGCAAAGTCTTTTGATATATTCGCTCGGGTTACGGTAATCAGTGATGTGCGGTTTGATTCTCTGTTTAAAAACAGCGCTGCAGCGTCTTTAATAAGAAGGGAAACTTGTTGACTTCTGTCGGACATAGTAGCTTACTTTTTAACGATAATAAAGCTCTCGATAACATCTCGTGGAGCTATCTCTACTCGTGAGTCTACCTGTGCCCCAAATTCATTACCTGCTTCAACTGTCTTTGAGTCTGCTTTCTGTTGTTGCAGGTTTGTAATAACACCGGTACCAATCTTGTTTTCTCTGCGCATAATATTTACTACGTTACCCACGCTCAAAGAACCCACTGCAACTTTACCTCCAACGACCTGTTTTTCTTTATTCTTACTAAATACTTTTAAGAGCACCGCACTTCCTGTTGATTCTTCAACATCTATTTCTGGAGTCATCTTCTTTACTTCTTCAGCAAGCCACTCAGCGAGCTTGTAGATAATATCAAATGAGTGGATAGTAATATCATTCCGCGCCGCAAAGTCACGCGCCGCATTATCAGTGCTTACATTAAATGCAACGACACGAGTATTTTGATTTCCCAATGCAACCTTGATGTCGCTCTCTGAGACGTTACCAACGTTCTTTTGCACTACCTTTACCTCGGCCCTCTCGAGGGGCATCTTCTCAATCTCGTGTTCTATTGCTTCAAGTGACCCTTGAACATCTGCTCGCAGGATAATTGGAATAGAGGTTATGTCCTCATTAGGCGGGGTCATTACCACAGCTTCTTTTGTGTCGCCACCTGTTAAGGTACAGTACTCTAAAACTGCCTGCTCAGCCTCTTTTTTAGAATCAACAACCTCAAACGTCTCGCCTGACTGTGGTAAGTTATTAAACCCAATAATATTGATAGGGCTTGAGAAGCTTGCTTCTGTAATGTTCTTTCCGTTACAGTCCTGCATGATACGCACTGGTGACAGAGCATTTCCAGCCCAAACATAATCTCCCTTTTTGATTGAACCATCTTTAATGAGTAGGGAAGCAGAGATTCCCTTTTGTGTATCTCTGTGCGACTCCAAGACAATCCCGGTAGCTTTTTTATGAATATCTCCACTCAACTCCGCCATATCTGCAACAAGCAGCATAAGGTCGAGGAGGTCGGGTATTCCTTCACCAGTTTTAGCTGAGATGGGTACCCACGGCACTTCTCCTCCCATACCCTCAAGATAGATTTCATTTTCTAGAAGGTTTGTTTTTATTCTCTCAACATTAGCTTCAGGTTTATCGATTTTGTTAATGGCAACAATAAAAGGAATCCCGCTGTTTTTAATCGCTTTGTGCGCCTCAATCGTTTGTGTCTTTACGCCTTCTTCAGCAGAAACAACA
>JBBDOU010000009.1:0-23286 GCA_040876885.1 Minisyncoccota bacterium | reverse complement strand
ATATGTGCAACAAGTAAGGAGTAGCGTATACTTTCAAAATATAAATAAGGGCGATTAGCTCAGTTGGTAGAGCAGTTCGTTTACACCGAAAAGGTCAGAGGTTCAAGTCCTCTATCGCCCACAAAGATTAAAAGGAGCAGGTTTTTTCCTGCTCTTTTTGATGTTTGGCGAACGGACTTGAAGAGGTTGTCGATATTTTGACGAAAGAGGAATATTATATAGCACTGCAATAACCTGAGTAGTTGCTATAATAACTCTTTGAGGTAATAATGTGTTCTACATAATATGGAGGAAATCAGATGCATAGTATCAGGGAAGGTTCAGATGGTTATGTTTCGAGATTTTGTACAGCGCAAAGCGCGAAAACTTGGCCTTACAGGGTTCGTTAAAAACAACCCTGATGGAAGTGTTGAGGTTGTAGCGCAGGGCGCTAGAGAGAAGCTTACTCAGTTGCTTGAGCATCTACAGAAAGGACCTTTTTTAGCGCATGTGGTGAGGGTGTTGCACACATATAAAGAACCAGATAGTGATTTCAGAAGTTTTACTATAGAACATTAGAAATACATAATTTTAGGAAGAATAAGAAATTACTATGCATACACAAAGTGACCAAAAGAAACCCCAGTGCATTGGGATGATTATGGATGGTAATAGGCGCTACGCCAAGGAGCGAGGGCTTTCTTCTATTGAGGGACATACAGAGGGGTATGAAAAGCTTAAAGAGGTTATTGGATGGATGAAAGAAGCTACCATACCACACTTAATTGTGTACGCATTTTCAACCGAGAATTGGAATCGTTCTGAAGAAGAGGTTGGCTTTTTGCTGTCTCTTTTGCGAAGGGTACTTTCTGAAGAAATTGAGCAGTTTAATGACGAGGGAGTGCGACTTATTTGCGCGGGGGACATGACTCGATTTCCGGAAGACTTACAAAGACTTATAGTAGAAGCACAAGAAAGGACTAAGAAAAACACGGAGCATACATTAGTCCTTGGTATTTCCTACGGTGGGCGTGCCGAGATACTCAGTGCGGTGAATAGTCTTGTGCAGAATTCTAAGACTCCTATACCAGAGGAAGTGTTTTCTCAAGCACTGTGGACAAAAGATGTCCCTGACCCCGATATCATCATCAGGACTGGAGGAGAGAAAAGACTTTCTGGGTTTCTTCCATGGCAGTCAATATACAGTGAGCTTTTTTTCCCGAAGACATATTGGCCAGCTTTTTCAAAAGAAGAATTTTTAACTATTCTTGATGAGTTCTCAGCCCGAGAACGTCGACGAGGAAAATAATATATGGATATACCGATACTCTATGAAGATAATGATGTTGTGGTTATCAATAAACCAGCAGGTCTCATCGTGCATTATGATGGTCGGAACGAAGAGCCTTCTGTCGTTGATTGGGTTCTTGAAAAATATCCTGAGGTTGCGGGTGTTGGGGAAGACTGGAAAAGCCCACAGGATGAAATCGTACCGCGACCTGGTATTGTCCATCGCCTCGACAGGACAACATCTGGTGTGATGATTCTGGTAAAAACACAAGAAGCTCATACATGTATAAAAGAGCAATTTAAATCACGTGAGGTGCGTAAGTCATACGTCGCACTTGTGTATGGCCATCCAAAAGCGGACAAAGGGACTATTGATGCGGAAATAGGGCGTACAAAGAAAAAACCACGCAAGTGGACTGCGTTACCAGGAAAAGGCGGAACACTACGTTCCGCCGTAACTGATTGGAGGGTACTCGATAGAAAGACAGATGCAAAAACAGGGGAGACAGTGACCTATGTATGCGCAAGTCCAAAGACAGGAAGGACGCACCAAATCAGAGTTCATCTTAAAGCAATACATCACCCAATCGTATGTGACCATATATATGCACCGAAGCGCCCCTGTCTATTTGAGTTCAATCGACCAGCGCTTCACGCACAATCTGTTTCCTTTACACTTCCAAATGGGGAGCGGAAAACGCTCGAAGCACCACTGCCTGAAGACTTTACGCGCGCACTTAGTTCACTCGGCATTTCCTAGGAGAGGCACGTATTGCGCGGGGGTAGGGGCTGTGGTACAGTACTCTCTGTTATGAATCAGCTAGTAAACCAGAAAGGAATAATCATCTCTCCAGTAAATATGGAGAGTCGAAGAGAGATTGGTATTCGCGTTGGCGATACTGTTCGGGTATGGCAGAAAATCGAAGAAAAAGGAAAAACACGACTCCAGGCGTTTGAAGGCTTAGTCCTTGCACGAAAACATGGAGATGAAGCAGGTGCTATGTTTACAGTACGTCGAGTATCAGGAGGAGTTGGTGTTGAAAAGATTTATCCTCTCTATTCTCCTATGATCGATAAGATTGAAGTTATTAAGCGATCAAAAGTTCGTCGAGCAAAGCTCTATCACATTCGTGAAAAGGTAGCTCGAGAAATTAAACGTCAAATGCGAAAGATGCAGATGGTAGTGCTTTCAACAAACTCAGATACGGAAGATAAGGCAAAAGAAAAAGCTGATGCTGAAGCACAAGTAAAGGCAGATGAAGAAGCAAAGATTGTTGCTGAGTCCGCAGAAAAAGAGACTCCTCTAGTAGAAGAAAGTGCAGAGACTCCAGTTGAGGAAGAAGTGAAAGAAGAGGTAGTTGCTGAAGAGATTCCAGCGGAAGAAGTTACTGAGGTAGAGGAAGAACCTAAAAAAGAGTAGTATAGAGGTTCACCTGAGCCCAGGTGGAGAAATTGGTAGACTCGTATCCTTGAGGGGGATATGTCTTTACGGACGTGCTGGTTCAAATCCAGTCCTGGGCACCAAAGTAAAAAACCAGACCTACGTCTGGTTTTTTACTTTGGTGCCGAGCGGGGTCATGTCGCACGGAGTGAAGCGAGTACGCCGACGAGTAACCACAAGAATTTTTCTCACTCTCCTTATAAAAAACACTTCTAATGCTATAATCTCCATATGCTATTCACGGGAAAAGGTGACGATGGGACAACATCAACATTTGGATGCAATCAGCGTATTTCGAAAAGCTCGGCTATAGCTGAAGCTCTCGGAACGCTTGATGAAGTGAATTCATTTCTCGGACTCTGTAAGGTTTCAAGTAAAGAGTCTGGTTTTAAGATTTTAGAGACCTCATTTGAATCCCTTGTCGACACTGCTCAAGAAAATCTTTTTATTATTCAGGCAGAACTCGCGGGGGCAAAGATGACTATCGCGGAAGAAAAGGTGAAGGCGGTTGAGGACATTGTAAATGCAATTGAAAAAGAATTACCTCCAATAAAGACATTTTTTATTTCAGGTGGAACGGAGCTCGCATCTCGGTTTGATGTAGCACGCACACTTGCGCGTCGTGCTGAGCGTCGAGTTATTGCTGTTACAGAAGAAGGAAAGCAGGGCGTGGGGAAGTGGACACTTGCGTACCTCAACAGACTTTCATCACTTCTCTATGCGCTCGCTCGACTTAGTAACCATTTATCTGGTATAGTCGATGAGTCTCCAAGTTATAAATAAACACGCCATCTCATTGGCGTGTTATGATATGGCTTACAATATGGTGCCTATGGTGTAACGGTTAACACGCGGGTTTGTGGAACCCGCAATGAGAGTTCGATTCTCTCTAGGCACCCAAGAAATAAAAATAGTCTCTCAATTTCGAGAGGCTGTTTTTATTTCTATGGATATTTTAGTGAGAATCGAAAAGCGAAGCTCATTGCGAATACTTGGAGCAATAGAGAGCGAGCTCGGAGAGGAAGTTCTTAGTGAGCCTGCGAGCTTAGAAACTTGACCCCGATTCTCTCTAGGCACCCCAATGAGAATTTAACTAAATTACCCTTTATTTAAGGCATAATCTGGTTCTAACTTTTAGGCTTGACAGAGCACAATAGATATGTTAGAATACGTACAGAAAATCGAAAAAGTACATTACATAATAAACACTTGCGAATAAGTAGTCATAGCTTTAAGTATCTAAACAAATTGGATTTTTGAAGCTGTGACTACGACCAGTCCAGTACTTCAATCTAGTAGATTGAAGTCCAAGCCTAAACCAATGGTTCAGAAAGGACAAGACAATGCAAAACAAGTACAAGAATGTGACGCTCGGAACGGTGGAAGCCGTGTTCAACAAACTCGGTGGAATGGAGAGAGTAGAATCCTTTCTGCGTGGCAACGTGGAAATCATGGTCATCAAGCGCACCATCGACCTCGGCGCAGCACCCCGACTGCCGTTCGATAGCGCCAAAGTGGTCAAACACGAAGGCACGGGAGTTGTCGAAATCGAGCTCCGCTCGGACGACAACCTCTACATCGACGGCAAAAAGGTGGTTCTCCATCTCTCCGAACGCCAAATGGGCGACAAGCGAATCGTGGGTCACGACCTCCGTAAGGAGCTCGAAGGTGGCGAGCAGGTTCTCTTGAACAGCAATGTTCTCGACTACCTCTGCGATCACCCCGAACTGTTTCCCGAACACTGGAAGAAAAATGAGAACGGGGAAACTCGCCTTATCTTCTTCTGGAGAAGCATCTTTCGCGACCCGTCGGACGGCTACCTGTCTGTCCGTTACCTGTGTTGGAGCGATGGCGAGCTGTACCGGTACTACTACTGGCTCGACTTCGGCTGGCGTCGTCAGAATCCGTCTGCTTCCGTCGCAAGTTAAATTAGTCCTTTGGGCTTGGTCACTTAGACCTAGCCCTTAGATACTTTGCCCTTAGCCCCGCCCAATCTTAGATTGGTGCGGGGCTTTTCTTTTGATACCATAGTATATGGTAGTAGGTGAATATCAGTATATGGTTACGGTTATATACTACCGAATCCAGCAAAATGATGAATTGAGAATGTTTTCGGTTAAGACTTAGGGCAGAGTGATTCATCTGAGCTTTCAAAAAATAAAATACTTGGTATGAGGTGTTGTGGTATTTAAGATACTAAATTCGATGCAACTTGGAGATAGTTCATTTACTTCGATAAGTGGTGGTATGGGCGACACTTCATACATTTTCGCAACCCGTCGAACGGCAACCTGTATGTCCGTTACCTGTATTGGAACGATGGCGAGCTGAACCGGAACTACAACTGGCTCGACAACGACTGGAATCGTCAGAATCCGTCTGCTTCCGTCGCAAATCTTTTTATTTCTCTCCCGCAATTATTTATTGGGAGAGTTTTGTTTTATTAGTTGCCCATTCCAACCACCTAACATTTTTCCGATTTCCTCGATTTTCAGAGACAGGACAGCATACTTTTTGTTATCTAAACTTTTGGTTTCCCATAAAATCATTAGAAGTATTTTGAGAGTATCAATTTTTCTAATACCAACTCTTACATAGGGTTGTTTTTCGTTTTTATTCAAAAAATTTGCCTGAGCAATCATTTCAATACTTTCAACAAATAACTTATCTATTTTATTACCTAATGAATGACGATGGAGTTTAGGAATGTTTTGGTAATAACTAAACCAGAGTAAGTACAGTTCTTTCAACTTTTGCAGTACTGGCAAAAGTCTCGGGGGGGGTAGCATTAGTGGAATGAAAAGTATTTTTAGACACAAATACAATAGTATCATTTCTATCGAAAATATACTTAATGCTTGGCAGGGATTTGTTAAAGGAAAACGAAATCGGAAAGACGTACAGGTATTTGAGCAAAGACTTATGAAAAACATTATTTTGCTCCACAATGATTTGAATAATGATAATTACGAACACTCAAAGTATGAATCGTTTAATATCTCAGACCCTAAACCTAGAAATATAAATAAAGCATCTGTTAGGGACAGATTGTTACATCATCTTATCCATCAAAATCTATATTATTTCTTCGACAGAACTTTTATCTCTGATTCCTATTCTTGTCGGCTTAATAAAGGTACACATAAAGCTCTTAATCAATTTAGAAATTATGCTTGTAAAGTGTCTAAGAGTCACACGAAAACTTGCTGGGTTTTGAAATGCGATATTAAAAAGTTTTTTGCTAGTATCGACCACGTAATCCTAAAACATATTTTAGGAAGATATATTGAAGATCATAAATTGCTGAGACTTCTCTATACAATAATTGATAGTTTCTGTGTTCTTGACGGTAAAGGACTCCCGCTTGGTAATCTAACCTCACAATTGTTAGTAAATATCTATATGAATGAGTTCGACCAATTTATGAAGCACAGAATAAAGGCAAAAGACTATGTTCGTTATGCTGATGATTTTGTTATTTTGTCGACAGACAAAGGGTGGTTGCTTGAAGTTTTACCTGAAATGGAAAGTTTCTTATTAAAAAAACTAAAATTAAGAATGCATCCAAACAAAGTCTCCATTAAAACCTATGCTTCTGGTGTAGATTTTCTAGGATGGGTCAATTTTACTGACCATAGGGTTTTGAGAACTACTACTAAAAGGAGAATCTTTTCTGCTCTTGAAAATGAGCAAGTAAAAGATGAAACAATCCAGTCTTGCTTGGGTGTATTAAGGCACGGAAATACTAAAAAAATTCAAGGACAATTTTGTTTAATGGTTGGTAAGAAAGGCTTTTTCGGAGATGATAAAACATCAGGAATATAAACAGTCGCATCATTTTTCTCCTCAAAAATAGTTCTAACATCCTCTACGACGGCACCCAGACAAATGTTATTATAACTTTATGAAAGTTGTTGATTTAATGGAAAATTACATCGAAAGTTATCTAGCTAAAGATAATCTTTCAGAATATGAAAACTCTTATCCAGAATTATTTGAGCACTATTTTACCTACTGGGGAGACAGGGATTCTTTCAAAGGTGCTTTAACTGAAACGGAAACAAGAGAGCGAGTGGTTTTAATTAAAAAACATCTCGCTGTTATTGAGCAAAAGTTGAATAATTTTGGATTTAATGTCGCACTCTTGGAGGTTATTTTATTTGTCGGACAAGGTTGGACAAACGGTCACGCGTTTAAACACGACAGCACGTTTAAAGTGTTTTTACCTGTTGAGGCATATCAGTCGGATACGCAGGTGCTTACGTTCGTGCCGCATGAAATAATTCATGCACTCCATTATCAAAAACAGCCCGACTTTTACTTCAAAAACAAAGAAGAAAAGGAACGTTTTTCACGCTTGCTCATCACAGAAGGACTTGCGACATTGCTCACTAAAAAAATAATGGGATTAAGTGAGAAAGAAGCCCTATGGGCTGATTATTTAGATAGTGAAGATCTTGAGTGGTGGATGAGAGAGTGTGAGAAGTGGGGCGACGGATTATATAAATTTGCTATCTCAAATTTTAAGAAATCAAGCGATAGTTTAATGTTTTATACTGCGGACAAAAATGACATATTTAAATATCGGGCGGGGTATTATATCGGGATGAAAATTTTAGAAAAAATGATAGATAACAAAGGAGTACGCGACATTGACTTACTAACGACTCCGAGGGAAAAATTGGAAGGACTCGTTCTTAACGTGCTACGACAATCGGCCTGAGTCTTTCTCGAATCTCGACCATATTCCCGATCTGATAAAATGGTCATAATAAACGTCGGACTCTGACCCCTGAAATAGCTTATTATAACCGAGCTATCCCATGAGAGATTTTGCTTAAATGGGGCCATATTTAGCAACCCGATTTCCTCGAAGGAATATTGACAAATATAGCGTTTAAGTGTTTAATAGTATTCATAGTTCTTTGATAAGACTTGCGATTGGTCATAGCGAAAAGTGGCTTAAAACTAGGCCATTCCTCGCTATGACCACTATGGCTCATTGCTCCTCCTCGGATGAGAGGGAAACGCTTTCGCCTACAAGGTGAAAGAAAGGCCGACTATCAGTCGGAGGGAGACTCTAATGTCAAAATATGGACATCGCGCACACAACTGGTTCGAGTCAATTGTGAACAAGCTCGGCGGTGAGGAGAAAGCGGATGCTTTTCTCCGCGACGAACTCTCGGTTTCTTCACCTGTCCGTTCGTGGCGCGAGGAAGACGACGTCATCTACTTCTCGGTCACGAGCGACGGCACGACCGGCGAGGACTGGATCAAGCGTCTGAAAGGCAACGGTTTCCGCGTCGGAGACTACGCCAAGCAGGTGCTCCGTTCGCCGGACTTCAAGCCGACGAGCGGCGTGACGACCGAAGTCGCCGTTCTCAAGGGCATGCTCTTCGAGGACAACGTTCGGATCACGAAGAAGATCCGCGCCGAGGCCGACAAGCGCAAGCTCGGCAAGCCTGAACCCGAACTGGCCTGCCTCATCCGTCTGAAGTTCACGGACAAGGAGATCGAAGCCATGGGGCTGATCTGGATCTTTGCCATGCACGAGCCGATCAACGACTCCGGCGGCGATCCGTGCTTGCTGAACGCGGGCCGTAACGGCGATGGTCGCTGGCTCCACGCGTACTTCGGCAGGCCTGGCAGCGGGTGGCTTCGTGACATCGGGTTCGCGTTTGCCGTGTCGCAAGTCAGTTCTCAACACTAAGACTCTTGGGACTTCAGTCCCTTTGAACTTAGTCCTTAGCCCTGTTCCGATCCGTCGGAGCAGGGCTTTTTTATATTGTTTTGGTTCCAAATTAGTGTGTCAGTTCCTTCAAACCTTCTTAGACCTCCTTAAAATCAGATTTGAACTTCTGGTATACTTTTTAAATAAAATGAAATGGAAGGTACCACCACGAATAAAAATCCACGAAGCGTTAGGTGCGATTGGCGATAAGAGGATTGAGGTAAGCGGAGATACTGCAAAGATTTATTCATCAAGTGGAGGTAAATTTTATACCGTTACCTATGACGCTACAGCGCACGCGCTCATGGTTAACGATAATGGCTCGTACTGGAAAGGGTATTTAGGGTACCCAGCAATTGCGTATCTTATGATGATAGGAAAGATTTATTACACGCAAGAGCAGACTACTGCTTTTGTGGGTATTGCGTGGAAAGACATCAATACAAAATTTAAAAATGATTTTGATAAAACACTTACATATATACATAACGCTCAAGAAGAAAGGGGAATCGACGTGGTAGGACTTGAGAAAGAAATAGACCTTATTTTTACACACGTATCAAATAATCTACCATCAATGCTGGGTAAAAAGACAAAACCACCCGGAGGATATTAGGAGTCGTTAGTATGAAAGTACTTTTAAGTTCCCTATGGTGCTATAATCTTTGTATGAAAATTTTTTACACGCTGTTTGCGATGGCTGTCCTCTTTCTTGTTGGAGGAGTTTGGTGGTCAAATTCATCAATCGCTCGTGACCCGAGTGTTGTCAGTAAAGACGGTATACATTGGCATCCGACGCTATCTATTGTAATTAAAGGAGAGTTACAGGAAATACCTGCAAACATTGGGCTTGTTGGCGGCCATTCAGCGATTCATACGCATGATGATGTAGCAGACCAGAGGGAAACGGGGAGTGTCCATATAGATGAGAAGCCTTTACACCTTGAATTCGCGAGTATTGTAAAAGCTAATGATGTCCGGCTTGGAGAGTTTTTTAAGGTTTGGAGGAAAACCTTCAGTTCAGAGTGCATATTAGACTACTGCAACAGTGATGATGGTTCTCTTAGTATGCTCGTAAATGGCGAAGTTAATACTGAATTTGAGAATTATGTTATGAAAGATGGCGACAAGATAGAAATCCGCTACGAATAGCTCCTGGGCATAGGAAGCGTGTTGATTTTAAATATAGGGGAATATAGGAATGTATATATACGTGTGGACATGTCGGTCAATATACAACGCCTTTGTTTTGGTGTGGTATAACTATATGTATGAAAAGTGAGCACGTCCATGAATACAGTACTCCTATAGCAATAGTGATTGCTGGAGTAGTGATTGCTGGCGCAATCGTAGCCTCAGGGGGTAATTTTTTTAAAAGCGACGGAGGTTTTGGTAACAGTCTCTCACGTACGGCGGAAGCGGTAAATCCTGTTGATAGTGAGGACCACATTAAAGGGAATCCTGAGGCGCAAGTCTCCATCATTGAGTATTCAGATTATGAGTGCCCTTTTTGCGCGCGGGTGCATTCGACACTTGAGCAGATTATAGAGGACTTTGATGGCGAGGTGCGCTGGGTGTATCGACATTTCCCATTAACCACGATTCACTCAAATGCCTTTGCGGCAAGCGTTGCTGGGGAATGTGTTGCGCGCTTGGGCGGTAATGATGCTTTCTGGAGTTTTACCGATACTATGCTCAATGGACAAGAACTTCTTGGAAGGAGTTTGTATGAACGTACTGCGTCTGAACTCGGTATATCAGTAGAGAGTTTGAATACCTGCATAAATAGACAGGATGTTTCTGATAGTGTTACGGCTAGTGCACAAAACGCAATTGACGCTGGGGGAAGAGGGACTCCGTATATGATTGTGGTAAATAAAAATGGAGAAAAGTTTCCGTTTAGCGGAGCGCTCTCATACCAGCAGATTCGAGTAATAGTAGCAGATGCGTTAAAATAATAATTATATGGAATTTACAGAATTAGGATTTATTATATCGGTGTTTGTGGCGGGAATTCTTACTTTCCTCGCTCCCTGCACACTCCCTATGGTGCCCGCATACCTCGGGTTTATTAGTGGTGTTCCCAAAGAGGAATTAGAAGACAAGAACAAATTAAAAGAAGTTAAACGGAGGATACTTCTTAATGGAGTATTCTTTATTCTTGGATTTTCTCTTATCTTTATTTTGTTTGGGACACTCGCTGGATTCTTAGGGCAAGGTCTTGCGCCATATAGAGTCTGGCTCACTCGGATTGGGGGTGTGTGTGTTATTTTATTTGGACTGCTTATGCTTGGGGTTTTCAACATTCCATTTTTACAGTCTCGAAAAGGTATCAAGACTCCTCGGTGGCTCGTAATAGGAAAGCCTTCGAGCTCACTCATTATAGGAGCAACATTTGCGTTTGGGTGGACCCCGTGCGTTGGCCCCGTTCTCGGTTCGGTCTTATTACTTGCTTCAACAACAACTACAGCGCTGTACGGAGCATTTCTCCTTCTCGTATTTTCTTTAGGGCTCGCAGTCCCGTTTCTATTAGTTGCCCTTAGTTTTTCTCACTCAACACAATACATACAAAAGTTTTCAAGATATCTTACATGGGTCTCTGTAGTTGGCGGGGTATTTCTCGTGTTCCTTGGGATACTATTGGTGACCGATAACTTCGGCCTACTTATTGAGTATGGATTTAAGCTCTTTAGATTCATAGAATATGACGCACTATTAAATCATTTATAGAAAACCCGCTTGTCATGCTAATAGTATGGCGTATACTGGATATAGTAACTCGTCAGTAAGCATATTTTCGAATTCCTCCCTGAGAAACTTGTGGGCATGGCACTCTTTTTGATTGTCATGCCCACCTCTTTTTTATATACTGGTACAGAATCATTGAGTAATTAATAAAACATTATGGAAAACGAACACACACAACAGCATCATAAGGAAGGTAGCCACGGACTCCTACAAACACATCACAAGAAGATGCATGCGCCATTGTTAATAGCGATAGTACTTTTTTCACTTTACCTCATCAGCATCACGGCAACTGAAATCCAAGGTTGGAAGTACATAGGTTCTGGTGTACAGCCTACAAATACTATCTCTGTACAAGGTGAGGGAGAAGTTTTCGCGGTCCCTGACACAGGAGTCTTTACATTTTCAGTAATTAAAGAAGGGAAAACTGTAGAGGCAGTGCAAGCTGAGGCAACAGAAGTTGCAAACAGTGCTATTGAATATCTGAAAGAGAATGGCGTTGAAGAAAAAGATATTAAAACCACCGGGTACAATATCTACCCTCAGTACGAACAGGAAAGAATTGTATGTATTACATATCCCTGTCCACAAGGGGAGCGAAAGCTTGTTGGGTTTGAGTTGAGCCAGAGTACTCAGGTAAAAATTCGTGACACTGAAAAAGCTGGGGAACTCCTTGCGGGCGTTGGAAGTTTTGACATACAGAATATCTCAGGACTTTCGTTTACTATTGACGACGAAAATGACTTGAAAAGAGAAGCGCGGAAAGATGCGCTTGAAGACGCTAAGCTAAAAGCTAAAGAGCTAGCAGATGACCTCGGAGTGAAACTTGTTCGGGTTGTTAACTTTAATGAATACGAGTCAGGGTACTACGGTCGTTTTGAGTCGGCGGTAGCTTCTCAAGATGGTGTTGGGGGTGACTTTGCGACTGCACCAAAGATTGAATTAGGAGAGAACAGAATTACTTCTACGGTGAATATTACCTACGAAATACGCTAGTCAGAACCTGAGTATGTAGGGAGTAAAAAATAGCCAGCGTACCTACGCTGGCTATTTTTATACCTGAACGCCGGAAGAAGAAAGCTGACCAGGCTGAAAAAGATTGTGCGCGCCCGCAGGTGGCCAAGAGTCTTTCCGGCGGACAGTCCAAGAAACAAAAAAAGGGGTAAGCACCAGACCCTTAAAATCGCGCCCGCAGAGTAGATACTCTGCGGGCGTTTTCATTTTTGACTTTCCCCATAGATATGCTACTATAGCCGAAACACCCCCGCAGGGGGTTTTTAAATAGGAAGGAAATAATAGTCTAATTATACGTACGATGAAACGATTTATTCAATACATACGAGATACGCGCGGTGAATTCAAGCACGTCTCTTGGCCTACTGCTAAACAAACAACGGTTTTTACAATCCTTGTGATTGTGATCTCCTTAGTTATCTCAGCACTCCTTGGATTCTTTGACTTTGTGTTTACCAACATCCTTAATAAATTCTTTATTTAATATAGCACCCACAGGGGTTACGTAAGGTTTAATAAATAAAAACTATGGCACCCTCAAGGAGTACGTAAGATTTTTAATTCATTATCATTCATAATAAAATCTATGGCACCCTCAAGGAGTACTTAAGGTTTAATAAATAAAAACTATGGCAAAACAAGAAGGAACAACAGCGCGTCATTGGTACGCAATTCATACATACGCAGGGTACGAAAACGCAGTACTTCGTAATCTTAAACAGCGTATTGAATCTCTTGGGATGGAAGAAAAAATTTTTGATGTTGTGGTACCAACTGAGACAAAGGTAAAGATTAAGGGAGGGAAGCGAGTTGAAGAAGAAGAGAAGATTTACCCAGGGTATATCCTTGTTGATATGGTGGTAACTGATGACTCGTGGTATGTCGTACGTAACACACCACGAGTGACTGGGTTTGTCGGGTCAGGGACACAACCAGTTCCGCTTACCCAGAAAGAAATCGATGAGCTCTTCTCACGAATGAACTCAGATACGATAAAACATAAGATTGACCTGAGTGTTGATGACATTGTGTCTATCGTAGATGGTCCGTTTAAGGAGCTTGAAGGTAAGATTGGAGAGGTAGACGAAGATCGAGGAAAAGTAAAAGTGCTCGTTCCTATGTTTGGTCGCGAAACACCAGTAGAGCTCGACTTCTTGCAGGTTAAGAAAATATAAGTAGAATAAGACCATCATTGTGGCACCCGCAAGGGGCACGTAAGATTTAATAAATAAAAACTATGGCAGGGAAAATAACAAGAAAAATAAAGCTTCAGATTCCAGCAGGGAAGGCAACACCAGCCCCTCCTGTAGGAACAGCGCTCGGTCCAGTTGGAATCAACATTGGAGAGTTTGTGAACCAATTTAACGATAGAACGCGTGAAATGGCAGGGGATATTATCCCCGTAGAGCTTTCAGTCTATGACGATAGAACATTTGATTTTATTCTGAAGACACCGCCAGCATCACGCCTCCTACTTAAGGTTCTTGGAAAACCAAAGGGTTCAGGAAAAAATCTTACCAGTAAAGTGGGAACACTCACTAAGAAGCAAGTTGAAGAAGTTGCACAGCAGAAAATGCCAGACCTTAACACAAGCGATATAAAACAAGCTTCTAAAATTATCGAAGGTACCGCAAGGAGCATGGGCATAGATGTGAAGTAATGAACATCTATGAATCTTGCCTGATATTTCTTGAATACCTGGAGAGAGATATCGACAAGATATACAGTTCCTGTAAGGAATTGACGTGAAGTAAGGAAACGTCAATCGACCTTTAGAGATATTTTGAAGTATGAAAAATATCCTAAAGGTGTACAGCTCTCGTAGAGGGTAGATGTGAAGTAATGAACATCTATGAATCTTGCCTGATATCTCTTGAATACTTGGAGAGAGATATCGACAAGATATACAGTTCCTGTAAGGAATTGACGTAGAGAAATAAGTCTTCTTTACATACGGAGTCACAAATGCGCCAATTCTGGCGCGCTTTGTGTTTGGGATATTTTTGTGATACTTTTCATTCTAGATAAACACTAGTTCATAATCGAGGAGATTTTAGAAATGGAACGGCAAGGAATACTCTCTTCAGACTGTTCTCCAGGAGAGCGCTTCATCTCCGACTACAAGGCCCTAAAGGACACCGTTGAAGCAATACGTGCGCTTGGTGGTCGTGTCGTCTTAACAAGTGGGTCATTCGACCTCGCACACATTGGGCACGCACGGTACCTTCGCGAAGCACGTTTGCGCGGGGATTTCCTCATTGTTGGAGTTGAGAGCGATGAGCGAGTCAGAGCCCGCAAGGGTGATAATCGCCCCATCGTCCCGGAGGCAGAGCGGGTAGAGTCTTTGACTCACTTGCGATACGTTGACGTCGTGACGATAAAAGGAGCTAAAGACCAGAAATGGAAGCTCATCAAGTGTGTCAGGCCAGATGTACTAGTTATCTCTGAACGGACTGGCTATTCAAACGAGAAGGTTGTCGCACTCGGTGAGTTTTGTGGTGAGGTAGTCAATCTTGAATCACAGGCAGAAACAAGCACGAGCGCTCGTCTTCGTGAGATGCAAATCGAAGTACTTGGTCCTGCTATAGACATCATGCGGACTGCAATACACTCTTTTCAGGACGGCTTGGAAAAACTTGAGAAAATGAACGGAGGATAAAAGGTTATGAGAAGTATATGTTTACTCTATATCCCAGTACTCCACCGCGGGTATAATGACTTCCTGAAGACACTTCCTCAAGACACCGACATCTTTCTTGTCTCAAACGAGATACTAGAGACACTCGATGATGAGTTCGACTATCTTCGTCGAAAAGATTCTCTTCGTGCAGTAGCCCCACTCGAAATGAGCGCTGCGCTTAAGGGAATGGACTTTTTAGAAGGCCGTATTGTTGAGGTTCTCACATATCCTGGTATTGTACTTTTGAACCAACAAAAGAAACTATCAATCGTGTGTCCTGATGAAGATGTTACGCGTGCGGTGGTTAACAGATATTTTTTTGTAGCTACCACTCGTTTTATACCAGTCTTCTTGCGGTGGCATCGAGATAATGTTGCCGAGAAAAAGTCCGTTGTCGTGCATCGTTCTCAAAATATAACCGAGTTCGATAGAGCTGTCATGGCGCAAGCCCAAGAAGAGGCAAGTAAGAGCTTTGACTGGTGGAGACAGGTTGGTGGCGTACTGGTAAAAGAAGATTCGCCAATACTGTGCGCGCACAACACACACGTTCCAGATGAACAAATGCCCGCAGCATTTGGAGACCCTCGCAGTATCTTTAAGCGAGGGATCCACCTTGAACTTACAACAGCAGATCATGCTGAGGCGGCACTTATTGCAGAGGCAGCAAAGCGGGGGATTTCCACAGAAGGGGCGTGGCTCTATGTCACAACCTTTCCTTGCCCCACCTGCGCAATGCTTGTTGCTCGTTCGGGTATCTCAAAAGTATTTTTCTCTGGCGGGTACGCAGTGCTCGATGGAGAGAAAAACCTTAAGTATGCGGGCGTAGAGCTCGTGTATATTGAAAACCTCTGATGTTTTAATCGAAAGATTGAAACGTCAGAGGTTTATTTTTTATACCCAAGTTTGACTTTTATTTTCTCTGCATCTTCAGAGTATGCACTGCCAACAAGAAATTGTGCATGAAGGTGGTCAATTGATCCACCAGTGTAGTCAGTGTCACCAAAACGCATAAAAAAGGAACCACCTTTTGGTGTGTGTGTAGTATTCAAGTAGTTTATGTGCTCACCAAACTCTTCCCATGCTTCTGGGTCAATTTCTGACGGCTGCACGATGTGTTTTTTATATACTAAAATATAGTGTATTGACGTACCCTCGTATGGAAAGTCATTTTTGCTAACTAACCACCATTTTCCTTCACGCTCTATTTCCGCGGTATGGTATTTCGTGAAGTATTCAATACAGAATGGGCAAACCCCATCTTTTTGTATTTGTTCCATTTGCGCTCGTTGTTCAGAAAGTCGGGCGTGTTTAAAATTAAGAAATTCTGTTTTTTCTTTTTTATCCATATGTATAAAACCTATAATACCATCTCTTTTAGTATTAAAGAAAAGAGGTCGATGGATTGTTAATCACATCGACCTCTAAGGGCGGCGTCTATATTCCACAAATGACACAGGATACTGATCTCCCGAAGTCTGTTTTGGTATCTGAGTGGAGACATGTTCCCATACGGATACTTCAACTTCGGGGAATACGGCAGATCCTTCAACTTGAGCGTCAACATAGGTTAAGTGAACGCGTTCTGCATATGGAAGAAGGAGGTTATAAATCTCCATACCACCAATAACAAAGACGTGTTCAAAACCTAATCTGTCCAACGCCTCAATTGAGTGAACAACGATGCACCCACGTATCCGAAAATTTTTTTGTCGGGTGAGGACTATGTTAGTTCTTCTTGGAAGTGGTTCCCCAAGTTTTTTGACGATTGACTCGCAGGTTTTCCGACCCATAACAACCGCATGTCCTGTAGTTAGACTGCGGAAATGGCGCAGGTCGCTTGGAATCTGCCACGGTAACGTGTTGTTGTTACCGATGACCCGATTGTGATCCATAGCTACAACAATTGAAAATGTTGTACGCATCACACCCCCCCTATACCGAGACAGCGATTTTAACCGCATCATGAGACTCGTACTCGCTGAGTTCGAAGTGGTGAGGCCTGAAGTCAGAAAGTTCTTTCACTTCAGGATCAATGGTGAGTGTCGGAAAGCAGAATGGGTTCCGCTCAAGTAGCGCTTCGACTTCTTCACGTTGGTTTTCGTAGATGTGAGCGTCAGAGAAAGAATGACAAAACCGTGTAGGTTTCAGTCCTGAGACCTGCGCCACTGCGAGAAGTAGTGCGAAGTACTGGATCATATTTGCAGGAACGCCAATTGGCATATCTGCTGAACGCTGATCCATCCGCATAAAAAGTCCGCCGTTAATAACACGGAAGTGAAGCCAACCGTGACAAGGAGAAACCACTGCCTTTTGAATTCCACCCCATCCGTTGTAGAAGGGAATCCAGGGATTCACGATAAGCGTGCGTCGCTGGTGGAGTCTAGGATTTCTCAGCTGGGTAACAATGTGCGAGAGTTGATTGAAAGTCTTGCCGTTTGGCATCGGGAAATCATGAAAGCCGGCCCCATAAGAGCCAGGCCCAAGGTCTCCCGTTGGGACACCGATTTTTGCACATTTTTTCTCAGTAGCCCATTCTTCCCACCAAGCAACTCCGTATTCTTCTCGGAGTGTCTTGGTGTCACGGACACCGTTGATGAATGCGAGGATTTCGCCGATTGGCTTACGCCAAAAGGAGACATTTCGTTCAGTGATGAGTGGTGCACCGTTTTCAACATCAAACACCATTGGTGTTAGTTCGCCGAAACAAGTGAGAGCTCCCACATCTTGTGGGGTATCCTTCACCGCTATGCCGTGAGTGAGGATATACCGTAGCCGGTCAGCGTATTGGTGGTCTAGGGTACGTTCTTTATATGGAAGGTACATAACATGTAGTCCTTTTCATTGTGAGTGTACTGTTCTAAATGAAGAGTACCCGTGTGTATACACCAAGTCAAGAAATGGTTATTTGAGGCTTATTTTTATATACTCTATAGAGTAATGATTAATTTTCTTAAAAAACATAAACAACACTTACCAGTCATCGCATTAGTGTTTGGGTTGGTGTGGGACTCGCTTACACTTGGCCGTCCCGACCAGTTATATGGGAACCTTGTACTCCTTGCATACCTTTTGGTTTCTGGATTTTGTATTGCAGTGATGGCGTACCGAGAAGTACATAAGAAAGAATCAAAAATATGGCTCTCTCTTATTATTCAGTTCTCCTTTGGTAACTTAGCGGGCGGTCTCCTAGTGCTCTATATTGGCAGCGCAACGCTTGTTGGGAATTGGCCGTTTCTACTTGTCATACTCTTATTGCTTATTGGTAATGAGTTGTTTAAAACCCGCTATACACGACTTTGGTTCAACACCACTGTGTATTATTTACTCGTACTCTTGTATTCAATTCTTATTGTTCCCGTTTTGTTTCGTTCGATTGCACCGTGGACGTTCCTCGCGGGGTTACTCTTAAGTCTTGTGGTAATTGGGATATTTTTGTACCTCCTTCGACTTATTGCGGAGCGAGTGTTTACGGAAGGAAAAAGAGCACTGACATTGAGTATCAGTACAATTCTTGTTGTCTTTAGTGTTTTATATTATTCAAATCTCATACCACCCGTACCACTTTCTGTGCGCGACCTCGGCATATTCCACACTGTGAAGCGCGTCGGAGGAGATTACGAGGTTACGTATGACACCAAGAAGTGGTATTCATTTTTCAGAAAATCTGATTCGACGATTTATCTTAGTAGTTCAAACACTGCATCGTGCTTCAGTGCAGTATTTGCTCCAGCAGAATTGAACACACCAATTTTTCATATATGGGAGGAGTTTGAACCAGAGGCAGATATTTGGAGACAGAGAGGAAGATTTAACTTTAGTGTTTCAGGAGGAAGAATTGCTGGGTATCGCGGGTATAGTGAAAAAACAGTCACGGAAGGGTTGTGGCGGTGTTCAGTTGAGACGGGGCGCGGTGCTCTTTTGGGTCGAGTGAAAGTTTCTGTAGAGAAAGGAACCGCACCGGACCTTATCTCAGAGCTTCGTTAGCAGTCTTTTGATTATTTCGTTATACTCTCCTCATGATTCGTCATACGATAACAAATTCTATACAAGAAGCGCTTAAGGCACTTGATATAGTTGCCGAGGAGGTAGCACTCGAGTACCCAGCAGATGTATCCCATGGGGATTTTTCAAGTAACGTGGCGATGGTGCTCGCACAAAAAGAAAAACAAAATCCAAGAGAGCTTGCAGGGAAAATACAAGAAGAAATAGAAAAAAATCTCCCACTTGAAATTGAACGTATCGAAGTTGCTGGTCCTGGGTTTATTAACTTCTATCTTTCACAAGATTTCTTCACAAAACAGCTTGAGGAAATACTCAAGAAAGGAGATACGTGGGGGCGGAACGAGCTTCTTAAGGGTCAAAAAATAATGGTTGAATATACGCAACCAAATCCGTTTAAACCATTTCATATTGGGCATCTCATGAGCAACACTATTGGAGAGGCGGTTTCTCGGATTATTGAATTTTCTGGAGCCGACACAAAACGGGCGAACTACCAAGGAGATATTGGGCTTCATGTTGCGAAAGCGCTTTGGGCTATTGGGAAGGAAAGTTTTGATGCGCGAAGTGTTAATGATTTAGGTGCGGCATACGCGTATGGACATGAAAAATATGAAACTGACGAAAAAGCAAAACTTGAAATTATTGAACTCAATAAACATGTCGCGCTGGGGGACTCTGGTTTAAAAGATACATATGACATCGGACTTGCGACATCACTTAATCATTTTGAGGAGATATATGAAACTTTGGGGACGAAATTTGATTACTCATTTTTTGAAAGCGAAGGGTTAACGATTGGGTTACCTATGGTGGAGCGGGGTCTTAAAGCGGGAATCTTTGAAGAGAGCGAAGGTGCGCTTGTATTTCACGGAGAAAAATACGGACTCCACACACGAGTGTTTAAGACGCAGTACGGCACCACTACATATGAGACACGTGACTTAGGGTTGCCGATATTGAAACAAAACGAATTTAATTTTGATACAAGTATTACCGTAACCGCGGTTGAACAAGAGACATATTTTGATGTTATTTTTAAGGTCTTTTCTCTGCTTGAGCCTAATTTTAAAGGAAAACTTGTGCATATTCCACACGGCATGATGCAATTGCCAGAAGGTAAAATGTCTTCTAGAAAAGGGAATGTGGTTACTGGCGAGTCATTGATTGAGGAAATGAAAATAGGCGCACTTAAGAAGATGGAATCGTTTGAAGTAGAGCATAAGGATGCGGTCGCTGAAGAAGTTGCGGTCGCTGCTATAAAATATTCAGTACTCAAACAATCTTCAGGTAAAAATATTTCTTTTAATCCAGAAGAAGCGCTTTCTTTTGAAGGGGACTCTGGTCCATATATTCAGTATGCACATGCTCGCATTCTCTCTATCTTAGAAAAAGCAAATACGGAGGGGGTTACAGAAAAAGCAAACGCGCTTGATGTAGTAACTAATGTTGATACGCTTCTCCATCGCTTTCCTGATGTCGTCGCGCGCGCTGTCGCAGAATATGAACCTCACTATATAACAACGTACATCACCGAACTCTCAAGCGCCTTCAGTACTTGGTATGCACACACAAAAATACTTGATGGAACTCCTGAAGCTTCAGTTAAACTTGCGCGAGCTCATGCAGTTGCTGTTACACTAAAAAATGGACTCTGGCTTCTTGGAATCAAAGCACCAGAGAGGATGTAGCGCACGCTTTCGTGAGTGTGTTCTATTTGCTACTATCTAGTGATATATGGCAGATAATAAAGACCTTTTGAATACAACAGAAAACACAAGCGGTGTACAGAAAACAGATGTCGCAAAACGCGAGGAAGACATCTTGGCTTTTTGGGATGCGCAGAATATTTTTAAAAAGACTGAAGCGAAGAATGCTCCAAAGGGAGAGTACGTATTTTATGATGGTCCTCCATTTGCAAACGGGTTACCACATTACGGGCATATTCTTGCGAGCACAATAAAGGATGCAATCCCTCGATATCAGACAATGCGTGGTTCACGTGTTGCTCGTCGTTGGGGGTGGGACTGCCACGGCCTACCAGTCGAGAATCTTATCGAAAAAGAACTTGGACTGAAGACTAAACAAGATATTGAAGTGTACGGTGTTGAGAAATTCAACGAAGCCGCGCGTCACTCCATCATGAAAGATGCGGAGGATTGGAAGAAGATTATTCCACGACTTGGTCGCTTTGTTGACATGGATAATGGCTACAAGACTATGGACACACCATACACTGAGAGTGTGTGGTGGGTGTTTAAAACACTTTTCGATAAAGGTCTTATTTATAAAGGATTTAAATCAATGCACTTATGTCCTCGGTGCGGGACAACACTTTCAAATTTTGAAGTGAACCTTGGCTATAAAGACATTAAGGATTTTTCAGTAACCGTTAAGTTTGAACTTATTGATGAACCTAAAAATACTCCGAAGACGTTTGTGTTGGCGTGGACCACAACCCCGTGGACCCTTCCAGGGAACACCGCTGTTGCAGTACATGAAGATCTCGAATATGTCACTGTGGAGCAGAAGGATGCAGAAACAAATACGCCACTTCGCTTTATACTCGCAAAAGATCGACTCACAAAAGTATTTAAAGAAGGCGAGTACACTATAGTCGATACGTATAAAGGTTCACAGCTCATTGGAAAGAAATATAAGCCACCGTTTGACTATTACGCGCAAGAAAATGTTGCGGGGAAGAAAAACGGGTGGAAGATATATCATGCACCTTACGTTACCACCGAAGACGGAACCGGTATTGTGCATCTCGCCCCCGCATTTGGTGAAGAAGACTTACTCTTGGCACAAAAAGAAGGTATTCCAATAATTCATCATGTCACACAAGATGGAGTCTTTGACGTAGCAGTTACTGACTTTAAGGGGATGCCCGTGAAGCCGAAAGAAGACCATATGGCCACTGACATTGAGATTATTAAAGCGCTTGCGCAGAAAGGTCTCTTGTTTGCAAAAGAAAAGATTGAACATGCATACCCACATTGTTGGCGTTGTGATACACCACTGCTTAACTACGCGTCATCTTCGTGGTTTGTCCGCGTGACTGAGTTTAAAGATACACTTGTTGCAGAGAATAAAAAAATACAGTGGGTGCCAAAAGAGGTTGGGGAAAATCGTTTTGGTAACTGGCTTGAGAATGCTCGTGACTGGGCTATTTCAAGAACGAGATACTGGGGCGCTCCACTACCGGTATGGGAAAATAAGAAGCGTGGGAGTGTCGTTGCTGTTGGCTCGATAGAGGAACTTAAAAAATATATAAAGAAGTCAGGGAATCAGTACCTTATTATGCGCCACGGAGAAGCGCTCTCTAATACAAAAAACACGCTTAACGCAGACCCAAATGTCACAAACCCATTAACAGAAAGTGGTAAAGAAACTGTGTGTACTGTTGCAGAGAAATTAAAAGGTAAGAAAATAGATATAATCCTGCATTCTCCATTGCAACGCACGAAAGAAACCGCACATCTTTTGGTAGAAAAACTTGGAATCTCAAAGGATGTGCTTAAAGAAGACGCGAGACTCAAAGAGGTGACCTTTGGGGAGTTCGAGGGAAAATCGGTAGACGATTACCATTCATTTTTTCAATTCACCCGAGAGAGAATGATAGTAAAGCCAGCGAGAGGGGAGTCGTGGAATGAAGTTAAGGATAGAGTGACAGAGGTACTCTATGATTTTGAAAAAGAATATGAGGGTAAAACAATTCTCATCATATCTCACAACGGACCGCTTCAGATGATACAGGCGGGGGCAGAAGGGCAAGATGTAGATGGGTGTGGGGAATGTATAGCAAATAATAGGTTTGATTTGATGACTGGCGAGGTGCGAGAACTTCTATTTGTACCGCTTCCACACAACAAGGACTATGAACTTGATCTACATCGTCCGTATATAGATGATGTGGTTCTTGTTGACTCAGACGGAAGCGAGTTAGTTCGTGTTCCTGATGTGTTTGATTGTTGGTATGAATCAGGTTCTATGCCCTATGGACAACAGCATTACCCATTTGAGAACACCGATACATTTGAACCAAAAAGTGGTTTATTTAAAAAATCAAAAGGATATCCCGCAGATTTTATTGCTGAGGGAATGGACCAAACACGAGGCTGGTTCTATTCACTTATCGTGTTAGGAGTAGCACTTTTCGGAAAAGCTCCCTATAAACACGTTATCGTAAACGGCCTTGTGCTTGCAGAAGATGGTCAAAAGATGAGTAAACGTCTTAAGAATTATCCCGACCCTGTCGAGGTTATGCAAAAATATGGAGCGGATGCACTTCGGTTTTACCTCCTCTCTTCTCCGATTGTCAGAGGTGAGGATCTCAATTTCTCTGAGAAAGGTGTTGATGAGGTCTCCAAGAAACTCCTGGGGCGTCTTTCTAACGTCCTT
>JBBDOU010000008.1:0-112523 GCA_040876885.1 Minisyncoccota bacterium | reverse complement strand
GCCAAAAATCCCGCCCGAATTTCGCCAAAAGAAATCAGCGGAGCAAATGGAAAATTCCTCCCCAAACCCCTCCTTTTCCATTTGCGACATCCAAATTCAAAAACAAATCAGCCGAAGTTTTGGCAAATCCTTTCCCCAAAAAATAGTTTTGCCAAAACTTCGTCCGCATTGTTCCGCCACCTGCCTGAATACTTGGAAGGCAGAACCCCAAAAAGAAAAATGTCCTTTCCATTTTCAGAAAAAATTGGTCGCGCGCAAATCCGAAAAGCAAGGAACATTTTTTCTTTTTGGGGTTGCCGAGTGAAGCGAGGCAGTGGCGGAACGATACGAGCGTACGATTTAGTTTCAAGCCACCACGCGCTCCGCGCGTGCGACATCATTTGTTTTGAAAGTAGGTTCGAGCTTGGTACAATAAATACACCATAAACTCAACGGCTTTTTGGGGTCAGAAATTTTGGCGCCGCGTATGGAAGGAGGGGGTTTTTAAAAAAAATTGAATGGGCGGAAAACAGGGCTCGGTCGGTATTATTGATACGTAAACATCTGAATTACTACCGTACCAAGTACTAAAACGGAAAGACCGCTTGTTATCGCAAGCGGCTTGTTTTTGATGTAAAGGCCATACAAAAACCACGAACACACAGCAAAGAGTGCTGCTAATTGTGTCGTCAGAGATATCCCTGAGACATCTCCTGTTTCCCAAATCTTCAAAACTTGCGGAATACTTGATACGGAAGCAATACCACCGATCACGGTCATAAGCCCATCACTCAAATGGGAGGGCTGCGGCGGCAGGGACGGATCATCCAGCGTAAACCTCGTCAAGGGGTCACCGTATCCGATCAAGGTCGGAAACGAGTTCAGGTACTCAATGGACTGGGGTTGGCGCGAATGCAAAGTCGCCAGCACCGAGGTGATTTCAATCGAGCTCGGGAATGTCGACACCTTCAAGGTCGAGTGCCGCGAACAGTCGAACAGCGGAAGCCATTCCGACAGGGTTTACTACATGAACCCAGAGCTCGGCCTGGTCAAGTGGACCAGGGACCACAGTCGAAACGGGAAGACCGCTTGGACTCTCAAGAAAATCAGTGGCAACTAAAAATTGCCACATCACAAGAACTACGCCCGGGAGCAGAGATGCACCCGGGCGTTTTAATTTGCAATAGAATTTAAACTATATACTCTGAGTAGATAATGAGATCCACTACACTCGAAAATCTAAAAAGAAACATTGAGTTCTTTATATGGAAAGAAGTCCACTTAAAACCTACATGGGTTATAAAACTGTGGCAAAATTATCGACTCAAGAGACTTGTTAAACACGCATATGTTCATATCCCCTTGTATAAAAAACTATGGAATGAGTCTGGTGTAAAAAATCAAGCAACGGTGCACAATTTGGATACGCTTCCCATTATTAATAAAAATACCTTCCTGAGCCATCCTCCATGTGAATTTATATATAACCACACACCTGAAAAAAATTACGACTGGAAGGAAACCTCTGGTTCAACAGGAGAGCCACTTCGATTTATACCAACAACCTACGCCAATGGAGATATATAGAGAACTCCTCTATACCCTCTTCAAGCGATGGAGGTTTTTAGTATGGGAAAATGTATCATTCAGACACATTGTATCTTCAATAAAAAGTGTGAAATTAGGTGAACGTAAGCGGTGGTACGATTTACACGCTTCATTACCAGTGGATACCAAAACGCTCTATACAGAATTCAATACCGTTATTAGTAATATGCTTTCATTTAATGCTGATATTATCGTCGGATATCCATCAAAAATAACTGAACTCTGTTCCATTTTAAGTACGAAACCAAACCATAAGCTATCCTTTAGATATTGCTCCACAGCAGGAGAAACGCTCACCGAAGCACAACGTACCTTTATCAAAAAAACCCTCTCGTGTGAAGTATATGACCGGTATGGGACAGAAGAATTTAGAGTTATTGGAGTTGAGTGTAAAAAACACCACGGATTCCATTTAAATAGCGAGTCATTTATTCTTGAGGTAGTGGACAGTAAAGGTAAAAAGGTTCTTAATGGCGAGTCTGGAAGAATTATAATTACAGATTTAGAAAACCATATAATGCCCTTCATACGGTATGATATAGGTGACTGGGGAGAAATATTAACTGAAAAATGCCTCTGCGGACTCAACACACCACGTTTTATAATTGAAGGGCGGTCATCTTCGCTTGAATTTGAAGGAAAAGTAATTTCTTATGTAGATATTAATTTTCTTATGACAAAACATGTTGGCGCTATTCTGCAGTGGCAATTACGTAAAAAATCAAAAAAAGAACTCAAGGTCATTCTTGTACGCGGGTCGTTATTTGATTCTCAAATTACGAGTACTCTCGAAGAAAAATTTAAAAATATACTTGGAGGTGGTATTGATGTTCAGTTTGACCTACGAGAACCTATGGAAAGAATCTCAGAAAGAAAATGTAAGCTTTTTATCGATGACACAAAAAATAAAGAGGCGCTGTCTTAATGACAGCACCTTGAGTTTTTCTGTACGACACCCTAATCGCAAGATACCGGGTATGTCAGTACGAATTCATTTTCGGGGTACGTCGCCGAAGGGTCAAAACACCCGACAATATACTTCGAAGGGTTTTCGAGTGATTTACCCTCCCAAAGAACACCATCTTCGTGACTTTTCCCCACGGAATTGACTTCGAAATGAAGGTGCACAGGCCAGTTACCCGAACCCGTGTCGCCCATTTGGCCGATAACCTCCCCTCGACGAACCAAGGATCCTTCTTCGACATCAATCGAAGAGAGGTGGCAATACGCGGTGAAGCGTGCTTTCTCTATGTGCCAAATGATAATCTGTCCGCCACACCCCGTATTGAAATTTGGCGTCCGAACAGTGTAGACAATTCCATCGGCAGCAGCAAGTATTGTGCTGTTACCAACAAAGTCAACACCAGCGTGAGCACCACTCCGACCATGGGTGTCAGCAAAATCTGAAATAATGGTCGGCTTACCTCGACCCCCCACAACACAAGCACTGAGGAAGAGTACGAACCCTACGAGCATACTAAATCTATAAATATTCTTCATAAGAACCTCCGCTGCAAAAAGACCATTCACTGTTTTAATAATACTATATTAAAACATTTATGTCAAGAGCTTCATTACTTTTTGTTTTGCTCTAAAATACTCATAGAAGCCCCAAACAATAAACTCGACTTAATTACAAATCTACAAACGATAAAAAACACCACAAGAATGTGGTGTTTTTTGCTTGGAGTCTTCCGACTACCCTATCTTCTTAATTGCTGCAGAAAGTCGAGATTTCTTTCTACTTGCGGTATTTTTCTTAATAACTCCGCGCTTTGCTGCTTTATCGAGTGCTTTATATGCTTTTGGCAGGAGCTCAAGTGCCTCTTTACCTTTCTTGAGAGTAATGAAAGAAGTTATTTCTTTCGTGACCTCATGAAGTGCACGTTTTCGACGCACGTTAAATACCTGCTTATTAAGTGAAGCTTTGTGCGCTTTCTTAGCTGATGCTGTTATTGCCATAATGGAGACTACTATACCAGAGAACCAGTAAAATACAACACATGCTGTTTTTCGCTTACAGCGCCACCTTCTTTTATGACCCAGAATTCTAAGGTATTATTAAACCCATAATGATAGCGCAACTTACAGGGACGGTTACTTCTTCAGGTATTGGATACACAATACTCACCGTTGGTGGTGTCGGGTATCGGATTCACACAACACTTGAAATTATCAGGTCTCTCCCGAGGGACGGCTCAGCCATAACATTTTTCACACACCTCGCGGTCAGAGAAAACTCTATGGATCTTTTTGGGTTCTTACATGAAAACGAAGTAACTTTTTTTGAACTCCTTATTTCTGTATCAGGGATTGGTCCAAAATCGGCACTCGCAATCATGAATCTCGAAACGGTCACTGCCCTCTCATCAGCAATATCTCAAGGAGACACAACCTATCTGACAAAAGTCTCGGGTATTGGAAGAAAAAGCGCCGAAAAGATAATCATCGAGCTTCGTGATAAGACAGCGCTCTTAAGTGAAGCGGACTCCGTGCTCCACAGTGAAGATGCGGAAGCGCTCGAAGGATTACAGTCCTTGGGATATTCAATTAAAGAAGCTCGAGAAGCACTGAAGGAACTCCCTAAAGACGTACACGGAACTGGGGAGCGTATTACCGCAGCACTTAAACTACTGGGAAAATAACATGAAGCAATTTATCAAGAAACTTATTCCAAAAAAAGTATTTTCTTTTTTCCAACCCCTGTACCACTTCTCTATCGCGTTAACGGGGGCGCTCTGGTACCGCTTCCCGTCTCGAAATCTCATTGTTATCGGCATAACAGGGACAAAGGGAAAATCGAGCACTGCAGAACTTGTGTGGAGTATCTTGCAAGAAGCTGGCTATAAAACTGCACTCCTCAGCACTATTCATTTTAAAATTGACAGTGACTCGACTCCGAACAGACTAAAAATGACTATGCCGGGGTTATTTTTTGTACAGAATTTTCTAAGGAAGGCGGTGTTAAGAAAGTGCACACATGCGGTTATTGAAATGACCTCGGAAGGAGTTGCCCAATACCGTCACAAATTTATAGCGCTCGATGCACTTATATTTACAAATATCACCCCCGAGCACATTGAGTCCCATGGTTCATTTGAAAACTATCTCAACGCAAAACTAAAACTAAGAGACGCGCTTGCACACTCTTCCAAAAAAAATAAAGTGACAGTCGCAAATGCTGACGACGTGCACGGAAAAGATTTTCTTGATATTTCTGGGGTTGAAAAGATTCCATTTTCTTTGAAGAATACCCCATATGCCTTAACCGCAACCGGTCTTGAGCTCACGTATAAAGGCGTGGTCATACACTCCTTGCTTGAAGGGGTATTTAATGCAGAAAATATACTCGCAAGCGTTTCACTTGCTGAACACCTCAACATCCCACTTGAAACCATTGCGCGTGGTGTTACATCAGTGTCAAAAATTAAAGGCCGGGTTGAACATGTGCGCACCGGACAACTCTTTGATGTAGTCGTTGACTATGCACACACTCCGGATTCGCTTAAAAAACTCTACGAAGCATTCCCCCATAAGAAGAAAATATGTGTCCTCGGAAATACTGGCGGTGGACGTGACACGTGGAAGCGCCCTGAAATGGGAAAAATTGCAGGTACCTATTGCGATATGGTCATTTTAACCAACGAGGATCCCTACGACGAGGACCCAGAAGAAATAGTTACAGCAATACAAAAAGGAGTGGCGGAAGCACAAAAGGAGGCTCGTATTATTATGGACCGAAGAACTGCAATTTATGAGGCGTGTCTCTATGCACAAAAAACAGAAGGTGCGGTGGTGCTTATATCAGGAAAAGGGACTGACCCCTATATTATGGAAGCACGTGGGAAAAAGACTCCTTGGGATGATGTGACTGTTGCTACCGAAGTACTTGAAAAGATTGCTCGAACCTAGACTTAGAAACATCGAGGAGCTACTATACATAGTAATGAAAGAAACAGTGTGGTTTAAAAAAAGAAACACAGGAGAAGCGGGTGGAGATTTTATGTTGGTTGCTTCTCTTGTGATTATCCTTGGAATTTTTTGGGTGTTTTCAGGTGGCGCAGACAAAGCGAGTACGAGCACGGTTAATTTTAACGCAAAAGAAAGTATCTTCTCCGGAGTAAGCAACTTCTTTCCACCTGTTAGCCAAGGAGACAGTAGTACTTCAAAAGCTGACGCAGAATATGCGCGTATTGTAGAGGAGTTTGGACGCACTCGAGACTTTGGAGAAACATCTCCGTACTGGGGCCAGGTACGTATTCAAAAAACATCAAACGGGCCAAGAGAAACATCTCCACTTACGGAATACGTTGAACTCTCAACAGCATATTCACTGACAGCGCCTGTTTCGCTTACTGGTTGGAAACTACAAAGTATGATCTCTAACGAAGTGGTCTCTATTCCTAAAGCCACAAAAATATCTACCTCAGGAACGGTAAATATAGAACAGCCACTTATGGCGGGCCACCGAGAAAAAATATATCTCCTAACAGGTCATTCACCTACGGGAGTCTCTTTCCAGATAAATAAATGCTCAGGATACTTCGAACAATTCCAAGACTTCACCCCGTCAATTCAAAAGCAATGCCCATTACCTGAAGACGAATTCAGATTTTCAGAAAGTGACCCACTTCGTTTTGGAGATGCGTGTCTTTCATATATCGAAGACTTAGACCGATGCTCTATGCCCCTTGAAGCACTACCACTAGGGTTTTCTGATTCCTGCGCAGTGTTTATTACTGAAGAGATACACTACTCAAGTTGCGTAGAAAATCATAGAAATGATAGCGATTTCTTTAGCCCTGAGTGGCGTGTCTATCTAAAACACGACCGAGAGATTTGGGGTAGCCGTGACATTATTCGTCTTCTTGATGCTGACGGAAAGACTGTTGACGTCTTTAACTACTAAGGTGTGTAGTTAAACAAGATAATACCCGCGACAACCGCAACATTTAAAGACTCCTTCTCTCCACGCATTGGAATTTCAATAGTCTCATCACACACCCTAAGAACCTCATCCTCAAGACCCCCAACTTCGTTTCCAAATATAAAAACTGTTTTCCCTCTGGCTATAAACTCTTTGTAGTTCTTCGCGTCTGCAGTTTGCTCGACTCCCACGATTAAATATCCAGAATCTTTGAGTGTACGAAGTACTGTCTGTATTTCTCCCTGCTCCCAAGAAACCGAATGCTCTGCACCAAGCGCTGTTTTTGCAATCGTTGCTTCATTTCTCCCAAACCTATCAATAGGCGTTGGTGAATACCCCGTGAGATGTATCTTTGAAACACCAGCCCCGTCGGCAGAGCGAAATATGGACCCTACATTAAGAGCGCTTCGTATATTGTGCAAGATAATGTGTGTTTCTTTCATAGTGTCTATGCAGGGTACCACACAGAAACGGTGGTTTCCTATAAAGGAGTCGTGGTATACTAGCAATATATTTATGTTAAGTATTTTTCCATCACTCTTAATTTTTGGCATCTTCGCACCGTTTATTCTTCGTGTTGTTGTTGGTGCCTATCTGCTCCACATAGGATGGGGACACCTTACTACTCAAAGAGAGACGCTTGTTGAAAAACTGTACGCTCGACTTGGGTCACCCACAACAATCTTTATTGTTTTCGGCGGACTCTTTGAGGTTGTGCTTGGACTCTTTCTTATTGCAGGATTTCTTACACAGGTTATGGCGCTTCTTGGTGGACTCTATGCACTAAAACTCCTCTGGTTTAAAAAAGAGTTTCCAGTCCTCGTCCCTCATGAACGGATATTCTATATTCTTCTTTTTGCAATCTTTCTTTCTCTCCTCCTTACTGGTGCTGGAGCTCCCGCAGTAGACTTACCGTTATAAAGTTATTTTTAAGAACCGTACGAGTCTATAGCCTTTTTAAGAATATCACTTTTTTCCATATGTTTTTTCCAGACGCTATTTGGTCTATTTCCATTCATTTTAACTCCAATAGAAAAACCTATTTCTTTTTGAAACTTTAGTAAATTTTCTTTTTTTGATATTACGACTTCATTAGGAAGTTGAATCTTTGCGTTAATATTAAAATCTCGAAGAAGTTTCCACACAAGATATAGTATTGTTGTATCTTTTTGATACCCACGAACTCGTCGCGTACCGCTATGAGGTTTAAAATCTATACACCCTTCATCGTCAAAAAATGCGCGCAAAAATTCTCGCTTAAATTCTTCAGGAAAAAATTCAATCTCAATAAGCAATGCCTTCGCTTTATGCTTAAGATATGATGTAAGCTCAACATTAAAATAACTGATACTTGTTACTCCCGTCTGTTTGTTATACCGCCGTTTAGGCTCAAAATCATAAAACAGACACATAGAATTTTCGACCTTCTTACATAAAGCAACGCTTCGGTTACTATAGACACATTTATTTGACTGAATTTCTCCACCAAAAAGTAAGTGTGCCACCAAAGAAACTGCCTGAATGTTCCACTGAGGAAACTTCTTAAAAGGTTTTTTGCTTTTACCTTTCCTTGCTTGTGAAAGATCAAGAACTCTCGTGCGACTTGCATCTCGAATTTCTTTCTGTTTTAGAGAACTAAGTGCAATGTTCTGTATGTGAAAATAGATAGATGTTTTTGACCTTCCTGTTATCTGCATGATTTCAGAAAGTGTGTGGTCTTTTTCTCTCAACTTAATACACTGCTGTTTAAACTCATTCATGTCCGCCCGGTAGGACTTGAACCTACGACATTCTCCTTAAAAGGGAGCTGCTCTACCAACTGAGCTACGGGCGGTTGCCTTTATATGGTACCAAATGCTGGTTCTACTCACAACTCAAAAATCAACCCATACACCATATCATAAAAACAAAAAAATGCCTCCATGAGATAAACACCACCGATACCTGTGACGTTTATTTTTAAACAACAGAGGACATCCTTGATGTTTTAAAAAACAGCTCTACAGCGTTAAAATAAATCTTTCAAGCGCTATATCAAATTCATGTATTCCCCTGCGAGCATCATGCGAGAGTGCAACCAGTCTCTGAGAAAGTGCCCGAACCTCAGCGTCAGAATAGTTCTTTAGAAAACCTTTTGACTTCGTGTACACAAAAGGGTTGAGTCCCGCTTCCTTTGCGTGAGCGCTTTGCAGTGAGAGAAGCATACTCTTTACCTGCCAAAACAGAATACCGTGAATCTCTTCGTCCGCAATGTGTTCGGCTTTCGCTCGCTGATACAGTGTCCATAAACCCTTTTTATCACGCTTCCCTAACGCATCAGTTAAAGAAAATGTGTTAAAACGCTCTTTCTTTATTTCAGCGACACTGCATTCTTGGATCTTCTCTGCATATTTCTCAAAACGTGTGATTGTTTTTTTATCGAGCTTTCCTTCTAGAAAGATAAATATGTGCTCAGCGCTTTGCATCTCTTTAAGGGAAGTAAGAAGTGTCTCTCTCTCCTCTTTATCTATAAAAAGACCATCGAGTATGACAATGTACTTCTCTTCAAAAAGCCCTCTGGACCCAATAAGCTCCGCGATAGAAAATTCTTTTCTGTTCTCTGTGTGTATGTGAAAGTGTTCAGCATCAGGACGTTTCTGAGTAAGCCCATCAAGAAGTGTGTGGAGCTTCTTTCTCGAAGTTTGTATATCGTTTCCGTGGAGGAGATAAATCATAATAATAGTATATCAAGCGAGATATAAAAAAGAAAAAGGGGCACGTATGCCCCTTTTTTAGAGAATAATTTTAATCCCGAGAGAATCTTTTTTTAAGATTTTTCGAGGTGTCGCGAAGAGCACTCATGATACCGACACCACCCCAAAAGAACACCCCAAACAACAACTCTCGAAAGAGTAATTTTTTCTTGCGCCACCCTATGTCTCTAGGAAATTGTGACTGCGCAGGACCAATTTGCAACGGAATCCTCTGTGTCATATATTCCTCCCATATCTTTTAAAACTACCTTTTAACCATGCCTTTTAAAACTGCCTAGAAGCAATAAACCATACTGTACGTTATATATCAAGCCTTTTCATTTCACCCCAATTATTTCCTACTGATATATCTGCCTTAAAAAGAATGCCGTTCGTTTCTTCAGGGGGCAACACCGACTCCATGATATGTTTAATAGCGCCCGCGACTTCCTTCACGGCACTTTTCTTTACCTCGTACACAAGTTCATCATGAATCTGAAGAAGGAGTCCTGCATCACATTCTAATTTATTTTTCTTAATATACGCATCAATATGTATTGTCGCGTACTTAACAATGTCAGCTTCTGTCCCTTGAATCGGCGCATTAATTGCCATCCGTTCTGCTGACGCCCGTATGAAAGGAACTTTTGATTTAATTCCTTCAAAATATCGCTTTCTGCCAAAGTATGTTTCGGTGTACCCCGTTCGGGCTGCTTGAGCTTTAACACTCTCTAGGTAGTGTGCGAGCGTACTAAACTGTTTAAAGTATTCATTATAAAACGTCTGTGCCTCTGCTTTTGTGGTGGTGTCTTTTCCTAAAGACTGTCGTAAAGAATTTACTCCCATGCCGTAAATAATTCCAAAGTTAATTACCTTAGCGCGCCTTCGCATTTCATAGTCCACCTGCTCTGGTGGGACACCAAACACTTCGCTTGCAACGGTCGTGTGCACATCGCCATTCGTTACAAAAACTTCTGTAAGTTTCTCATCCCCAGAAAGGAGTGCCGCACATCGTAATTCAATCTGGGAATAATCTGCGGCAATAAACTGATATCCTTTTTTCGCAACAAATGCATTCCTAATGCGTCGCCCGAGCTCCGTCTTTATGGGGATGTTTTGTAGGTTTGGATTATGCGATGCCATTCTCCCGGTGGTCGTTCCTGTTTGTAAAAACTCTGCGTGAAGCCGTCCGTCTTTTTCGACCATGTCAGGTATATTGTCGATGTATGTGGTAAGTAGTTTTCGTAACTCGCGGTACGCAAGAATATCCGCAATAATCGGATGTAGCACTTTCATTTTTTCAAGCTCTGATTCTTTTGTAGACTTCTGCCCTGTTCCTGTCTTCTTTTGGTTTTTTACCGTCAGTCCCATTTTTTCAAATAAGATTTCGCCAAGTTGTTTTGGAGAACTAATATTAAACTCTGCACCCGCGTGCGTATAGATTTTTTTCTCAAGTCTTACGAGCTCCTTGTGATACTCCTTTGAAAGTGTTTTCAAGTACGGAACATCTATTTCAATCCCGCGCACTCGCATCAAATCAGTAATAGGAATCAGTGGCTTTTCAATATCTTCATATATTTTTTCGAGTTTCTGTTCTTTAATACATGCGTGTATTTTTTTTCGCGCATCGGCAAATGAGTCCGTATTTGCAAACTGTAAAATATCCTCAAGCGTCGGGTTTGTCTTGTCAGAGCGCAGTACCCAGAGCGCAACCGCTGTTTCTTTAAGGAGTGCCTCATCAACAGTCTCCCGCGGTTTACTGGGCTCCGCAACTATTTCATCTACCGCTCCTTTCTCAGAAAATAAAAGTTTAAACCGTTCGCCAAGTGTTCGAAACGACAACACTTCAAAAAGCTTAAGTGCTTCTTTAATATCAATACGTTCCCGCCAACGGTGCTCGGGAAGTGCAAATGTTATCGGTACGTCACGTCGAATCAGCGCAAGCATTTTTGAAAAAAGTGCCTCTTCTTCATTATCCTCTAAAAGACCAATGATTCTTGTTTTTATACCTGCCTTTTCAAAAGGAGTGTGGCTCTTTTTTAGTTTTTTATATATAGATTCGATTGAACCAAACTCCTGAATCAAAATACTTCCAGTCTTTTCACCAATTCCTGGAATCCCGATAATGTTGTCCGACGGGTCACCGCGAAGCCCTTTGTAGTCAGGAAGTAATGCTGGTTTAAAACCAAAACGCTCAACTACCGCTTTTTCATCGTATAAAATAGTGTCGTTGATACCCTTTTTAAGGGTGTACACCTGCACCTTTTTCTTATCAACTAACTGCAACGTGTCCATGTCGCCTGAAGCAATAATTATTTCGACCGCTTTAAGATCTTTTGTTTGCTCAACAATTGTTCCTAAAATATCGTCGGCCTCAAACCCAGCTTTTTCATAAATAGGAATATTAAATACCGTAAAGATATCTCGGGAGCGGTTCATCTGAGCAATCAACGCATCATCTGTCTTTGCACGGCCTCCTTTATACTCTTTATACACATCGTGTCGAAAGGTTGGCTCGGGGAGGTCATAGCACGCAATCATATAGTCAGGATTAAGATCCTGCACAATTTTCATCAACATTGAGGTGAGTCCGTAGAGCGCACCTGTTGGCTCTCCTGCGTTTGAAGCAAAGTCAGGAAGCGCATGGTACGCTCGATGGAGTATTGCGTGTGCATCAAGAAGTACCACTCGTTTGTTTTTTGTCCCTACTTTTTTAGGCATATGAAATATTTCTGACCAAACTCTCTGCGCTACCACCAACTACCGCAAGCGTTACCTTTTTTATATCCTCTGGAAGAAATTCCGCAACTCTATCAGCCCACTCAACTACGATAATATTTTTTGGGTCCACTATATACGTGTTCCAATTTAATTGTTTAAGCTCCTTACTTTCCTCTAAACGGTACGCGTCAATATGTACAAGCTGTGAAAAACCACGTGCTTGTTTTTGATTGGCAAGCGAGTATATTTTTTCAAGCACAAAGGTTGGGCTCGTCACCGTCTCATCAACACCAAGCGCGCGAGCAAGTGCTTTTGTAAATGTTGTTTTTCCCGCACCTAAATCACCATACAAACCCACAACGGTCGCAGTTTTTTGCGGGGAAAGACTCTCTAGAAAATTTTCTGCCTCAGTATTGAGCTCTGCCTCAGTAATCTCTGTCATGTATATATTTTAACACCTCTTGGAGAAATCCGTTTGAAAATAAAAAGGCGGACAAGTCTATGCTTACTGCATAACTGTCCGCCTTATCCCTGATACTAAAAGTGTCTCAATTAGGGCGCCACACCCATCTTTCTGGGTTACGGCGGTAACGATGCTCTTGGTCCCTCAGGCCGTAGTGTTTCCGGTCAAAGTGTGACGTTGTCACTTTGTTTGAAGTGTTCCTCACCCCAAAAAGAGAGAAGTTGACCTGTGGACGCTGAAGCGCAAGAATTTCAGCATCTTTTTGACGCGCCCACTGTTCAACGAGAACGGCTTCGGCAATGGTCAAGTTGACCTTACTCTCACAACTCCAGAGCGCGCCTTCGCGGTTTCCGAAGTTGAACGTGCAGTCCGCCACCTTCTCAGCAAGTGACGACGGTAATGGGAGGGGTTGTTGTGTTTGAACTCCCTGGACTGCGCACGCTGTCAGAAGAAAAAATGCCAGTACAGTAACGAAAGATTTAAGGCACTTCATGACTTTATCCTCTAATTTTGGTGGGGCTATGCACAATCGCACACCCTTCATTTCTATATTAATTATATCACAAATCAATACTGTTTGTCAATAGTGCTATGCACCACTCTTGTTTGTTGGAACGGATAAAAAAGACTACAATGAAGCCATAAATATGGCCACATTTGATGAATCAGAACAAGAAGAGCGTGTATTGAAACTCCGACTTGAAGAAGAAGAGGCGTTAGCAAAAATCCTTTCAAGTAAATATGGGGTGAACTACATCGACCTTTCTCAGACATCTATTAGTACTGACGCACTTCGTCTTGTTAAAGAAGATGAGGCCCGCGCTTTTGAGGTGGCCGGTTTTCATAAAGTAGCGAAACGCCTCTCTCTTGCGGTGCGCGCTCCTGGGAAGAAAGAGGTACAGCGTATCATTAAAGACCTTGAAAAACTTGGCTACGAAGTCAACGTATTTATGGTGTCTCGAGCAAGCTTAGAACGTGCGTGGGAGCGGTACAAAGACCTTTCATTTTCAACAGAGTCTAAGGCGGGTGTCCTTGATATATCGGGAGAGGAAATTGTTTCGCTTATTGAAAAACTTAAATCCATACCTGATGTAAAAACATACATCGAAGGGGTTATGCAGATGAAAAAGTCTTATCGAATTTCAAGAATCCTTGAGGCAGTGCTTGCGGGTGCTATGGGTCTCCACGCCTCAGACGTGCACATAGAACCTGAGGAAACATACGTACGGCTTCGATACCGACTTGACGGAGTCCTTACTGACGTACTTTCTTTTGATATTGAAACCTACACCCTACTCTTATCCCGACTTAAACTTATTTCTGGATTAAAACTCAATAGACATAATGCAGCGCAGGACGGCAGATTTAGTGTCTCAATTCATGAAAAAGATGTTGAAATGCGTACCTCAATCCTCCCTGGAGCGTATGGAGAATCTGTCGTCATGCGTATCCTTGACCCAAATGCTATTGGCGTTGAGATGGAAGCGCTTGGTATTCCTCTAAATCTACAAAAGATTCTTGAGCGCGAAGTGCGACGTCCAAATGGAATGATTCTTAACACAGGACCTACGGGCTCTGGTAAGACCACAACTCTCTATGCCTTCTTAAGGAAAGTACACAGCCCTGATATTAAAATCATCACCATAGAAAACCCTATTGAGTACCACCTTCCCGGTATTGTGCAGACCCAAACAGAAGGTGAGCATTACACGTTTGCAAGCGGGCTTCGCTCAACACTGCGACAAGACCCGGATATTATTATGGTGGGAGAAATCCGAGATAAAGAGGTGGCATCAACCGCAGTAAACGCCGCCCTTACGGGGCACTTAGTATTCTCTACGCTCCACACAAACAATGCTGCGGGAACATTTCCTCGACTTATTGATCTTGGCGTTAATCCAAAAATTATCGGATCAGCAGTGAATATCGCTATGGCACAACGACTCGTCAGAAAACTTAAAGATGACTATAAAAAAGAAGTGCCACTCACTGGACGAAACAAAGAGCTCGTGGACGCAATACTTGATTCAATTTACGACAAGACACTCGTTCCAGAAAAAAGGGACGTTATTTTTGAAGCAACAGAAGAAACCCCTAATGCATATAAAGGACGTATCGGGATATTTGAAGCAATTGTTGTTGATGAGGAAATAGAGCGACTCGTAACAGAAAACCCAAGCGAACATGAAATCACTCGGGCTGCCCAAAAACAGGGAATTCTGACTATGGCTCAAGATGGGGTCCTTAAGGCTTTACAAGGTGTCACTTCTCTTTCAGAACTACAACGGGTTATTGATTTAGAAGAGATAAATGCTAGTCTAAAATATAAGGGAGAAAATTCAAAATTATAATCCCAAGCATAAATCCCTAAGCAATACTTTAGGAGACCTAAAGTCAATCAAAAATCTAAGGATGGAAACAGCTGCTTACCCTAAGGTAAGACCATGACGTCCTCGAAACTGATTCAAAGCGCGGAGCTAAATTGTTTAGGGGTTTATAATAAGGATTAAAAAGAAAAACCACACTACATACGTTATTTGTGGTTACTCAACTATGTTAACATAAAAGAAAGTCTATGTCAACCCTTAAGCCAGAACCTCATACGACTACTGAAAAAGAGCGAAACCTCGACTCCACTGACCGAGCGTTCCTTGACCAAACACTCAGGCCTCATAAATGGGACGAATACATAGGGCAATCTAACCTCAAAGACAACGTAAAAATATTATTAACTGCCGCTCGCCAGAGAGAACACCCTCCTGAGCATATTTTATTTTATGGACCCCCTGGGTTAGGGAAAACAACACTCGCGCACCTTATTGCAGGTGAAATCGGAGCACAAATTAAAATCACCTCTGGCCCCGCAATAGAACGCGTCGGTGACCTTGCTGCAATTCTCACAAACCTGAACCCTGGAGATATTCTTTTTATTGATGAGATACATCGACTTAATAAAACAATTGAGGAAATACTCTACCCTGCTATGGAATCAGGTGCACTCGACATTATTATCGGGAAAGGTCCTTCTGCAAGAACAATCCAACTAGAACTCCCTCCATTTACCCTTATCGCAGCAACCACGCGTATCTCACTACTCTCGTCTCCGTTGCGCTCACGGTTTTCTGGAGGAACATTCCGTCTCAACTATTACAGCGATGAAGAGATTGAGAGTATTTTGAAACGTTCCGCAAAAATATTAGGTGTTACTATCGATAGTGAAAGCGTTGCGGAGATCGCACGACGAAGTCGCTTTACACCGCGAACTGCAAACTTTCTCTTGAAGCGCTGTCGAGACTTCGCCCAAGTAAAAGACCTGCCTCTAAAGAAAGACATGGTGGACCAAGCGCTTTCATTACTCCAAATAGATGCACTCGGGCTCAACCAGGCCGACAGAGCACTCCTTGAAATTATCATCACTAAGTTCAACGGTGGTCCAGTCGGACTGAGCACCATTGCCGCAGCAACATCAGAAGAGCAAGGGACTATTGAGGAGGTCCACGAACCATATCTCCTACAACTAGGGCTTATTGAGAGAACTCCACGAGGAAGAGTCGTAACAGAACGGGCGTACACACACCTAAAACAAGCACCGAGACATACTACACTTTTATAACATCACCGATACACTATGAGTGGACATAATAAATGGTCAAAAATTAAACATAAAAAAGCAGCAACTGACGCACAGAAAAGCAAAATTTTTGGGAAGCTGGGAAAACTTATTGTTGTTGAATCTAAACAAGCAAAGGGTGACGAAAACTCTCCAGGACTTCGAGCTGCAATAGAGAAAGCAAAACAAGCAAATATGCCAAACGACAATATTGCACGTGCGGTACAGAAAGGGAAAAACGATACGGGCGTTGCGCTTGAAGCACTTTTGTATGAAGTATACGGCCCAGGTGGAGTGGCGATAATGATTTCAGGGTTCACTGATAATCGAAACAGAACTGCTGCTGAAATAAAACACCTGCTTACGAAACAAGGACTTACCCTTGCGGCTCCAGGTGCAGCATCATGGGCATTTCAGAAAGATACTGATGAGTACACCGCTAAGACAACCGTTGAGATTTCAAAAGATGACAACGAAAAGCTTGAACGTTTAATTGAAACAATTCTTGACCATGATGATGTCCAAGATGTTTTCACTAATGAACGGGTGCGTGACGAATCTCATTAAAAAATTATGAGAGTCCTTTCAATAGATCCGGGGTACGAACGACTTGGTATTGCGATTATAGAAAAAACAAATACCCCAAAGGATACTCTTTTGTATTCAGACTGCTTTAGGACAGATACACAAGACTCCTTCAAAGATCGCCTACTCCAAATTGGATTAGAGATTGAAAGACTTATTGAGACATACTCCCCAAACGTGATTGCGATAGAACAGCTTTTTTTTAATACAAACCAAAAAACAGCGCTTTCAGTCACAGAAGTTATTGGTGTTATCACCTATATAGCTAAAAAAGAAAACCTTTTAATCTTTGAATATACCCCCCTTCAGATCAAAAGTGCGGTATCTGGCTATGGGAAAAGCACTAAAGAGCAGGTGGCAAAAATGATCCCTCACCTTATTGAAATACGGAAGGAAATAGCACTCGATGATGAGTATGATGCAATTGCTGTTGGGCTTACGTGCCTCGCATCAGAGCGACTTATTTTTTAACGAGTGGAGCGAGTATAAAAATGGAAGTGCCAGAGCAGGTCGCTTAACAGAAGCCTCGTTTGTGTTTTTTGAGATATACACAGATTATCCACAAAAAAAATATTGGGGTATTGAAAAAGTACTAAGTTCTGGTACAACTATAGGGTCACATTTTCGTAAACTCTTACGATTGTGGGTCGGTTAGTATAAATTTAAAATTTAAAATAAAAAACGTATGTTTTATTTTGACGATGAGCTAGAAGATGACGACTTGGACCTAGATACAGACACAGATGGAGACGATGATATGGACCTAGATACAGACACAGATGGAGACGATGACGAAGAGTAGTCCTAATCTTCTTTAAGTAAAAACCCCGCACTTGTGTGCGGGGTTTTTACTTACATTAAATAATCTCGATAGTGAGCGACCTTCGCTTCCCTATTTTGTATGTGTTGTCTGTTGCTATCTCTTTAAGGTCAGATACCTTATCAGCGCCAACAACACTCACAGCACCAGACGCTACTAATCGATTAAATTCATTTCTAGAAGATACCACCCCTTCCGCCACAAAGACGTCCTTAAGGAGTGTGTTGCTTTTTACAGACACTACTCGCGCATCTGACACATCTTTATTTTGGAATTTTTTTACAAAATCTTCTTCAGATTTTTGTGCATCTTTCTCTGTGTGGTAAAGCGCAACAATTGTCTTTGCGAGCTCCATCTTATAGTCCCGTGGATTATCCCCCTTCTCCATTTTTTTTTCTATATCCTGAATACGATTGTTCTCAACTCGAGTGCAGTGAATAAAATACGGAACAATCAGCTCGTCCGGTATACTCATAATTTTTCCGTACATGTCTTTTGGTGAGTCGGTTAAATTTATGGTGTTACCCCAACTTGAACTCATTTTTCTACCATCAGTGCCGAGAATTAAGTTTGTGGTAACAATATCCTGCGGTTCTTGGTTAAATCGAGACTGAAGTTTTCGTCCGGCGAGAAGGTTAAACCATTGATCATTTCCACCTATCTCAACATCTGCGTGTACCGCAACACTATCGTAACCCTGCATAAGAGGATAGAGTATTTCCCGTAAAGAAACTCGCTTACCACCATCAAGTCTTTTTTTAATATTGTCGCGAGCGACAAAGTCCGCAACAGAAAATTGATCTGCGTGCTCGCCAATTTCATTATAAGAAAGCTTTGAAAGCCACGTTGAGTTGTAATGCTTCTCAACCGCACTCATATCTAAAACTTTTCCCGCTTGTTTAAAATATGTCTTTGCATTCTCTCTAACGGCATCTCTTGTAAGAAGTGGGCGTTCACTGTCTTTATCCGAGGTGTCTCCGATAACACCTGTAGTGTCTCCGATAATAAGCACAATAGTATGTCCAAGCTCTTGAAAATCTCTTAGTTTTAAAAGTGAGACAGCTCGGCCGATATGTAAATGAGGGCTTGTGGGGTCAATACCAAGTTTTATACGAAGTCTTCGTCCAGAGAGGAGTTTCTTTCGCAATGCTTCCATATCGACAACCTGAGAAACTCCCCGAGCGAGAATTTCCTCTACTTTAGACACCTCAGTATCTACTGGTTTTTGTTTTAGACTTCGTAACCCAAACATACACCTACTGTAGCACGAAGTACTCACTATATTCTAGAGCGAATTCCAGCCCTAGAGAGTCTGTGCTACTATTGATTCACTATTATGATAAAGAAAAGAAAAGGTACTTTTCTGCGTACCTCCATTGTATTTTTCCTTGCACTTGGGCTCCTTATAGCTGGCAGTATTATCCTGTGGGGCGCAACCCTTGAGATACCAGACTTACAGTCTTTTGAGAAAAGGAAAGTAGAGCAATCAACAAAAATCTACGACCGAACTGGAGAAATTCTTCTCTTCGACCTACATCAAAATGTTAGAAGAACAGTTATTCCCTATGAAGACATCTCACGAAATATAAAAAACGCTACCATCGCTATAGAGGATGCAGAATTTTATAATCATTTTGGTGTTCGGCCTATCGCTACGTTTCGAGCGGTCTTTATTCAGCCACTTCGCGGTAAAGGAGTGCAGGGTGGTTCAACTATCACACAACAGGTTGTTAAAAACTCTCTCTTAACAAACGAACGTAAGATATCAAGAAAATTAAAAGAGTGGATTCTTTCTATTAAACTCGAAAAAATACTCAATAAAGAAGAGATTCTCGCCTTATACCTAAATGAGTCCCCATACGGCGGAAACCTCTATGGAATTGAAGAAGCGAGTCGTGCTTTTTTTGGAAAATCTGCTGTGGAACTCTCACTGACCGAATCAGCATACTTAGCAGCACTCCCGCAAGCACCAACATACTATTCACCCCACGGAAACAACCGAGACAAACTAGAAACCCGAAAAAACCTCGTGCTCTTTAAGATGTTTGAAAATAATTTCATTACTGAGGAGGAGTATACTCATGCTAAAGAAGAAGTGGTCACGTTTAAACCACAAGAAGACATTGGTATTAAAGCTCCTCATTTTGTATTTTTCATTAGGGAATATTTAGAAAATAAATACGGTAAAAGAGCGCTTGAAGAAAGAGGGTTTAAAGTAATAACAACAATTGATTACCCACTACAAGAAAAAGCAGAAGAAATTGTGAAGCGCTACGCGTTTGAAAACGAAGAAAACTTTAACGCAGAAAATGCATCGCTCACTGCAATTGACCCTAAGACAGGTCAGATACTTGTTATGGTCGGATCACGTGATTATTTTGATGAGGAAATAGATGGAAACTTTAATATTGCTCTTGCAAAACGACAACCGGGTTCTGCATTTAAACCCTTTGTATACGCAACGGCATTTAAGAAAGGGTATACACCAGACACAGTTGTATTCGACTTAAAAACACAATTCTCAACAAATTGTGCCCCAGACAACATTACCAGTGAAGACAATTGCTACTCCCCAGGAAACTATGATGGGGTCTTTCATGGGCCAATAACATTTCGTGAGGCACTCGCCCAATCAATCAACATACCCGCAGTAAAAGCTCTGTACCTATCAGGATTAAGTGATTCTCTTAATACCGCCCGCGACATGGGACTGACGACACTCTCTGATGTGGGGAGATACGGACTCACGTTAGTACTTGGAGGGGGTGAAGTCACACCGCTTGATATAACAAGCGCATATAGTGTATTTGCAAATGATGGCGTAAAGAATTCCTACACGGGTATACTCAAAATAGAAGACACAAACGGAGTCGTTGTAGAAGAATTCCGCGCGCACCCAGCACAAGTGCTTGAACCGCAAATCGCTCGACAAATATCTGATGTACTCTCTGATAATGAAGCTCGGACACCAGCATTTGGCGCTCGATCACCTTTGTATTTTGAAGACTATGATGTTGCCTCAAAAACAGGTACCACAAACGATTTTAGGGACGCATGGATAGTGGGTTACTCACCAACAATAGCCGTTGGCGCTTGGGCAGGAAATAACGACAACTCTCCTATGGAGAAAAAAGTTGCGGGCTTCACTATTGCACCGCTTTGGAATGAGTTTATGCGCGTAGCACTCCCAACGTTTCCTAATGAATCCTTTAAAAAACCAGTCGTGGGCAACACTGAAGAAATAAAACCTGTTTTAAAAGGTGAATGGAGAGGCAGTGAACAATATATTATAGATTCAATTTCAGGAAACTTGGCAACTGAATTTACACCAGAAGAAACTCGGGAAACTCGGGTTGTTACTCGTGTGCACTCTATTCTTCACTGGGTGGATAAAAACAAACCTCACGGAGCGATACCCAAAGCGCCAGAAAATGATCCTCAATATACTTTATGGGAGTGGCCGATACAAGAATGGGTTATAAAAAATAATATACTTGGAGGAGGTGCTGCCCCAACAGCAGTAGACACCCTCCATACGCCCCAAAACAAACCCACAGTACGTTTTACTTCAATAAACGAAGACACGCCAAAACCTATTGATTCGCCGCTTACGTTAGCAGTTTCTTATACTAACGTTTTTCCTATTAAAAAAGTTGATTATTTTATTAATGGTGTCTTTATTGGTTCATCAAACACACACCCATTTTCTTTCACATTCTCCCCATTTACATTAGAAAATATTAATACAGAAAATACAGCGACTGCAGTTATCTACGACTCTGTTTTCAATAAAAACAGTACCGAATCATTCTTGAAAATACAGTTCTAACGAATATCAGTCACCGTTTTCCTATTAAGGCCTTCTTCCAACTCTTTTAAAAGAGTCTGTTTAAGTATAAATACCTCGTTTTTTACACTCTGGTTGCTTTTTATATATATAATTCCACTACTATACACAATCTCATCTTCTGTAATTGGTATATTTTTTTTATCGAGAATACTTACCATTATTTTTCTAATAACCCGAGCTGTTGGTTTTATGTGAGAAAATTTCTTAAAAAAATCGCCAATAGTTTTCATATTTTGAATCTTTTTCTATGTTACTTATTCATCGGCATTACGAGATACAAAAATGACTCATCAGAGACACCTTTTATAATAAGTGGTTTACCAATACCAGTAAAAAGTAACGTAATACTGTCTGAATGTATTGAGGTAAGACAATCGTATATATATCGGTAATTAAAACTCATTACCAACGCTTCTCCAGTCACCGCAGCATCAATACCATCACTTGTTTTCCCTATTGTATTGTTATTTGTATGTATGGTCACGTTTTTTTTCTTTGGTTGTATATCGATAGATATCTGTCCAAATTTATCAGAAAAAATACTTATTTTCTTAAAAACATTAACTAAATCCTGTTTTAATACAATTACCTCTGAAATATAATCTTTAGGAATAATTTGTTTATAGTCAGGAAATACACCATCAATAATTCTTGATGTGATAAATAAATTTTTACCTTCAAGGGATATTTGGTTATTATCTACTTTAATTAAAATATTATCATCTGGTAATTGGTTTAAAATTCTCACCACCTCTAATGCGTTTCTTAATGGAAGTAGAAATGATTGGTTAAGTGTATTTTTTTCTTTAATATGTGTTGTTTTCTCAGCTAATCGAAAAGAGTCTGTTGCAACAAAAAATATTTTATTATCATGTTCATACACATACACACTTGAAAGCTCTGGTTTAATAGTTGAATTAGACGCACTATACACAACTGATTCTATACCTTTAATAATATTCTCTGTTTTTAATGTATATGTTGTGTTGTTTTGAATTATTGGTAATGATGGAAAATCATCATATATTTGTGTATTAAGTACTGTTTTACTATGTTTTGTTTGAATAACAAGTGTATCTTTTTGTGTTTCAAGAGTAATAGAATTATCGTGTGTATTTTGTATAGTGTTATAAAAAATATGACCCGGAATAGCAACTATTCCATCTTCTTCTGAAGTGACTGGTATATATACTTCAATACCAAGCTCAAGATTTGTTGAACGTACAGTAAGAATTGAATCTTTCACAATTAATAACACACAACTAAGGATTGGTAGTGTTGGATTAGTACCAGTTATTTTTTCTGTAATAACTAAGCTGTTTAATAGATCTTTTTTTTCACAGGTTATTTTCATATATGTATATATAATTTATTATTACTATTAGTACTGTGTATATGTTGAAAAGTATTTTTAATGTTTATAAATAAGTATATTCTGTTAAATAATTTACCAACAACGTGTGTATAAAAAGTTGATTTTATTTTATAGGTTTCTTTTTTCATAATACTCTTGTTGATTACTTTTTATATATTAACTTTTTTTCCACAGTCAATGAACATGTTTTTATTTATAACAATGCCCGTATTTGGTCTATCTCCTGCCCAAGGGTCGGGTTTGTTTTTAGGTCGTTTTTAATTTTCTCACAAGAGTGTATTACTGTTGTGTGGTCTCTTCCTCCTAATTTTTCTCCAATACTTGGATAAGACACACCAAAATCTTCTCGCAAGATATACATAATTAGCTGTCTTGGTTTAACAATTTCTTTTTTTCGAGTCTTTTCGTAGATACTGTTTTCGTTTATTTCATAAAAATCAGCAATCTTTTTAATCACATCTTTTGCTGATACTGATTTTTTAGGTTTAGAGCTGTTTTTAATAATCGCCCGAATTTCTGTTTGGTTGGGGATTCTCCCTTTTACTTGTGATTGAAAAATTATTGAGTTTAAGACACCTTCTAACTCTCTAATATTCCCCTGAACCTCACTTGAAATATACGAAACTAAGTCATCAGGGAGTAGAAAATTATTCTGTGCAGTTTTAGATTTCAGAATCGCCATACGTGACTCATGATCTGGTGCAGGGATATCCGCAATCATACCAGCGTTAAACCGTGATTTTAGCCTGTCTTCAAGCCCTGGAATGTAGTTAGGGTGTTTATCAGAAGAAAAAATTATTTGCTTATTGTTGTCGTATAACGCATTAAATAAATGGAATAGTTCCTCTTGGGTCTTCTCTTTATCAGAGAGGAATTGTATATCGTCCATAATAAGAACGTCATATTGTCGGTACTTCTCTTTAAAAGTGTTTGCTTTCCCTTCCTGAACTGAATTAAGATAATCAACCGCGAACCGTTCAGAGGTTACATAGAATACTTTTCTATTTGGGTTAACTTTTTTAATATAATTCCCTACTGATTGTATAAGGTGGGTCTTACCGTGTCCCGTCGAACCATAAATAAAGAGTGGGTTGTACACAATACCTGGTTTTTGTGTAATAACCTGAGCTGCCGCGTGTGCAAGCTGATTGAAAGGCCCCACTACAAATGTATCAAATGTATACCGGGGGTTTAAGTTATCGTTTTTATTAATATAAAAATCATCAAGTGGGAGCTCCCCCACTGAGTTTTGGTTAAATTCTTTTACAGACGTGGGGTTTTTATGGAGGGCGCCTTTTTGGTCCTTAGAGATAATATATTCAAGACCGCGCACCTCTGTAGAAAAACTTCGTAGTGTCTTTAAAATGTCTTTATGGTACTTATTTGAGAGCCAGTCTTTAACAAATTGATTAGGAACCCCTAAATACACAACACCAGAATCTATTTTATGAATAGATGTGTTTTTAAACCAAGTACTAAAGTTTGCTTTTGAAATACTCAGTTCAATATCGACAAGTGTATTTTCCCAAAGTTGTTTTATTCCCACAGTATCGTAGTTACTCCATAAGTATTTTTATGCCTAGTTTAGAAATCAGGCATATAAAAATATATAATCCTTATTATATAGAAGTGGGGAGATGATAGAACTTGTGCACTTTGAATGATTATGTTCATAAGTTGTGTATAAATTGTGTATAGGAAGATACGCACCCCTTTAGGTGGTTGTGAAGGGACCAATATTCTTACTAAAGCTGGTTTTTAGAGCGCTGGTACGTTTTCCTTGAAAAGTGTGTCATTGTATCGTATACTAACGTCCTTATGTCACAAACATACAATCCTAAAAACAGGAAGCGCAAACGAGCCCATGGTTTTTTGGGTCGAGCTGCAACCTCAACTGGTCAAAATGTCCTTAAAAGACGCCGTCAAAAGGGACGAGCGAGTCTTACTGTATAAAGCCTCATGAGAGAAAAAACAGAGACATTTTTTAAAACCGTCATGAAATCAGGCGGTTTATTTAGTTCCCCACACCTTTCATTACGGGCGGTGAAGCTCGGTGTTAAAAAAACACAGGTTCGGGTCGTTATTTCAAAAAAGACTATAAAACACGCTACCGCGAGAAACCTCCTGAGAAGACGTGTGCGGGGTTTATTTGAAGAAGTAGCTCCTTATCCTATAGAAGCTATTTTTTATACAAAAAAAGGCGCACAAGACATATCAAAAAAAGAGTTGCGTGAAGAAATTAGTTATCTCATAAAAAAAATATAAGTTGTGGAAGATGGGTGAGTGCGTTAAAATTGCCTCATGTTTTCATATCTTTTTTCCACAGTGATTTATGATCCACTGTATAACAGTCTCGTCTTCCTTATAAACCATATCCCCTACGCTGATATGGGTATCGCGGTGGTTATTTTGACGATAGGAGTGAAGCTCATCCTCCTCCCGCTTGCGCAGAGTGCAATCCGTTCACAAATCATGATGAACGCGGTTAAACCAGAACTCGAAGAGATCAGAGAGACGTACAAAGACAATAAACAAGAGCAAGCGCAAAAGACGATGGCTCTGTATAAGGAAAAGAGGATTAATCCGTTCGCTATGATTTTACCGCTTCTTATACAACTCCCGATTATTTTCGGATTGTATTGGGTGTTTTTTAAAGGAGGGTTTCCTGAAATTAATGCGGACATCTTATATTCATTTGTCAGCGTTCCGGATATGGTGAATATGAATTTTATTGGTTTTGTTGATATGGCAGGTAAGAGTATTGTCCTCGCAGTTCTCGCCGGGGTTACTCAATTTATCCATACGCGGATTTCTTTTCCTAAGTTTGATACTAAAAATAAAGAGCAGTCATTTAAAAATGATTTAGCAAGAAGTATGCAGATACAAATGCGGTACGTGCTCCCCGTTATTATTGGGGTGATTTCGTATTCAATCTCAGCTGCGATAGCACTGTATTGGACAACCAGTAATATTTTTGCAATTCTCCAGGAAATCTTTGTACGAAAACGCATGGTACAGAGTGCTGAAATTAAAGACGGGACATCAGACATAGCGCAGACGTAATGATAATAACAAATGATGGATACTCACGAAAAAATTGAAGAAGGAATCAGAAAATTTTTAGAGAGGTTAGACATTATTCCTGATGCTATTGAGATTAAACCTCATGTGCTTCATCCTATTTTTTCAATAAAAACAAAAGACAGGGTGTTAACTGACGAGACATTAAGTGAAATTATACAAGCACTGAATCACCTTATTAAGGGCATACTTTTTAAAGAAATAGGAAAGGAGGAACAGTTTTTAATAGACATTAATAGCTATCAAGAAAAAAAATTACAAGACTTAGAAACAAGCGCACTACTTCTTGCTGAAAGGGCGCGCGCATTTAAACGAAATGTAGAGCTAGGGCCAATGAATGCGTACGAAAGGATGGTTATACACTCTCTTTTTACAAAAAATGCACATATAGAAACCACTTCTGTTGGTGAAGGGAGACTGCGGAGGGTTGTTTTACAGTACACTGAATTATAGGCGCTCCTTAAGAGAAAGGGCCCAGAGAGTTAGGTTATTTTTATCAGTAAAGAGCAGTACTTTTCCTTCGCTGTCGATGCGGAGGTTTATAGCGTCAAATATTTGCTCATTAGAAAGCGCGTCATACACCAACTGTGCTTCGTCTGTTTCAGTGTTATATGACCAAATGTCATCAGAAAATGAAAGGGATCCCTTGTACCAGTCGTCAGGGACAATCCCTTCTGTAACTCTGTGGGGTGAAGCGCAGAAGACAACGGTGTTGCCAGACCACGCACATTTTTCAGCTAAGGTTCTAAAAGGGACCTCGACAGTTTCTTTTGTTTTTTGATTGTATACAAAGAGATTTGTTTCTCTAGAATTACTTAACGAGAAGAGTATATTTCCACCATCGGGGTTTATATTAGTAATCAACCCATCACGCGAAAGAATTTTTTTATACTCCCCTTTTTGTATTTGATACATAAACCCAGTGATATCTCGTGCTGGATTTGTAGTGAAGGTTACTTCTTTACCCATCCACAATGGACGCCAGTCACGCTGGGTGGATGAAAATATAGTAGCGCTATTAGTTCCATCAAAATTAGAGATAATCCCCTGCACTCCACCACCAATCTTCTGTACATAGAGCATATCTCCGTCAGGAGCTACTGCTACATCAGAGATATTATTTCCAAGAAACCATCCTTCAAGCGCACCAGTTTCAGGTGCCACCTTTCCATAAAAACTTTTAAGAGTTTCATTTTCATCTAAGTATTGCAAGATAACCGTACTACCGTCTGGCGCCCAGAAACTTCTTTGAATTCGAGGTATAGTCGTATTAGATATGCGATTTAGCTCCAATGATGTGCTGGTTGTTTCAAATATATGACCAGACGAGCGTTCAACGTACCTAATTACAGCAGTCTCCTCGTCCGTAAATATTACTGCACCCGAAACTGGAACACTTGATATTTGCCGTAGTGTTGCTATTGAAGACGGTCCTGTTGTGGTACCTATTCCTGATGTCTCTCCTTGTCCAGTATTTGGAAATAGTATACTTCCTCCGCTCCCCGTACCCCCAGTGCCATTTCCAGTGGGCTCTGTGTCTGTTTGTACAAACGATTGGTACAAAAAGAATAGCCCACCAATAATAAGTATAAAAACAATAATGATAAGTGTAAGGATTTTTCTTTGAGTGGTCATAATCTTGTTTACTGTATTAAAAAGGTCTCCGTAAAGATTCTTTAAGGGTACGCGTCTCCCTCGTAGTCTAGTACATTACCTCCACGTAAATTTGTCGTAGGTATTGAACTATAATCTTCCAACTCGTAATCAGTAGGCGCTCCACTGCCGGTACCTATTTTTAAATCAATATTGAGGAGATTTGGGTTGATAGTAAAGAGAATAATCCAAATCATGAGAGCAATCAGGAGCCCCATAAGTGCATTTTGTATCTTTTCTTTCCCGGAACTCTTATTATTTACAGAATCTGTGGTCATGTACTCTAAACCTCCTACAGTTATCATAATAACCGCAAGCGTCACTGCAATAGCAAGGCCGAGCTTAAATACTGCGTTTAAGAAGTCTTTGAACTCAACACCAGATGATACGCCAGGAATCCCTCCATCAGTAAGGGGAACAAATGCTTCACCTGCCCCGAACACAAGTATAGGTAATAAAAGAAACACAAAAGAAAAGGTTGCGAGATGGCCTATTTTTGAAAATGTTTTTTTATGGATGTGCATTTTTACCATGTATTAAAAACTGAAACCTGACGAAGGACTGTTACCAAACTCTATACTAAACTCCACGTCACTTTTTTGAAAAATTTCTTTAGTGTTACGCGCACCGACTTTAATTAAGGCGGTTCCGCGCACCCCTCCTTCGTGACTGACGGTGATACTTCCTGTATCTTCTCCTAAGGTGATTGGTTTCCCATCAAGACTCCACGAGTACTGAAGGGATGAATCATTTCTATCAACAGCGGACATAAAGAAAGGATAGGCTATAAAATTGGTTTCTTGCCCTACTAATGAGTATAGACTGTTTACTGCTTTATTGAAAAGAATCCCAAGAAGTGGGTTGTTTTCATAAATATGTAACGCGCTGGTTTCTATTGGTATTTGCAGTGATTCTTTTCTTGTGATGAGCCCGTCTGGAGACGCTACCTCAATCTCAATGGGTATATTTTTTATTGGCTTGTTTTGGGTTATCGTTATTGTGTTTTCTCCTCGTCCGGACGCGTGGGTTAGTTTTTTACCTTCAACGCTCCATACGTATGTCAGTTCACTTGTTGCAAACTTCCTCCCAAACTCATTTATAAAATGAGGGATAACTTCAACGTTAATTGCACTTCCTGTTGTGGGGAGACGTTTCCCTCTGTAGAGCGGGTGTGTGAATGTATCCCCTTGCCAGAGGATATCCATATCTGTTGGGCGGACATAGACCGTTTCGCTCAAAAGTGGAGCTCCTGGCTCTTGTGCGACAACGTCAATTCTTGTCGGGCTCCCCAAGGCCCCTGCGGTAAAAGTAAAAGAGGTGATGCCGACAGCTTCTTGTACGAGCTTGGTATCCAAAAACCATGAAATATTTGAATTATGTAAGTCTGCGGAAAAACTTTCTATAGAAACAGTGACGCCTTCTTCTGGACTTGGGTATGTTGGTGTAATAGTAAGCAGTAATGTACTTCCAAAATCAGGAATAATCTGTGCTGAAACAAAAAAAGGTGCAACTAAGAGAAGTGGGGTAATGAAAAGGAGGGTTTTTTTGTAAAGTTTTTTAAGCATAGTTAGATTGCGTTTGTAGTTTTATTTTATTGAGTGAAGCTTCCTTTTTTGTACGCGCTGCTGTTTTTTTCTAGCCACCGCTCCTTGTCTTCTTTTCGTACGTTCTTTACCGCGACTACTGTGTACATGGTCCAGGTAGGAAGATTGTTAAGGAGCGGTATCGCCTCAATAAGGAGCGCTGTACCTGTTACAGCAAGTCGTCGTGAACTGAAAAAAGAAACACCGTTCATAATAAATACTATACCAAAAAACATGGTCATGCATGCAGATATTAGTGTGTTTAATGCAACTCCCAAGATTAAAAATCCAATAACGCTCAGTAAGGCTTGTGTGATATCAACGAAAATAGCAATAGTGATAAGTACTACTGCTAGGAGATTAGATATTCTTGGGTTGAAGCCTTTGGTGTCAGACATACTAAAATGTGTTTACGTTGCGGATCCCTTTTGTTGTCTCAGAACTTCTTTATTTTTCCGTATTGCGAGGACTTGAGATGGGTCTGAAGTTATAATCTGGTCTTCAGTGTATGAAGCGATAACCTTAATAGCGACATGTTTAAGTCCCGCAAAGAATATCCCCTCTCCAACATCAGACTCAAGGAGGAGATATTTCTCTTCGTCACTAAGTTTAAAGGTTTCTTGTACCAGGTCAGCTGAGGTTGGAGACTGCTTCATAAGCATCTGTATTGAAGAGTTGCTGATCATCGGAAGCCCATAGGGTGAGCTTAGGAAGTCACTCACGTCCTGCGTGATAGTAGCAAGTCCCAGGTAGTACTTCCTACCACGCTTAGCAATACTAAACAGGAACGAAGCGGTGTCTTCTGATTTCATCATCCACCACGCCTCGTCGATGACAAGGAGCCTCTTTTTAAGTTCTTTTCGGACCATATTCCATATAAAGTGCGTCACAATGTACATTGCAACTGGCTTAAGATCGTCCTCCATGTCTCGAACAGAGAACACGACGAATTTTTTATTGATATCAACGTTGGTTGGTTGGTTGATAAAGCCAGACCATGTTCCTCGGGTGTATTTAGAGAGTCGCTGTACAAGAGACTCACTTCCTTCCATGCCACCAAGAACCATTTCAAAATCAGAAAGAAGTGGAGGCTCTACGTTGCTAAAGTCTGATTGAGCGGTGATGTCTTTTAGTGCGTACGTTTCAGTTATCGCCCTATCAATTATTGCGTCTTCTTCTGGAGTGAGTCCACCAAGCATAATACGGAAGAGTCCAACAAGCGTGATAATGTTTGAGCGCAATATGTCTGAAGGGTTTTCATCTTCTCGTGGAGTCGGTAAATCAAATGGATTGATGTGGTGTTCTGAGCTTAAAGAAATATTAAAGTGCCTCCCCCCTGTTGCTTCTGCCATGTATTCATATTCTCGCTCAGGGTCGATGACAATGACTTCCGTGTCAAACATAAGCGTACGAAGGATTTCGAGTTTTGTTGCATATGACTTACCAGAACCAGACTTAGCAAAGGTTACTGAGTTATAGTTTTCAAGAGAGAATCGGTCAAAGAGTACCAGACTTGAGTTGTGGCGGTTTATTCCGTAGAGGATTCCTTTGTCTGAGGTTAAGTCGAAAGATACAAACGGAAAGATACTTGAAAGAGGTGCTGAGTTTAGCTTTGAATGGACCATAAGCTTATCGGTTCCTGAGGGAAGGACACTTAGAAATCCTTGCTCTTGTTGGAAGAGTGCTGGTTTAAGGTAAATGAGTTTCGACTCGAGCATAGATTTGATTTCTGATTCTGTTTTGTCTAATTCCTCTACTGAGTTTCCATAAATTGTTATATAAAGACCCACATCAAATATCTTCTCCTGTGCTTGCTGGAGCTGTTCACGAAGTTGTTCAAGGTCTTGGTGGGCGGTATCAAGCTTTGGGTCACGCACGAGTCCTTTCTCTTCTCTGCTTATTATCTGGCTTTGGATTTCTGCAACTTTTTTCTGAAATTTACGGAGGACTCCCGCAGTATCTATGGGATGTACGGTGATAGATATGTCGAATACTTTATCGAGGTTAATAACAGGAGAAAACCAGCTACTGTTCAAGAATCTTGGGTAGGATATAACAAAGAATGTACGTGCAATTTTGTCCCCTAGGTGGAGCTCTTTTGGAGTTATCTTTAGCGCCGAGGGAGCGATAATGTCTTTAAGTTCAAGCGCTCCTGCTCGATAAATTTCCTCAGGAAGAATAGGAACGATGTCACTACTTACTTCTCTTTTATTTTTTCTGAAAAAGTCTAGAAGTGCCATATTACTGTTGTTGCATTATACTCTCTTGGTTAAGATTAATTGGTTTTTCCTGCTCTCCAGGATTGAAAATCTTATAGTAAAGCTCTATCACTTCTTCGGTACCTAATCGAAGGGTTCGTACTCCTGAGCGAGCAAGTCCTTGCTCGACGACTGACATTCTTTGTTCGAGTTGTGAAACAGCCTCTTCAAAATTTGCTGAGTCTTCTTGAGCTGTGTTTGTCTTCCCAAATAATTTTGAAACAGGGTTAGTGCCCATCGACTGTAGTGCGGGTTTTTGGTATGGAACAACAATAAAGAAATTTTTAGTCATGATACTAGAGACATCAACAAAATTCTTTACGAACTCTATGTACTCTCGTATTTGGATTTGCATAAGATCATTAGTGTTGTTTTCGAGCTGTTTTTCTAAAAGCGCCACGTACGGTCTGATGTCGAGTTCTCGTGACTGTATAGATATTTGTATTGAAAATTCTAGTGAGTTCAAAAGATTTTGAAATTGAGAAACAACGGCATTTTGTTCGTCGGTAGACTTAAGTGCGAAGTTTATGGATGATGCAAGCAGAATTCCCCGAAGTGAGCCGTCTTTCAACACCACAATACCATCCCGTATTTCCTGAACGGGAACAAAATCTTGTGAAGCTTTTGTGTCTGCTTGAGCCATAGTTAAATAGTATTATTTTCTGAAGAGTGTATATTTTCTTTTATATCGAGACTCCATGAGAGGTCTTTTAACTTACTGTCTGAGAGCTTAGGTACTGAGATGAGCTCGTTTTCTTTGGTTACTTTTGCTGTCGCTTCTTTCGGAAGTTTTTTACTCGTCTCCCATAAGTAGAGTTTTTTCCCAAAGAGGTACCCAAGCGCATATTCTATTGTGGTGATTAGTGGGCGGTCATTTACTTTATAAAAAGCAAGCCCTAAAGAGAGCGCAACTACCGGAGCAATGATGATAAGTGCAACAATGATAGGAAATAACCTCCATAAAACAAAAGAAATACCAGCACCTCCAGCCAAGTAGACGAATTGCTTGATGGTTAGTGGGCCAAATATTCTATCTTCTACATCAATAAACTGCGGCACTTGGTAGCGCATGTCTTTATTATACTGTATTTGTCTCCCTATTTAAGTGCGCTATACACTTTTTCTTAGTACTTTTTACTCTATCGATTCTCGGTAGGGGTCTGTTGTGTATGTTTTTCTGGGAGAAATCTCAAAATCTTTACTTTGTTTTCTCACTACTGACTCAAGTTTATTGTGAGCTGTGTCAGTATTTGTTGTAAATGGACTTGTTTCCTGGGCGTGTACAGTTTGGGCCTCAGGATCAGGCACTTGTGTTGGCTTCTCGGTAGTTGTCGCCTCTTTTAATGTGTCGCGTATTACTAAGAAAATGTCTTTTGCCACATCAGTGTATATCTTTTGTGCGACTTCAGTTGGTATAGTAAGTTCTTTTTGTAGATTTTTTTCATATGCCCCCGCCTGCTCTATCCCAAGAAGTACCATATAAGTCTCATTTTCAAGTATCTGTCCTTGGTCTATATGGAGCCTATGTTTTTGAGCTATTGCACGAAGTTTTTCAGCAATTTCTGTTGATGTGATTGCTTCTTGCAGTTTTGGCGGGAGTTTTTTAAACTGCTCCTTGAGTGTTGTGTGAATATTTACGTCGTTCATATTATTCAATGTTAGCAATAATATTTTTAATACTTACTGTCTTGGCATTTTCTCGAAGGAGTGCACGTACTCTGTCGGTGTCGTCTTTAGATAACAATGGTTGTACAGTCGACTCTTCCATAGGGTTTGATATTTCCTCTTGGCGTTCATTTTCTAGGAAATTACGCAAATCTTGTTCCAGCGGGGTAATTACTTTTGCAGAGAAATCATCAGAGACACTCTCTGCCTTTTCTTCAGTCAATGCGTATTTTTGCATTAAGTGGTTTTTAAGTTCACTGAGTGGCTCGAGTCCTAAAAGAATCATGAGCGAGGTGTTTTCTAACCCGGTTTGTTCTCGGTCACTTAAAGTATGATCCTTGCCGATATCTTCTAAAGTACGTGTAAGGTTTCCAGAACTGATAAAGGCCTGTAATTGCTTCGGAAGCTTATCAAATTGTTTTTCTAGAATAGTGGGTGCATGGTGTTCCATAATAGTGTTTGTTTAGCTCTCTTTCTTTTCAGAAGATTCCCCGTCATCATCTGTATCGCTCTCTTTTTTTTCTTTTTTCATTTTTTTTGTAAGGCCTTCTATTAGTTTATCTTCGTCACTTTTCCCCTTCATCATTGCAATCCCTGCTTCTTTATTTTTTCTAGGAACTTTAAACCAAAGCGTATCAACAGTCTTTTCTGAAGCCAACATCTGAGCAAAACTTTTAGCTCTTTCTTTTCCGATATTATTTACTGCGTCAAGCTGTTCTTTGATTTTCTTTTCCTCATCGCCAATTCTCTTCAGCGTGTTCTCTGTGTCTGCAAGTTTTGATTCTGCTTTGTTTAGCTCTACATCAAGCGCGTTCATTTCGTTTGAATATTCTTTTCCATCCCGTACGAGCGCTTGTTTTTGTCGACTAAGATTTTTTATCCTATTTTGATCTTCGGTCTTCTCTCCTTCCTGTTCTTTTTTGCGTCCTTTGATTTCTCCTTGTTCTTTTTCTAGAGGTTTTATTAACGCATCTTGAGTTACTGAGTCGTTACCTAATGACTCTCCAAATTTCTTCCTGTCCTCAACTTGTTTTTTAATTGTAGTCTCATACCCACCTTTTCTTGGCTTCCCTAGGTTTAATCCAGTGCTTTTTATAACAGCTCCAGCTCCAGGGAAGGCGCGTGCATCAAAGTTTGCATCGGCACCAACCCGTGCTCCTTTTAGCCCATACTCAGCGCTCTTCTGGGCTATCTTATTAGCTGCTATGTTTGCACCTCTAGCAAAAACCCCATCGCCCGCTAATGGTTTAAAGTTTCGTTTACCAGAAGCAACATCCTTTAGTCCTTGTGAGTTACTTAATGCTCTAAGACCGCGTCCCGGAAGATTCCTGCCAAGTGCTGCTGTGAGGCCAAAAGGAAGTGCGAGTGCTTTTCCTGCACCAAATTTGCCAAGGCTCTTACCCATTTTGGTAAGTTTTTCTGAACCCGCAATAGAAAGTTTATTGGAAATAACAATTGAAGCAATGAGTAGTGATATCAAAATAATAAAATTAAGTATCATACTCACACTCCCGATGCGTTCCTCAGGATTTGATGAAATAGCCTCAAGCAACCCCCCTCCGTTTGGTGCGAAAGTCGCGGTAATACTTGGAATAATGGATGCGGTAATCCACAACATCAAGAGAAATGCTGGCGCAAAAATAGCGTACTCCCAGAGTTTTTTCCACCACATGTCGGTCCACTTCTGAGTTGTGGGTAGAACGTACGCCGCGAAAGCAACGGGAGAAAGGATAGCAAGTAGTATAAATCCAACAGCACGAACAATAAGCAAAATTGCACCAAACATAAATACAAATGCGGTGATAAATAAGAATATTGAAGTAAATATTGAGTAGAGAAACATTAAGCCGAATCCTCCACTAGAGTTATAGTTAAGTTGGTTAAGTCTATTAAGTACAGTTTCCGTGCTCCACAGTGTGTCGAGTCCAAGTGCGTGTCTAAAAATATTTGAGATGCTCCGAGTACCATCGGCGTCTGGTACAGAAAGTTGTTGATAGAATTGAAGCGCAAAAATATTTGAAGCGTCTATCACAAATTTGGTGAAGAAGAGACTGAAGTTTATTAATAGTGCGACAATAATAAGCCGAGCGAGTAGTTTCTTATACCCAAAACCAGATAGGCCCAGGATTGTGGATATCGCAATTGTCAGAAGTCCAAATATAAAGAGTATGTTCGCTAAGTCTCGAAGTGTCCCCCATGCAATATTAATTCCATCCACAGCGCTGAAATGCACCCCAAGTCTACTAACTGTCTCTAGTATTGATACGTCAAAAAGTGCCCCTGCCACATACACAAAAAAACCTGAAATAAAGATTGGGAGAAGCGCAACATTCTCCATAAACTCGTTAAATGCATTAGAGATAGGGCTAAATGCCTCTCGTGTAACTCCGCTACTATCTGTTGTCAGAGATCCTGATTGTGGCGAAGTATCCTCTCCTACAATACCCGGGTGTTGCTCGTCACTATGGTTAGCATTTGCTATTAAAGGTTCAAAGTTATTCGTAGTATCAAGGTTAAATGATACTGGTACGTAGAGTAGTGTGAGTATAAGGCTGATAAAGATAATACGTTTCATGAAATGTTAGTTTTGATTAGTCCCCCGTACAGGAAATGCAGAACACGTCGTGAGGTTTGCATTTGTTGCCGTGTTCATTGCGTCCGTGATACTACTGATGTCTTCTTTTTGTTGTGTTGCAATAACAAAATCGGGTTGGGAGTGGATGATTTTATCTTTAACGAGCGGGTCAAGTTCGTTTGCGAGGACTCGGTCGACGCCAGCTTGGGAGGTTGTATTTTTTAGATTCTCTTTAATAACAAGAAGCTTGGAGATATTATTTTCAGCGTGTGCTATATCATCCGTGATAAGTTTTTGTAGTGGTGTTATGCTCGCAGCAATAGTTGAGCTTGCAGTGTTCATACCCTCGGTTGCGGTAGTTCTTTCTTCGGGAGTAAGTGTTGGGTTTTGTGTGGTTGAGAGTTTCCCTTCATAACATACGGCAAGAGATTTTAATAATGTTTCTGATGCATTAAGTCGAGCGAGTGACACTTTTTTACTCGTGATAAGTTGACTTTCTGTGTTAATTGACCCGTCAACAACACTTGTTCCGTAGCTACGGAATTCTGATTCAGATTTTTCGTTAGAAGCGCTCACGAGCTGATTAACATAAGAAGGTCGCCCATAACGACTACTACTTAACCCAGATAGACCTGATCGAGAACCGCCGAGAACTTGTTTTGAGAGTTGTCCAAGAAGCGCCCCAATAATCTCATTTATTTCATCAGCAAGCTCAAGTTGCCTGAACCCTGAACCTAAGGTTTGGCTGAGTTGTTCGTTAATAACAACTCCAGGAGTCGCAATTCTACAATTAAAGTTCCCCACGGAGATGTTCGCACTGTCATTAGGGTCTTGTACTCCAGCAGTATCGCAGACTTCATAAGAACGAAATCCACTACCCCAATTAAGGATGCTTTGTTGGTTGTTTTGCGCAGAGGCGATGGATTGACGCATCGCTTGTCTTGAAGCCAAAAATGATCCGTACGGATTGTTGTGTGGGTTTACCGAAAGCTCAAGCCATGAGTCCCATGAGTTTTTTGATGAGAGGTCATCAAAAGAATCGTTAAGGTTTTCGATTACTCCTGTTAAGGTACATGAGACACGGTCGCGGGCGTTGGTGTAGTAGTCAAGCGCAAGGCTAATACGCACATCTAATTGAAAGGGACTACAAAGGAAGGCAAGCTCTGAACCTTCGATGTATGTTCCTACGACCTGATCCCCTACATCTAATAAGAATCCTTCGAGGTCGGTTATAAATGCTGGGTTTCCGTCAAAGCCGCCATTAATCCAATTTACAATACTTCGAGTCATGCTTGATATTAATACATCACGCACAACAGTCGTCAGTCCATCAAGAACACAATCTTTGTTTTTTATTGTTCCGGTGTTTGAGGTTACCAGAGAATCGTTAACAGGAACTACTAGTCCAATTGCACTCGCACCAGCCCCTAAGAAACCATCTATATATCCACCAGCAAGACAGGAGAGGATGCCTCCTGCGGAAGATATAGCAGCATCATCAGCAGTGTCGTCCCCTCCAAGATCAGGGTTACCTCCAGCATCTGCCCCACTCGTTGATTGAGCGTGAGCGGTATAGGTAGTCGAGGATAAACCAAAAGGAACACAAAGCGCAAACACTATGAGTAGGGTGAGTATGTTTTTAGAAATGGTATTCATTATTTTGTTATTCCTTTTAGTAGCAAGTAAGTCTTGAAGCGTTCAATTGATGCCCGTATGCGCCCCTCCCCTTCGGCGTATCCTTCAACTGCAACAAGTGCAGATAAGGGATCATTTTCTACTTGTATCATTGTATCAAGAACTCCAATAAAAAAACTAAATCCATTGAGTATATCTGTGTGTAGTGTGACTGCATCGCTCGGTACAGAAACACGAAGCATGTTTTTGATTGCTTCTTCGTACTTTTCTTTTGCAAATTGTAGTTTCGCTATTCCTTTCTTATCACCATCCTCTACGATTCGGGTAAATGTAATGAGCTCGTCTTCTTTTACAAGGAATAAAGGGCTCCAGGCAACATTAAGTGCTGACCGGTAGGTACGTACTCGTTCCTTTTCACTTGGTGTGGCCTTTGTATCTATTGTAAAATCTTTCGAGGAGTATTGGGTGTAAGAAATTTCAGGAAGACTGTCTTCAACAAGTCCAGCGACAAAATTTTCTTCAATATTTGTTCCTAAATAGCGCCGTTGTTTCAAGTCAATATATCCCTCAAAAAGCTGGAAGGCGAGTTTATCAGTATGTGCAAGCGCTTCTACTTTCTCTCTGTCTATAGACCCTGGCGTTTGTGCAATATCTTCTTCTTGTCCGTCTAGAATCCCGTCATTGTCTGAGTCTGGGTTTTGCGGGTCCGTCCCAAAAAGAATTTCCTCCCAGTCTTTAAGCCCATCATTGTCTGAATCTACAGAAACCGTCTGGGTAACTATTTGCTCAAGATTTTTATTTACTGCTACTCCCTTTGTCGTCACTGCTCCTTTGTGTTTTAGCGCTACTAATACAAAAGAGGCACTGATAAGTAGTGCACCAGTAACAACAGCTACAAGTACAACGTTTTTCTTTAAGAAACGCCCGTTCATAACCACAGTATAGCAGTGTTTAGCCGTACATTCCTAGAACGGAAGTGTGAATAGGGACCCGGGTTCGTCTGCGTTAAATGTCACCCCGTACACACGTAAGGTTTCTGCAACGTGTACATACGCATCAATATATAAGGTAATATTTTCGTTGTATGTGTCTGCGTCTTCACTACTGATAGCACTGTATAAAAGTTGCTCCATCGAGTCCCCTATATGTATATAGACGTCGGCAAATTTTTTGTGGTGCATGTCGAGTACTGTAGGCGGTACAAGTGCGTTAAGTTCGTGACCAACTGCACGGTAGTCATTGAGAAGCGCTTTAAAGTCGTTCTGTGCTTCGATATTTTTTGGAGTTGTTATAAACTTGTCGAGTACACCTGCCTCGTCACGACTCTCGCTTAGGTGACTTTTTATAATAGCACCAGCGCTATTCCCATAGTCTTTTAATGCGCTCAGTACTTCTTCTTCGCCCGAGTCCGTTCCGGTGATTGTAGCAGTACGCTCATCTGTGTTTGTATTTAAAAATTCTTGCAGGGTTGTTTTATTGAAAATAGACGTACCTCCCGTATGGAGCACACCTCCCTCAGTCGACGAAAGAGAAGTATACCCCGTTTGAGTACCTGTTTTTTTTGCGTTAGAGACTGAAATACCTTTTAGGGTGCCTTGTGTGCTTTGTGGCGAGTCTTCTCTTGGAAATAAATAAATTGTTACCGCTATAAAGAGCGCAAGTAGTATTGCAAGCGTACCCATTTGCCTAATCTGAAGATGCATGTGGTGAGTATACCATTTAGAAGGTATACTTTTTAGTATGAGATATTTTGTAATTCTTTTTTTACAAAGACGACTACCTACACTGGCGCTTCTTTTATGTATTATTGGAATTTTATTACTTCCATTTCAAGCACATGCGCTGATTCCATTTGGCGGTAGAACCTTAATAACAAAGCCGTGTAACACGGGACTCCTTGCGCTTATTGGTCCACCTGTTGGCGGTGAGTATATGTATACACTAGCAACCCGAACATATTTATATGGTCCCCCATCGGTCCCTCGTTGGGTTCTTGGCAATGCGGGCCCTCCCGGACTTTGTTTCTTGGGCCAATTTTATATTGGCGCGGGTCCTATTATGATGATTGTTGGTTCAAGTGGCGGGATCTAATTCCGTTAAACTCAAAGCATCCTAAAGCGTTGTTAGAATATCCTTCCAGACCCCAAGGGTGATATCTTCTGCTCTAATCTTCTGGTTTAAGGATAGTTTTTCAAACACGCGCACGATTTTTTCTCTGTTTTCTATCTTCTCAAGGTTGTTGATTACCTGTTTTCTTTTGCTTGAGAAGCCTGCTTTTATGGCTGTAAAGAAGGATTCTTCTGAGATTGTGTCGAAAAAGCCCAAGGAGATATTTTCAATAAGAAGTATGGCAGAATCCACCTTAGGAGGGGGGTTAAAAGCGCCTGCTTTTATAGTTCCAATGTATCGCGGTGTTCCGTATGCTTTAACACTGAGTGAAAGCAGGCTTTCTTTTTTGTCACGTGCAATACGTTCAGCTATTTCTTTCTGAACAATAAGAACGATTGTTTTTGGTTTTATTTTGTTTGTGAGGAGGGTTCGAATAAGAATCCCGGTGATGTAGTAGGGGATATTTGCGACAACTTTATATGAAGCAGGAAGTTGTAACGTTTCAAAATCGCATAATAAAATATCGTCATGAATAAGTTCAAGGGACCCATTTTCTATTTCTTTTTTAAAAACTACTTCTAATTTCTCTACCAACGCCCTGTCTTTTTCAACAGCAACAACTTTTTTTGCCGTAAGGAGAAGTTCTTTAGTGAGCGCACCATTACCGGGACCAATTTCAAGGACAACGTCATCGTGGGTTACAGTACCTGCCGATACAGTCTTTGTAATTATGAGTGGGGCGATAAGAAAGTGTTGCCCGAGTGATTTTTTTGCAAACATATAATTATTCTATCGTCAGTAATTCCCCACGCGACTGTGGTGCATCCCCCTCTACTTCAAGAAACTCATCAGGGATATCATTGATAAAATCAGAAGGGAGTCGAACCTCTCGTGAACCAAAGATCATACGGGTTGATGCAAACGTGAGAAATACTTTTTTTCGTGCCCGAGTAAGTGCAACGTAAAATAGTCTCCGTTCTTCTTCGGTGTCTCTATCGTCACTAGATTGTTGCGGAAACAAATCTTCTTCAAGTCCAGAGATAAATACATAATCAAATTCGAGCCCTTTTGACGCATGGACGGTCATAAGCTTCACCGCGTCGTTTTCTTTTTCTAGTGAATCTTGGTCCGTTGCAAGCGCGGCGTCTTCAAGTAGTTTTTCTATTCCTTGATCTGGTGGTAGTGTGTCATATTTCTCTGCGAGTGTCTTGAGTTCGTATACGTTTTGTAGCCGTTCAAGGTTTTCTTCCTTGTGGCTTCCTACACCTTCTTTAAGAGTCGCTTCAAGTCCGCTTTCCTTTAAAATAAAAAGGACTGTTTCAGATGGTGCATGCGCTCCCCCGTATTCCCGGATACGGAGTAGGAGGTTCTTGAAATCTTCGACCCGTTTTCTCATTGCAGAAGAGAGCTCATCTTCACGTTTCTCTATCATGCGCAGGAGTGTCACTTTTCCAATCCCCCGAGGAGGGACATCGATAACGCGCTTTATATCGGCGGTATTTTCTGGATTATACGCGGCTCGCATAAATGAGAGTATGTCTTTGACTTCCTTTCTCTCAAAGAATCGAGTGCCGAGAACCTGATACGGAATATCTTGATATAAGAAAACTTCCTCGAGGATTCGTGACTGAAAGTTTGTGCGATATAGGACCGCGATTTCTTTATGCGATACCCCTCCTCTGACAAGTGTCTCAACTTTTTCAGTAATAAAATGTGCCTCGGCTTCTTCGTCGTAGTTACCTGCGACCATGATTTTCTCTCCACGCCCCTGTTCGGTGAATAATTTTTTCTCAAGTCGATTTTTGTTTTTTTCAATGATGGCATTTGATGCACCGAGGATATTTTGCGAGGAACGGTAGTTTTGCTCAAGGAGGACGGTCGTGGTGTTTGGATATGTTTTTTCAAAATCGAGTAAATTTTGAATATCAGCTCCTCGCCAGCTGTAAATATTTTGATCGATGTCTCCCACAACGCAGATGTTTTTCGTATCTCCTGCAAGAAGTTCTGAAATTCTGTATTGTACTTTGTTTGTGTCTTGGTACTCGTCTATAAGAAGATATTTCCAAATACCACAATAATGTTTTCTGACCTTTTCATTTGTTTCAAGGAGGGTCACGGTCTTAAGGAGTAGGTCGTCGAAATCAAGCGAACACTCGCCTTTTAATATCGTTTCATATTTTTCCCATACCAGAGAAACAATTTTTTTCATATAGTCATTTCCCGCACCTTCTTGATAGCGGGCAAGTGAGACGCCGTCACCTTTTGCACGAGAAATAAGTCCGAGAATCTTCCTTGGTTCGAATTGCTTTTGGTCTATGTCACTTTTCTTCATAGATTCTTTAATCGCACGTATTGAATCTGACCGATCAAAGATACTAAAGTGACGTTTCAGTCCTAAAAGCACTGCGTTCTCTTTTATAATGTGTACACCAAGTGCATGAAAGGTAGAAACAAAAGGTGTTGGAGTCTTTTGTGCAGATTGAGAAACCGGAAGGTTTAAATCCCTGTCATTATTGATTAAATCAATAACTCGCTCTCGCATCTCCTTTGCAGATTTGTTAGTAAACGTTACTGCAAGGATTTCTTCCGGTAGGATTCCGTTTTTTAGAAGGTGCAATATGCGATGCGCAAGTACTCGCGTCTTTCCAGCACCAGCACCAGCGATTATAAGGAGTGGACCCTCTTTATGGAGGACCGCAGCTCGCTGTTTTTCATTTAAGTCGTCTAGGTAATTCACTAAAAAACTATAGCATAGTTTTGTGTGAAAGCGCCTAAAAATGGCTTAACATAAGGCTATAATAGGCAGTTTCTTTTGGTGTGTATTACTCGTTGACTTTTAATGAGTAGAAGATATAGTGGGTAGGTACTGAATAGCGGGATTATTTTCATGGCTTAACTAAGCCATTCCAGATGTGACCGTTCGGGTTTTTCTCATAACATTTAACTTATCAACTCAAATCCACAGGATTCTGACCCCTTATATAGTAAGGAAACTCATCAGATGATAAAAAAGAAACATGCACGGCTCAGTACCGCTGTTTTTTCATTATGTAGCATTGTCATTGCGCTCTTATTTATATCCCCAACCCCTACGCATGCGGGGATTGTTTCTTTTATATCCTCTTTTTTATCTGATACGGCACGTGTGGTTGATTCAGAATATAATTCTCAAAATGCGCTAGTATTAAAAGCTGCTCGTAACGTTGACCCAAACCCTGCAAAAGGAGGAGGTGATATTACTGTTGTAGACGGTTCTGCACTGCTTTCTGAAACAGGACCAACAGGAACGCTTGCTGATGTTGAGGTTCGCCCACAGCATGGAGGGCGTATTAGTATTTATGTTGTTCGTGAAGGAGATTCGCTTTCTCAAATAGCTAAAATGTTTAACGTCACAACGGGTACAATTATTTGGGCGAACGACATTAAGAAAGGTTCTCTTATTAAAGAAGGACAAACGCTCGTTATTCTTCCTGTGTCTGGAGTACAGCACATTGTAGAGAAAGGAGACACCCTACAGAGTATTGCTAAGAAATACAAAGGAGATTTCAACGAAGTTCTACAATATAACGACATTACGGAAAATGTAATTCTTGCCGTTGGAGATGTTATCACCGTGCCAGGTGGAGAGGTGGAGGCACCAGTCTATAAAGCAACAACACAGGTAGTCACCGGTTCAAACAGTTCATCATATTCTGGATACTATATGCGACCGATTGTTGGTGGGCGAAAATCACAGGGGATTCATGGATATAACGGTGTCGACCTTGCTGCTCCATCAGGAACTCCAATTCTTGCCTCAGCTACAGGTGACGTTATTGTCGTTCGAAATGGTGGATGGAACGGTGGGTACGGAACATATGCCGTGATTCGTCATGGTAACGGAACACAGACCCTGTATTCCCACATGTCGACGGTAATTGTCTATAGTGGGCAACGTGTCGTGCAAGGTCAGGTTATTGGGTATGTTGGAAGTACAGGACGTTCAACAGGATCACATCTTCACTTTGAGGTTCGTGGAGCGAAGAACCCATTTTAAATAAGTGAGATATAAAGCAGTAAACGACTCAATTTTTTGAGTCGTTTTTTAGTGTCACTCGTACGAGGACACGAAGTACTGTATCAATTATTTCTTTTGCAGATTCTATTTCGTCATTTTCTATATGGTCACGGATTTCTGTTAGATACACTTCGAGTGCGCAGGCACGACTTAAGAGCGTATCTTCATGCGGTGAAACCTTTTTATGTCTATGCATTAGACGTCCTCCAAGAACACGTGTTTCTTCTGGTATAAACAAACACGATATTTAAAAGGTTACAAAAAACTTCGCGGACGGTACTGAAGCGCTTCGAGAATATGTCCTTCCTCAACCTCGTTCGCATCTTCTATGTCTGCGATAGTTCGGGCAAGTTTGATAACACGGTGATATGCGCGCGGTGAGAGGTTTAGTTTTGTAGCGGCACTATTGAGGATATCTCGGACCGGTCCTTCTAGGGTAACGTGGCACGCAAGTTCACGTACTGTCATCTCACTATTGCATTTTGCTACCCCAAAACGTTTGCTTTGTTTTTTTCGTGCTTCGAGCACTTGTCTCCTAAGTCCTTCTGATTCTCGTGGTGAGTCTCCTTCCACAGAGAGTGTTTTGTGGTCAATGTTTCCAACTTCAATCCACATATCGACGCGGTCTATAATTGGTCCAGATATTTTCTTTTCAAACCTTCCTTGTGCTATACCATCTTTTTCTGGGGGGTTCATTGCGGCAACTAAAATAAAGTTTGCAGGGAAAAGTGCAGACCCCTTTGCACGAACCACGGTGACCGTCCGCTCTTCAAGTGGCTGGCGGAGCGCTTCGATAGTCCGGCGTTCAAACTCAGGGAACTCATCGAGAAAAAGAACACCACGATGCGCAAGGGTTATTTCACCAGGCTTTGGCGTTGCTCCACCGCCAACAAGAGATACGTAGGATGCGGTGTGGTGCGGGCTCCGAAATGGAGGGAGTGTAATCAATGGTCCAGAGAGTACTCCGGCAATTGAGTGGATTGATGTCACCTCTAAACATTCTTCAAATGAAAGGTTTGGAAGGATGTTATTAAACGCTCGTGCAAGCATTGTCTTTCCTGTGCCCGGCGGTCCATAGAGCATAATGTTATGACGCCCCGATGCTGCGATAAGGAGTCCACGTTTGGCACTTTCTTGTGAGCGTATGTCACCAAAATCAATTGCGCTCTCAGGAATATCGTACTGCACCTCGGTTTTTTGTTGTTTCGTGAGCTGTGCGTGCTCTGTGTGCTCTGTGTCTAGGTGAAGAATTACTTCAGAGAGTGTTTTTGCTGGATAGATATCAACTCCCTCAATAAGACCAGCTTCTTTACTATTTTCAAATGGTACAAAGACTTCTCTAAATCCAACCTGCTTTGCCTTCCGTATAAGTGGCAAGATTCCATGTATCGGACGAAGTTCTCCATCAAGAGAGAGCTCTCCTAAAAACAAAAGTCCCGTTGGGTTAAATGTGATGTCTTCTGTCGCAAGGAGGTATGCAAGTGCTATGCCTAAGTCGAATGCAGGACCTTCTTTTTTTATATCTGCGGGCGCAAGAGAAATAACCACCTTTTGGTTTTTACTTTTAGGAGATTTAAAGCCAGAATTTTTAATTGCTGCTGACACCCTGTCTCGAGATTCTTCGACAGCTTTACCAGGAAGTCCAACAATTCCAAACGAATGAAGACCTTTTGAAAGGTCTACTTCGATATCAATTATATGAGCTTCTAAGTATGATGTCTGTGCACTGTATACTTTCGCAAAACTCATACCGTAGGAATATTACACTTCGTTCATGTGAGCCTTGCAAGTGGTTGCTGCAGGATTTGCCTCAAGACGATCTATTTCAATAGGCTCCCCACTTACAGAACAAACACCATATGTACCGTCTTCTATGCGCGTCAGTGCTTCTTTTACATTGTTATATCGCATTTCGATATCTTTAAGGAGTGTGTTGTTAAGTTCGTACTCTTCCTGTGCGTCAGCACGTTCATTTGGGTCCGCTTGACCAACCCCTTCTTGTGCACCCTTTGCTTCCCAGTCTTCTTTTTCGCTATCAGGATTGACACGCGCTATTTTCTGCAGTTCTCCAGAAAGTGTTTCCATCTCAGTAGTAAGTTTTTCTTTAAATTTTTGTGTATCAATTTCCATATCAGTTAGTTAATGATTTTTATTATAGTAAAATCATAGCAGAGGATTAGTTTCTAGCAAGCGCAATTACTATTAGAACACTCTGACTGAGTTAAGTCGTGTAATTATTTCAATAAGCGTATTCTCATTAGTAGTTATAATCAGGGTTTTTTGATCAGGAAATGCATAGAGGAATTTGATTACTCCACTTTCATCAGTGAGCGCCCGCACATCGATATTTTTTACTATTCTATCTTCAAATACTTCGCTGAGCACAATTTCGTTACCGGTTTGGGGGTCTATTGGTGCTCCTAAAACTGGATCGTTCTTTAATCCTGTAAACAGGAAGAGGTCGTCATACAGTGTTCGCTCCCATTCGAGCATCCCCGCAAAAGCATGTTGGTAAGAATTTGATTTAAGGATGATAAACGGTTGGTTGTTATTAAATACATGTACGCCGAGCATAAAAGACGGCTCAAGTGAACGCAAAAATGAGCCACTTACCTGTGCTTGTATTTTTGTAAGGAGTGCCTCAGTGGTAATTAACTGAGTATACGTACCTTCTGGTGTCTCCGTGGATTCTGTAAGGTATAGGTGAGAGACTTGTCCAAGTGGGAGCTGTGTTGTATTTCGTGAAGTATATAATTGTTGGAGAATCTCACGGGCTGTTTTCTTGGTGACATTGATTTCTTCTTGGCTCTCTGCAAAAACTAACGAAGGAATTTCTTGTTGTATAACCACTGATTCTTTTTCATAAAAAAAGTAGAAAAAAGCAATAACCCCTATTCCTATGAGGAGTAGGAGGATACTGCCGAGTACCGTGAGGGTTCTTTTTATGTCCCGTGGTTTTTTTTCAAGTACATCTTGCGGAATACCCGTCCTTCTCCTCTCTTCTGCTGCCGCAATACTTGTTACGGAAGCTTTCTGGTTCTTAACAGCTTCTGCGATATCTTCCTTGTATGTTCGCACCCTCTTTATGCCTCCACGGAGCGGAGCTTTTGGTTTCCCATTCTGTACAATACTGCTGTCAAAATCTTCATCAAGAGAAGCTCTATTTTCTTCTCCAGGAAAAGAAGATAGAGACCGCATTGGCGCAAATTTTGCGTCTACTTCGTCATTAAGGCTAAATTTTTTTTCTGGTTCGGTGCTCATAGATATACGGAGTGTTATTTCTCTGCAGGGTTAATTTTTTTGTTTCCTTTATTATAACAGAGGGATGTGTAATTATATAAAATCACAAAACCCACTCATAGGTGAGTGAGTTTTGAAGCGTGAAACGCTATAAGGCGTTACGGACGTGGAAGTTTCCAGTTTGAGCCTCCAATGAGATATTTTTTGTGATCATCGCAGAGGTCATAGAAATCATCAGCAAGCTCGCGAAGTGTTGATGAGGTAGATTTACCAAATGAAATAACCTCTACTTGGCATCCCTCATTGTACTGAAGGTATTCAACAAGTGGGTTAAAGTCTCCATCACCTGTCGCGAGTACCACCGCATCTAATTTTGATGCCATTGAGATAGCATCAACAGCCATACCCACATCCCAGTCTGCTTTTTTTGCGCCTCCATAAAAGACCTGCAGGTCTTTTGTTTTTATTTCGATACCAAGCTTTTCAAGTGCTTCAAAGAAGTTTTGTTCTTCGCCACTTTCTGTTGTTACCACGTATGCCCGAGCTCTAATGAGTTGACGTCCCGCAACTGCTTGTTTCAAAACATTTCCAAAGTTAACTTTGGCTTTATATAAATTTTTTGCGCTATGGTAAAGATTTTGCGTATCGATAAAAACACCAACGCGCTGTTCTTTATGTTTAATAACAGCCATATATTTTATTGTAAATGAAATTAATGCTTATAAAATGTTAACGCTCAGAATGCGCACGAGTAAAAATGTACACAAAACAACATATCGTTATGTATCGCTAACGAAACGACCTCCTTAAAGTATAAAAGACTTACTTATAAAATCAAAATAAGTATAAGAATAAGTAAATTAAGAAATAACTATAGAGAATTATTTCTTCAAACCAAGCTTTTTAATAAGTGCCGTATAAGAACGCTTATTGTTTGTTTCAAGGTATTTTAGGTGCTTGCGTCTATCCGCAACCATCTGGAGAAGCCCTCTTCGTGAGTGCTTATCTTTGTTGTTTTTCTTCAGATGTAGGGCAAGTGCATCAATTTTCTTTGAAAGGAGTGCCACTTGCACCTCAGAAGAGCCCGTGTCAGTCTCATGTTTCTGGACGGTTTTAACTGCTCGTGCTTTTTTCTGTTTAGTTAACATGGGGACATAGTAGCATAGAATATGGCTATTTGCAAGGTTTTTCGCGTGCTTTGGTAGTCTTAGTACCTATAATATATGGCTTATTCTATAGAAGCTACTGTTTTAGTATGACCTTAATGAGCTTTTTTATGGATGTTTCTGTCTATGGAAGTTAGTGATGTTCTTACATTTGCTCCCTGTTGAGTTTATATATGGTCGGTCCATACGTCTCCTATTTTCTAAATCGGTTTCACCGCTAAGAAAGTTAGGTTAATTTCGCCGATTTCATCTCCAAGAAAATATAGTCGGCTTACTGTAGCACTCCCCATTTATCTAATTCAGACGGAAGGTCTTCATAAGATATATGGGTCGCACAATAACTGCTATAATAAATATAATGGCGCAGAACTTAAAGTCACTCAAGCAAGAATATCTCGAATATATTGAGATTGAGCGTGGTCGTGCACTCAAGACGGTTGAAAATTATAACCGGTACGTCACTCGGTTTTTTGTTTTTTCGGGGGCTAAAGAAGTACAAGATATTACAACTGAAAAGATACGAAAATATCGACTTGAACTGAACCGTGCGGGGCTTAATCGGCGTACACAGAATTATTATCTTATTGCGCTTCGTCAATTCCTAAAATATCTTGTGAAACGTGGTTTTGAGGTCCTTCCTCCTGACACGATAGAGCTTGCAAAAGAAACCCCACGGGACTTGAGTCTCATTTCATCAACAGAACTTCAAAGACTCCTTAAGTCCCCCGAGGGAGACGAGGTGAAGGCACTCCGCGATAGAGCAATACTCGAGCTTCTCTTCTCTACAGGACTTCGTGTGTCAGAGCTGTGTTCCCTCTCGCGATATCTTGATTGGAGTCGTGACGAAATCTCTGTGCGTGGTAAAGGTGGCAAAGTACGTCCAGTATTTATATCGCTCGGAGCAAAAAGTGCGATTAAAAAATATTTAGATAAAAGAAAAGACACTGATGAGGCACTCTTTATTTACTTAGGTCGTGGTGCAAAACGCGCAGAGACTGAAAGTGGTTCCATGCGACTCTCAACACGAGGAGTAGAACGTTTAGTGAAACAATATGCAATCAAAGCAGGGATTGATAAGCGAGTGACACCACACACGCTCCGACACTCATTTGCGACTGACTTGCTACAAAACGGCGCAGACCTCCGTTCAGTGCAGGCACTCTTAGGACACGCAAATATCGCGACGACTCAGATTTACACCCACGTAACCGATAAACATCTTCACGATATACATAAACAGTTTCATGGTAAAGGCAGAAAGTAGTTGGATATTAAAACAAAGGTCCACTCATAAGTACGCCACTAAATTGCCCCAAGATGAGCGTCGCGTGCGGTTTCCAGAGCGCACTCAGTACGTCCAAAGATTTTTTCTGACGTATCGAGTGAAGTCGTACAACAATAATAAAAACCTAGCGATATATCGCTAGGTTTTTATTATTGGTACGGCAATAGGAACATATCTCCCGGTCGTTTCAATAAAAGTGATAGCACTTTGCACATCGGTATTCATAAAGATCTCCTCTCTTTCTCTACAAACAAATGTTTTTCATGAAAGGTTTCTATCCACAGAGACAGACTATCTTTATATTCACCACCGGCAGTAGTATATATACAGAGGTCGGTATTTACTAGATGCTCATACATATATATATGATGGATATTACATTATTTCTTGCTCAGGTTATGGGGGTGTACTTTCTCGTAGCAGGAGTAGGTATGCTTTTAAACCCAGCTCGTATGAAGGGAGCAATGCAGGAAGCGAAACGAAGTTATCTTCTTCCCTACTTTGATGGAGCAATTGCGCTTGTTGTAGGTCTTCTTTTAGTTCTTAACCACAACGTGTGGGACGGACTTCTAGAAGTACTCGTTTCTCTTATTGGTTGGGTTGTAGTCGTAGAAGGAGTACTGATGATGCTTCTTCCACAGAAGACAATCTCGGCAATGATTGAAGCCTTTATGGGAGCACACATGGCCCGACTCATGGGAGTCGTTTCTGTAGTTCTCGGAATCTATTTTGTTTACCAAGGTTTTCTCTTGTAGGAAATACATACATAAAAACACCTCACCTTCTGGAAGGTGAGGTGTTTTTTGTTCATGGTATACTCGATGGTAATGAAAATAATGTCATGGAATGTAAATGGAATACGCGCAGTTCACAATAAAGGACTCTTTATTCCGTTTGTTAAGAAACATACACCAGATATCCTATGTCTTCAGGAAACCAAGGCACAACCTGACCAGTCCCCTGTTGATTTACCTGACTACACTGAGTACTGGAACTCAGCAGTAAAAAAAGGATATTCAGGTACCGCAATTTTCACAAAAGAAAAACCGCTGTCTGTAGTCAATGATATACCGACTGACATCGCAAAGAAGTACAAGATTAAAGACGATGGATATGGTAATCCAAACACAGAAGGTCGTGTCATCACGGCTGAGTTTAAAAAATTTTTTGTGGTGACCGTGTACACGCCAAATTCAAAAGGTGATTTAAGCCGCTTAAAGCTCCGTCATGAAAACTGGGATCCTGCATTTCTTGAATACTGTGCAGTGCTTCAGAAGAAGAAACCGGTCATTTTTTGTGGTGACCTCAATGTAGCGCATGAGGAACAAGACCTTGCACATCCAAAACCAAACGAAGGAAAGCATGGATTCACCAACGAAGAGCGAGACGGTGTCAACCGTATGGTTGACGTTGGATTCGTTGATACCTTTCGTCACTTCACTCCAGAAGGGAATGGTCACTATTCATGGTGGACACATTGGCAAAACTCTCGCGCACGAAACGTTGGGTGGCGTATTGACTATTTTTTTGTCAGTAAAAAACTTGTACCAAAGCTTACTCAAGCAACTATTCATAAAGAGGTGATGGGCTCAGACCACTGCCCTGTGAGTATTGAAATAGATCTGTAGATATTTCTAATTTTGGTATACTGCTTGGTATGAAAAAATGGTTTCTCGTTTTTATCTACGCGTTTGGATTAAATCTCATTTGGGAGAACGCGCATCACTTTTTGTATGTTCACTATAAAGGAGAGCCTATAACAGAACTTATGTTGTTTAGGGCAGCATTTGTTGACGCGGTAATAATACTCGCATTAATTTTTGCACTACAACTTTTTGCTATATCAAGACGGTATCCGAGTTTACTTATTCTTGGCGGGGTGATCGTATCTGTAGGTATCGAATACTGGGCACTGGGGATTGAGCGTTGGGAGTATACATACATGATGCCGTTAGTACCCTTCCTTGTGGTAGGACTCACTCCCACCATTCAGTTAGGACTCATTGGGTACTTTGTATACAGGATTACTTTTAGAAAAAATAACAGACCAACGTAAATAAATAATATGATAGATATAGAAAAAATAACAAAAGAAGTTGAATCTGGAGAGGCGGTATTTCTTGATTTAAGAAGAGACGAAGAGTGGGACACAGGACACGCGAAGCTCGCCACACGGTTTGAGTTCGAACGGTTTGAAAACGGTGAATTACCAAACATACCTAAAGACATGAAAATATATACCGCATGTAATGCTGGAGGACGCGCAGGAAGAGCTAAGGAAATCTTAGAAGAAGCAGGCTTTACTCACGTCGAGAACGCGCACGGTATCATGCAGTGGAAAGAAGCTGGCGGTGAGGTGGTTATTTAAACAGGCTCACATACTCACCAAGACCTTCTGCTTTGATGTCTTTTTTATACCTCAGCATGGTACTTTTAAAGCTTTGGTATACTAAAGACATGAAAAGATTTCAAGTTTGGAAGACTATTAACATTGGTACGTATAAAAACGTGGAGGAACTAAAGAGGGCTATTAAAGAGAAAGGATTTAGGATAGGTAGCTGGGCGGAGGATGTTTTACATAGTGAATCTTTCACGATGTCCAAAACCGAAAAGAAAGTAGATTTAGTTAGGATCACTCCTTCAGGTTTAGGGTTCTCTAATGGAGCTTATAGAAAAGATATATATAAAAAGGCTACTGAAGCTGGGCTAGAAATATGTCCTTTAGAGGTTGGTCCTCAGTTAAGAATTCAATATTTACATCAACCAAGATTAGAATCATTACAAATTGGAATGGAATCTCAATTTGACTCAGAAAATCACGAGAGTCAGTTCCGAGTAGTGCATGGAGGTGATAATTTTATTTGGCTCGTTGGAGACCATAAGCATCTAGATGATTTTTGGAAAGGTGACGAAGATTTTATTTTTGTGCAAAAATAAGAAAAGCTTGAGTCCTTCCACTGGAGTAAGATATTGTGCAGTGGAAAGAAGCTGGCGGTGAGGTGGTTATTTAAACAGGCTCGCATACTCACCAAGACCTTCTGCTTTGAGGTCTTTTTTTGGTACGAAACGAAGTGCTGCAGAGTTCATACAGTAGCGGATTCCATCGTTCTCAATTGGTCCATCAAGGATAATGTGCCCAAGGTGAGAATTCGCAATCTTACTGCGTATCTCCGTACGTGGAATAATAAGTTTGTAATCTTTATGCTCGGTCACAAAGCTATAGTCAATTGGTTTTAAGAAGCTTGGCCACCCTGTACCTGAATCAAATTTATCAGTTGAAGAAAAAAGAGGTTCTCCTGAAACGACATCCACATAAATACCTTCCTCGTGGTTGTCCCAGTACTCATTTTTAAAAGGAGTCTCGGTCCCCTCTTTTTGTGTTACATAATACTGAAGTTCAGTAAGGGTGCTTTTGAGCACTGCGTCACTTGGCTTCTCAAAATTTATCCAGGAATTCTTTATAGTATCCGTTCCCGCACTACCTTTGTTACCTATATTTAATTCGTTCATTATCTCCTCTATAAATAACGCATCATGCATGCCGTCCCCCCACACTGATTGTATAAATGCATCTCGCCCTGAACCGGTCCGGTAGTATTGGTATTGTCGAGGATTCTTCTTGTAGTAGTCCTGGTGGTAGTCTTCTGCCACCCAGAATGTTCCTGCAGGTTCAACACTCGTTACAGTAGGTTTTTCATACACATCAAGTGTGTCGATCTCCGTGAGGACTGCTTCCGCGATAGCCTTCTCTTCTTCCGTTTGGTAGTACACCGCAGACGTGTATTGATGTCCTCGGTCGTAGAACGAGCCACCTTCGTCAGTTGGATCGGTGTGTTTTAAGAGATCGAGGACGAGCCTTCGATAACTCACTTCGTTTGGATTATACGTCACCTTCACCACTTCTCGATGACCACTCTCTCCACCTGCAACTTGCACGTAGCTTGGATGCTCACTATCCCCTCCCATGTATCCAGAGACAACGTCGGTTACCCCCGATAGTTTTTCAAAATCACTTTCAGTACACCAGAAACACCCACCAGCAAAATATCCAACCGCTTCGCCCACTATAACTTCAGACATGTCTGCTTCACTTGGCGACACCTTTCCCTGATACCACCCGTACCCCCAGATAAGGATTGGGATTAGTGCGATAAGGAGAAACGGCAACAACATGTTCTTTATTCTATGGTTCATAGCGTCTATTGTAGGAAGTCCACATGTTGATGTCAAGTAAACTTGACATTGAAACACTCAATACGCTACACTTATCAATATGAAAATAAAAGAACTTCTTAAGGTTACCGGTCTCCCGGTGGTTGTCGCGTCATTATGTTGCTTAAGTCCGCTCGTCCTTGTCTTGTTTGGGCTCTCAACAGTGAGTTTCGCAAGTTCTCTCTCTGATACATTTTATGGTGAATATAAGTGGGCGTTTCGAGGAGTAGGGTTACTACTTCTTGTCGCATCCACTTTATTTTATTTCTACAAACAAAAGGGTGTGTGTACTCTTGATGAAGCAAAGAAACGCCGTAAGGAAATCATCAATACATCACTACTTGTCCTTATTGTTGGGGTTATTGGGTATGTGTTCTTTCTTTATGTAGTAGTGCACTATGCGGGCGTATTTGCTGGTATTTGGGAGGATTATCGGTAAAAAACACCCATGTCCTTTATAAAGGACATTTATCCACACCCATGTCCTTTACTCTTTTTCTAAAGGACATATACTAATACTCAGAAGTTCGTTCTTAGATCTTTCAGAGAGTTTCACAGACTTATTTTAGTCTGAGGCACCTTGAGAGGAATACAACAATCCCTTTTACACTAACATTATAACGCTTCGGCGTATTGGAATTATCGGGTATGTTGACTCTTAAGACAGTTCTTTTACTGAGATAGTTTGTAGACAAAGTCGCTTTAACGCACCCTTCGGATATTTTTTGCCCAATCTCCTAATACCGAAACCCGCACTAAAGCGGCTTTATTTTATATACTGAAACTTGACTCGCACACCTTTTTATGCTAAAATGATTACAGATTCATCATAGGATGGGTCAACCATAAAAAGGGGAACTTTCAAATGGTTGGAACGCTTAGTGGGCCTGAGTGCCCATCCGCCCTTGCTGGCCGGAGCTATTCTTCTGTTGCGTTAATCTTCTTGCCTCGGCAACTTCTTTTCGTCATGGTACACGATGACCCAGAAAAAAGAGGTACCGTCTACCGCAAGTTGCCCGGCGGAAATGTTGACCCGTGTGACAAAAACGATCCATTCAAAACCGTCATACGTGAAGTTGCTGAAGAAACTGGGATTGTAGACCCTGACACGGTCACTTTTCGCTCTAAAGAAGACAAAGGTGACTACGACCGGTACTTGTTTCTGGTGGTGAAGCACTATTCTGGTGAAGAATGGAAGCAAAATCCACTTAAAAAGGTCGGTGATGAAGGGGAAATCGTCGTCACGTGTCCCGTCGAAAACTTTTTTTCACGCGTTGATGGACTCCCAGACCTTTTGCCCAACCACGATGATCTACTGTATCGTGTGGGGGTCAAAAAAGAGATTCAAGATACTCTGAAAAAAAGTGCTTAATCTCGAAAACGATATAACACGAAATAAAAACGCCATCCAATCTTGGATGGCGTCTTTCTTTTTATTACGTGTAATAAATTACTTGTCTACCCAGTGTTTTTTACGGATTTCTTTCACCGCTTCCTCTTCAAACTCCTCCCTTTTCCGCTTTCCCTGTTCTCCGTGCGCCTTAAGTGTTTCCTCAGGAAGTTCTTGTAACTCTTTTATCTTTTTTTCTAAATACGCCTCGGTGTTTCTCTTAGGATCATCAAGCACCTCCTCAAGAAGCGCGTGGAGTATGTACCCAAGTCGTGGTCCAGGTTTCTCTCCGGTGATTTCCATAACACCCGCGCCGTCTATTTTAAGCATGCCGACTGAAATAGGGTCACGAAGTGCCTCGTCAACCATTGATTTATATTTTCTAAATCGAAATGGCTGTGCTTTAGGACGCCCCGAACCAATACGGTCACAAATACGCAGGTTAAGCAGGTCCCAGATGTTTTCTTCACCAACATTTCTAATCATACGTCTGACTGCCGAGAGTGTAATTTTTTCAGGGTCAGAGAAAAACATGTGCCACCGGACCATTGTGACTAATTTGTCGGTTTGTTTCTTTGGTAATTTTAAATCTTGAAATGCTCGTCTTGCGACTCGTGCGCCAACAACCTCATGTCCATAAAACGTCCAGTCTTCCTTCTCTTTTGACCATCTCCGTGTCTCTGGTTTTGAAATATCGTGATAGAGTCCCGCTAACCGCACGTCTATATTCCAATGCATATCAGCACCGTGTTGCATGGTGCGCAGGAGATGCTCGAACACATCGTAGGTGTGTGCTTGGTTTTGTTCTATACCAATCCCCCGCTCTAAATCAGGTGCAATATACGGAAGTAGTCCTAGTTTTTCTGAAATAATGAGCGCGTGCATTGGGTTATCAGACATTACAATACGAAGAAATTCATCTCGAATTCTTTCTTTTGCAATTTTTCCAAGCTGTGGAGCAGACTTTGCAATTGCTTCGGCTGTTTTTGTTTCAATAGTAAAACCAAGTTCCGCTGAGAGCCGTATTGCGCGAAGCATGCGAAGTGCATCTTCTTCAAATCGTTCAAAGGGGTCTCCTACAGCGGTGATACTCTTACCGTTAAGGTCTGACTGTCCGTTATATGGGTCTGTGAGCCCCCCTGTTGAAACACTGTAGGCTATCGCGTTCATAGTGAAGTCTCGACGCTTTAAGTCGTCCTCAAGGTTCTCTGAGAACTGAATCGAATCGGGGCGGCGTGCATCGGAATATGTCGTCTCAAGTCGGTATGGAGTTATTTCAACGACTTTGAGTGACGCGTTTTCAGTTTCGTTAACAACACCCACTGTTCCGTAATCGTTTTCATAAAATGTCTCTTCAAAAAGTTCTTGAATTTTTTCTGGGTGTGCGTTTGTGGTCACGTCCCAGTCCTTAGGGGTGCGTCCAATAAGGAGGTCACGGACACAGCCACCAATAAGGTACGCTTCAAAACCAGCCTTCTCGAGCGCTTCTGTTACCGCTTGTATTTCTTTTGGAATTTGTGAGTGTGTAATAGTTGACATGTTTCTATTTTATTACATATTTGGTTGTGAAGCGAATATAGCGTATAATTCTTCCGTATCACTGCGCCTATGGTGAAATGGATATCACAACGGTCTTCGGAACCGTTATTCTGGGTTCGAATCCTGGTAGGCGCACAACAAACAAATGAACCCGATGTGAGAACATTGGGTGATTTTGTTTGTAGCGACTAAGAGGATTCGAAAAGGTTGTCAGATATTTTGTAAAAATATCGCCAACCTGTACTGAATCTGTAAGGTTCGAATCCTGGTAGGCGCACAACAAACAAATGAACCCGATGTGAGAACATTGGGTGATTTTGTTTGTAGCGACTAAGAGGATTCGAAAAGGTTGTCAGATATTTTGTAAAAATATCGCCAACCTGTACTGAATCTGTAAGGTTCGAATCCTGGCGAACTTAGAAACTTGACCCCAACAACTATCACTTATAAATCTGCGCCACAGACTTCCCTGTTTAAATTTGGAATAACATATTTACATAGTATAATATCTCCACTTGCGGCCATGGTTAAGTGGTATAACACGTCCTTGCCAAGGATGAGTCGGGGTTTCGATTACCCCTGGCCGCACAAAATACAAAAAGACTCCTGTACCCAGAGGGTCTTTTTTATTGACTACAAGACGAATATCTTTAATACCTGTCCTTTATTTGTCCTAAATAGGCCTAGAAAATAAGCCATTTTTACTGTTTTTTGGGGATAACTCTGTGTATAGTGTGGATTAAAAGGACATGAAAATACTGTCTTTTATAAAATATGGCTGTAAACATGGTTATTTTAAAGACATCATTTTTCCACTAACAAGTGTTTCACGTGAAACAGTATATTGATGTGTTTATACTTTATATCACACGTTTCATGTGTAACACTGAGACTTTTTTCTTAATTTTTGATGTATACTTAAAAGTATGAACATTGACTCGATTTTTAAATTCGTAACACTTATAAATAAATTTAGGGATGTAGAACGCTTGATTTATGCTACTGGATTGGATAGAAATGAAAACGATGCCGAGCACAGTTACCAACTTGCTATGACCGCTTGGTACATACTTTCTGAAGGGAAGTACACGTTAAACAAGGATCTTATTATCAAATACGCTCTTGTTCATGACTTTGTTGAGGTTTACGCAGGAGATACGTGGTTTTACCGCTCTGAGTCTGATAATATCGAAAAAAAGGAACGCGAAAAGCAATCAGCTATCCGGCTAAACAAAGAGTTTCCAGAATTCCCTGATTTTCATGAAACTATAGAAGATTATGAGAATCAAATTGATAATGAGGGCAGATTTGTGTATGCACTCGACAAGTTACTTCCAATAATTAATGTATACCTCGATAAGGGGAGAAACTGGAAAAAACATAAAGTGACACTCCAAATGCTTATTGACGGGAAAACCACTAAGATAGCTGTTTCACCTGAAATAGAGGCGTATTATAAGGAGTTACTTCTAATTTTAGAGGAACATAAAGATATGTTTCACGTGGAACAGGATTAGTTGCTTAAATACATGAAGGAGATATCTCACAATGAAGTTGGAAGACTAGGGGAGGAGACCGCATGTAGGTTTCTTATGAAACAGGGATTTAGTATAGTACAGCAAAACTACTGGAAAAAGTGGGGTGAGATTGATATTATCGCTAAAAATAAGGGTATAGTACATTTTATAGAAGTAAAAACAGTTTCACGTGAGAGTATACGAGCTGTTTCTCATGAAACACTTGATGAGTATAGGCCTGAGGAGAATATACATAAAAAGAAACTCGAACGGCTTTCACGTACTATCCAAACATATCTTTTGGAGAAGAAATACGAGGAAGAATGGCAATTTGACGTGATAGCAGTTTTTCTTGATATTAAGAACAGGGAAGCGAAGTGCAGGTATATTGAAGATATCATCATATAGTACCCTCTCTTTGGCGGTCGGACCGCCAAAGAGAGGGTATTTTTATAAAGGACATTTTGTGTATACAATATGTCCTTTATAAGACACATATGTAACTAATCAGTAGGTTGCATACTTATATAAGAGCAGAGGGGAACATATACACTTGGAAAAAGGAGGAGAGATGGAATTAGTATTTTTAAACTTATGTATTATATTTTTAATTATATGCGCAGTAAAGAATAAGCAATAATCAGAAATAATAAACAGGAAGCTCGTCAGCACATACGTTGACGAGCTTTTTATAATTTGAGGCGGAACGCTAGTAGTATTTAGTTTTTATGGTATGATTTTGCAATTGCAGTGAGAGTGATTTTGCAAGCAGGAGAGTCGTATATCGGGATGTAGTGTAACGGCTAACATTCCCGCTTTGGGAGCGGGCGACTCCGGGTTCGAATCCCGGCATCCCGACATGAAAACAAAAAGATGGCTAGCTTTAGTCATCTTTTTGTTTTCATGTGCGCGAAGTACTGGGATTCACCACAGGAGTGTTTCTTGTTTTATAAATAAAACAAAGTCACGAACGGCGGAATCACGCACGAAGCGAGGAAAGGCTGAGTTGTGTCCCGCCACTCTTAGTGGGTTTACGAACTTAGAGATAGTCAAGACATATCCCATGATCTCATATTAAGGAAGACGCTTACCTGTGGCATACTTTTTAAAAAGTCTTTAATTTTTGATATACTAAGATTATATGATTGAAATGTTACAAAGGAGTGAGTATGTATTTTTTGGTAATAGTCTTCAGGCGTACCTGTTGGCGCTCGGTATTTTTATCGTGCTGACACTCGTATTTAGATTTCTACAGTGGGGGATTTTGAAACGCCTAGAGAGTCTTGCTAAAAAGACCGAGACTGATATTGATGATACGTTAATTCGCATTATCAGAAGTGTGAAGCCTGCATTTTATTACATGCTTTCGGTGTATTTTGCACTGCAATACTTATCTTTCACCACTACTATCGATAGGGTGATTGACGGGTTAATTTTTGTTGTAATTGCCTACCAGGTAGTAACCGCACTCCATGTGCTTATTGATTACACATTAGAAAAGTGGGCGAAGCGGGAAGGGAAAGATGGACAAAAAGCATATCGATTCTTAGGGAGTGCAGTGAAATGGGGATTGTGGATTATTGCGATTCTTGCAGTTATTTCAAACCTTGGAATTAACATTACCTCACTTGTCGCCGGTCTTGGTATTGGAGGTATTGCGATTGCGCTTGCAATGCAGAATATTCTCTCTGATTTGTTTAGCTCGTTTGCGATTTACTTCGACAAACCATTTGAGGTAGGTGACTTTGTTATTGTAGGAGAGCACTCAGGTACAGTAGAAAAGATTGGTATTAAAACAACACGACTTCGTGCACTGCAGGGGGAGGAGATTGTAATTTCAAATCAGGAACTGACCTCTGCACGTATTCAAAACCTTAAAAAGATGACCGAACGGCGAGCAGTGTTTTCTTTTGGTATTTTATATGAGACCGATCTTCCAAAAATAAAGGCGGTTCCCGATATGGTGCGAGCAATATTTGCGGGGCTTGAAGTGGGGAATGCACGGCTTGATAGAGTGCACCTCAAAGCACTCGCTTCTTCGGCACTTGATTATGAGGTTGTGTACTATATACCAACACGTGAATACATCGATTACGTAGACCTTCAAGAGGAGCTTAATATAAAGTTATTGGAATCCTTTAAAAAAGAAAAGATAGAATTCGCATACCCGACGCAGACAGTGCATCTGCTTAAATAATCTGACAGACGTCTTCCTAGGAACGGAGCAAGACCTTTACACAGACGTCTGTGTAAAGGTCTTTGTTATTTTTGGTTCAAATCTCGATACTATTTTAGTTTTACTCTCAGAGGAAAAGAAAGTCAACGGTATATATTATTGCACTAAATAGGGGAGAAATAATGCAGTGAGCGCTGGTGCGACACCCAAGTTAAACAGTCTTGCTTTAAGTAAGACATCTCCAAACAACAGGCCTTCGATTGTCGTGTTTTCGTTTTCAATAAGGGAGCGATTTATATACCCCGTGGTTATTGCACGTAAGTCACGCTCGGCAGTTGTATCAGCTTGCGTACTCGTGACGATTATACCAATCAAGGTATTTTCTTGTGAGACAACCGCTCCTCCGGAAGAACCTCCTTGTGAGACGACCGTCCCTCCAACGGAAATAAGGTCGATGGTGTTTTCAAGAAACGTAAACCGCTCTCCTATTGTCGCGACACTCGAGACTGAGAACAGATCTCTTTGAATAGAGACTCCCCCAAGGAAGCCTGCTGGGTACGCTGCAACGAGCGCTTGATCACCCGTTTGTATGGATTCGTCATGTATACCAATAGAGACGAACGGGAAGGTTGCTGGAAGCTGTGCTTGGGGATCAGTACGCCCTGTAATGCGCAAGAGTGCATAGTCGTACTCACCAGTGCCTTTTGGGGCAGTATTGTTTATGTCACTTGCGTGGAGGCGCACCCATTCTGGTGATATATACAGAAGTTCAGCGGTATATGTGTTTCGAGCAGGACTTCCTGTTCTTAAAGTACATTGGAGTGCATTTTCAACCGGATGGTCTTTCAAAAGAAAAAACTGAGCCACGTGTGCGTTAGTGATAACAACACCTCGTGGGTCAATAATCACCCCACTCCCTGTGATTGGATGCGCTGCGCCCGCTGAATTTTGTGTGCACAGCACGTTCACGAGGGTCTTTGCTGTATCAGTGTTGATTTGAGAGAAGGACAAGGGGACTGTAACTTCCTGAATTGGGATGGTTACTGGCACTTCAACTGTCTCTTCAGCTATAGGGACCGATACTGCTTCCTTAGGCTTCGATTCTTCTGGGTCGGGTAGAGACTCTTCAGAGAGCTCTCGGATGTCCACTACTCCATCGATAGGTAGCGTTGTTTCTTCTTGTATGGACACCGGTTTCTCCTCTATGACGAGGTGCTGTGGCGCTTCAGAAAATGACCCAATTCCTACTACTGAGAGAACCGCAATCACTGTAATAACAATACGACTGATGAGTACTTGAATAAGTGCAAATATCGGCATAGTTTATTTAGTATAACACCAAGAAAGAGCCCTTCAACACGGGTTATTATAGATTTTGACAATAGATTATATTTATTATGTAGTATTGACAATACGGGTGTCTCATGTATACTTATGGACATAGCTTGGGTTATAAGCCCAGCTTTTTGTTTATCAGTGTTCCGAACACTTTAAATGGTGTTTGAACGTAAGACAAAAAATATTATGACATTCGTATTTGACGAAGTAGTAGAAGGAGCAGAAGGAACTGAAGAAGCAACTACAGATGCACCAGCAACTGAAGGAGCTGTTGAAGAAGCAACTACAGAAGAAGCAGCTGAGTAATTTTTATTCAATCTTCAACTAACAAACCCCGCAATTGCGGGGTTTGTTGTATTTTGGTAGGATTACATTCGTTGAGTTATAAGAGCGGGTATAGTTTAGTGGTAGAATGACTGCCTTCCAAGCAGTAGACGAGAGTTCGATTCTCTCTACCCGCACAAAATACAAAAAGACCCCACGTTTTATGGGGTCTTTTTGTATTTAGCTGAGGCTAGACGAAAAGCACTAAGTAAAATTAAGTCTGAAAGACGAAAATTTTACTTAGTGACTAGTCGTCGATTCTCTCTACTAACAAAGCAAGTTTAGAAACTTGACCCCAAAACATTTAGCGACCGTGACCGATTCTCTCTTAAGAAACTACATCTCCACTATAAAAGCCTCACTTTCGTGAGGCTTTTATAGATAGTGACAAGTTAAAAATTAAGCTTAATTTTTTACTGCGTCTTTAAGTGCTTTAGCTGCGCGGAATTTTGGTACGCGCATAGCTGGAATTTGGATTGACTCTCCTGTTCGAGGATTTCGTCCAGTTCGTGCACTTCGCATCTTAGCTTCAAAAATACCAAGACCTGCGATTGAAACTTCCTGACCTCCTTTAAGGCTGTCAATGATACTTCCTACCATTGTATCCACTGCGCGTTCTGCGTCAGCTTTAGTTCCACCAAGCGTCTCGTGTACTTTTTCTACGATTGCTGCTTTGTTCATATGTGTTTTGCTAAAAGTCATTTAATCTCGACCTTGTGCATTAATAACCAGGACATAATGTATACATTCTGTACTGTGAAATTACACAATCATTATACAGAGCCCCATTGTTAGCGCAATATCTGTATTTTGCACAAGTATTACGCTATGTATTGGTGTCTTATGTCAATGTGCTTCAGAAATTTACCGCGCAAACTCTATAGAGCGTGACTCTCGGATAACATTTACCTTAATTTCTCCTGGGTATTTGAGCTCGTTTTCAATCTGGAGCGCTATAGAACGCGCCATTTTCTTAGCTTCTAAGTCAGAGACTTTCTCAGGAGTTACGAATACTCTAATTTCTCGTCCAGCCTGAATTGCGTAACTCTTTTCAACACCAGGGAAGTTTTTGGCTATAGCCTCAAGCTCTTCGAGACGTTGTATATAGTTCTCTACAGAATCACGACGTGCTCCAGGTCGTCCACCTGAAATAGCATCAGCAACTTGAACTATCATAGATTCAGGTGTCTCGTACGGGTATTCTTCGTGATGTGCGATAACCGCCTTGATGATAGCCTCGTCTACTCCGAATTTTTGTAAGATACGTTTTCCTATCTCAACATGTGTTCCTTGAACCTCGTGATCAACCGCTTTACCGATGTCATGAAGGAGTGCTCCAGCGCGTGCAACGTACGGGTCAGCACCAAGTTCTTCTGCAAGCATTCCCGCAATGTGCGCCATCTCTATTGAGTGGTACAAGACGTTTTGCCCGTAGCTCGTACGGAAGTGAAGGCGCCCAAGTATCGCGACAACGCGTGGATCAAGATTATGTACTCCTGATTCGTACGCTGCTTGCTCACCTTTTTCTTTAATCGTCTTATTGATTTCATCTTTTGCCTTCTGTACCACTTCTTCAATTTTTGCCGGTTGAATTCGTCCGTCAGCGATAAGGTTCTCTAGTGCAATACGTGCTACATGACGACGAATCGGGTCAAATGATGAGATATTTATTGTGTGTGGTGTGTCATCAATAATGACGTCAACGCCGGTTGCCCGTTCAAATGCTTTTATATTACGACCTTCTTTTCCAATTATCTTTCCTTTAACTTCATCAGATGGAATTTTCACTGACGTAGACATAATATCGTCAATCACTGAGTTTCCAAGACGGTGAATAGAGGTGGTAAGGATATCCTGCGCTTTTCTTTCAAGACGTTCTTTCCCTTCAATTTCTAGCTTTTGAAGACGGATAAGCATATCTTCTTCAGACTGTTTTTCAATAAGCCCAAGGAGCTCCTTTTTTGCATCGTCAGCACTAAGATGTGCAACATTACTTAAACTCAGTTGTCGTTCTAGAACCAACGCTTCAGCTTTTTCTTTAAATACGCGGACTTCTTCTATTTTCTTTTTGAGGTTTTCAACATCAGCGTCGATATCTGTCTGTCGTTTATCTAAAAGCTCCTCCTTTTTTACAAGACGGTCTTCAGTTCTCTTCAACTGTTCTCTTCCTTCTTTTAGCTCTTGACTCAGCTCAGTGAGTGTCTTTTCGGCTTTTGCTTCGGCTTCTTTTGTGATGTTTTTCGCATCGTCACGTGCCTCAAGCATCATTTGCTTGATTTCGAGTTCCATTGAACCTCGTCTTCCAAGAGAATGGAGCCAACGTAGAAAGTAACCAACTGCAATACCGATAAGTCCCGCAACGATGAGCAGAACCAGTATTACTTTTAATGACATATGTAGGCTAAAATCGTGCCTTTATAGTGAGTATACGGATGGTTTTTATGTAGTATGTAAGGTCTATATAGAGAGTATATGGTGATACGGGCCATCGTGAGGATTTCTGTCATTCAGGAACATCAGCAACGTAAGGTAAAGGGCTTGATTTCAGTGTTAAATTAAATAAGAACACTATTGCAGTGCACTCTGAATATATCACGGGTTTTTGCGATTGTCTAACTGTTCGCATTGTTCTCTATTTTGAATAGAAATGTTTAGAAATGGAGACGGAAATGCAACTCGTGCTTGTAGATCTTATTCAAGCAACTATTCTGTGGGTCCTCGGCTTCGGTGCGCTGTATTGTTTTAAGCTCGCGTACTATTTCTACATTACCCCAGAATGGAAGTCTCAATGTCAAAGAGGCAATTATTTTATGGGGTGCGTACGCACTAAGAAAAGATGCATATAAATAAAAACGCCGTGCAGGATATGCACGGCGTTTTTCGATTACATGTTATTTCAATACCTCGTCAACGAGTCCATATTTTTTAGCTTCGTCTGAGGTCATAAAGTAGTCTCGGTCGACATCTTTTTCTATCTGGGGAAGACTCTTTCCAGTATTTTTAGCAAGAATTTTATTTAACCGCTCTCGTGTTGCAAGAATATGCTTTGCGGTGATTTCAATGTCTGACGCTTGTCCTTGTGCTCCACCCCATGGTTGGTGGACCATCACTTCAGCGTTTGGAAGTGCAAATCGTTTACCTTTCTTTCCAGCTGAAAGTAGTACAGCTCCCATCGATGCTGCAAGTCCGACACAGACTGTAGAAACATCTGGTTTTATATGGTTCATAGTATCAAGTATCGCGAGTCCGTCTGAGACGCTACCTCCTGGTGAGTTGATGTAGAAAGAGATATCTTTCTTTGGGTCCTCAGATTCGAGGAAGAGGAGCTGTGCGATGATAAGATTTGCCGTGTGGTCATCAATAGGACCCGCCAAGAATATAATACGGTCCTTTAAGAGGCGTGAATAAATATCATATGCACGTTCACCTCCTTGTGATTTTTCAACCACCATGGGAACGAGTTGGTTTTTTATATCTCCGTGTTTCATACATTAATTTAGATAAACCAATAAGTATTATGCAATAGTAGCACACCGCTGTTACTTCTCAACTGGGGTTTCTTTTTCTTTCTTTTCTTCTTCAAGTAGTTGGAATACCGCTTCGTTAGTGAGTTGAGTCTCTACATAGATATGTACGTTTCGAGGGTCTGCATCTTTGTGGTGTTCGAGGATTATATCCATTTGCTTGTGTACTGCATCGTGGTCTGCTGATATTTTTTCTTTGTCAGCTATTTTATTAAGGAGGAGCTGTAGTGTTGCCCGTTTTTCTGCTTGTTCTTTCCATTCAAGACGAAGGTCTGCTTCTGTCTTCTTTACATGAGTAAGGTAATCTTCAAATTTCATATTCATCCGTGCAGTGTCGTCTTTCATTTGCGCAACCATCTTGTCGAGCTCACTTGAGACTAAAATGGTGGGAAGTTTAATGTCAGTCGCTTCGATGAGTTTCTCTGAAAGCGTGATTCGTTTCTTGTCACGATTTTTTTGTTCTTTTTCTTTTTCAAGGTCTCTTCGCACTCGTTTCTCAAAATCAGCCACTGTTTTAAAGTCACCAAGTGTTGCGACAAATGCATCATCAAGCTCTGGAAGGTTTTCCCCGTTAGAGTCTTCGGAACTTTTAGTTCCTGTCTCTAACGGGGTTTCGCTTCCTACCCCGTTAGAAGTAGACTTTTTGGAGTCGTTAGTTCTAACAGGGCCACTTACCTTAGGCTCTTCTTTTGGTTCTCCTGTTTCAGTATTAGGGTTTTCAGCTTGTTTTTGTGCTTTCTCAAAACGCGCTTTTCCACGACGCACTTCGGTCATTACTTTTTCTACATCAGCGTCAGTTACTTCAAGCGCATCACCATCAACTACAGGTGCGCCCATAACTTCTTTTGCAATTGTCGTGTAGTCAGGGAGTGTGAACGCAGGAACTATGGCGCTTTTGATTTTAAATCCAATAGGGTTTCCTGGGGCTAGTTTTGTGATGGTCACCTGTGGTGCACCAATAACTTCAAGATTTTTATCCTGCACAAGCGTAGGATACATGTCCGCAAGCGCGAGTTCAGCGACTTCACCCATAAGTGATCCTTCTCCGACCTTTTCTATTAGTACTTTTTCAGGAATGTGCCCTTTTCGGAAACCGTCGATGTTTGCGTGTTCACCAAGTTTTTTTAGTGCTTTCGTTCTATATGCTGGAATACAAGAAAGAGGAATTTCCCCCTCAATTTCAATTTCAGAGTTTTCAAGTTCTGTTATTTTTACGTTTTCGTAGAGTTTTGCTGTTTCTGTTGCCATTGTGTACGTGTTATTTACTAGATATTAAGTTTGCCCAGTCTACCGCTTGTACACCACAAAGTCAAAAACATCATAAAAAATAAACACCGCAACGAGTCGAGGTGTTTATTTGAGCTTTCCTTTAGGTTTCTACAGCCCGTTGAGAAGGTCGTCAAGCTCTGCATCGAGGTTATCAAGGTCAGTTGTATCAAGGTCAGCTTCGATTGCAGCAACCTCATCAGACGTCCCCTGGGTGTTCAGTGCGTCTACAGTAGCTTCTGCAGAGGTTTCTTGAGTCGCGTCTCCTTTGTGGTTATTCACCTCAGTATTCCAGAAGTAGATACCGCCAACGATTAATACGAGAATAATAATTGCAACCCCAACAAGAGGGCCAGAGGACGCATGTTCTTCCGTACTGTTTCCTTGAGGTGTGTTGGGGGTGTCTTCTTGAGGAGTTTCCATTACAGGCTCTTCATTCACGTTTTTATTTTCTTCATTCATACGTATGGGTGTTAGTTACAAAGGTTATTAATTATTTTCAAGGCTATTTGAATCCGGCGCATCTTTTTCGACGTTTGTATCCTCAGGAGTTTCTTCATTTGAAATACTGTTTTTCATAGTACGTACTACTTGAATGAGTACGCTATGCGCGGCGCGGAGGTTTTCTTTTGCTTTTGATAGCTCTGATACAACTCCGCCAAACGCATCTCGAGTGAGGTCTAGAGCAAGTACTTCGCGCGCTTCTTCAAACGCTGTGGTGATATTTTCTACAGCCTGGGCGATACTTTCTTTTGCTGTTTCAAGAAGGCGACGCGCTTCGGTCATATCTACTCCACGTGCTTCAAACTTGTCTATCCTTGATTCGATTCTTTCGGCAAGTATTTCAAGTCGTGAGATTGCAGCATCCATTTTATTTTTAATGTTGCTGAGGAACTTAACGGTGCGGTCTTCTTTTTGTTTTTTAAGTACTGCATCTCGTGGCTCTTCGCCTCGAGAGAAGTTGTCCTTTCTTTGAGCATCTTCATTTATCCTTATCTCCGCATTCTCTCTTTGGCGTTTTTCTTTAAGAGTTGCTTGTGCTTTTTCAAGAAATGTTCGAGGTTTTGCCTCAAGAGAGTCATCAGTGTGCATTTCTTCACTCTCGACCTCTTTCATTGCATCATCACGCATCTTTGTTTCCATGGCGCGCATCTCGATTTCTTTTCTCTCGAAATTTTCTGGCTGGGAGGGTGGTCGTGCAGGCTGTTCATTTTTGATAGCTTCGCGTGCAGCGGGACGTAATTGTGTTGTGGTTTGTGCTGATGCAGTTGAGAGTGTGAGTAAAAAGACCGCGAGTACAATACTGGTAGATACAAGACTAAATGGTAATGCGTGTTTCATAGGATGAATATAAATGTATAATACGACCAGTATAGCAAAAGAAACGTGGGATTGTGCATTTCTTTTGTTGATAGGTATACTGTAGTCTACACAGTTACAGATATTGTAGCGAGAGGTGCATTTTTAGATAATACATAGAAAATATATGACAGATTACAATACATTATATACGCCAGGAGATTTGGATAATTTCAAAATCAACACGGTAGTTGAGATTTCAGAGAAGTCTATGTTGAAAATAGAATACAACAGAGATAAAGGAACGTTCGAGCTTGATAGAGTCGAACCCGCTATTTTTGTAAAGCCTTCTAATTATGGGTTTATTCCTGCAACACTCGACGAAGATAATGACGAGCTCGATACCTTGCTCGTAACCGCTGAGCCAGTTCCGACAGGGGTTGTTGTCGAGGCAAAAGTAATCGGGGTACTTAATTTTGAAGATGATGGTGAGAAAGATCATAAAATAATTTGTGTACCAGCAACTGATTACGATAGTGGTGATCGTATCAAGACATTAGATGATTTGGGGGAGCAATGGAAGAATAAAATTGAATACCACTTCAACACATACAAGGATCTTAAAAAGCGAGGAACAACAAAAGTGCTTGGGTATGGAGACGCTCAGGATGCCATTGTTGTTATTAAGGACTGTATCGAACGATACAAGGGTCAAAAGTAAATTTTTGTTAGATGCACTTAACACTAAAAAACCGAACGCTCTGCGTTCGGTTTTTTAGTGTTAGTGGGTTAGATTACGCTTCTTCTTTAGGTTTTTCTTCTGCTTCTGGTGCCTCAGTTGCTACCTCACTTTCTGTAACTGGTTCTTCAGTTTCAATTGCTGGTGCTTCTACTGTTGCTTCTGGAGCTACTTTCTCTGTAGCAGGCACTTCTTCAGGGGTAATTTCTTTAGTGTCTCCGCCAAGAGAGTGAATATCTATTCTCCATCCAGTAAGTTTTGCAGCAAGGCGAACATTTTGTCCTCCTTTTCCGATTGCGAGAGACTGTTGGTCGTCAGCGACTTCAACAGTCGCTTTCTTTTCTTCTTCATCAAGCGTTACGCTGAGGATTTCTGCAGGGGAGAGTGCTTTTTCAATAAATTCTTTTGGGTCTTCTGACCACTCAATAACATCTATTTTTTCTCCACCGAGCTCCCCCATAACAGTCGTAACACGCACTCCACGTTGTCCAACAAAGGAACCAACAGGGTCAATATGCTCATCGTGTGAAACGACAGCGATCTTTGAACGTGAACCTGCCTCGCGGGCTATTTCTTTAATGCCAACAGCACCTGACGCAAGCTCAGGAACTTCCATTTCAAAGAGTTTCTTAAGGAAGTCAGGGTGTGAGCGTGACATGCGAAGGAATGTTCCTCGAGGACTTTCTTCTACTGAGTATAGGTATGCACGAAGACGTTCTCCTTGACGATATCTCTCTCCAGGGATTTGTTCTTCATACGGGATAATCCCCGTTGCTCGTCCAAGGTCAATAAACATGTTTCCACGCTCAAGTCGCTGTACTGTTCCGGTGATGATGTCACCTTCACGTTCTCCGTATTCTTCCATAATAGATACCTTCTCAGCTTCTCTAATTTTCTGTACGATAACTTGTTTTGCAGTTTGTGCGGCAATTCGCCCAAAGTCGTCTTTAGTTTCAAGGGGGAAGGTGATTTCGCTATCAAGCTCTGCGTCTTTTTTAATACGCTTAGCATCTTCAATCATAATGTGGTGCTCTGGGTTGAATCGTGAACGCACATCATCTTCATTTTCTGCTTCCGCTTCTTCATCGCGCACGAGCGTGTCATCGACAACTATTTTTACTTGGAAAAATTCTGTATCTCCTGTTGTTAAATCAAACGTCGCGCGAATAATCTGTCCGCGCTTTCCGTATTCTTTTTTATATGCAGTGGCCAGAGATGTTTCAATTGCATCAATAATTTTTGCACGAGGAATGCCTCGCTCTTCTTCGAGTTGGTCTAGTACTGAATGTATTACTTTTAGGTCAAACATATATGTGTATTTAGTTGTATTTTTAAAAAAAATTGCCCGTTTCATAACGGACATCTATATTAAAAAGAGTATCACAGAGAGCTCATCTCGTCAATAATGCACAGATGTATAAAAATACATATAAAAATAAATACATATTCTGGTATACTTTAAGGACAAAAGGGCACTTTTTGAACGTATGTACATTAACGAGAAACAATTAAAGGAATTTATTCTTGATTCGAATCTTGTTTCTAAGAGTGCGTACCAAGAGGCCGAAGAAGAAGCACAAAAAAGAAGTCAGTCAGTGGGCGACATTCTTGTTTCTAATGGCGACATAACAGAGGATGACTTGCGCAAGACACACGCCTATATACTCGGTATTCCTTTTATAAACCTCGAAGGGAAAAAGATTGCTCCTGACGTACTTTCACTCATTCCTGAGCCGATTGCCCGGAACCACAATATTATTGCCTATAAGAAGACCGACGAGAGTCTTGAGGTCGCAATGCTTAATACGGACAACCTCACAGCGATTGATTTTGTTAAGAAAAAAGTTCGACTGAAAATACTTCCACGTCTTACGGACACTAATTCCATCAAGTCAGCACTAAAGCAGTACCAAAAAAGTCTTAAGGATGAGTTTGGAGAAATTATTCAACGCGAAACGGCGTCGCTTAAGAGTCTTGCTGGTGAAGAAGAGAATATGTCAGGGGAGGATCTTAAGAAACTCGCCGAGGATCTTCCTGTAGTACGTATTATTGATTCGCTGTTGCGTCACGCTATTAATCAAAACGCATCTGATATTCATATAGAACCTATGGATGAGCAAGTTCTTATTCGGTATCGAATTGATGGAATTCTTCATGACGCAATGACGCTTCCTAAAAGCGCAGCGCCTTCGATTACCGCACGTATCAAAGTACTTTCGAGTCTTAAACTTGATGAAAAGCGACTTCCGCAGGACGGACGTTTTAAAATGGAGACAGGAAACGAACGTGTCTCATTTCGTGTCTCAATACTCCCCACGTATTTTGGAGAAAAGACAGTAATGCGATTACTGCGAGAAGATATTTCTGGATTTACCCTTGAGGGTCTTGGTTTCCACGGGGAGGGACTGGAGAAGATTCACAAAGCAACTAAGCGAAAAACTGGAATGATATTGACTACAGGGCCAACAGGGTCAGGAAAGACGACAACACTGTATACTGTTCTCGATATACTTAATACACCGGACGTAAATATTTCGACAGTTGAAGACCCAATTGAGTACCAAATGCCACGGATTAATCAAACGCAGGTTAAGCCAGGCATCGGGTTTACCTTTGCTACAGGATTGCGGTCACTCGTGAGACAAGATCCAGATGTTATTATGGTGGGGGAGATTCGAGACAATGAGACGGCTTCGCTTGCGATTAACGCATCGCTCACTGGACATCTTGTGCTTTCAACGCTTCACACCAACTCTGCAGCGGGCGCAATACCGCGGTTACTTGATATGGATTCCGAACCCTTTTTACTTGTCTCTACGCTTGATGTCATTATTGGCCAACGACTGGTCCGTCAACTATGTGGCTCAAAAGAAGAGTACAAGCTCTCTGCTTCTGAAATAGAAAAGTTAGGGAAAACACTTGATCTCGACGCTGTTCTAGCTGCGCTTAAGAAGGAAAGGATCGTCCCGGAGGGAGCGCTGTGGAGTGACATACCTTTTTACAGGGAAAAGGAGTCCCCTGAGTGCCCGAGCGGTTTTAGTGGGCGATTAGGAATCCATGAAATCTTATACATGTCTGATTCGATTAAGGATTTAATCATGAAAGGGGCAACATCTGAGGAAATTGAGAAACAGGCAAAAAAAGAAGGTATGATGACTATGATAGAGGACGGTATCTTTAAATCAGCACAGGGTATTACCACTATAGAAGAAGTACTTCGTGTTATTTCAGAATAAGTTACGTAGAAAAAATACATGACACAGTTTACGTACAAAGCAAAAAACAAAGACGGCGAAATTATCGAAAGCTCTGCAACTGCTCGAGATAAATTTGAGTTGTATGACCTTGTCAGGAAGGATGGCTCTGAGATCCTTGAAGTAAAGGAGGTTGGGAGTAAGAGATTTTCGATGGACCGGTTCAATGAGTTTTTTGGGGCAGTAAAAGAGCATGAAAAAGTAGTCCTTACACGTAACCTCGGTGCGATGATTGAAGCAGGGCTCTCGCTCACTCGAGCACTTTCAGTTCTTGAACGTCAGTCAAAAAATGCAAAATTAAAAATGGTGCTTGCAGGAGTAAATAATGAAGTAAAAGGAGGAGGTAATTTTCATACCGCACTTAAGAAGTTTCCAAAAGTTTTTTCGCCACTCTTTGTTTCTATGGTGCTTGCAGGAGAAGAAAGCGGGAAGCTTTCTGATGCGCTTACGCTCATTGGTTCTCAATTAGAACGTTCGTATACATTAAAGAAAAAAATAAAGGGAGCATTAATTTATCCGGGAATTATTCTTGTAGCGATGGTCATTATTGCAATTTTAATGCTTGTGTTTGTCGTACCAACACTGACCTCGACATTTGAAGAACTTGGTGCAGAGCTCCCTAAGAGTACAGAAAGTATTATTGCAGTGAGCAAGTTTTTACAAGAGCAGACACTCCTTGCGGTCTTGATACCAGTTATCGTCGGCACACTGCTCTTTTACGCATTTAGAACTCAAAGAGGAAAGAGAATATTTAGTTATAGTATTTTACACGTTCCAATCATCGGTGAATTAGTAAAAGAAATCCAGGCCGCGCGAACCGCGCGGACACTTTCATCTCTGTTGTCTTCGGGGGTTGAAATTGTAACCGCAATATCGATTACATCAGAAGTCTTACAGAACCCATACTATAAAGAGGTACTTGCTCGCGCCGAAAGCGATGTGCAGAAAGGTTCTCCACTTTCAGGAGCGTTCACTGACAACGAACATCTATACCCGATTCTTGTCGGTGAGATGATCTCGGTAGGAGAAGAGACTGGAAAACTACCAAACATGCTCCTCCGTGTCGCTGAGTTTTATGAGACAGAAGTCGAACAGAAAACAAAAGACATGTCTACGATTATCGAACCGTTTTTGATGATTATTATTGGTACCTTTGTTGGGTTCTTTGCACTATCTATGATTTCTCCAATTTACTCACTATCAGAGAGCATTTAACACTTAGCATAGTACGTACACAATGTTGCGAAATTACAGATTACGATTAACTAAAAACCAAGCTGGTACATCGCTCCTTGATGTTGTTTTTGGCACCGCGCTCCTTCTTGTCGTGTTTGTGGGTCTCTATGGCGCGTTCCAACTCACACGTGAGTTAGTACAAAGCTCAAAATCTAAGACGGGGGCGCGGGCACTTGCAAATGAACGGATGGAGTATATCCGCAGTCTTGAGTATGACGATATTGGGACTGTCGGAGGGATTCCTTCCGGAGTCCTTGATGGTGAAGACTCGGAAGTGCTTAATGGTATTACGTATACGCGAAGAGTGCTGGTGCGTTACGTTGATGCTCCAGAGGATGGCGTTGGCGGCTCTGACCTAAACGGGATAACAACTGATTACAAGGTCGTGAAAGTTACTCTTGATTGGGATTTTCGTGGAGAGACTCGTTCTTTTTTCTTAGTGACAAACATTGTCCCGCAAGGAGTCGAATCTATAGCGGGTGGGGGAACGCTGAGGATTACCGTGCTTGATTCGCTCGGCGCACCGCTTCCAAGTGCTCAGGTTTCAGTGGTGAACAACGCTGTTTCTCCTGCGGTCTCTCTTTCAACATTTACTAATGTCAGTGGCGTCGTTGAATTCCCTGGGGCGCCGTCGGCGAGTAGTTATGAGATTACCGTGAGCAAATCTGGGCACAGTAGTACTCAAACATATTCAGTTGCTGGAGAGAACGTGACACCAAGTCCAGGACATCTCACTGTGTCAGTCGGACAGACAACGTCGTCCAGTTTCTCAATTGATACCACGGGCTCAATTACTGTTAATACATTTGAGGTTGGAACAACTACACCGTTACAGAACATCACGCTCTCCATGCAAGGGGACAAAACAATTGGTTCTGACTCTGACGAGGACCCTATCTATAAGTATTCTACAACAATAGACACTGGTTCTTTAGGGAGCGTAACCACAAATAATTTGGAGTGGGATAATTACACAATTACTATTAATGATAGTGTTGAGGGGTATGATATTGCTGAAGCCTGTGTCCCACAACCACTATCCCTGTTACCTGGAGAGACAGAAACAGTAGTGATATACCTTGCAGAAGATACTCCACACAGTTTACTTGTTGATGTTAAGAACAGTAGTGGCACTGTATTAAACGGTGCTACCGTGCGCTTATACAGGGCGGGGTACGATACCAGTATTGTAGCGGGTTCATGCGGGCAGTCATTTTTCAATAATTCAGTAGGGCAAGGAACTATAGGGGGCGGTAGTAGTTACTCTCTTGATGTCTCTCTTTCTGGGTATACAGCAACAACCGTGAACAATGTTGAAGTAGATGGAGCATCTCGGTCGAGTGTAGTACTTAACAGTATATAGCGTATGCAAAATAAAAAAAATACAAAAGGATTTACGCTTATAGAAACGCTTGTTGTGCTCGCAATATTTATTATTGTGCTTGGGGCACTTGTTTCATCAATTAGATTCTTCTATCGTTCAAATACGCATGCGCTCGAGCAATCATTTGCAATTAATGGTGCACGTATTGGTATTGAACAGATGGTAAAAGACCTCCGCGAAGCAGGTTTTTCAGATGAAGGATCATATCCAGTGATTGCACTTGCAACCTCCTCGGTTAGTTTTTATAGCGACGTAGACGCAGATATTTTTGTGGAAAAAATTAGATATTTTCTTGATGGTACTGATTTAAATAAGGGGATCGTAGATTCTTCAGGGGACCCGTTAACATATAATGATGACAATGAAGTGGTGACTTTGATTTCAAATAACGTGCGAAACAATGCTGAATCAGTTGCACTTTTTTCTTATTACAATGCATCGGGGACTCCAATGACAAACCTCGCAAGTACCACAGACCTACGGTTTGTTACTGCTGAGGTTGTTGTTAATGTTAACCCAATGCGCCTGCCAAACAATTTCACACTTCGCTCAAGTGCAACACTCCGTAATGTAAGAGAAATACAATAACCATGAGTAATTATTATTCCAGAAAAAAATATAACGAACGTGGATATGTCACTATGCTAGTGCTCGTATTCGCGGGTGTATTCTTTGTTATTGTCACATCGTTGTCAGGCTTTATTTTTGTCCAAAATAAAGTACAGATTGCAAAAGAAAATGTAAGTAAAGCATTTCAAATTGCAGAAGCGGGCCTTGACTACTATAAGTGGTACCTGGGACATTTTCCTGACGATTTACAGGATGGTACTGGTATATCAGGTCCATATGTTCACACGTATGAAGACCCAGAAGGGGGTGGGTTTGGTAGCTTCTCTCTTGAAGTCACCGGTAATACTCAGTGCGGAGTGGTTAGTTCTATTGATATAACCTCGACTGGTTGGTCTGACAACAATGCATCAATTAAACGTATTGTGAAGGGAAGATACGCCCGTCCGTCTGTTGCAGAATATTCTTTTATTCTTGATACGAGCGATTGGAAAGCTGACCAGACTATTTTAGGGAGATACCACACAAACGGTGGTGTTCGTATGGATGCCACCAACGAGTCTCTGGTGACAAGCGCTGTTTCTAATTGGACCTGCACCGCTTCGTATAGCTGTAGCCCTGACTCAACGCAAGAGGGTATTTTTGGGACGGGAAATAGTGGTTTATGGAGTTACCCTGTTCCGCAAATAGATTTTAGTAATCTCACAACAGATCTAGTCTCAATGAAGAGTCTGGCTCAAGCAGATGGTATCTACCTTCCTGACTCAGGCGCATCGGGGTACCGTCTTAATATTCAAAGTGATGGAAGTATTGATGTGTATCGAGTTGATTCTGTCGGGAATGGATATTGGGCATACAGTAGTCAATGGGGGTGGGAACAGGAGTACATTACAATCCTTTCAGAAACATATTTGCAGAGCTACACACCTCCACCAGAATGCAGTTTGGTTTTTGTTGAAGATAATCTGTGGCTTGAAGGCACCGTAAACGGAAAACTCACCATAGCATCAGCAGATCTTATAAATGCAAACGTTGAAACCGATGTGGTTCTTGTGGGTAATGTTGAGTACTCTACATTAAATGGTACTGACGGGATTACGGTAATTTCAGAAGAGGATATCCTTATTTCACCACAGTCTCCTGATGATATGACCTTGCGGGGTATTTTTATAGCGCAGACAGGACACTTTGGAAGAAATTACTATAGCACTGATTATGGATACAGTAGTACTGATGCATTCAAGAACTCGCTAACTCTTCAAGGCTCAGTTATCTCAAAGGGTCGCTCAGGTACAAAATGGCTTTGTCCTCAATACTGTTCAGGTTTTAATGCGAGAAATAACGCATATGACCAAACACAAGCAAACAACCCGCCACCCCTTACTCCGTACGCGAGTACTGATTTCCGTTTTATACAGTGGTCCCAAGAACGGTAGGCTTTGTGCTACAATAGTTTTTATATGACTCGCGCCAGCAAAAAACTCATTATTGCAAACTGGAAGATGAATCCTCTGGATTTAGCACACGCCAAGGACCTTTTCATTGGTGTAAAAGAAACCGCGCGAACACTTTCTAAAGTACAAACAGTAATAGCACCACCCTTTGTTTACCTCTCTGAACTTTCAAAACTCTTTTCGGGACATCGAATAGCACTTTCAAGTCAGGATGTTTTTTGGGAGAAAAGAGGTTCTTTTACTGGCGAGGTTAGTCCGGCCATGCTCAAAGATATACGTGTGGGGTACAGTATTGTCGGACATTCAGAACGACGAGGATTAGGGGAAAGTGATGAAGACGTTCACAAAAAAATAGAAGCGGTAACAAAAGAAGGAATCACCGCAATCGTATGTATTGGTGAATCGGACCGCGACCATACAGAAGGAACACACCTTGCTTTTTTAACCGCTCAGATTGAAACTGCGTTTCGAGATGTTAAAAAAAGTTCGCTTTCTAAGATTGTTGTCGCGTATGAACCTATTTGGGCGATTGGGAAGAGTGAAGCAGATGCTATGAAGCCACATGAGCTTCACGAGACGGTTCTTTTCATTAAGAAGATACTCGCCTCATTGTACGGAAAGCAGGCAGGTTTTAAGATTCCTATTGTGTACGGAGGTTCAGTTGAGAAAAATAATACAGCGGTCCTCTTGGTTGAGGGGATGGTTGACGGTTTGCTCGTGGGACACGCAAGTCTCTCAGTAAAGGAATTTACCGAAATCATGCGTATAGCTCAAAAAGTTTAATACCTATAGATATGTTAGCTATGAAGAGAATCCAAGACGCTGGAGAATTACACGGTAAAAGAGTTCTTGTGCGTATTGATGTTGATGACGCGGGCGTGAATCCGTTTCCACTTAAGGCACTTCGCCCAACACTTGATTATTTAAAGCGTGCTGGTGCGCGGACTATCTTAATAGGGCATGTCGGTAGAGATGCGCATGCATCGGCAGAAAAACTTTTCACTATCTTAAAAAAAGAATTAGAACTTCGTTTTGTTCCCGATATCACTGGTGCCACAGCACACACTGCTATTAATGAAATGCAAGATGGAGAAGTTGTTTTACTTGAAAATGTACGACAAGACCCGCGGGAACTTGAAAACAGCCCAGTGTTTGCAAAAGAACTTTCAGAACTTGCTGATGTGTACGTTAACGATGCATTTGCAGTTTCTCATCGAGTGCATGCTTCCATTGTCGGCGTGACCGCATTTCTACCAAGTTATGCTGGCTTTAGGCTTCAAGAAGAGGTACGTGTTTTGTCTCATGCCCTCACTCCTAAATCACCATCGTTGTTTATTTTAAGTGGAGCAAAGACAGAAACGAAGCTCCCCCTTATTAGAAAATTTGTTGCAATATACGACGACGTTTTTATTGGAGGTGTACCTGCTAATAATTTTTTTAAAGAGAGGGGTTTTGAAACCGGGCATTCAGTAGTTGAGGATGTTGATATTAGTGCTATTCTAACTAATGAAAAAATCATCGTCCCACAAGACGTTGTGGTACTCTGCGAGGAAGAACGTTTCGTAAAAAAACTTGAAGCAGTGTCTCCCCACGACAAGATTGTGGATGCGGGCCCTCAGACAATACAAGCACTTAACGAAAAGATTATGAAAGCGCACTGTGTTGTGTGGAATGGTCCACTTGGTGAATATGAGCGCGGGTTTGATACAGGCACAAAAGATCTTGCGAAGGCTCTTGCAAAAAGTCCTGCACACACACTTGTGGGGGGAGGGGATACGCTATCTGCGATAACGGAGCTTAATTTAGAAAACGATTTTTCTTTTATTTCGACCGGAGGAGGCGCGATGCTCCAGTTTTTACTTGATGGAACACTTCCTGGTATCAAAGCGCTTGCGTAGCTACGCGAGTGCAACTTTAATCTTTTCCATATTTCCTACGAAGTCATTTTTGTCACCCGTTGATTCCTGTGGGTTAGGGAAAAGCCAGACGTGTGCGTGGTGAACTTCTTCACCAACCACTTTTGATTCAACGAGCTCAACAGTGAATGCTTTTTTCATTGCGTATGCTATTTTTTGCACCACTTTAAAATATGCTCCTATATTTTTTACATCCCATACCCACCGGTGATGTTCTTTGGGAATGATGAGTGTATGTCCTGCTGATACAGGGTCAATATCAAGGAACGCTAAAAAGTCGTCATCTTCGTAGACCCTGTGTGCAGGTAGTTCGTGCGATATTATTTTACAGAAAATACAATCTTTCATAGTCAGAAACGTATATAAGAGATTGTATGCTAGAATTCTTAAAAACCAAAATACCAACTCCATGAATCCGTATACACTTAAAGAACCCCATGCTGAAGACGCAAAGAAAAAATTAGGCGTGTACTCGGAACTTCTTCAAGAACTCTTACTTAATAGAGGGATTACAACTCCAGAGGCTGCAGAAGTGTACCTTAACCCTGATTACGACGCGCATCTCCACGACCCATTCCTTATGAAAAATATGGGGAAAGTTGTTGACCGTCTCTTGGAAGCGATTAAGAACGAAGAAAGTATTGTGATTTATAGTGATTACGATTGTGATGGGATTCCAGGAGGTGTACTCCTTCATGATTTCTTTAAGAAAATTGGTTATAAGTATTTTAAAAATTACATCCCACACCGACACCATGAGGGTTATGGGCTCAATGTGGAAGCGATGGAGAAATTTGGCAAAGAAGGGGTAAAGGTTTTGATTAGTGTTGACTGTGGAATCACCGACGTCGGTCCTGTCGAGAAGGCAAACGAGTATGGTATTGATGTTATTATCACCGACCATCATCAGACTCCAGAAATCCTCCCTTCTGCGTTTGCTATTCTAAACTCAAAACAAGATGACGACACCTATCCCTATGACATGCTCTGTGGCACGGGTGTTGTGTTTAAGCTTGTGCAGGCCCTTATTGAGAGGGGTAAGGAACGGGGAGGCATTACTATACCTGTTGGGTGGGAAAAGTGGTGGCTTGATGTTGTAGGAATTGCAACTATCGCAGATATGGTTCCGCTTACAGGGGAGAATCGTGTGCTTGCTCGGTATGGACTTCAAGTGCTTCGAAAATCACGGCGCCCTGGGATTATTCATCTGTGTAGGAAGATGTACATGAAACAGTTTAGTCTTACTGAAGATGATGTGGGGTTTATGATAGCTCCAAGAATCAACGCAGCATCTCGGATGGATGTTCCGATGGATGCATTTAAGTTGCTTGCAACAGACAGTGAGGTTGAGGCGGGAACACTTTCAAATCATTTAGATAAAATTAACAACACTCGGAAAGGAATGGTGGGTGCTATTACTCGTGAAGTTAAAAAAAGAATAGAGGAAGGCGGTGAGGAGCTCAAGGAGGTTATTGTTATGGGAAACCCTGATTGGAAACCAACGCTTCTAGGAATTGTTGCAAATAATATAGCAGAAATTTACAAGCGACCAACGTTCTTTTGGGGTAGAGATGGCGGTGAGCACTTAAAAGGGTCGTGTCGTTCGGGAGACAATACTGATGTCATGCAGTTAATGACTGCTGTCCCTGCCGGAGTATTTTTAGAGTTCGGTGGGCACGCATTTTCAGGTGGCTTCTCTACACCGCATGAGAAAATTCATGAGTTAGAAGATGCGCTTCTTAAGGCGTATGCCAACATTGATAAAAACAACGTTGTCGAGCCTGTATATATAGATAAGAAGTTGTCGCTTGATGCTGTAAGTTGGAGTACGTATAAAGAACTTGAAAAGATGATGCCGTTTGGGCAGGGAAACGAGAAGCCACTTTTTCTCTTTGAAGACGTCGCCATTGAAGCAGTAAAAGATTTTGGAAAAGAGAAAAACCATCTGCAGATTGATTTTGAGAAAGCGTTTGGTGGCAAAGTATCTGCAATAGGTTTCTTTAAGACCGTAGCTGATTTTGATGGAGCGCTTGCAAAAGGTAAGAAGATTAATCTTGTTGCAACGATTGAAAAATCAACATTTGGACGGACAACAGAGCTACGGTTAAGAATAGTTGATATTATTTGAATTAATAAAAGGAAAACTATTTCTTTTGGTATACTAGAGGCACTTTATGAAAAAAATTATAATTTATACAGATGGTGGTGCACGTAATAACCCCGGCCCTGCAGGAGCAGGGGCTATAATTTTCGACGAAGATAAGAAAGTCTTGAAAGAGGCGTCACGGTATCTCGGGGAACAGACAAACAACTGGGCAGAATATGAGGCCGTTATTCTTGGACTCGAAGAAGCTAAAGCGCTTGGACTAGAAAAACATCAGATTGAATTTAAGCTTGATAGTCAACTTGTGCAACAGCAGTTGCTTGGAAATTATAAAGTTAAAGAAGCTCGGCTTATAGAGCAGTTTAAAAAAATCAAAGCAATAGAAGAAGATTTTCCACACCTTAGTTTTACTCACGTGCGACGAGAAGATAATATTGACGCTGATAGACTTGCAAACGAGGCGATGGATCGGGGGAAATAAATGATTCAAGCATATGAACATGTATTTCTACACGGTTCTCGGAGGGTTCACTCTTGGAATTGCGGGAGGTACATTTTTTGAGTTCAGCTTTTGGTCTGAGGTATTTGTACTTATGCTCGGTGTTTTAGTGTTACTCACCGCTTTTCTTTTACGAGATAAGAAGTGCGTACTGTGTATCGGAGTATTCATCGTTGCACTTAGTTTTGGATTGCTTCGATATGATATCGCGAACTCCAATCGTGGGAGTCTTATTGTAGATAGTTTCATAGAAAAACAGGTTGTTATTGAAGGAGTGGTTATTGATGAACCAGATAAAAGAGAGAATAACACCAACTATACTGTTCTGGTTGATACTGTCAGCAGTAATGCTGTTTTAGAAAAGGTGCGGGTGGTTGCGGGGTCATATCCAGAGTTTACATACGGAGATAGGGTTCTTATAGCAGGTGTTCTTGAGAAGCCAAAAGGGTTTGAAAATGAGTCGGGAAAGTATTTTGATTACGCCGCGTTTCTTTCTAAGGACGATATTTTTTACCAGATGATATTCCCAAAATTAGAAATAATTTCCGAAGGGCATGGGTTATTTATAAAGCGATATGTTTTTGCATTTAAAAATGCATTTTTGTCACGCGCACAAGGAGTGATTCCTGATCCGCAAGCGTCCCTCCTTGGCGGGCTTGTTGTTGGTGCGAAACAATCGCTTGGAGAAAAGCTACAAGATGACTTTCGTGCTACAGGAATTATTCATATTGTTGTGCTTTCAGGGTATAACATTACTATTGTCGCTGATGCAATGATGCGCGCAGTCTCCTTCTTGCCGAAGCACATCGGGATGTTTCTTGGCGCCGGCGCCATAGTAGTTTTTGCTGTTATGACTGGGGCGAGTGCAACAATTGTGCGGGCTAGTATTATGGCCCTTTTGGTGATAGTTGCTCGTGCAACAGGGAGAACATATGACATGGCCAGAGCACTTTTCATCGCGGGTTTTATTATGCTCTTACACAATCCTAAAATATTAATATACGATGCATCTTTTCAGCTTTCTTTTCTAGCCACACTCGGGCTTATTGTACTTGCACCACTTCTTGAAAAATACTTTACGTACATCCCTAAAAAATTTCAGTTAAGAGAATTTGCAACAGCAACGGTCGCTACGCAGATTTTTGTACTCCCACTTCTTCTATATAAAATTGGAGAGCTCTCATTAGTTGCGCTTCCTGTTAACTTGCTTGTGCTTGTTACTGTGCCTCTGACAATGCTCTTTGGTTTTATTGCTGGCATGGTTGGTTTCTTAAGCACACTCCTCGCAACGCCGTTTGCGTTCATTGCGTATATCCTTCTTTCGTATCAGTTACATGTTGTTGAAATATTTGCACGACTTCCTTTTGCATCAGTACACATTACCGTCTTCCCACTTTGGCTCATGTTTTTTGTATACGTGGTATACGCAGTTGTGTTATGGCGGGTGTATAAAAAAGAGTAAAAAATAAATACCGTGCAAGTATTTGCACGGTATTTATTTTTTACTCTCGAGTCACTTTGTAGTCACTTTGTTAAATAGTTGCCTTTGCGAACCGACTTTCGACAACACCCCAGTTCATGTTTGAAAGGAAGGCGTCAATGTACGTCCCTTTTTCAGTAGGAGTGTAATCAACCATAAATGCGTGCTCCCACATGTCCATCGCGATGAGAATTGGAAGTCCTGCAAGAACCCCAAGCTCATGATCTCCGACCCAGGTGATGTGCGGGGTGTTTCCCTTTGGGTCGAAATAAAGAACAGTCCAGCCAATTCCGCGACTCATACCTACTGATTTAAAATGAGTAAGGAATCCTGCATACGTTCCATATTTTTGGATGAGTGCCGTTATAAGTGGACTTTCTTCTGTTGGTTTCTGTGCACCGTCCTCGAGTCCTTCGAAGTAATACTCATGCATGCGCATTCCATCAAACTCAAAAGAAAATCTCCTTCGGAGTTCTGTGATAAGGTATGCATTTTTTTCTGTATCACTTTCAAGCTCAGCTATCTTTTCTCGGACAAGGTTTACGTGTTTTACATACCCTGCATAGAGCCCTAAATGAACTTTTACTTGAGCTTCTGATATCCCCTCAAGTGTAGGGAGGTTAAATTGTTGTTCTGTATATTCCATGGTGTATATATTATATGTAGTTCCTAGAGTATATCAAAAAAAATTGCAGTATACTTTTATGTAATGAATTCTGTCCGTCAGTACCGAGCATCACTCCTTATTGTGGGTTTTATCGTGATTACCACATTTGTTTACTCAAGTGTCTTCGCGTATGAAAAGGAGGGGTTACTTACTGTTGCGTTCTTAGATGTTGGGCAAGGGGATGCGATTTTTATTGAAACGCCTCGTGGAAATCAGATGCTTATTGATGGAGGTCGAAATGCGTCTGTGTTGCGGGAGCTGTCAAAAGTAATGTCGTTCTCTGACCGTACTATTGATGTTGTTATGGCGAGTCATCCTGACGCAGACCACATCGCAGGACTTATTGGGGTATTTAATCGGTATGTTGTTGGTGCATATTTTGACCCTGGAGTAATGCATGATACCGCAGAATACAAAACCCTTTTAGAAAAAGTTCATGAAGAGGGAGTTACCGTAACACATGCTCGAAAAGGCACAAAAATATATCTTGATAAAGAAGTATATGTCGATATTTTATTTCCAGATAGAGATGTGTCACGTGTCGAGACAAATCTCGGTTCTATTGTCCTGCGAGTAGTATATAGAGAAACAGAAATACTCCTTACTGGAGATTCCCCGAAGAGTATTGAAGAATATTTAGTCTCACGAGATGGGAATGCGCTTGGAAGTGACATATTAAAAGTTGGGCACCATGGCTCGAAAACCTCAAGCGCTGAAGATTTTGTCAAAGCGGTAAACCCAGAGTACGCGATAATTTCTGCAGGCAAGGATAATAGTTATGGGCATCCGCATAAAGAGGTGGTGGAGCTACTCAAGAGTCGTGGTATTAGGACTATGAGTACTGGGGATATGGGCACAATCGTCTTTGAGTCGGACGGTCTGTCATTGGTGTATAAAAAGAGATGATGGATAGAAAGTAGATAGTTATGAGGAGGCTTGTCTTTGTGGCTCATTATAGTAAAGTCTCTTTAGAAAGAAATCCTGACTGGAGGAGTACTCATGCCCAATATTTCCTTAACGTTAACTGAAAAGATGATTGTTGTACAAAAAGATCTCGGCGGCGGAAAAATGTATCTTGCGGTTACAGGTTCTGATACTGAAAGAAATAGAAAAATTCATTTTTTGGGAAATGACAAGGACCAGATACAGCTGTGTGTGAATTTGGTAAATCTTTGTGCAGAAGTAATACTTCCGTTCCTTGCTCAGCTGAAGGATTCTGGAAGGATTAATGATGCGCAGGATCCCACTGAGGTGAAAAAAGTCTTACAAGAACTTCTTCTTGCTAACGAGGATGTTCTGGCGCGGAACGCAATTGAGAGAATATTTGAAGGAGGAGACTAAGCAAAACCCCGTATTAACAAATACGGGGTTTATTCCTCTAATACACACAAGTAGGTTTAAATTAATCCGGCTTTCTTAAGTGTCTTGTAGGCACCATTTTTGTTTATAGTCTTGATTGCCTGTGTTGAGATTTTAAGGGTTAGGCTTTTATCAATCTCGGGCACAAAGATGGTTTTCTTCTGGAGGTTTGGCTGTCGTCGTTTTTTCCCTGTTGGGTTAAATTTGGTAGCACGAGTAACGTTGCTGTATCCGCCAGCAACTTTTGAAGTTTTATTCGTGATGGGACATGTTTTTGCCATACGTATTTAAGTAGATGCTATGGTATCATTACTCTACTATCAATGCAAATCATAGGACGTAATCAATATTTTAATCTATGCCAGTAGAAATTCTCTTTATTATCGTAATACTTATTCTCTCCATAGTAATTCACGAAGTTTCCCATGGGTATATGGCCAATATGTTGGGAGACCCAACCGCAAGAATTGCGGGACGGCTTACGCTAAACCCTATTAAACACATAGATCTTATGGGTTCAATCATTATCCCAGGACTTCTCGTTCTTTCAGGGTCTCCATTTCTTTTTGGGTATGCAAAACCAGTTCCCTACAATCCCTACAACTTGCGTAAGTATTCATGGGGGCAACGATGGGGTGAAGCACTGGTCGCAGGAGCGGGTCCCGCAGTCAATATCTTTATTGCGATAGTGTTTGGGTTGTTTATACGACTGAGCACTGCTCTAGAGTTTGCGACACCGGCAATTATCCAGATTAGTACTACTGTTGTATTTATAAACATACTGCTTGCGGTCATTAATATGATTCCCTTGCCACCGCTTGATGGCTCAAAAGTACTTGAGGCAATACTCCCGTTTTCTCTCGCACAGCAATACGCTCGAGTGCGCCTCGTACTCGAACACAACATATTCATTGCATTTGGTCTTGTAATCCTCCTTATTATCATTTTTGGAGGTGCTTTTGCACAGTTTATATTCTTTCTCTCAGGGTTGCTTATCGGGTATTAACTGCGTGTTAAGAAAGCACTCTGCGCCTATCTTGCTTTGACGTCGACACTTCCTTGCATTTTTAGTGTCATTCTAGTAAAGTGAGTTCCACTGCAAGGGCAGTTTTTTGTTTAAGAATAAATGTCAACAATTAATCAACTCGTTAGAAAAGGAAGAAAACAACCCGTCACCAAGTCAAAGGCGGTGGCTCTAACTCGTGGGTTTAATACATTGAAGAACCGCCCTACTAAATACCCTTCACCATTTAAGCGTGGAGTATGTACTAAGGTAACCACGAAGACTCCCCGAAAACCTAACTCAGCTATTCGAAAAATTGCACGTGTACGACTAACAAACGGCATGGAAGTAACCGCATATATTCCAGGAATGAGACATAACCTGCAAGAGCACGCAGTAGTGCTCCTTCGAGGAGGACGAGTGAAGGATATTAACGTTCGATACACAATCGTTCGTGGTAAACTCGACACTGAGGCAGTGAAGGGGCGAAAGAAAAGCCGAAGCCGATATGGTACCAAGAAAGAAAAATAATAGTATATATACGTATGCGACGACCACTTAAGAAAAAAACAGAATTACGACCAGATATAATGTATGACTCCGTAAAGGTGTCAAAGCTTATTAACTACATCATGGAACGTGGGAAGAAAAACACTGCACGGAAAGTAGTATATTCAGCATTTGCTGAGTTAGCAGAGAAAGGGGACGCAATAGAAATTTTTGAGACTGCACTTCGTAACGTAGAGCCTTCTGTTGAGGTACGTTCACGACGAGTTGGAGGTGCGAACTATCAGGTACCACGTGAGGTACGTGCAGAACGACGACTCTCGCTATCGCTTCGATGGATAATCGCAGCAGCAAAGTCACGAAAAGGGATGCCGATGCACAAACGATTAGCTGACGAGCTTTTACTTGCAAGTAATAAAGAAGGAGAGGCGGTTAAAAAACGAGAAAACACGCATAAGATGGCTGAAGCAAACAAAGCTTTCGCTCATTTTGCGTGGTAACCGTATAGCCATTTACATATAAAAGTGGTAAAAAGGACAGAGAAAACTCTCTGTCCTTTTTACTTTCTGAAAGGTTGATGACATGTTTAAACAGATGCTATTTTCATGTGTAGTAGCTGTGGCGCTGTTTGGGTGTGTGAATCCCTCAGGGCTTAAACAAGAAACTCAAAACCCTAAAGCGCACAGATTTGCTTTCATAGGCTGTATGCCATACGTGCATACAGCAAGAGGGCGAAGAGACATCCCCCCAGCACTTTCATTCGTGCGACACGTCTCTCGTGATATTTTTCTGTGTGAGTACTTTCGTGGGAACCAGTTGCGACGATACGGAAGTTTTGGTCCCGCCCTAAAAATCAAAGGCAATAAAATATTTGCTGGCTGGGGGTATGCCCTCTCTGATAACACAGAAGGTTTATCTGAACTTGTTAACAGAGTCGATTTTGCTACGTTCTATACGAGCGATAGTGTTGAGTTTGAGATAGTGGAGAAGATCCTGAGTGTGGGTGATACGCAGGGACCTTTTGTGCGTACTTTTTTTGTGCACGTAAAGAATAAGTACCTCCCAATCACAGAAACAGTGGCGGTGCTTGGTATGCTTAGTTTTTACGAGAAAAAAAGGAAATATCGATTATTCCTTTGGGTCCAAGGGTATCATCTGACAAAAAAAGAAGTGAGCGAAAGGTTTAGGGGTATGGTGGGGAATGTCATCTTTCCATCAATGGCAATTGCTGAAAATTAATCGGCAGAGTGCTCAAGGCTGGCCACGTGAATCTCATACACGTGGCCAGTTTCTAGTTGCACAGCGAGCAGTTATACGGTATGCTGACTTTCAACAGTGGCCTTTGCGCCACGTTTTAATTTAAATAATATTACATAAGTATGGAACGAGAATATCCACTAGAGAAGGTACGAAACTTCGGAATCGTTGCACACGTTGATGCGGGGAAGACCACAACTTCTGAGCGTATTTTGTATTACACTGGGCAAAGTCACAAGATTGGTGAAGTGCATGACGGGGGGGCGGTGACTGACTGGATGGAACAAGAGCGTGAGCGTGGGATTACGATTACCGCCGCCGCGATTACATGTTTTTGGACACCAATGTATGACCGTGTCGGTGCTGACGGAAAAGTAGCAGCAAGCACACCTGAAGACCCAACAAAAAATCGTTTTAACATTATTGATACTCCAGGCCACATCGACTTTACTTCAGAGGTACAGCGCTCAATGCGTGTTCTCGACGGCGCAGTCGTTGTATTTGATGGAGTTGCGGGGGTTGAACCACAATCAGAGACAAACTGGCGTTATGCAGAGGATGCTCAAGTGCCACGACTTTGTTTTATTAACAAACTAGATAGAACAGGGGCAAGTTTTGAGCGGTCATACGCAAGTATTCTTGAGCGACTCAGCAAGAACGCTATCCGGGTACAGATTCCAATTGGAGAAGAAGACGCACACGAAGGAGTTATCGATCTCCTCACAAGAAAAGTGTATCACTCAGGAGGAAATCTTGGAGAAGAGGTGATTGTTTCTGATACTGTTCCTGAAAATCTTAAAGCTGATGTAGAAAAGTACCGCGCAGTGCTTATTGAAAAAATCATTGAGCAAGACGAGGCGTTAATGGAGAAGTATCTTGAGGGTGAAGAACCAAGTCTTGAACAACTCAAGCAACTTATGCGAAAAGGAGTTATTGCAAATGAGATTTTCCCTGTGTTTACTGGTTCAGCGCTTAAGAATAAAGGAGTCCAGAACATCCTTGACGCAGTAGTAGATTACCTCCCGTCCCCACTTGATATGCCAACAGCGAAAGGAACAAAGCCAGGGTCTGAAGAGGTTCTTGAACGAAAGGCGTCAATAGACGAACCGTTCGCTGCGCTGGTGTTTAAATTACAAACTGACCCATTTGTGGGACAACTTTCATTCTTCCGTGTGTATTCCGGTGTCGTAAGAGCTGGAGGCACTGTACTTAATGCAACCACAGGAAATAAAGAACGTATTGGACGTGTTGTTCGTCTGCAGGCAGATAAACGTGAAGAAATTGAAGAGGTTCGTGCTGGAGAGATTGCAGCAGCAGTTGGTATGAAAGAGGCAAAGATTGGACAAACACTCTGTGACCCCGCACACCCAATAGAGCTTGAAAAAATTGAATTCCGCCTTCCCGTTATTTCAATGCGTATTGAACCAAAAACAAAAGCAGACCAAGAAAAAATGGGTGTCGCACTCTCAAAACTATCAGATGAAGACCCAACATTTCGTGTAGAAAGTAATGACGAAACAGGAGATACGATTATCTCTGGTATGGGAGAACTCCATCTCGACATTCTTGTCGATCGTATGAAACGTGAATTTGGTGTTGAGGCAAACACCGGCAAGCCACAAGTTGCGTATCGAGAAACTATTCAAGGAACCGCTGAAGCTGAGAATAAATACATTAAACAGTCTGGAGGTCGTGGACAATACGGACACACAAAGATTCGCATCAAACCACTTCAACCACTTCCTGAGGATGAAAAAGAACGAGAGAAATATCTCAGAAACGTTGATCGTGATGATCATTTTGAATTTGTTAACTCAATCAAAGGTGGTGTTATTCCATCAGAGTACATTCCTGCTGTCAGAAATGGAATAAAAGAAGCAATGGAGCGTGGTGTTGTTGCTGGATATCCACTCGTTGATATTTCAGCTGAGCTGTATGACGGTTCATATCATGATGTAGACTCATCAGAAATTGCTTTCAAAATCTCAGGTTCACAAGCATTCCAAGATGCTGCAAAGCGAGCACATCCAGTACTCCTTGAGCCAATTATGCGGGTTGAGATTGTTGTCCCTGAAAAGTTTATGGGTGACATCAATGGAAACGTAAGTTCAAGACGCGGGCAGGTAGAAAGTATGGAAGACCGTTCAGGAGGACTTAAGATTATTCACGCAAAAGTACCGCTTGCTGAGATGTTTGGGTACACGACGACACTTCGTTCGATGACCGAAGGTCGTGGAAACATGGTGATGGAATTTGATTCATACGCCGCGGTACCTCAAAATGTTGCAAAAGATATCACTGACGCACGAAGCTAAGCTGGAAATAATACTTTAAGAAAAAGACCTCATAGTATATGAGGTCTTTTTCTTAATTTTTGCCTTGAAGTATTGACTTTTAGGTTCTGTTTGATAGCATAGGGTCTATCGCATAGAGGCGTGTTTTTTAATGTGGGATGTATTCTCCGGGATGTATTCTCCGGGATGTATTCCCGCTGGTTAGTAGTTTTTAAGCGTAAGTCACAAGTTCTCGTGCATTTACACTTTGAAAGTACAGAATATTATTTATTAGTTTTAAAGAAAATTATTATGGCAGAAAATTTCGATCGATCGAAACCACACGTAAACGTAGGAACAATTGGTCACGTTGACCACGGAAAGACTACACTTACAGCTGGAATTCTACACGTCCTTAACTTGATGGGCGGAGAGTACGGTTCAAGCGTGAAAGATGTTTCACAGATTGACAGTGCTCCTGAAGAAAAAGCACGAGGTATTACTATCGCGCTTTCTCACAACGAATACTGGACACCAACGCGTCACTACGCGCATATTGATGCACCAGGTCACGCGGACTACATCAAGAACATGATTACTGGAGCTGCTCAAATGGACGGCGCAGTATTGGTAGTAGCAGCATCAGACGGTGTTATGCCTCAAACTCGAGAGCACATCCTACTTGCAAAGCAGGTTGGAGTTCCTAAAATTATTGTATTTTTGAACAAAGTTGACCAAGTTGACGACAATGACCTTGTTGACCTTGTTGAAGAAGAGGTTCGAGAGCTACTTACTAAGTACGACTTCGATGGTGAAAATGCACCAATCGTTCGAGGTTCAGGACTTAAAGCACTTGAATCAGCATCTGTTGATGATGAATGGGCACAGAAAGTGGCTGAACTCATCAAGGCTATGGATGAGTACTTCCCAGTCCCAGAACGAGAGACTGATAAACCGTTCCTTATGCCTATCGAGGACATCTTCTCAATTGAAGGTCGTGGAACAGTAGTTACCGGACGAATTGAGCGAGGAATTATTAAAGTTGGTGAAGAAATTGAAATTGTTGGAATCCAAAATACGGTAAAGACTACCGTAACAGGAGTAGAAATGTTCAACAAGCAACTCCAAGAAGGACAAGCAGGAGACAACGCTGGAATCCTTGTACGAGGAATCAAGAAAGACGACATCCATCGAGGACAGGTGCTTTCAAAACCAGGAGCAATTACACCGCACACAGAATTTGAAGCAGAAGTATACATCTTGAGTAAAGATGAAGGAGGGCGACACACCCCATTCTTCTCAGGGTATAAACCACAGTTCTACATGAGAACTACTGACGTAACAGGAGACGTAACGCTTCCAGAGGGAACTGAGATGGTTATGCCAGGAGATACTGTCACCTTTAAAGTGAAACTCGTTGGACCTATTGCACTTGAAGATCAGCAACGATTTGCTATTCGAGAAGGAGGTAAAACTGTTGGCGCTGGGGTTGTAACTAAGGTAGTTGCATAACGAGATTCAATAGCGTACAGTCAAGACCCCTCACTTCATGTAATGGTGTATACTAAAAGAAAAAAAGTATACAGCAGTACTTGAATATACACAGAACCATGACAACTAAAGACACAAAAAAAGAACAAGAGGAAACTACTCTAAAAAAGCCTGCAAAAAAGAAGGTTGCTAAAAAACCTTCAAAGAAGGCAGAAGCTAAGACCGCAGAAGGAATTACACGACTTCGTATTCGAGTACGTGCCTACGAGCACAAGCTCCTTGATACATCGGTAAAACAGATTATTGATACCGCAATGCGGTATGATGCGGAAGTAGTGGGGCCAGTGCCACTTCCTACTGAGCGAAAGCTTTACACAGTAAACCGTTCCAGTTTTGTACACAAAGACGCACGAGAACAATTTGAGATGCGTGTACATAAACGAATGATTGACATCCTCAATCCAAACCAAAAGGTTATGGAGTCTCTGACAAACCTTTCGCTTCCATCAGGAGTATCGATTGAAGTGAAGATGCTGTAGGAAGCAATTCCAAAATTACTTACAAAAAACCACCCGATTATTGCGGGTGGTTTTTTGTTTAATACGCAGTAAATCCCTCGTATTGACTTTTAGATTGAGGCCGTATGTGTATTAGAGGGTTTTCCTTCTGAGCGCATACGGCTTTTTTCTTGCATTATTTTATGACTCCTGTATACTCTCCTGTGTACCTTATTGAGGTAGCTACGTTCTCGAGGTGAGAACCAATGGCAGATATTTCAGGCGTTTGTCTGAAATACGCCATTGCATGGCGTATTTTTTTTACATGAAGAAATTCATCCTAGGAACAAAACAATATATGACTCAGGTCTTCGATGACCAAGGAATTGCACACCCTGCTACAGTTATTTCTGCTGGACCTTTGACGGTGACGCAGGCAAAAACAGAAGAAATTGACGGATACAAAGGAGTACAGGTTGGGTACGGCGAACGACACGAAAAGAATATTAATAAAGCACAGAAAGGGCAATTTAAAGATTTAGGGCTTTTCCGATATGTACGGGAATTTCGTTCAGAAGAAGACTATGCTCGAGGAGACATTATTGACGTATCAAAATTCGAAGTAGGCGATATTGTTGAAGTGAGTGGTATTTCAAAAGGAAAAGGGTTTCAGGGTGTAGTAAAACGACATGGTTTTGCTGGAGGTCCTCGAACGCACGGTAACAAGCACCACGAGCGAACACCTGGTTCTATTGGAGCGCAAGGCCCACAGCGTGTGCTTAAGGGTTTGAGAATGGCAGGACGAATGGGAACAGATCGTGTTACAGTCAAAAGCATTCGTGTACTGCAAGTAGATGCTGAAAATAACCAAATCGTGGTGCGGGGAGCAATTCCTGGACACCGCGGTACGCTTGTTGAGATTAAGATTAAAGATAGCCTGCACGGTAAATCTGTAAAAAAATAGTATGGAAACTCACGTATACAACCAAGAAGGAAAGGCAACAGGAACAGTGAATTTACCTGAAGCAATTTTCGGACTCACATGGAATGCTGATCTCGTACAGCAGGTTGTTCTTGGAATGCAGGCAAACACACGAGCCCCTATTGCACACACAAAGAACCGTGGAGAGGTGCGTGGTGGTGGTAAAAAGCCTTGGAAACAGAAAGGAACAGGGCGCGCTCGACACGGTTCATCACGGTCTCCGATATGGCGTGGTGGAGGAATCACATTTGGTCCTCGAAACGATAGGGACTATTCACAGAAGTTGAACAAGAAGATGAAGACAAAGGCCCTTTACGTAGCCCTCTCACAGAAATTGCGCGACGGAGAAATTCTCTTTGTTGACTCACTTTCACTGAACGAACCTAAAACTAAAGATGCAAAAGCAATCTTGAACGCACTTGCAACAATTGAAGGATTCACTACACTAGTAACAAAGCGAAAAAACAGTGCGCTCCTTGCACTTAACGAGAAGGATAGTGTCATAGAAAAGAGTTTTGATAACTTGGGGAACATTGAAGTAGATGAAGTACGAAACTTAAATGTGCTTGATGTGCTTACCTATAAATACATTATTGTTACAAAGCCTGAGTCTGCACTCTCTTTCTTTACTGCAAAAGGAAGTCCAGCAGTAGCTACTCCACAGGAAAAAACTGTTACAGAGATCGCTGAGAAGAAAGTTCCTGCTAAAAAGAAAACGGTTGCTAAAAAAGTAGCAAAAAAATAACATGGCATTATTTCGAATAAAAAAGGATACAGAAAAAGAAAAGGCAACTCCGGATGCAGTAGTTTCCAATGTAAAAGAAACTAAGCAGGAAGCGGTGGTGAAATCTGCAAAAGGAGATATGAAAACACCAGCATCAGAGCTTCTTTCCCTTAACTACAAAAAAGACATACCGTCAGTGCTTGCACACCCTCGTGTGACAGAGAAAGCTACTATCATGTCAGAGCAAGGGGTGTATGTGTTTGATGTAGCACCACGGTCTACAAAGAAAGATGTTGCTGAGGCAGTACAAGCGCTCTACAAGGTGACTCCACGAAAAATAAACATGGTGAAAGTTCCTGCAAAGCGAGTGCGTATGCGTAAACACCAGAACAGATATGGCGTAAAGTCTGGTGGAAAGAAAGCATATGTATATGTAAAGAAAGGTGACGTAATAGATATCGTATAGACTTATGAAAATATTTAAACCAACAACACCAGGAAGACGAGGGATGACACAAGTAACGCTCACAAAAGTTACTGCTTCTGAACCCTACAAGAAACTCACGCGAGGACAACAGCGACACGTGGGACGAAATAGTCAGGGACGTATCACCACTCGACACAAAGGAGGAGGGCACAAGCGACTCTATCGTGATATTGATTTCCTTTTTAATAAAAAAGACATCCCTGCTAAAGTAGAGACTATTGAATACGACCCTAACCGTTCAGCTTTTATTGCACTTGTAGTATATGCTGATGGGGAGCGTCGGTATATGTTGCTTCCGCAGTCTCTTAAAGTAGGAGATACGGTAATCGTGTCAGATAAAGCTCCACTTAAACCTGGAAACAGACTTCGAATCAAAAACATACCGGTAGGTACATTTGTATATAACGTTGAAATAAAACCAGAAGGAGGAGCAAAGCTTGCTCGTTCAGCAGGTAACTACGCAGAAGTGATTGGTCTTGATGGCGGATACACACTCCTTAAGATGCCTTCAAGTGAAGTTCGAAAAGTTCTTGAGAATGCATGGGCTTCTATTGGAGAGGTTTCAAATGAGGAACATAAACTTGTAAATATTGGTAAAGCTGGACGAAATCGATGGCTCGGTAAACGACCAACTGTTCGAGGGTCAGCTATGAACGCAGTAGACCATCCTCATGGAGGTGGAGAAGGTAAGTCAGGACGAGGACACCGAAGACAACGTACCAAGTGGGGTAAACCAGCAGGAAAAGGTCAAAAGACACGAGCGCCGAAGAAATATTCAAATACACTTATCGTCCGCAGACGAAAAGTTGGAAAGAAACGATAATTTCGAAAACACCCACTTACAGAAGTGGGTATTTTCTTTTTGAGTCGCCTTATAGATTGTATTTACTTTGAATATGTGATTTAGTGCTATCAGTAACGAGCAGTAGGAGGAAATAATGGAAGAGGGATATGTTCAATCATTCTCACTCAGGCGTAGAAAAGCAGTTGTCTTGATCAAAAGGAAAGGTTGGTGGGCTCGTCTCCCAAATACCGGTAATGAGCGCCGTATTGTTGATTTTCCTAGGGATTTCACCACAGAGCACCTTAAAAAAGGAGATCATGTCCTTATACTGTGGCCTCGAGACATAGTGAGACTCTCGGACGGTAGGCAAGAAGGGCACCTGTTTTTTGGGCGGGATTCCCCAGCAGAACACTCTGAAGGTGGGGGTATCTCTGTGAGTAAGTACATTGGGGAGTGCTCTGTTGCATACCCAAGGACATTTTAAAGGACTGGTTCCCGCTAGCGGGAATCGGTCCTTTTTATATTTGACAATAGTCTTTATTTTAGCTAGTATATACGCCAAGCTCGAGAGGGCTTATTTATTTGCGACGTTGAGTGAATAGAGGAAGTAGCGCAGGTTTACTTCAAGAAGATGTCACCGAACGCGCTCATTTTTTATTTTTATCTTATGGCACGATCCATTAAAAAAGGCCCATACTTAGACCCCAAGCTCATGAAAAAGATTGAGGGTAAGAAACCAAAAGATACTGGTACTGTTAAGACGTGGGCACGACGAAGTCAGATCTCGCCTGAAATGGTTGGATTTACTTTTGGTGTACATAATGGACGAAGTCATATTGATGTATTCGTTACTGAAGAAATGGTGGGGCATCGACTTGGTGAATTTTCACCAACAAAGAAATTCCACCGACACGGAGGTAAGATGCAGAAAGAATTAGAACAGCGTCAGAAAGAAGCTGAAATTACTGCTGCAAAGGCAGCAAAAGTTGCAGCTGATAAATAATCTCTCTCAAAAATTTACGTATGAAAGCTCGACTTAAAAACTACCGACAATCACCACGCAAGGTTCGACTTGTAGCAAACCTTGTGCGTGGTAAGAGTATTTTGCGGGCACTTACTGCGCTGACGTTTCTAGACAAAAAGTCAGCGCTCCCTATTAAGAAGCTCCTTGAGTCAGCAGTAGCAAACGCAGAAGTACAAGGAGCAAAAAAAGAAAGTCTTATTGTTTCAGATATTCAAGTAGACGAAGGATTTTCATTTACTCGATTTCGGGCACGAGCGCGCGGAAGCGCAGCTCCTGTTCGAAAACGTTCAAGCCACATAAACGTGACCCTAAGCCAAGGTACTGGCAAATAACGCAAGAATCATGACACACAACGTACACCCATATGCACATAGACTAGGAATACTTCGAGATTGGAAATCACGATGGTTTTCTTCTCATCCAAAAGTATATCGAGAAGGAGTAAAGCTCGATACCAGTATTCGAGAATTCTTGTCAAAGCGACTTCGTGGTATGTACGTGAGCTCTATTGAGATGGAACGAAACCAAAACATGCTTCGCGTGATCATTAAAACATCACGTCCTGGAGTTGTTATTGGGCGAAGTGGAGAGGGAAGTGTAAAAATCAAACAAGATGTTTTGAAAATGGTGAGTAAGTTGAGAATCGAAGAGGTTCCAGAAATCAAAATTGACGTTGAGGAAGTACGTTCTCCAGAGTCAAACGCGATGATCGTATCTCAAATGATTATTGAAGGACTTGAGAAGCGAATGCCCTTCAGACGAGTACTCAAGCAAACTGCTGAAAAGGTAATGGCCAACCGTGACGTTGAGGGAGTACGAATCGCACTTTCAGGACGACTTGGTGGTGCTGAAATGGCGCGAAAGGAGCAGATAAAGAAAGGACGTATTCCGTTGCAGACATTTCGAGCTGATATTGATTTTGCACGAGAAAAGGCGTATCTTCCGTATGGTATCGTTGGTATCAAGGTTTGGGTGTACCGGGGAGATGTGTTTGAATCCACGAGTGAATAAAAACGTATTATGTTATTTCCAAAAAAAGTAAAATTCAGAAAGTGGCAAACACAACGTTCAAACAAGGACAAGGTCCATAATGCTACACGAGGAGTAACTGTGTCATTTGGTTCACATGGGCTTAAAGCGCTCGCCACCGCACGAATTAAGTCTAACCAAATAGAAGCAGCTCGACGAGTAATTAGTCGAACTCTTGGAAAAACAGGAAAGATTTGGATTCGCGTTTTCCCTGACCGACCATATACTGCAAAAGCAGCTGAAGTAGGTATGGGTAAGGGGAAAGGTGATCCCCAAGGATATGTGGTACAAGTGCTTCCTGGGAGGATTCTATTTGAAATAGATGGTGTTTCAGAAACACTTGCAAAAGAAGCATTGCGAAAGGCAGGGGCGAAACTACCGATAAAGACTAAGTCTGTAGGTAGACACGAGTAAGAAATATCGTATCAGAAACAGTATGGCAACACATAAAGAAAAAAGTAATAAGGATTTGATAAAAGCGCTTAATGAAAAGCGGGAGATGTTACGCCAATTCCGTTTTGGTATTTCAGGAAGTAAAACTCGTGATGTGAAAGAAGGAAAAAATGCTCGTAAGGAAGTCGCACGGATTCTTACAGAATTAAGTACTCGAGCATCTGAGAAGTAATTTACATATATATGACCGATACACAGCAAAAAGAGAATAATGAAGTAACACAGAAGTCTGAGAAGGTCTTTAGTGGAACTGTTGTTTCTAATAAAATGAAAGACACCGTTACTGTCTTGGTGTCTCGATATACAAAGCACCCAAAATACAAGAAATTCATGAAGACCACAAAGAAGTACATGGCTCATGACGCAGGGAACACAAAAGAGATTGGTGATACCGTGGTTATCGGAGAGACTCGACCAATGTCTAAAAATAAACGATTTATCGTAAAATAATATGATTCAACCACAAACAGTAGTAAAAATAACTGACAACTCTGGCGCAAAAATCGGCGTGGTGTTTAAGATTCTTGGAGGCTCAAAGAGACGATACGCTCGCATCGGTGACCTTGTGGTACTTTCCGTAAAAACAGCAGAACCACGAAAACTCGTTAAGAAGAAAGAAGTGGTACGCGGTATCGTTGTTCGTCAGACAAAGCCATTTAGACGTAAAGACGGTTCATATATTCGGTTTGATGAGAACGCTGTGGTTATTGTAGAAAAGGAGAAGAAAGAACCACGTGCCGGACGAATCTTTGGACCAATCCCACGAGAGATTGCTGAGCGAGGGTACCAAAAGATTGTTTCACTTGCGCCGGAGGTAGTATAAGAATAGAAATACCGACCATGAAAATCAAAAAAGACGACAAAGTAATAGTAATCGCAGGGAAAGACCGAGGTAAAACCGGTAAGGTGCTTCGTGCGTTTCCTCGAGAAGACACGGTGATTGTTGAGGGGGTCAACACTGCAAAGCGGCACCAACGAGCAACTAATCAGACTAAAGTTGGTCAAATAGTTGAGAAGACACTTCCCATACACGTTTCAAATGTTATGGTTGTAGATCCAAAGAAAGGGGGGCGCACTCGAGTGGGAATCAAGAAGGTTGACGGAAAGTATACCCGGATTGCTAAAAAGAGTGGCACAACACTTTCATAATACGATATTTAATTTTTACCATCATGTCATTAACAAAAGAAAAACAAAAAAATATTTTCTCTGCACTTAAGGAGAAATTTAACTACACAAACACTTCACAGTCACCAAAGATTCAGAAGGTGACGGTTTCTACTGGAGTAGGAACGACCAAAGATAAGAAAAAGATTGAGATGATTGTAGACCGACTCTCAAGAATCACCGGACAGAAACCTTCTGCTCGAGTAGCTAAGAAATCTATTGCTACCTTCAAGCTTCGAGAAGGTGAGGTTGTGGGGTACCAGGTAACACTACGAGGAACTCGTATGTTTGATTTTCTTGATAAACTTATCCATATAGCACTTCCTCGAACTCGTGACTTCCGCGGTATCAAGACTACATCTATTGATGAAATGGGGAATATTTCTATTGGTATCAAAGAACACACTATTTTCCCTGAGACATCGGACGAGGAGTTACGGAATGTATTTGGTGTTTCAATAACGCTAACCACATCTGCAAAGAGTCGCGAAGAGGCAGAGGTATTGCTTCGAGAAATAGGACTCCCGCTTAAAAAAGACGAAGCGTAATAAATTTTTAAGGCAGGTATAAAAGTAAAAACTGGTCATATGGATGACCAGTTTTTCGTTTTTTATGACTTCTTAATGAAGGATAATCATGTCGACTGCGTGTCCAGATTCTTCTTTAGGGGATTTACGCTTGTAAACCTCAAATTGAACACCTTTACGGGTGAGGACTTCTTGAAGTTTTGCAACACATGCTAAACCTTTCTCCTCATTTTCTGCGCCCCCTTCACTATAAGCGCTTATATACAGGGTTTTTTATCATCACTGATACAAAACCTCAGGGATGTTTCAGAGCTTAAAAATGTGGCCATTATACGCATGTTCCTTCTATTTTTGGCTTTTATTTTGATGTAGGTATAGAACAGAGCTACGCATCTATACGTAGGGCTATATCCATATAGCAAATACCCAAGATACGCTTGGTTTGTTTGACTTTAGGGCCTCTCCCTGATAGTATATGCCCAGCGTTTCAAAGCGCTTTTTCATTTAGAGGCCCTATCTATTCTATGTAAATAGGGAAGATAAATGGTAGGAATTATACATGGCAAAAAAATCAGTAATCGCACGGTCGCTTAAAGCGCCAAAATTCCAGTCACGTGTTACACGACGATGTTTTCGCTGTGGGCGTGTGCATGGGTATATGCGAGATTTTGATATGTGCCGAATATGCTTCCGAGAACAAGCGAACGAAGGAAACCTTCCAGGAATTAAAAAAGCATCATGGTAATAGACCCCGTAGGAGATTTTATAATACGAATTAAGAACGCATCTGCAGTAAAAAAAGATGTGGTCGTGTCCCCTCACTCAAAACTGCGACTTGCAGTAGCTGAAGCACTGCAAAAAATTGGGTACATCAAGAGTGTTACAAAAAAAGGAAAGAAGGTTCAAAAAACTATTGAAGTAGAGTTGCAGTACAACAAAGAAGGAGTGTCTCCTATTCACGGAGTAGAACGCGTATCTCGACCTGGACGTCGAATGTACTATGGTACACAGGATATTAATCCGGTGAAATACGGTAAAGGTTCTCTAATACTCTCAACACCAAAAGGAATTTTAACTGATGTGCAAGCTCGAAAAGAAAAAGTAGGAGGGGAAGCTCTCTTTAAAATTTGGTAATACATATAGTATGTCACGAATCGGAAAACAAACAGTTATCATCCCCGCAAAAACAGAAGTAACTGTTGCGGATAACACTGTATCCGTAAAAGGACCTAATGGAACACTTACCCGAGTACTCCATACCGCAGTAGCGGTAGCAGTCGAGAATAACGAGGTGGTAGTCACCCCAGTTGGAAAGTCACCGCTGGCAAAGGCACTTTGGGGAACATATGCATCGCACATAAGAAGCATGGTGCAAGGAGTAAATCAGGTATTTGAGAAGAAGCTTATTGTCGAAGGAATTGGGTTTCGAGTGAGTCTTACGGGGAACAAGCTAGAGCTTTTGGTTGGATTTTCACATCCCGTTATATTTACCGTTCCAGAAGGATTAACTGTTGTTGTTGAAAAAAATGTTATCTCAGTTTCAGGAGCTGATAAAGAAAAAGTGGGACAGTTTACCGCAGAGATACGAGCCGTAAAGAAGCCTGAACCATATAAAGGTAAGGGGATACGATACGAGGGTGAGGTCGTGCGACGAAAGCAAGGTAAGAAGACTGCGTAGTCTTAGATAACATATTTATATGATAAGCAATATTAAAAAAGTAAGACAACAGAGACGACATAACCGCGTACGAGCGAAGGTTTCTGGTACAGACCTCGCTCCTCGTCTGTGCGTATTTAAGTCAAACACACGTCTTATTGTGCAAGCCATTGATGACACAAAAGGGGAGACACTTTCGGCTGTCTCAACTTCAGATTTCAAGACAGGAACATTAAACGAGAAGTCAGTAGAAGCTGGAAAGAAAATAGCGCAAGATTTGAAAAAGAAAGGAATTGAAACAGTAGTCTTTGATAGAGGAGGATTCTTGTACGCAGGAAACATAAAGGCATTAGCAGATAGCGCCCGAGGCGAAGGTCTTATATTCTAATTTTAAAAACGTTATGACAGAAGCAACACCACAAAAAAATACTGAAATGAAGACTTCATCTGAACCCAAGGTAGATGTTGTTGCGCAAGCACCACGTACGACTGGTGGGTTCAAGAAAAATACGCGAAAGGTCGTGCGTCGAGAGGACCGCGCTCGTTCAGAGTTCGCCCAGAAGATCATCAGTATTCGTCGGGTTACTCGTGTTGTTGCCGGAGGACGTCGATTCGGATTCTCTGTAGCAATGGTGCTTGGAGATAAAAAAGGGCAAGTTGGAGTAGGAACAGGAAAAGCTACTGATACTGCACTCGCAATTGAAAAAGCAATCCGACAAGCAAAAAAGAATATGGTTAAGATTAAGACCACAAAGGAGATGAGTATTCCTCATGATGTTCAGGTGAAGTATGGCGCATCAGTGATACAGATCCTTCCAGCAAAAGGACGTGGGCTTGTTGCAGGAAGCTCGGTACGAACTGTACTTGAGCTTGCTGGCGTTAAAGACGTCACCGCAAAAATCTTTTCACGAAGTAAGAATAAACTTAACAATGCTCAAGCGACAATAAAAGCACTGGGCGAACTTCAACTATAATTATATGCAGCTAAACGACTTACAACAAAAGACAAAACGAGTACTGAAGAAGCGTGTTGGGCGCGGTGGTATTCGAGGTAAAACTTCAGGGCGTGGAACCAAAGGACAGAAAGCACGTACTGGTAACTCCACTCGCCCTGAGTGGCGTGATATCATCAAGAAGCTTCCTAAACTTCGTGGGCACGGAAAAAACCGAGCACGGACAGTAAATGACGCTACGGTAAAGCCTACGCCAGTGAATCTTAAAGCTCTTGAGGCACTTTTCTCAAATGGTGATATCGTAACTCCAGAAGTATTGCTACAGAAAAAAGCGGTATCTAAGGTTGGAGGTAAAACACCAACAGTGAAGATTCTTGGACCTGGCACACTTTCAAAAAAGATTACTATTTCAGGATGCACCGTCTCATCGACTGCTCGAGAAGCTATTGAGAAGGCAGGTGGAAGTATTACAGCGTAGGGAGAGCGCACAAAAGTATTATGATTGAGACATTTTTTAATAAAATAAGACTCATTATCAAGGACAGTACTCTCAGGAAGAGACTTCTGTTTGTTGTTTTTGCGTTAGTTATTTTCCGTGCACTCGCAACGATTCCCATACCAGGAATAGATATTCTCCAACTCGAAAACTTTTTTGCAAATAATCAATTCTTAGGATTGCTTAATATCTTTTCAGGAGGTGGGTTGTCTAACCTCTCTATCGTGATGCTTGGAGTTGGTCCGTACATCACCGCTTCTATTATCATGCAACTTTTGACAATCATGTCTCCAAAGCTTAAGGCACTCTATCAGGAAGAGGGTGAGGCAGGGCGAAAACGATTTTCACAATACTCACGTCTTATTACTATTCCGCTTGCAATTGTGCAAGGATTTAGTTTTTATGTTCTTTTGCAGCGACAAGGAATCATTACAGATATTGACCTCTTTACCACTATTACAAACGTGATGGTGATTGCGACGGGATCTATCTTACTGATGTGGATTGGTGAGCTTATTTCAGAGTTTGGTATTGGGAACGGAGTGTCGCTCATTATCTTCGGGGGTATTGTCGCAAGTCTTCCTACGACAATTAGTCAGCTCGTATTCTCATTTGATATTGCACAGCTACCACTTTACATTGGGTTTGTCCTTGTTGGAATTCTCATCACTGCTGGAGTTGTGGTGGTAACTGAAGCTGAACGTCCTATTCCGATTACCTACGCGCGTCGCGTGCGTGGTATGAAGGTTTACGGCGGAATTTCTACGTATCTTCCTATTCGAGTAAATCAGGCTGGAGTAATCCCCATCATCTTCGCGCTCTCAATGCTCCTACTTCCTCAGATGGTGTTTAGTTTCCTTGCGAGTCTTAATGTTGCACTCGTTAGCTCAGTTTCAGCGGCGATTGTTTCTGGTCTTTCTAATCAACTTATTTACGCAATCGTATACTTCATCTTGGTGTTCCTCTTTACATACTTCTATACCGCAGTTACGTTTGACCCAGATACTATTTCAAAGAACCTACAAAAGAGTGGAGCATTTATTCCTGGAGTACGTCCCGGCATTATGACCGCTGGGTATATTGCAAAGATTTTAACTCGATTAACGCTTGTTGGGGCACTTTTCCTTGGATGTATTGCTGTCTTGCCACTTGGAATGCAGGCTATCACCGGCATTACTGCGCTTGCTATCGGTGGAACGGCTCTCCTTATCGCTGTTTCAGTGGTGCTTGATTTGGTTAAGAAGATTGATGCACAGATTGCAATGCGCGAATACTAACAGTGCCAAAATCGACGCAGAGCTTCGTCAGTCTCAAAAAAATACTGTTCGTCGTAATCACATATACGCCTCACAGTATTTTTCCTCACTTCCTCGCTTTGCATTCAATTTTGATACTGTTATTGAGGCATCAGTATTTCTTGTCTCCTCGTTCCACGTACATTTTAAAAGTCTTACAAAATATTGATTGGTTGGTATACTATGAAGTATGAATAAGACATTTGTTATTACAGGTCGTCCTGGCTCAGGGAAGTCAGTGCAAGCGAAGGTTCTTTCCGAGAAGACGGGGTATAAGATTTTCTCTCCTGGGCAACGATACCGAGAAATCGCGACTGAAGATTCTGCGTTTGGAAAAAAAATAAAAGAAACAATTGACTCAGGTCGCCTCGGACCACACTGGCTTTCGTCATTTTTATTTCAAGAAGTAATTTTAAATATAGGTGAAACGGACGGAATAATTTTTGAGGGAATAGGAAGAAAAGAGGAAGAGGCTCGTATGTTTAACGACACGGTGACGTGGCTTGGGCGTCCGTACGTAGTGCTCAATATTGTGGTAGATGAAGACGCAATCACAAGACGATTGAACCTCCGAAGAGAGACAGAGTCTCGAGAAGATGATGACCCGGAGGATATTCCTGTACGAATAAAGGAATACGATATGTACACAAAACCCGCGATAGATTTTTTTAAGGCAGAAGGGAGATGTGTTGATATTAACGGGGACCAGCCTGTTGAAGCGGTGCATAATGAAATTATTAAGAAACTTAACCTGTAAACTACACGTATGATTGCAGATGAAAAAGACAAAGAGGGACTCCGTGTCGCAGGACAACGTCTTGGCACAATTCTTCAAACGCTCGCACAGGCCGCAAAGCCAGGTGTTTCAGTATTGACCCTTAACAACATGGCTGAAAAGATGATTCGTGATTACGGCGACACGCCAGCTTTTTTAAACTATAAACCTCGTGGTGTTGCGCGACCATTTCCTGCGACACTCTGTGTTGCGGTAAATGATACGGTAGTGCACGGCATACCAACCGAAAAAAACACAGTCCTTCAAGAGGGGGATATTGTGGGTCTTGATACAGGGCTCTTTCATGGTAAATATATTGTAGATAGTGGCATTACAGTCCCTGTGGGGAATGTGAGTAAAGAAGCCACTAAACTCATGCAGGTGACTCGAGAAGCGCTGTATGTAGGAATTCAAGCTGCTCAGGTTGGGAATACTGTCGGTGACATTGGGCATGCAATCGAGGAGTTTGTACGGCCATATGGATACGGTATTGTCCGAGAACTCTGTGGTCACGGGGTTGGTGAAAAGATTCATGAAGAACCTTCTATTCCAAACTATGGAAAAGCAGGCACTGGGCCGGAGCTTGTGGAAGGGATGGTTGTTGCTATTGAGCCGATGCTTAACATTGGAAGTGCTCGGGTGAGGTTTTTAGACGATGACTATACCGTAAAGACAGAGGACGGCTTATTGAGTTGTCATTTTGAACACACACTTGTCATTACAAAAGACGGACCAGAGATTTTCACTGAGGTATAAAAAAGAAATCCGCCCACTTCCCTTCGGGAAGTGGGCGGATTTACGTGAGCGGGAGGTTCTCAGATTTCAGAACCACCATCACCTTTGACTCGCTTGATACTGACTGTTCCTCCGCCAATACCTGCAAACGGTTTCTTGTACATAAAAAATCACCTCATTTTCATGTGTAATATAGCACACGTATAGTATCTTTGCTTTGTTGCTCCATGTGTCGGTTCCTGTATAATACTCCGTACGTATTTGAATAAATAATTACACTAATATATGTCAGAACACAGTAAAGAGAGAACACTTGTTATTATCAAACCAGACGGAGTACAGCGCTCCCTTATTGGGGATGTGATAAGTCGTCACGAGCGGGTAGGGCTTAAACTTGTTGCGCTTAAGATGGTGGTACCAACAGCAGAAAAGATAGAGGAGCACTATACACTCGATCCACAATGGAGGACTGTTACTGGCCAAAAGACTATTGATTCTTACAAAAAGCGAGGACTTACACCTCCTTCAGAAGACCCACTTGAGATTACTGCAAAGATACTTGCAAACCTTAAGAAGTACATGACATCAGGTCCTGTAGTTATTATGGTGTGGCAAGGAGCGCACTCTGTTGAGTTGATTCGGAAGCTTGTAGGAAGCACAGAACCACTTTCTTCAGATCCGGGGACAATCCGAGGGGACTATGTGCTTGATTCATATCGCATGGCTGACTCTGATGGTAGGGCGGTGCGTAACATTATACATGCGTCAGGTTCAGTTGAAGAAGCTAACAACGAAATCAAGCATTGGTTTAGTGACGCAGAGCTTATACGGTATCGACTTATCTCAGACGAGATACTCTATGACGTGAATCTTGACGGAATCCTCGAATAAAGCACGCAATTAAGCGAAACACGAGCATAAAAACTCCTCAACAAAATGAGGAGTTTTTGTTTTTTTAGAAGTGGGGGTATACTATGGATAGGGAAGGAAAGTATTATCCACTTATCACTTACGCAGGGACGCTTGAAAGTATTAAGTACACACATAGCATGGTGTGTCGCTGAGGGCACCCACTTTGGTCATCCTGGGTAAGTACTTTCGTTCCCGTATCAAAGAATCACTCGATATCCTCGGGTGATTTTTTGATATACTTATCGTTACATGTATAAAAATACGCTTTTTATTTCTTGGGTTGCCCTTTTGTTTCTTATAGCGGTACTCCATATCAGTGCATTGCAGTTTTCACTGTACTGGGTGTATTCGTGGTTTGATATTATGATGCATTTTCTTGGTGGGGTTTTTGTTGGGCTCTCCGCACTTTGGTTTTTCTTCCAGTCAGGACATATCAAACGTACGCAGACGTTACAAAATGTTATCCTGGTAATAGCAGGTGCGATTATTGCTGTAGGAGTAGGGTGGGAAGTCTTTGAAGTCTTGGCAGGCATTCCTATGGAAGCTAATTTTGTCGCCGACACAATCCTTGATTTGGTTATGGATGGGATTGGCGCTACTACCGCCAGTATCGTTTTTATAAAACTATATAATACAAAAGAAGTGGTCTCTGGTGAGGAAGCGTAAGCAAGAGTATAGGAACATATGAAAGGAGAAAAACAAAACAATAAAGAGCACAGCGTAGAGGCATTCAAGAACACAATAACTTTTTACGGTGGTGCTGGTACGGTCACGGGGTCGAATTTTTTACTGACACTTGGTGAAGTACGGATTTTGATTGACTGTGGACTGACTCAAGGAGAACAGTATTGCGACTCCTGTAACTATGACCCGTTCCCTTATGATGCTTCGCAGATAGATTTTTTGTTTGCAACGCACGCCCATGCTGACCATATCGGACTTATCCCAAAACTTGTACGAGAGGGGTTTCGGGGGACTATATACTCAACTCCTGCGACACGGGATCTTTCTGAGGTTATGTTTGCTGATTCAGTGAGAATCATCACACGAGAGGCTCAAAATAAGGGCATAGACCCCCTTTACACTGATGCTGATATACAGAAGGCACAGAGTCTATGGAAGACGCTTGAATATCATCAGGAGACTACCCTTAAAGAGGGCGTTACCGTGAATTTAAAGGATGCAGGGCATATTCTCGGCTCTGCAATGGTTGTGTGTATGTATAAGGGCAAGAAGGTGGTATTTACGGGTGATTTGGGGAACTCACCGTCACCGCTACTCAAGGACACCGAATATATTACTGATGCCGACTATATGGTTATAGAGAGTGTATATGGAGATAGAAATCATGAGGGGAAAAAAAGACGTGTTCAAAAACTACAGGAAGCGATAGAAGATATCACTGCTCGAGGTGGTACGCTCATGATTCCTTCTTTCTCTATACAGCGAACACAGGTGCTGCTGTATCTGATAAATAATTTTATTGAAGATAATGTGCTCGCGAAGGTCCCCGTGTTTTTAGATTCACCACTTGCGATTACAGTGACTGGAGTCTTTAGAAAGTATACGCACTTATTAAACGATGGTATTCAAAAAGAGATACGAGGCGGTGACGATATTTTCAACTTCCCTCAGTTTTCAAATACAAAAGAAGTTTCTGAGTCTAAAGCTATCCTAAAACACCCCGGGCCGAAGATTATTATTGCGGGTTCAGGGATGTCCTCAGGAGGGAGAATACTCCATCATGAAAAACAATATCTCTCTAGCCCTAAGAACATGCTGTTGTTTATTGGGTACCAAGCAGTTGGAACATTAGGGCGACTTATCCAAGATGGAGCAAAGGAAGTCTTAATTAATAACGCAGCAATCTCCATCAAAGCAGAGATACGAACCATTAATGGTTTTTCAGCACACAAAGATTCCGATAACTTAATTGAGTTTGTTGAACATTCACAAAAGACACTCAAGAAAGTATTCGTTGCAATGGGTGAACCAAAATCGTCACTCTTTTTAGTACAGCGACTTCGCGATTACCTGGAGGTTGATGCAGTAAGTCCTGAAAAAGGGGAAGTGGTAATGTTAGATATATAAAAATAAACCGCCACATACGTGGCGGTTTATTTTTACGTAGTTTTCTAGACTTTATTTAGTCTGTTCTACAATTCGACTAAATGTTGCTGGATTCTCCTGGGCGATTTGAGAAAGTATTTTTCTATCCAACCCAATCTTTTTCTTGTTAAGTGCGTCAATGAATCTACTGTATGAAGGGAAGTTTAGCGCCCGTACTGCTGCGTTGATACGTACAGTCCAAAGCCGCCGGAAGTCTCCTTTTTTGTCTTTACGGTGCTTGAATGCGTTGTTTCCAGCATGTGCAATAGCTTCATACGCCATTCGCTTCTTTGTTGAACGTCCAAATCGGAACCCTTTAGTCTGCGCTAGGGTGTATCGTTTACTTTTTAATTTAGTTGTTCCTCGTTTAACTCGTGCCATGTTGGTTTTGTTAGGTTGTTATTTTGTCTTTTTAAAAGGCATAAAGCGGCCTCGAATCTTTGCTGTTAAGGTAAGAAGGTTCATCTTTTGTTTTGCAAGTCTCTTTCGTGAAGATTCTTTAGCATTAAAATGGTTTTGACCGGTTGTTCGTGCAAGCACCTTACCGTTCTTAGTTACCTTGAGTCTTTTTGTAAATGATTTATTTGTTTTCATGGTGTATTTTTTCTACTGGCGGTTCTTCCGCTTCAGTATTCTTTGTAGTCTTCTTTCCTCTCTCGAGGACTACTGTAAGTCCTTTAGGACTCTTTTTTATCTCGTCAGCTACTTTGTAGTCTTCAGTGATAAGGTTGAGAAATCGCTCAAGTCGCTCTTTAAGGAAGCTGAATTCCATGTATTTATAACGTCCCCACAAGAAAAGGTCAATCTTTACACGGTGGCCTTCTGCCAGCCATCCTGAAACTCGGCGTGCCTTCATGTTGAGATCATTCTCTCCAGTACCTATCTTTACTTGAGCAGATTTTGTCTCGGTTGTGTGAGATTTCGCTTTTGCTTCCTTCTGTTTTTTCTTTAGCTCGTACTGGAATTTACCATAGTCCATTATTTTTGCAACTGGGGGGTTAGCTCTTGGAGAGATAACAATCAGGTCAAGACCCGCCTCTTTGGCATGTTTTAACGAGTCCTCAAGAGACAAAACACCTAAATTAGCGCCATCGGCGCCTACCACTCGGAGCTCTTTAGCCCTGATACTCTGGTTAATTCGTATTATTTCGTTCAAAACTCCTATCAGTTACAGGCCACAGTATACCACACATTATCCCTGTGTTTCAAGCGCTGAGCGCGGATTCTATAGGTTTTAAGTTTCAGGACAAGGAGTGAGTTTTAAGGGTTCCATAAAACTTACCCTTGTGTCTCGAGCTCATCTCTATAGTCGACTTCAAATATTTTCCACATTGTAAGGAAGAGTCCTGCAATAACTGGTCCGATAATAAACCCCGTGATTCCAAAAAGAGTGATACCGCCAAGGGTCGAAATGAGTACGAGCGCATCAGGGATTTTTACATCACGACCAACGAGCATTGGGCGGAGTATATTATCAATAACACTAATAATAAGCACTCCACCGGCAAGAACAACGACTCCTTGCAGGACTGATCCTGTAAGCAGTAGAATAATTCCCGCAGGAAGCCAGATAAATGCAGGTCCCACAGCGGGGATGACAGAGAAAAACGTCATAACGACAGCCCACAAGACTGCCCCGTCAATTCCCGCAAACCAAAACAAAAGGCCACCGATTGTTCCCTGTAAGATTGCAATAACTAACGTGCCTTTAAATATTGAACGTGTAATACGTGCAAAGTTTTTAAAGAGCCCTTCTTCGCGCTCCTTTCCAAGTGGGAGTACGTGAAATACAGCGCTTCCAATTGCAGGCCCATCACGCAGGAGAAAGAAAAGCACGTACAGCATCAGCAAGAAACTCACCGCCACTGAGAGTGTTGCTTGTCCAAAGACCACTGCTTGCTGTGCGAGCCACTGGCTTACTGTCTGTCCAACCGACGTAAATTTTTCTTGCACTGCCTGTTGGTCCACGCCGTAAATCTCTAAGTAATTGAGTACTGAGGTCGCCTTCCCGAGGAGGTTCGTTTGGGAGGTGTTAATTGAGTCGCTTGATACATGACTGTATGCAGTGAGTGATTCTTGAACAACAAGACCTCCCACAAACCACAACGGCACAAAAATAATAATGATTATAGTCAGAAGTGTTGCAAGAGATGAAAGGGTCTTGTTTTTTAAGATGGTAAGCCATTTGTTCTGCACGGGGTTAAATACGATTGCAAGTACAACAGCCCAAAAGATAGGTAGAATAAAATCTTGGATAAGCCAGATAAAGGCAATAGTTGCAAACGCAAGCAACCCAAAGAATAGTGTATTTTGTATGGTAAAAAATCGAGTGAGATGCGTGTGCTCCATTGAAATTATTGTATCACGAAGTGAAAAAATAAGAATATATAAAAAAATAGGACGTCCGGTACATAGGACGTCCATATAGTTATCTGTGTAGTTATCGGTGACACGTTATGCTTCGCCGACAGTATCAATCATCGCAGCTTCGAGTGCCTCCTCAGGTGTCTTTCCGCCCCAGATGACATACTGGAATACGGGATAATATTTTTCACATTCAGTAAGCGCGGTCCCGATGACATCCTCAGCTTGCTCAATTTGAAGCGGGGCTCCCTGGACACCTCGCAAGAGAAATGTGTGTCGGTACATAGGGATGCCCTCTTCAAGCCATATCTCAAAATGTCCCAGCCAGAGCTTTTGATTAATCCGAACAACAAGTTCACACAATGTCCCCAAATTATTTTCTGGTACACGTATATCAAGTGCACAGGTAAAATGAAGTGCCTTTTCGTCTGGGGTCCAAGCAAAGTACATGCTGTAGTCACAGTATCTGCCCTGGGCCTGTACCACTATTTCATCATTGTTCCGCCGATTGAATTCCCATTCATTGAATTCAGCGATCTGTTCAACGACATCAAGCGGGGCTTCTGTTGAAGTATCGACATGTGACTCTGGTATCTGACCGGTCATGAGTACCTCCTTCTTTTTTAAAGATCGCTTTCTACAGAGTATGGTATAGAAAGATTTTGTAAAGGACTTTTGACATGTTAAGTATGTTTGACATTGTAATTTTGCTGATTACAATACGTCTATGGCAGAGATAGTTGCTAACCAGGTACAAGAACAAAGGAGCGCTCAGGGTTCGACTCAGCAGGAGGTTGCTGATGCTGTTGGTGTTTCTCGACAGACGGTGATTGCGATAGAGAAAGGTAACTACACTCCTTCAGTTGGACTTGCTCTGAAACTCGCCAAGTATTTTAATAGTAATGTAGAGACCTTATTTTTTTATGAATAAAACTGAAATTATTCTTGCGGGTATATTAATATTTCTTGTCGTAGTGCTCCTTAATCCATTTGATGTGTTTATGAACTATATGTTTGTTATGACCCTCGCAGGTTTTCTTATTGCGGTCACGGCATTCTTTACTGGGGTGATTTGGAGAGAGTCTGAGGGTGACGAACGGGAAGTGCTGCATCAAATGCTCGCAGGCCGGATTGCATTTATTGTAGGGACCGTCGTGTTGGTTGTGGGAATTGTAGTACAAAGCATTACGCAGTCTGTTGATATATGGCTCGTCATAGCATTAGTCTCTATGGTGCTCATTAAGATTATTGGTAGGGTCTATGCGCGTAACTCGAAATAATCTTTAGGATAGTAGTTTTTATGTAATAGAAAAAAGGACCAACGACATTGTCGTGGCCCCTTTGTTTGGCTTTAGCGCAAGAGCGCTTTGATACCGAAATCGTATTCGTAGATGATGCTTGGGTCGATACCGCCGAGATGGAGAATCCCAGGACTCATTGCGAGGGCTGTAACAAGCACTCCAATAATCATTTGTGCCCAGAAGTCGATCCGCTCCCGCTTCATCCGCTCTTGCCATTTCGTCATCGTTTCTGAAGTGCCCGACATGTCTCGTCTCCCTATGTGTGAGTGAATACCTAACGTTCTATATCTATTATACCATATAATAGTATATTTTGTCAAGTATTCAAATAAACCATAAATATTCTCACCTCGGGGTATATATCAGATGTATCTTTTGTGGTAATAGTGTGGTTATCTGTAAGGAGTAAAATTTTTGTTCATAAGGAGATGGGTATGGATTACTGCAAGATTACTTCATACAAGGAAGCGGTAGCATTGCCGGGAAACATGTGGGAGCTGGTGTATAAAAGATGTTTGCCGAGCGAAGTTTACGACCAGGCGCTCATAGACACGCTCAAGGAACAGGTGGGGATGTATATTTCTACAGGGGGCATTTTTATGTGCTTAAAGAGCCTGCATTTAGCAGATGAGGTGTATTGGGTTACGCTTGTGCTTCCTGATGGTGGGGAACACCACGCACCACTTGGATTGTATTTCGATATTTTCCTTGCGCGGACGAACCATTAAACACCGTGTCCTAGCGACACGGTGTTTTTATCGTTATTGTCGCAGTCCAAGCCCTGTTCGGATGAGGTACCCGTTTACTGCAACAAGAATTGCGGTAAGCGAGAAGAGCACTAAGAGAGAGTACAGGAAATCAAACAATTTGCCGAACTAGCTAGACCAATGGATTCATTTCTTCCGAATGAAATATAGAAAAACAATAGCGAGGTCAACAATTAGTCCACCAACTCCAATTAGTGCAAGAAGAACGATGCTCCACATAGGAACATTTCCGTTATTGAACAGTGCATAGAAGGCGAACCCGGTGATATATGCAAATGCGAATGATCCGAGAATGTCAAAATGTTGTGGTTTCACAACTTCATCCTAACAAGTTTAGCTCCAAAATCATATTTGGTGGGGTCAAAAGACTCTTATAAACATAATACATATTTAGCTGTGGTCACGAATCACTAAGTATATTATTACGCTATGCTCATAATCGACTAAGTGTTCTCGACCCCGGTGCACTCATGGCAAGCCATATCGTTTACGCCTTCCACCACTAAAAAACAGCACACAGGTGCTGTTTTTCTTAACGTGGTGGAGATGGCGGGAATCGTCCCTAGATGTCTAATTCGCTCCACCGGCTGGCGGAGCTCATAAGATTCTCAGGACACGACTCAGACCTCTTTCGTACTTTGGCACGCGGTCTTCCGCCGTTCGATTCCCACAATACTTCAAGCAAGCAAAATTAAAACCCGCAAAAGGCGGGTATTAATTTTACTAGTGGAGA
>JBBDOU010000007.1:0-5476 GCA_040876885.1 Minisyncoccota bacterium | reverse complement strand
TAGAGCAACGGTTTTGTAAACCGTAGGTCGTCAGTTCGAATCTGACAGGTGGCTCCGAATACAGTTTTAAGATAGGTACGGACATAGTATAAAAACTATGGCGGTACGCTACTTTTGTGTGTTATGTAAAAAATTATGTCTCTTTATTTACCAAAGGATTTCCATGTCGGCAGAGCAAGTGATTTAACCGGAAGAGACAGAGTCCTCTATCGTCTTTTTGAAATCCTACCCGGTCTTCTCTCTTGGGTTACATTAATTGGAGTTGTCACCTTATCTTTTCTCGCTCCCGCAATAGCAGCCTATTTAATTATAGGATTTTCGTTGTTTTGGCTTCTCAAGACAATATATCTTTCTGTACATGTTCGTCACAATTGGCGTAGGCTTCGCCACAATCTCAGTGTTGATTGGAGCGAGCGAATAGTAAACCTTAAACACGACCATTTGTGGCATTTAGTACTCCTTCCGTATTACACCGAGGATTACACAACGGTACAAAACACGGTACAGAAATTATCAGAGACGCGAGGGGATAAGAAGAAGATTATTATAGTTCTTGCGCCAGAGGCGCGTGCTGGTGCTTCCGCTCGAGATATTGCCGAGAGGGTTTCTGAAGAGTTCAAGAATGTTTTCGGACATACACTTGTTGCCGTCCACCCAAAAGACCTTCCGGGGGAGATGGCCGGCAAAGGTTCAAATATATCGTATGCTGCCGAGGAAGCGCGCGTGAGAATACTCGACCCCGAACATATAGCGTACGAAGATGTTGTTGTTTCTGCGTTCGATATAGACACCATCGTATATCCAGATTATTTTCAATGTTTGACGTGGTATTTCATTACGACAGAAGACCCGCATCACACCTCTTTCCAGCCGGTCCCGCTGTACAATAATAATATCTGGGATGCGCCAGCATTTTCTCGTGTCGCTGCTACGTCAGGAACATTTTGGCAGATGATTCAACAAGAACGCCCTGAGAAACTCGCTACTTTTTCTTCACATGCGGTTAGCTTTAAAGCACTGCACGAAGTAAATTACTGGCAAAGAAATATGGTGAGTGAAGACTCTCGTATATTCTGGAACCTCCTCTTTGCAAACAAAGGAAACTATCAGGTTGTGCCAATATCGTACCCAGTGTCTATGGATGCGAACTTGGCAAAGAATTCTTGGAACACATTTAAAAACATTTATAAACAGTATCGGCGATGGGGATATGGTGTAGAGAACGTACCCTATATTCTTTACACAGCATTGAAGAGTAAAGAGTTTCCTTTCTGGAAGAAAGTGCGTCTCTCTTGGGTTCAGATAGAAGGGTTTTGGTCACTAACCACCCACCCGCTGGTATTGTTTTCTCTTGGGTGGTTACCGTTACTTGTTGGAGGTCGCGAGTTTAGCACGACAATTCTTTCATACAATCTCCCTATTGTCGCAAGAACATTTCTTACGCTTTCTATGTTTGGACTCGTTATTTCTGCTATTATCTCAACAACGCTTCTACCAAAGCGTCCCGCTCACCATTCTAAATTTCGATATATCACAATGGTGTTACAATGGATTCTCGTGCCCGTGACGATGATTGTCTTTAGTGCTATACCAGGTCTTGATGCACAAACTCGTCTTATGTTTGGAAAATATATGGGGTTCTGGAATACACCAAAGCACACAATAAAAGGATCAGCATAAAGAGGTGTCGTAAGACTAACATTTAAAACATAGCGAGCTGTTATACCATGGAACCACTCTCACGAAAAACCAGACTATCGTACCTGATTATATTGATGGTTACTTTTGTCGTACTTGTGCCGATTACACTCCTATATTCAAGCGGGTATCGGCTTGGTGATGGATTAAAGCTTGTAAAGACTGGAGGTATTTATATTGGGCTTGAAGAATCAAAAGCAGACTTATATCTCGACGGAAAGCTTTCCAAAGGAGTAGGGATTCTTAAGAATGGATTTTTTGTACAAAACTTAACCCCTCGGGTGTATTATGTTGTGGTTAAAAAAGAAGGATATCGTTCTTGGGAGAAGATTATAGAGGTGCTTCCACAGCGAGTCTCTGAGTCCTCTGCTTTTATCATGCCAAACGTAATCCCGTATGCAGAATTAGTACCCACAACTTCTTCGTATGTAACTGCGGTAGGCCTCTTTGCAACCTCAACAAGAACTATGGTGTCACCAGCTGATTATCCCGAAATCCTCGCCACCAGTACAGGCGGGGGGAAAATTGAAGATGTTAAGCGGAAGGGAGATGTTGTTTTATGGAGAGAAGGAGAGTCGGTATATGCACGATGGGTTAATAAAGAAAGTAACGCCCCTTCTTATTTTTGTGATGAAATGAATGCGTGTAATCGAGAGATAATTATTAACAAGAAGCCAGTGCGGTCATTTGACTTTCACCCCTTATCAAACGAACTCTTACTGCTTGTCATAGACGACGTGGTTGTTATGACAGAAATTGATCCACGTGTCCCTCGAAATGAGCAGTCTCTTTTTAAAGCAGAAGGAGTAATGGTGAGAACAGGCGGGAATAGTATTTTTATAAAGGAACCCGTAGCGGGGAGCGTAAAGATATTCGAGTACAAATTGCAGTAGAGAGCCAAGGCTTTTAAATAGGGGCGTTTTTGCTATAATCATGGCTATGTCTGATTCGGAAGTACACCAAAAACATATACACCCAATTACACGAATAATCCGTGAGATTAATACTATTTTTAATGAAATGGGATTTGAATATGCTGATGGTCCTGAGGTAGAAAGTGAACATTATAATTTTGATGCACTCAACATTCCTCCAAATCACCCCGCACGAGATTTATGGGATACATTTTGGCTAAAGCCACTTAATACACGTAGACTTCTCCGAACACACACTTCTCCCGTTCAGGTGCGCCACATGAAGGCTATTATGGAAGCAGGAGGCCCTCCGATACAGGTGATTGCGCCTGGTAAGGTATATCGCAACGAAGCAACCGATATGACTCATGAGGCGCAATTTTATCAGGTTGAAGGACTGATGATTGGGAAGGACGTAACGCTTGCGACATTACGGGGAGTTTTTAAGATTTTCTTTAAAAAATTCTTTGGGAGTGAGGTTGAAATAAGATTGCGCCCAGGTTATTTTCCGTTTGTTGAGCCTGGGGTCGAGGTAGATGTTCGTCTCGTTGGAGACAATGCTCCAGAGAGACTAAAAGGTAAATGGATTGAGATTCTTGGTGCTGGTATGGTGCATCCAAAGGTTCTTGAAAGTGCTGGGATTGATCCGCAAGAATGGCAAGGTTTTGCGTTTGGGACTGGGGTAGAGCGATTGGGTATGCTTAAGTACGGAATCGATGATACACGGCAATTCCATACAGGAGACTTGCGTTTTATTAATCAATTTTAATTATGAAAGTTTCCTACAACTGGCTACAGACATATTTTGATACACCGCTCCCGTCACCCGAAGCAGTAGGTGAGAAGCTCACATTTCATGCTTTTGAAATTGACGGGGTGGAAAAAGTTGGAGAGGATTTTGTTATAGACGTGGACGTACTCCCAAACCGAGCGCACGATTGTTTATCGCATCGAGGTATCGCAAAAGAACTCTCAGTAATTTTGGATATACCCTTTAAAAAAGACGTGTTACGTACTGAGCTCGGGAAGGTTGGAGCAGGGCTACCACAGTCAAAGATTCTTTCCGTTGAGGTAGATAACGCACGCCTGTGCCGAAGGTATACGAGCGCTGTTATACAGGGAGTGAAGGTTGGTCCAAGTCCAGTCTGGCTACAAAAAAGTCTTGAGACTCTGGGTCAGAAATCAATCAACAATGTTGTTGATGCGACAAATTACGTCATGTTTGGACTTGGACAACCACTTCATGCGTTTGATGCATCTCGTTTAAAACAGGCTAATGGAAAATTTTTAATACACGTTCGTAGCGCAAAAAGAGGTGAAAAAATTACCGTGCTTACGGGAGAGGAATACGTGCTTACGCAAGACGATTTATTAATTGTTGATGGCAACGCAGATACTCCTATCGGTATTGCAGGAATTAAGGGAGGGCTTGCAGCTCACGTAGATGAGACAACGACAGATATTATTATTGAGTCTGCAAATTTTCATCCAATTAATACACGAAAGACCTCACAGAGTATTAAGGTACGTACTGATGCGTCTGCACGTTTCGAAAATGAACTTGCTTCAGAGATGGCACTCTATGGGTTAACTGAAGTCGTAGCTTTAATACAGGAAATCGCGGGTGGTGCTGTAGAGGGGTATGTGGATGTCTATCCACTTCAAAGAAGTATGCAATATAAAGCGGGAGTTTCTATTAACGAGATTAACGGACTCTTGGGAACACAGATAGTAGCTAAGGATGTAGAGAACATATTAAATCGTTTTGGGTTTTCTTATGAGAAAGTCTCTCCTATAGAAAAAGTACTTGCGTGTGTCGCTACGCTTATAGGGGTTCCGTATAAGTACGGGGCGAGTATCTCATATGATGCTCCGCACGCATTTGACTGTTCGTCTTTTGTTGGATACGCATTTGCACAGGCCGGGGTAGGACTGCCTCGAATGGCTATAGATCAATACGTATACGGTAAAGAGATTACTGAAGCAGATTTACAACCGGGAGATATTATTTTTTCTCGAAGTAATCCAGAGGACAGAAAAGAACTCACGTTTAACTTACTAGCCGATGGTACTGAGGTAACGCACAAAGGCCCGCAAACACGGTCCCAGGAATTCCTTTCAGGTACAGAGGTTGTTGATGGAGTTTCCCATAATGGAATATATTTAGGAGCAGGAAAGGTCATGCACGCGTCTCAAGAGGGTGTTATTGAGGAGCTATACAAAGAAAGTTCTTATTTTAGTGACGTTGTTGGATTTAGAAGAATGTCTAATGCTGATGAACGGTATGTGGTCGCGGTTCCTTTTGAGCGACTCGATTTACATGCACACACAAGTTTTTTGGTAAGTGGTAATAAAGAAGATTTAATAGAAGAAATTGCGCGTATATACGGCTATACAAACATTGGAGAGGTCACTCCTTGGAGAAAAGGAGATGTACCGGTACACAAAAAATATTACTACGCTGAAAAGATTAGAGACTTTCTTACTCAAAGAGGGTTCACGGAGGTGTACACGTACTCTCTTCGAGATAACGGAGAGTTAGAACTCGAAAATCCATTCGCAAGCGATAAAAATTTCTTTAGAGTGAATCTCCGGGATGGGGTTTCTTCCAGCATTACCCTCAATGAAAAAAATAGTGCTGTTTTAGGACTCGATACGGTTAAGGTATTTGAGATTGGTGATGTGTTTAAAGATAATAAAGAGCAGACCGCCGTATGCATAGGTGTCTCTAAAAAAGATGCAGTAACAGAAGCTCATATAAAAGAACTCTTTAAAGAACTTGAGGTAGTTGAGCGTGGCCGGCATTAGCTCCAGATTGGCCAGCACAAGGTCGAGCTTCGGGCTGACAGTGCGCGGGATGATGT
>JBBDOU010000006.1:0-30198 GCA_040876885.1 Minisyncoccota bacterium | reverse complement strand
TTGAGGGTGCCATAGATTTTGTTATGAATGATAATGAATTAAAAATCTTACGTACCCCTTCAGAGCTCAGAGTACTGTACGTATAATCTTACACACTAACTATAAAAGTGCCAATAGATATAAGGCTGTATCTCAGGTAAACAGGGGGGTTATTTAAAATCAAATACAACCTCATTAAAATTCTTAACGACACCACCTGCACTCACCTCAATTCCCTCTTTTCTATAAAGCTTCATTCGTTCTTTACGGTGTCTCTCGTTTATCCAGACGCGCCCATGAGCATAAACGATTCTATGAAATGGGATACCAGAAACACCGCGTGTAGCAGCCTTTGAAAGAATGCCGGTGATACTCTGTGACGCGCGTGCGCCACCACCCGCAGCACGTGCAATACGCCCATACGTAGTCACCCTTCCTTTAGGGATAGCGTGCGCTGCTCGCACGACTCGGTCACTAAATGTTTCTTCCATAGGTATGTACGAGACTTAAATAATAATAGGTTGCGCCATAATCCATAAGCTAAACACGGTATAGAAAACCATAAGTATAAGCATTGGGTACTGGCTCCGCAGTGCATTTTTTTTATCTTTGAATAGGCGGAGCGCTATCATGTGAGAGATATACACTGCAATAATGTGCCCTAAGACAATAACACCAACCTGCCAGTTCCATAGATTCTTTAGATTAATTACTTGGAAATTTATTGCGTACTCCACCGTACCAAATAAATTCTAACCAAATCCAAACGGGTCAGAGACGAGGTAGAATATCCGCTGTCCCTCTATGAGAATCAACGACATAAAATGTGCAAGCTCATATGCGATAGCAATAGGAAGTAGTGAGAGCACGAATGCATACGCCACCTCAAGACTGCTTTTTCTTGTCCGTGCATATATTTTTACGAGGAACGAAAAGAACAAGTAGACACCAAGGAATATAAGAAGGAGTAATAACAGCCCTATGGTTCCTATTAAAAGCGACGGTACTCCTAACTTAAAGAGTGTGCGATATATACTCTGCCATAGTGGTATCGACAACATCCCATCAAAGGTCACGCTTGAAATCATAAAGAGTACGAAGGTCATCTCAGAAGCGCCAATGCGGACTCTTTTAAGTAACCCAATACCTGGAGGGCGGACGAGTAACTCCTTTCTGTTCTCGATTACTCGTCGCTCAGTAAGGGAAAAGTAAGAAAGAAACCTAAAGAAAACGCTAAATGGGTCTCCGTACCGCAACCAATTAACTTTACCGAAATACATCATTCCCCCAAGGGTGATAAACGAATACAGTACGATGAGCAACGAAAGCGTGCTTGGATTAGCGGCATTTGGAAAGACATTCTCAACCCAACGATACCCAAAGAAAAGTACGAACGCGGGCCACACCCCAAGCACTACTGGCCAAGACTTCTTTAGAGATACATCTGGAATTATTCGTTCCAGCCACACAAATAGTGTTCTCCATGGGTTAATGACTCTCCAAAGATTACCAATACTTATAACGGTGTATGTCATACCAACCCCAAATAAAATCCATATCACCGTTGGCGCAATGTTAAATGCACTGTTCTGTCTTCCAATAAAACCAGCGGTGATGACAAGAAGGAGCACCAGCACAAAGAAGGCCTGTATACTTCCTAAAAAGAACCGGTCTTCTAGGACCTTTTTTATCCACCTAACTTTAAAAAGATTATACCGAGGGTATGTGTCATCACCAATCTCCTTCTTACCAATAAACCCCATAAGGATAAACGAGACAGCCACCGCAACTCCTGCGCCAATAAGATATATATTGAGTGGAATCGGTAAGTCTATACGCTCACCAAAACCATGCGCATACGCCTCTAGTGGTAAAAGCATGTACACAAACAAAAGATACAATATATTTTTCATACGCTATTTTAATATGACACTACACACACTTCTATAGAAGTGTGTGTAGTGTGAAAAGTTATTTTGGATTAACAACAAGAGCGCCGATAACAATGTCTTCGTCATTGCTATGTCCCTCCATCTGTTCCCCGTCACCCATACTATCACCTTGGGCTGGGTGAAGTTCTAGGTTGTATCGACCTGCAAGCTCAGCAACGAAAGAAACCTCGACTGAATTTTCAGTCTTCATTTCTTTCTCTATTTCATATCCTGCAATATGAAATTCACCACCTTCGTCAGTGACTATATTGAAGATAACACTATCCCCCTCTGTAACCGTAATCACTCCCGGAGATAACTTCCTCTCTGAAACCGCCACATCAAATGTTTTGGCGTTTTCTCTGTCTACTTCTTTTTTTGCTTCAACTTCTATCACAACAGTGCTGTCTATTTTCACACCGTCTTGTGCATAGGTTGAGTGATCATTTCCTGAAAGCTCAGCTCGTATCTCATGACTCCCTTCAGCAAGTACTCCGAGGTGATACCACTCCCCATACACACGGTTAATTTTTACGCCATCAACGTAGATGTGTGCATGACCTTCTCCAAACACGTGGTTTGTTGAAGCTTTTTCAGGCGCAAAGCTAAAACCTGTTGTAGATATCTTTGCATTCCATCCACTCTTTGGGTCTTTCAAGACCTCAAGAGTAACGGTTGGAGCAGTACTACCTTCTGGTACTTCAGAAAGCACTGTATGCATTACGTGAGAATCACCTGCATCCATACCATGCCCTTTATGGTCTCCTCCTAGATTATTTTGGATTATATACCCAACACCTAAACCAACAACGAATGTCAGTACAATAATTGTAATTCTGTTCATTTTTTTATAATTTACTATTAGTAAGTACTACGAATAATTTGTGCTTCTTCAGAAAATCACTCGTATATAATTCTCCTCACCGCTCCGCTTTGTATTAAGGTATAAAAAGAATCAAACAGTCTCGGTATGACAAAAAAGAGTCCCACTAAGTGACTACTCAGCGAGTTAAAAAAAATAGCATACCTCTTTTTGACCATTCTTGTAATTAGCGGCAATAGAGGTAGTAAAAACAAGGAGAGTATGAAAAACCACTTCCTGTCAGCTGCGTGCATCACTGCGTCCAAGCCAACTCCATACACAGACTCTGCGTGGTGGTGATGAGCATCGATAAGGTGTAACCCTAAAGAAAATAGGACAAGGACCGCAACAAAAAAAATGAAATATTTTGATGCAGACTTTATATTTAAGGGGCTCTTAACTAATTTGAAAAGCATTATAAGGTAGTATACCACCAAGATTCTTAATCCTTCAAAAACCAAAAGCACCGCTTGCGCGGTGCCGGTGGTTTGCCCTAGATGTCTATCAGTCCTATTACATACTGAGTGATTCCTCTTTTAACAGATTAATCGTCAACATCTAAGTGTACCTGTAAGGATACCGAGTATAGAAATTATACACAAACGTAATCTGGGTATAATCCTGTGGATATCATGTATATAACTCCACAATACATAGGTATGTTCTTACTGGTGCTTTGCTGCGTCGTCTTTAGACATGAACTTGAACATGTTTCCACCACACGTTGTACACTGTCCTTTAGCTGAAAAACGATTATTTTTCTCTGAAATCTTGATATCTTTCATTACTTGCATAGTCGGCTTCTTGTTTTCGTCCCGACACTTCATACAAAGTCCTTTTAATTCTGCCATGATATAAATTAAATTAGCTTAATAAACGCACGTACGTCATTAATAACGTATCAACAGCGTATACCAGAACAGTTCGATTGTACACCTAAAAAATGAAATATCCGCTGTTTAAGCCATTTTATACTCTTTTTTACACTATAACCGTAACATACAGTAGTTCTCCTATAAGAAATAAACACCTCAGGTACCTGGGACGTTGTTTATGTAAGACTAATTATAGCTCGCTGTCCGGGCGACCTGATTTTTAAGGAACGAGGTTGACGGTAAAAATGGAAGTACTCTTGTTGTGAACTTTTTTAGATTATCACGATAGATATCTACAAAAATTACATCATGTAGGTACGTTGTTCTTCACTAGCTTTTCGTGCGACATCTAAGAACACCTTCTTTCTTTCACGAGAAGGTGCCTTTCTGAAAAAATCAGAAAAATCACTTGATGAGGGCTTTTTGCTCTTATCAGTGCTATCATTTTTTGAGAAAAATACATCAAACATATCTATCCTAATATCTCCTTTAACTTGTCTTCAGAATACTTCTCTTTGAGATTATTGTCAATAATATTGATGTTTTCCTTATATTTTAGATTCGTCCCATCTATGTTTTTTATAATCAAATCAACCTGGATTTTACTACCAAACATTTCTTTAATTTTATTCACATTTAACCGAGCAGAAAAATACTGTGAAATGAAGGCATCTTTGGGTACAACCCGACCGTCTTTTAAAGCACGCTTCTTGACGAAACCCCAAGCTTGAATTGGATCTTGGTACACGTACACAATAAAAACATCTCTATTTCTACCTTCAGCAAGGGACCGCTTAATGTTCTCTATCGACCTTTCTAAATTAGATAGTGTGCCGTCAAAAACAAAGCTTTGTTTTTGTTTTAGAGCAATATCATGCATCTTATCAATTATAATTGACGTAGGTCCTTGAAATAATAATGAATTTTGACCGTCATAGTCTTCAAACTCACCTCTCAGTTCATCAGAATCAATTCGGAGAATTGAACCCTTATTAGAGAACTTCTCAATCAGCTCTCTTGCTGACTCTGTCTTACCTGCTCCTGGGGAACCTGCCATAAAAACAGAAACAGGGTGAGTTTCAGGTGGAAACCTACTTGTATCTGTTAGCCTCTTGGCTATGTCTTTTTTATTCTCTCTAGCAAAATTTATTGCCTTTGAAATGATCTCTTCATCACTCATTGTATTACTGTACCAAAACTAAAAAATAACTCTAGTTATAAACTGGTTATCCTCTCTACAGTTTTTACAATAGACCCAACTTTCTCATGGACAATAGAAGAAGGTAGACATAATGTTCTGAATCCTTCTAAATCTGAGTAATGATCTCTTTCAAAATCAAAAAAATTATTCTCATCTCCCAACTCGTTAATTGGGTCGATCCACGGAGCAACAAGCACCAACTTTCCAACGTTTATTTTGTTTTCACTAAGCCAACGAAGTAAAAACCCGGCACCGCAACTATGTCCTACTAAATCAGTTTCCTCGTCTACCTTAAACTGTTCAAACACTTCAATCCATTTCTCATAATTAGGAAGATATGGCTCTGGCATTTCAGGTGTTTGTGCCAAAACCCCTTGGACTATCAGTTGCCTCTGAAGCTATGGTAACCAACGGCAGTTTGTTTGCGAGTCTTTTTTGGGATCGAAATAATCTTCCTTATCAGGCATGCCGTGGAGAATAATTGCTTTCTTCATGATTTTAGTATACCAAACCTACACCTCATAGGTAAAAACAAGGAATCTATTTGACTTTATTGTGTACATATGATATAATTAAATAAAGAGTTCCTTAACATCTTGGAATCTGAAAGGAGATTCTAATGGTCACCATCATTTGCGTGGATGGCCTTGCTGGCCATCCTGAATACACTTTCAGCGCACTCCAAAGTGCGCTGGAGGCAAACGGACATATCGTCAATACCATCGACACGTCCGCAGTCGCTTCGCACGCAGACCGAGTCAAGCTCGCCCTGTGTGCGTATGACACAGCTATGAAGCCGGTTGTGTTCGTTGGACAATCAGCCGGCGGAAGTGCAGTCCGCATCGCCGCCGAGCGACTTGAGAAGGAAGGTAAACCGCTTGCCGGTGTCGTCCTTCTCTCGCCGGCGATGCCACGAGGAATCCTTTTTATGACGCGCGCCCTGTGGAGTGTCATGAAAGGTCGGGTTCGTGAAGTCTTCTTGGGAAAGCCGATCCGGCCAACCGAGAAAGAATATACGACATTGATTGAGCCACTCCCCTTTATTGAAGGATTTGCGGCCATTCGGTCGCGACAAGTCGTCTCTGGCATCGAGTGCCGAGACCTACTCTTCCCTCCGAAGTTTGTTGGATACTCGTATCCGACGCTTCACATTTGGGGAGTCGAAGACCGATGGATTGCCCCGAGCGCTCAGCGCAAGCTGAACACAATGCTCAAAAAGAGTTCTGAGGTGACCACCCACGAACTCCCGCACACGGGGCATCTGACGCTCGCGTCCCACAGACGCGAAGAAGTCATTCAGTCGATAACCAACTGGGTTTCCAAACTGTAACAGCTGAGTAGTGCCCCCGGCACCGCTCAGCTTTTTTTATTTCCCTGTCTTTATAAACGTACCGTTTTCATACTCTTCAAATACCCGCTTGAGTTCTTTTTCTGTATTCATCACAATTGGTTCACCCCATACAGCTGACTCGTTGAGTGGTTTGCCAATTACCACAATACACCGAGCACCCTCACGTCTTATGTGTATGTTTTAATAGCATCCTCGACCCCGTCTCCCTCGCTTCACTCAGTCCGACCTTCGAGTCCCTTCCGAGTCAGACGTATTCTAAAACCCCAAAGCTCAATCGCTTTGGGGTTGAAGAATCCGTAGCTGCCGGACTAGGGCTCGAACCTAGATTACTTGGACCAAAACCAAGCGTCCTACCATTAGACGATCCGGCAATTATGTAAAGTATATCTTACTTATTTTATTCTGTTGTCCAAGTTACTTGGACCTCTCCCATAACTATTGCAAGCGTCCTACCATTAGACGATCCGACAATAGACTATAATTTACTCTATCTTAAGTAACTTTACCAGCGCGAGCTCTAGCGGAAGTTGCGTAATATATGCTCGTGCAGTGGCGTCATATGCGCCAAGAAGCTCATAGAGTACCTCGGAGTTGATAGCTGAATTTTCATCGTCACATATCTTTTTAAGAAAATCAAAATCTTCTTTCATAAATTGCCCCTTGAACCCAGTCTCCATATCTTTTGCATACTTAAGTAACAGCACGACACGCACCTTATGCAGTACCAGTTTTATAAAAGTCTTAAGATCTAGGTTCTGGGCAACCACATCTTTCACTATAGAAAGTGCGGTATTAAGGTCCTTTGAAGCAATGGCCCCAATTAACTCATTAACAAGCGCGCCCTTTGGAGCCCCCGCAACACACTCAACCTCCTCAACACTTATTTTTTTATCTTTAGAGGAAGAGATTATTTTTTGTAAAATCCCATGGGCATCACGAAACGAACCTTCTGAAAGAAGCGCAATTAAGTTTGCTGATGCGGGTTCTAAAGTAAAACCCTCTTTCTTTGCCACACGGAGAATCATTTCCGCCAAAATCTGTGCAGTCGGCTTTTTAAAAACAAAGCTCTGACACCGTGACACAATCGTGTCTGGTAACTTTTCTTCTTCAGTAGTTGCGAGCATAAAAACCACGTGTTTTGGTGGCTCTTCTAAAGTCTTGAGGAGCGCATTAAATGCTTCCTTAGTGAGCATGTGTACCTCATCAATAATATAAACTTTGTACGGAGACTCGAGCGGATACGTATGTACTGAATCACGAAGTTCTCGAATATCATCAATGCCTCGATTTGAAGCGGCGTCAATTTCATACAAATCATTCCCTGATGTACCAATCGCTCGCGCAAGAATACGAGCAACGCTCGTCTTCCCGGTCCCACGAGAGCCTGAGAAGAGATACGCGTGAGAAATATTCCCTTGCTCAAGCGCACCCTCAAGAACAGACACAATATGTTCTTGCCCAAGAACATCCTTAAATCCCTCAGGACGATATTTTCTATACAGCGCTTTTTCCATTACAAAACAGTATACCACGCGTACCTGTACCTAAAAGAAAAGTCGACACGTGCGCGAGGCGCATGTGTCGACAAAAATCCTGCAACAGTTTGCAGTGAGCATCCTGTGTCTACCCAGCAGAGCGTCTTTTAACAAAGGATACCCAGATACTGTAGAGGATAAGCACGATAAACAAGCCGATCGCCAAGCCTACAGAAATGACAATAAAATGTGGCTCCACCACGAAAGCTAAATTTTCAGGTGAAATGGCGACGTAGTCCTTAAACGGTGACACCAACAAGAGTATCGGTGGCAGGGCTCCAGTAATGAACCGGACGGACCATTTTACACGAACCTCCATGAGAAGGTAGATGCCAATGATGACCCCGACGAAAGCGCTGAAGTACAATTCATCCACCCTAACCTCAGCGAGAACCGTTAGACACGAAATAGTCGTGACAACAAGTACCATACGTACGGTATTTTGCATTTTAACCTCCTAATCTTTGTTCAGCGCCGTTTGACAACGACACGGGTATTTCTATATACATTATACCATAATAATGTATATAGAGTCAAGAAATCTGAGGAGGTGTATATCCTCTAACAATGTCTGCTACTTCTTGTGCGTTATGCGCATCCATAAGTTGTATTCTGAGCTCCTTTGCGCCATCCCATCCGCTCACGTACGCTTTGTAATGTTTCTTCATAATATTAAAACTCTTCACATCTCCCAGAAGCGCTTCATAGAGTTTTGTATGCTCCACGAGCACCGAAAGGCGTTCCTCAATCGTAACTGAGTCTTTCTCTCTATCAAACAACCACGGATTACCAAAGATTGCTCTCCCGAGCATCACTCCATCGCATCCAGTCTCAGTAACTTTCCTTTCTGCATCTTCTAAGTCGAGTGCGTCGCCATTTCCTAAAATAAGTGTCTCACTCTTTAGCTCGTTTCTAATCTCAACCGCTCGTCTTACCTGACTCCAGTCAGCAGGAACTTTGGACATTTGCTTTCTTGTGCGCGCATGGATTGTGACAACTGCTGGTTCTGCTTTTAGAAGTGCGGGGAGCCACACCTCGAGTTCATTTTTGTTATATCCTATTCGAGTTTTTACAGATATGGGGATTATCTTCCCTCCCTCCTTTACAGCGTCCCTGACTCCTTCTTTTGCAGACTCTATTAAAACCTGCGCGCGTGCGGGATCTTTTATTAACGCGGCACCGGCGCGTTGTTTCTCAATACTTTTATCAGGACACCCCATATTGATATCAAAACCATCAAACCCACACAAAGATGCGTAGCACGAAGCTTTCCGCATCATATCGGGATTCGAGGTAAAAAACTGAGCGATAATTGGACGCTCCACCTCAGCGTATTCCAAATCCCTTTTTATCTTTCGTCGTCCTGCTTCGTCAGCCAAAAAAAGTCCATCCGCAGAGACGAACTCAGTCCACATCACATCGGGCTTCCCATATTTTGCTATCACTCGCCGGAACGCGGGGTCAGTAACATCCGCCATAGGAGCCAACACAAAGATTGGACGTTTCAGCTGTCCCCAAAAACTAGACTCATTTCCCTTTTTCATTATTGACGATAGTACCACGAAATACTCATACCCGTCTCTGCTATAAAACAAAGGCGCCCTATCTTAATTTGAAATATACTTTATTACCAAAACGTAAGTCGATATATTCTATGTTTTGCATTGCTTCCTTTTTAAATGTTTCTGACAAAAGGACGGTCTTGAGATTGTCTAAGACTTCAGACGATGATTGTTTACGAGCGAACAAAATCTTACCGCCATCTTCTAAGCGCATCTCTATATCGTCCTCCCCAAGAAGATGTAGCTCAATAGGATGTACACCAAAATCTGAGCCGAGGAGAGAATCAATAAGCACGCGTATTTTATTGAACTCATTGTTAACTTTTAAGTAATACGCACCGATTGGTTCTTGCTCGTCCACGTCTCCATGAAACCGAAAAAAGACATTCCCCGTGAAGTTTGGCGCTTTAGAGAAGACAAGACCATCAGCGTTAATGAAATAACAGTCTCGTGCAGTTGACTCAACCTCTGTACTCATTGTGACACACCATAATGCATGGGGTTTTTGCTCCTCTATCTCAAAAGAGAGCGTCTTGAGGTCCCGCCGCACAATGTCGACTGAAGCAATCTGTCGGAATCTATTGAGAATCTCAGACTCTATTTCTATTTCTGGATATATAGCAGTGTTTGCTCTTGGGAATAAAAAGAAATATTTCCCTGAGAGCGAGGCCGTCACCACCTCTCTAATCTGTGAATCTGAAATGACACTGTTTCCATGGATCACCACATCAGTAATTTGTAATGACGGACGATACGAAGCCCAGGTAATAAGACCTCCAAGTACAACGACAATACCAAGCGCGAGACTTAATAAAAAAATAAACCGCTTACGCTTCCGCAGAGCGATTTTTTCGGACCGCACTGTTTTACCTCGTTTAAACAATTTCATGCTATTTTGAGATTACCGCTTTCCCGAGATACTTTTGTAATACCTCTGGAACCTTAATAGAACCATCTGCTTGCTGGAAATTTTCTACCAATGAAACAAGAATCCGTGGAGTAGGAATCGCGGTGCAGTTAAGAGAGTGCGCGTACTGCATCTTCCCTTCTTTATCCTTATATCGAATATTAAACCGCCTGGTTTGGAAGTCATGAAAATATGACGCTGAGCTAATTTCTCGGTATGTTTCTTCAAGTGGAACCCAGAGCTCGATATCGTATTTTTTGACCTGCCCTTGCCCAATATCACCTCCACAGTTGAGTACGGTGTGATATGGAATCCCTAAAGATTCTATAAACTCTTCAGTGTTTCTATTTATCCATTCATGAAGTCTTACTGACTCTTCATGACTCGCTTCGCAGAGCACCACCTGCTCAAGCTTAAAAAACTCATGCACGCGAATAAGACCTTTCGTATCTTTTCCATGACTTCCCGCTTCTCGGCGGTAACACGGCGAAAATGACAAAAACTTTATAGGGAACATACCTCCATCAATAACCTCATCTGCGTAATACCCCATTGTAGGAACCTCAGCGGTGCCCGCAAGATAATCATCATCCTGGGTTTTATAAATATCGTCTGCGTCATTAGGAAGATGACTCGTGCCGTAGAGATTGCTCTTACGTACTATTGCGGGAGTAATCATGGGGATAAATTCCTTCTTCAGGAAAAAGTCCATTGCATAGTTCCAAATAGCCCATGACAATAATGCTCCGTCGTTTTTTAAAAAGTATCCACGGAAACCATGTACCTTTGTACCTCGCTCAAAATCGACCATATCAAGTTCGGTCATAATATCCGTGTGGCTTTTTGGTTCAAAAGAAAACTGTGGTTTTTCTCCCCATACTTTTATCTCTTGGTTTTCACTGTCGTCCTTCCCTTCTGGAACTGACATGTCAGGAATATTGGGGACTTGAAGCATGAGCATCTGCCACGCTTCCATAATCGTTTTAAGTTTTTCTTCCTCTGCTTGAAGCTCAGTCTTCAGTTCTTTCATCTGCGCTATTGCTTCAGCTTGGCCTGCTGGGTCTCCGGACAGCGCTATCTCTTCACTCACTTTATTTTGTACTGCTCGTTTTTCTTCAACTGACTGTAGGGCACTTCTTCGAGAATCATCAAGTGTGATGAGTCGCTCCATATCAAAATCAATGAGTTTCTTTCGAGCTCCTTCTTTAATAAGTTCTTGATTTTCTCTAATAAAGTTGATATCTAACATATTTAGTGTACTTATACATGATACGATACATAGTACTATGGAGCGTGCGGTGATACAACTGAATGCATCAGAATTTCCTCCTCTTCTGTCTGAAATAACAGACCCGCCTCAATCCCTATTTATTCGCGGAACACTTCCCCCTGCTACGACAAAACTACTCTGTGTGGTTGGTTCTCGTCGACACTCTCCATACGGTAAAGACGTGTGCGAGGCACTTATGAGTGGCCTTCGAGGTCATAATATTTCAATAGTCTCTGGACTCGCACTCGGTATAGATAGTGTCGCACACCACGCAGCGCTTAGAGCTGGGCTTCACACTATCGCCGTACCGGGCTCAGGACTTGACGACACGGTACTGTACCCAAGAACAAACACTCCGCTTGCACGAGAAATACTTCTTTCAGGAGGTGCGCTTTTTTCAGAATTTGAACCGCACTTTCAAGCAACACCGTACAGTTTTCCACAAAGAAATAGAATCATGGCGGGAATGTCTCACGCGACTCTTGTTATCGAAGCGGGTGAAAAATCAGGTACACTCATCACCGCACGACTTGCAATGGAATATAATCGTGACGTGCTTGCAGTCCCAGGGTCAATATTTTCAAAACTTTCTTATGGCCCGCACATGCTTATAGAAAATGGTGCAACGCCAATAACAAAAAGTACTGATATTCTAGAAGTCTTTGGTATACAAAAAGAACCCTCCGAGCTCTCTACACAGGAAAATCTTGGAGAGAATGAGAAAAAAGTGCTAAAGTTTCTTGAACACCCTATGTCGCGGGACACATTATTAGAATTGTTACACATGCCCATTAAGGACGCACATATCTTACTTTCAAGCATGGAACTACAAGGACTTATTACAGAAACACGGGGTGAGCTACGGCAAGCGTTCTAAGTAGTGGCACTTTTTTTATATATATTTTTAATTTGACTTCCTCAGTACTTTAACGTACATATGTACACCATATGAAACTATTAATCGTAGAATCACCGGCAAAAGCCAAAACCATTTCAAAATATCTTGACGATAAGTACACAGTCCGTGCGTCTGTGGGGCATGTTCGTGATCTTCCTAAGAGCAATAAAAACGCAATCGATATCCCAGCGGGGTTCGTTCCACGCTATGAAGTATCAAAAGGAAAAGAGGAGGTTATATCTGAACTTACAAAACTTGCTAAAAAATCTGATGAAGTACTCCTGGCGACTGACCCCGACCGAGAGGGAGAAGCTATTGCGTGGCACTTAAAAGAAATCCTTAAACTAAAAGACCCAAAACGAGTCGTCTTTCATGAAATTACAAAAGAGGCAGTGCAAGAGGCAATGCTTCACCCACGCACAATAGACGACAACCTGCGAAAAGCTCAAGAAGCTCGACGTATCCTTGACCGTCTTGTGGGGTACGACCTCTCCGGACTTATCTGGAAAAAAGTGCGCTATGGACTTTCCGCTGGACGAGTTCAGTCCCCTGCACTTCGTATCATCATGGAGCGTGAGCGAGAGATCCGTGAGTTTAACCCCGAAGACTTTTGGGTTATCACTGCTGATGTCACCTCTAAAAAAGATTCATTTCAACTTACCTGTACCGAGGAACCAAAAACAGAAACTGAGGCAGATAGAATTTGTGCTGTTGGAAAGAAAGAAACATGGACCATTAAAGATGTTAAGGAAACAAAAGCAAAGCGCTCTGCTCGGCCACCTTTTATTACCTCAACACTGCAACAAGTCGCAAGTACCCGTTTAGGGTATGCTCCTTCACGGACGATGGGCATTGCACAAAAACTCTATGAAGCAGGGCACATCACCTACATGCGTACCGATAGCACTAACTTAAGTAAACAAGCGATTGAACAGATTGAAGCGGTAGTTGTAGAGAAATACGGAAAAGAGTACAGCAGTAAAAATCTATTCTCAGCAAAGAGTAAAGCTGCACAAGAAGCTCATGAAGCAATCCGCCCTTCAAACTTCTTAAAAGAAAATGCGGGTAATAATGAAGACCAAAAGAAACTCTATACTCTTATCTGGGAACGGACCGTTGCGTCTCAAATGACTGATGCAGAAATACTACGAACTAAAGTAACCGCAAACACTGAAAGCAACACCATCCCCGACTTTTCTACTAACGGCTCTCGTGTTCTTTTCTTAGGGTGGCTCAAAGCTGACCCTCGAGCGCGCGGTGAAGATGTAGAACTTCCTAAAGTAGACAAAGGCGAATCTATTGATCTGAAAAACATCCACTCAGAAGGTAAGCAGACCCAACCTCCTTTTCGATATACAGAAGCAGGGCTTATTAAAGAGCTTGAGAAGCGGGGTATCGGCCGTCCATCAACCTACGCATCAATTATGCGGACACTCCAAGAACGTGAGTATGTCACCAAAGAAGGAAGAACCCTCTTCCCCACTGACACAGGAGACGTGGTAAGTTCTTTTATTGAAAAAAACTTTGAAAAATATGTGAGTGATTCATTTACTGCAGAAATGGAAAATGAGCTTGATGAAATCGCACAAGGAACTCGTTCATACGAAAAGACACTAAAAGACTTCTATACTCCTTTCAGTAAGGACGTCACCTCAAAAGAAAGTCTCGACAAAATAACAACACTTGGTGAGGCACCTGATGAATTTGATTGTCCAAAATGTAAAAGCAAAATGGTTATTAAACTTGGACGTGGTGGAAAGTTTATGAGTTGTGACACGTTCCCCGAGTGTATTGGGGCACGAACTATTGAAGGAAAAATCATCGAGCCCGACAAACCAATCGGCAAGCACCCTGAAACTAATGAAGAAATCTTTTTACTCACAGGGCGCTTTGGTCCATATGTTCAACTTGGTGAGATGCCTGAGAAAGTAAAAGGCAAGAAACAAGAAAAACCACGACGAGCGAGCGTACCTAAAGAAAAAGATATTGATGCAGTGACGATAGAAGACGCAATAAAATATCTGAGCCTTCCCCGTGTTCTTGGAAAACACCCTGAAACCAACGAAAACATCCAAGCGAACAATGGACGCTTTGGTCCATACGTTGTGCATGAAAATGATTTTCGTTCCCTTAAAACTGATGATGTCTACACAATAGAACTCCCTCGAGCACTTGAGATTTTTGCTGAGGAAAAAAAGACGCGCAGACGAGGTGCTGTTAAGAAGGTCACAAAAAAGGCAGTTAAGAAAGCTGTCAAGAAGAAGCCTCGCAAGAAATCTACAGAATAACAAAAACCACCGCACCAAATTGTGCGATGGTTTAAAATAGTTCGTTAAAGAGGTCAGCCTCCACCTTCCCAAGAAAGTGACCCCTTCTTCTTGGTACTTTTTGGACCACCTTTCTTCTGTTCGTGTTCAAGAATTTGACGAAACGTGGCATCTTTTGGCAATCCAGTGCCTTCTCCTGAAGATACCACCCTCAGTCCTTGAGATTTTTTCTCAACTTTTCTTGTACGTGTACACGTCATGGTTAATTCTCCACTCCATATGAGTTTGCTAAAAATCTAAACAGTAGTATAATGAATATTATGGATGATGTCAAGGACATACTTAAGCTACTCAAGTCACAAGACGACGAACATATTGCCCTCGTCACAAAAGCGTATACCTTTGCGCAAAAAGCCCACGAAGGACACACACGCTACTCCGGGGAGCCTTATTTTAAGCATCTCTACGAGACAGCAAAAAGTCTCGCTGAGATTGGTATGGGACCAATATCTGTCTCTGTTGGCTTTCTGCACGACTCTATAGAGGACGCAGGTGTCACGCAGGAAGACATACGAAAAAACTTTGGTGAGGAAGTTCTGTTTCTCGTAGAAGGAGTTACGAAGCTTGGTAAAATACGGTACCAAGGAGTTAGTCGTCACGCAGAGAGTCTGCGAAAACTCTTCATTGCTACCTCACAAGACGTTCGAGTAGTTATCGTAAAGCTCATGGACCGTAGGCACAACATGATGACACTTGAACATGTCCCCAAAAAGAAACAAAAACGAATCGCACTTGAGACACTTGAAGTCTATGCACCAATTGCAGATAGACTAAGTATGGGTCAAGTAAAAAAAGAGCTTGAAGACCTCGCGTTTCCGTATGTGTATCCAAAAGAATACACGCAGGTTACAGAACTCCTTAAAGAAAGAAGTTCTGAGAACGAAGCATATTTAAAAAAAGTGCTTATCACTATAAAGAAGGCTCTCGCAAAAGAAGGTATCACCACGTTTCGAACCGATGAGCGCGTTAAAGGTCTTTATAGTCTATATAAAAAACTAGAACGAAAGGATTTTGATATCTCAAAAATTCATGATGTCTCTGCACTGCGCGTTATCGTTCCCACTATTGGTGACTGTTATCGGGTCCTTGGTGTGGTGCACGGTATTTGGAGACCACTCCCAGGAAAAATTAAAGACTACATTGCTTTTCCTAAGCCAAACGGGTATCAAAGTATTCACACGACTGTATTCACCGGACAAACAGGAACGGTTGAGGTCCAAATTAGGACAGAACAAATGCACCAAGAAGCAGAGTTTGGTATTGCGTCCCACCTCTTATATAAAGCAAAAAACACTGGAGAGAAGGGTGTTGGCATAGACTGGGTGCGTCAATTCTTACCTGGCTTCGTTTCAAATAAAAATAACTCGACATCTCAAAAATTAATACAGGACGAAAAGGACCTCACTATCCCGAGCTGGATAAAACAGGTCGCAGAGGAAAATATAAAACTATCTGACTCAGAACACGAGACGTATCTCGAAGAGATTAAAACAGACTTCTTTAGCCACCGCATATTTACATTTACACCTAACGGAGATGTTATTGATTTACCGATAGACTCAAGCCCTATTGACTTTGCGTATGCAGTGCACTCAGATATTGGTAACCATGTCTTTGGGGCGAAAGTAAACAACAAAATGGCGTCTATTGATACGAAACTCAAGAGCGGTGACATTGTTGAAATCCTCACCAAAGAAAAGAGTAAACCTAGTAGGAAGTGGCTTGATTTTACCAAGACAACACTTGCGAGGCGCCACATACGAAACATCCTTGGACGTTAAGTTTTAGATAGAGAAATTCTTAACAGAATATAAGTCTTCATCGTTCTCATTTTTTTCCTTTTCTTCTGATGACCTGTCATCCATCACCGTATCCTCTTCTTCCATTTTAGCTTCTTCAGATAGAGAGGTTTGAGGAGAAGACTCCTGTGTATTAAAGGATAGGAGTTTGTCGAGGAAGTCACCTTCTTTTTTCCCCTCAGGGCCTTCCTCGGTTACATGCCCGAATTCTCCTTCTATTTTTTCAAGTATTCCTCGTAAGTCTGCAACCGTGAAGTAATCAATGTGTACCTTACCACCACCTTCTCGTTGTTCTATTTGCACCCGTGTACCAAGTGTCTCGGTCAATTGACGCTCAAGCGCAATGAGCTCCGGATCTATGGCGTATTCTTTCTTTCGTACCCTGTCTTGCGCAATGCGCCGAGCGATACTTTCTGCTTCTCGTACCGTTAGCTTCTTATACAAAATCTCTTTAAAGAGTGTGTGTTGTTCTTCATCTTTTCCCGTAAGCATAAGAATCGGGCGCGCATGCCCCTCTGACATCTTTCCTTCAAGAAGTGCTTGTTGTATCTCCTCTGGCATGGTGAGTAACCGGATTGAGTTTGAAACGTACTCTCGACTCTTTCCAACTTTTTTACCAACCTCTCCATGTTTGAGTCCAAATTTATCAACAAGTTGTTTAAACGCTTGAGCTCGGTCAATTGCATTAAGGTCCTCTCGCTGTAAGTTTTCGATAATAGCGAGTTCGAGTTTCACTTTATCGGTTTCCTCATTGGTTCGTATTATGACGGGCACTTGAGAAAGCCCAGCAAGTCGTGATGCACGAAGACGTCGCTCTCCAGCGATAAGCTCATACTCTATGGCGAGACCTCCGTCATCTTTTGCTATTTCGTGACGAGTCACCACAAGCGGTTGCAATACGCCATATTGGCGTATTGAATCAGCAAGCTCTTCGAGTTTCCCTTCGCTGAATTCCTTGCGTGGCTGGAACGGGTTTGGCCGAACCTTCTCTACCTCTACCCAAAATATTGAATTGTTATAAAAATGTTCTACTTCCATAATGATATATGAGAAAGTATACCATCAAATTGCTTCCTTGATAAAATTTCTGTACACTTCATTACACTGCGTTAGGAGTGTTAAAGAAGCGTTTTGTATATACATGATGCCGCGGTGGCGGAATTGGTATACGCGCACGACTCAAAATCGTGTCTCGCAAGGGATGAGGGTTCGACCCCCTCCCGCGGCACCATGTATAGAGAAGACTTTTCCACTTTAAAATTTTACGAGCATATATCCATAGGTGTATACTACGCAGTAGTATGTATACTCAGAAGGGGCTTTGACATGTCAAACAAAAGATGCAATGTTTGTGGTAAAGAAATCGGACTAAGCCCATCCACGCACGGGGCGCATAATCGATGTCGACGAAACAAGTGGTCGGGGTTACTTATGCGTTTCTTCCATTTCTTAAGAAAACCGTCATTTCATTAAAAAGGTTCAAGATAAAAAACAGCGACACTTATGTCGCTGTTTTCACTTTTTGTGAAATTATGTATAAGAAACACATTTATTGCAGTTACTTGCGTTTATAATTATTTTAAGTATTCTGACCTCAGACTACAAAATCGTTCATTGGAATAGAAACAAGGAAACTAGAAGATGTACCAGGAACATTGGCTTACTCAAGAAGAACGGGAGCGTCTCATCACACTCCTTCTGAACGCGGACATTATCAAATGCGATAATCGTCGGTCACTGCCTCTTAAAAAGGGAGGCACCACAGACATCTACATCAACCTCCGAAATCTCCGAAACCACCCGGCAATTCTCAAAGAGGTGTCGAGTCTCTTCGCTCACGCCCTTCGGCGCGCGGGCGTTGTCCGATTCATCGAAGTTCCTGATGGCATCAGTTGTGTCGCTGGACCACTTTCGATGGAAACAGGCATTCCCTATATCACCGTGCGTGAATCGGAAAAAACTGGAAGGGTTTCGAAGGGGAAACTAATCGGTGAGTTTAGTCGCGGTATGAAAGCTGCGATTATTGACGACGTCATTACTGACGGCACATCAAAGATTTACCCCTATGAAGAAGGGCTCCGTGTTGGTCTTGAAATTAATGATATCTTTGTCCTTGTCGACAGAGAACAAGGTTGGCAGGAAACCTTTGAAGAAGAAGGTATCCCGCTTCGAGTCCGCTCGGGCATGACCCTCCATCAAATCAGAAAATTCCTGATCGAGACAGGTGTTATGCAACGATGTGCTCCTGAGGAAGAGGAGCGGAATCATATCATCGTTGCTCACGATAATGCTTCCTTGGGAGCTTCGTTACAGCTTGCCGACGCACTCCGGACAACCGGAGTTATCCATAAACTGAACGATTTGTTCTTCGAACATGGCATGAGTGTAATCGAAGACTTCGCGGTCTATGGACGAGTGATGGTCGATGGTAAGTTTTATGACATTCCAAACACTGTTCTCAATATCTGCAAGAAACTCGGCGAGCATGCGCCCTGGGCAGTTACCATACACGCCTCAGGTGGCAGAAAAATGATCGAGTACGCAGTTCAAGCACTATGGGGTACAGAGACAAAAGTACTTGGAGTGACCGTCCTGACATCTTTTGACAAAGAAAGCTGTCAGGAAATTTACCACAAACTCCCTATTGAACAGGTGCGTGACCTCGCAAAAATTGCGCACAAAGCGGGTGCTCATGGATTGGTCTGTTCTCCAAAAGAAGTTGAAGAACTCAGAAGTTTGTACCCGCACATGATACTCATCACCCCTGGTGTTCGCTCAAAAGGCTTTGCCAAAGGTGACCAAAAGCGGGTGACAACACCAGCTAAAGCAAGTGCCGATGGTGCCGACTACGTTGTAATAGGGCGTCAAATTACTGGCGCTGACTACCCACCAACAGAAGTCAGGAAGGTACGTGAAGAGATCAATGGTGTGCTTCCACTATAAGTGAAAAACTAAAAAAACGGCGACCCAGACTGGGTCGCCGTTCTTTTTTTACTATAGACTTTCTATTTACTTATTTTTAAGATATTCCACCATTGTCTGTGCATCACTCACCTCAAATGGGTCGTCAGGACAATTGTCGCTAAAACCTGGTTCTACAAACATCTTCTTAATGACACCATCTTCTGCGTAGAAACTGTATCGCCATGAACGCTCTCCAAAGCCGAGGTTGTCTTTCTTTACCATCATCTGCATACCTCGAGTAAACTCACCACTTCCGTCTGGAATGAGTTTTACATGCTCCGCGCCTTGCGCTTTCCCCCACTGGTACATCACAAAGGCATCATTTACTGAGAGACAGTAGACTTCATCTACTCCTAGACCTTTAAGCCCATCATACGATGCTTCGTATCCTGGAAGGTGTGTTGAAGAACATGTTGGTGTGAAGGCTCCTGGAAGCGCAAATACCACAACATTTTTCCCACCAAAGATTTCATCGCTCGAAACGTCTTGCCATCGAAATGGATTATCTCCTCCGATGCTCTCGTCTCGTACTCGCGTCTTAAACACTACGTGTGGGACTTTTTTCCCTTCTGCTGATTGATTTTCTGGCATATGGTATCGTTTATTATACTAATTATAGTAGGCAGTATACCACAAGAAATTATCGTGAAAAATATCGCTAAAAAACTACATACACCGCGCCCAAAGATTATTGCAGTCGTTGGACCTACTGCTTCAGGGAAAAGTGACCTCGCAGTTAGTATCGCTAAAAAATACAATGGCGAGGTTATCTCTGTGGATTCACGACAAGTGTACCGTGGACTCAATATTGGAAGTGGTAAAATCACTAAAGCAGAAATGAAAGGCGTCCCGCATCACCTTCTTGATATTACGAACCCAAAGAAAGTCTTCACCGCTTCTGACTTTGTAAAAGCGGGAAGGAAAGCACTCAATGAAATTCTTAAGAAAGGAAAGGTTCCTGTCCTTGCTGGAGGTACGGGCTTCTATCTCTCTGCGCTCTTGGGAGAAATGTCACTTGCAGAAGTTGAACCCAATCCAAAACTCCGCGCAGAATTAGAGAAGTTTTCAAATGAAAAACTCTTAGAGAGACTTTCTATCCTCGATCCAGAGCGAGTAAACGAAATTGACCGTGCAAACTCTCCGCGAATTATCCGTGCTATTGAAATTGCGACAACTTTAGGAGAAATACCCAAACAACATGCAACACCTCTGTACCAAACACTTAAGATTGGTGTCCGGGTGACACCAGAGGTACTTGAAGAGCGAATTAACTCCCGACTTATGTCACGCTTTAAAAAAGGGATGCTCGCCGAAGCAAAAGAGCTCCATAAAAAAGGAGTTACGTGGAAGCGCATGATTGCACTTGGGCTGGAGTACCGGTACATGGCGCTCTACCTCAAAGGAGAGATTACAAAAGAAGAAATGGTTGAAACCTTAAAGGTTCGCATCAGGCAATACGCAAAACGACAACGAACATGGCTAAAGCGAGACAAGGATATCCAGTGGTTTGAGTTGTCTGAAATTAAGAAAGTAGAAAAAGCGGTTGAAGGGTTTTTGGGCTAGCGGGAGTGGTTTTTTAAATGCCTCAACGGATTTGAGGTATTGGGGTGAGAGGGGTCATTATAACCCCCAATCCCACTTAGATAAACCAGATTGCATAAACATACCCTTCAAAGTTCTAGGTTTAAAGGATTTTTTACCGTGCTTAGGTACACAAACTTGACACACTTTACCATTGACAGTTCCAACAAAGAAATGATGACTCGATTCTATATGATTTAATCTGAAGCCGTGGTCTTTAAGTATGCCTGAGACGTGATTATAGTTCCAGTTAAATACTCTACGAGGCATAATAATTTAGGAGATATTGGTATATCCAAAATGGTTAACTTTAATAGGACTTGGTATTGGTTTATTGTTCATTAGCTTAGTCCACAATTTGTCATATTCAGAATCAGGTATTTGATTAAGAGGGCTTACTCGGCTTCCTTTTATTTTTCTTTGAGATTCTATATATCCTCGAATAGCCTCTTGTAGACTGAAATTGACTACATCAACATCTTCTCCTTCTACAACAATATTAAATTCCAGGGCTACTCCATACCAAATACCTCCTTCCCTAAAGGTTATACAACGAACACGGCCTTTTTTAACTGTATTAATCATAGATTTCGCTTATTATATCTCAATATATAACAAAAAACTATCGCCCTCTTAATCTACAACAATAATCCTTGGTACCCCTTACTTCTTATGTTTCTTATGAGTAGAGTTGATTCTTTTGTGACGTAATAAACTATGTTACACAGCACGTCACCCTCTCTCCTTGTGACCACAAATTACTAAGTATATTCCTTCTTCCATGATGGGCTCGGTCACCGTTATTAAATTATTTTGCGGTCACGAGTTTCTAATTCACTTCATTTATAAGAACTCTCGACCCCGACTCACTGTCGCAAAGCGACATGTTCCGTCTCCCGCAAAGGCACGTCAGCAAAGCAGCGACCAGTTTTCCTTAGAGTAAATCTTTTAGAAATAACGGAAGTACTCCTGTGGTGTTTGCTGACTAAACAAAAAGAGTCGCTGTCTAAACAGCAACTCTTTTTGTTTACCTTTGCGGGCCCACGAGGGCTCGGTCACAGTCGCTAAATATATTAGTTCGTTACACTCCCAATATATTAAGCGCTCCGACCCGAACTCCCTTGCTTCGCTCGGTCCGTCTTTCGAGCCCTCGTGAATCCTCGCAACTACAAACAAAATGAACCCTAGTCGGGTTCATTTTTGTATGTTGCGGGCCCACGAGGGCTCGAACCTCGGTCAACGGTTTTGGAAACCGGCATTCTACCACTGAACTATAGGCCCAAGTGAGGAGCGGAGCGTGTGTTTGCGATAGCAAGTGATTTGGGAGAAGAGAAATCTCTGAGAGCTCGCTCTCAAGGCCTTCTCTACGAACAAATCAGCTTACACGCAAAGCACATCATTTCGTCCGAACGCAGGGTCTATATCGCCTTAGATATAGGCCTATGCGTCACCCTACTATAACGCAAAATCTCCTTGCAAGCCAAGGAGATTCTTTAGTGGAAATAAACTCAGTCTTACTTCTTCGCCTCTTTGTGAGGGGTCTGTTTTTTACAAGAATTACAAAACTTCTTGAGCTCAATCTTTCGCTCAACGAGTTTCTTGTTTTTGCTACTCCAGTAATTGGTTCTTTTACAGGTCTGGCAGTTCAGTTTTAATAGTCTATCTTGTGACATAATCTTTATATAATCTTGAATTTAGCCTCCATACTATAAACGAGAACACTCCCAGAGTCAACTTATTGTTTTGTGCGGGCTTTCAAGTTGCTAAAACCCCTTACTGTGAGAACTCACCAGCGTGTTCTTTTGAGACTTCCGTATCACTCTGAAGAGATTCAATCTTGTACACAGAGAAATGTTCCCCATTAATAGTAGGGACCACTATTACACTTGTCACCCCCTGAGAAGAGAGCTCATTCTTTCTTGCCTCAGTTTGCACCTCATATACTGCTCGGAGCTGTGCGCTTGAGGCGGCCTCAATGAAACTCTGTACATTTTTAGGAGAACGTGGTGTTTTTTGAGTAAAACTAATATCAACACACGTGCCCTCATAATGACACACAGCTTTATGTTCTACAGTCGGGGGCCACGCTTCGGTCACCTGCCACGATTCATTACTTAAGTTATATTGTGATGATGCAGCTCTTTCTTGTAGCTTAAGTAAGCTGTCACCAAGCTCCTTATCAACAAAACAAACCTGCTTTGCTGACTTACATGCATTTCCGTTAGTTAAAATACTTGAAGAAAGTAGTGCACAGTCAGTGCAGTTAGTTTCAGGTACTGCTGCGGTCTCTTTTGTGCTACCGGTAACACCAAGCCCACTTGATGTTGATGAGTCTATGCCGCGAAACTCGTTCACATGCTCTCTTTGTTCACAAACTAGACTTGTAAATGGATTAACCCCCTTCCCAGTAAGTGCGGTGAGAAGCACGTTAACCACAAGCCATGATGTCAGGATGATGACGATACCAATAAGGGTGTCAGTAAACATCTTTCTCGCTTTAGTGACCTGTGAAGGGTCAGCTCCCGCAGTAAATAAAAGAAAACCTGCGTATGCAAACAGTATTGCTGCGACAATAAAAGAAACATTCACTATAAAGTTAATGACGTTCTCAGCTAATATTCCAACATGGCAGACAGTACACTCAACACCGTTTCCGCACGGAACAAGTCCGCTTTGCGCATAGGAGACATCAGGAGTTATCAAAAACACAGACCCAATAAGGACAAAAGAAAAGGCTATGGCAAATAGAATGTTTCTCATGGTATAGATAATTCTATAGCGAAAAAGACTGCGTTACAAGGAGGTTGTGTGGAGGGGGTCGAACATTTCTATTGAAAGTCAACGCAACTGTGGTATATTTGTACGGTACTTATGCGTCGGTGGCAGAGTGGTCAATTGCATCAGACTGTAAATCTGACGGACTTCGTCCTACGCAGGTTCAAATCCTGCCCGGCGCACAACAAACAAAGAGCCTAACGTGATAACGTTGGGTGTTTTTGTTTGTAGCGACAGGCAGGATTTGAAAGACGGAGGCTGCGAAGCCAGTTTCGAGGTACAATAAACTGTAGCCGAGTCGGGGTCGCGAGATTTCCTGAAAGAAAATATTTGTGACTAAATTCTGCTCGGCGCACAAAGATAAAAGAAAAAACACCCTGAGGGGTGTGTTTTTCTGTGTACGTCTCCTATATCTACGCCGTGCTCTTTTCTTTTTGAGGACGAGTAGTAACTCGTCGTGTGCGGGCTTTCTTCTTTTTTATATCAAAGACAAACTCGCACATCTCTTTTTCACCATCCCCAGTACTCTTTTTGATGTCAACAGAAATGGTGCCGCCTTCCATAACGCCTCGCGAAACCATCATCCCCGCAATTGGTGTGAGGATTTTTGATTGGATAAGACGCTTAAGTGGCCGTGCACCGTACTGTGGATTATACCCTTCTTTTGCTAAGTATGAAAGCGCCTCTGGAGAAACATTAAGTCGTATCTCCTTGGTATTAAGTCTCTCTTTTACTATTCCCACCTGAATCTTTACAATCTCTTCGATAGCTTTCTGAGAAAGAATGTCGAACACAATAATCTCATCAATTCTGTTGATGAACTCTGGTCGGAAATGCTCTTTGAGCTCCTTAAGTACTTTTTCTTTAGCTTCCCCGTAGTCCGAATCGTCTGTGTCCTGACTGTTACTGAAGCCAAGTTTCGTCATCTTATCTATATATTGAGCCCCAATGTTTGAAGTTAAAATAATTACCGTGTTCTTGAAATTCACCTTACGTCCTTTTGCATCAGTTAAGTGCCCATTATCAAGAACCTGCAGAAGTATATTGAATACATCTCCATGGGCCTTTTCAATTTCGTCAAAAAGGAGTACTGAGTATGGACGGTGGCGCACCGTTTCAGTAAGACTTCCAGCCTCTTCGTGACCAACATACCCGGGAGGGGCCCCAATCATTTTTGAAACAGAGTGTCGCTCCATATATTCAGACATATCAACCCGAATAAGGGCGCTCTCGTCCTCAAAAAGAAACTCTGTGAGTGCTTTTGTGAGCTCTGTCTTTCCGACTCCTGTAGGACCCAAGAAAAGAAACGAGCCAATAGGCTTATTGGGGTCAGAAATACCTGCACGCGAACGTTTCACTGCATCAGAAATAAGTGTGACCGCATTGTCTTGCCCAACAATACGTTCCTTAAGTCCATCTTCCATACGGTTGAGCTTCTCAGCTTCCTCTTCGAGCATTCTCTGTACAGGAATATGTGTCCATTGAGATACGACACTCGCAATATCTTCCTCTGTGATTTCTTCTTTGAGGATTCTTCGAGAACTCTGAAGTTTTTTTAATTTTTTGGTTTTAGAAACTAAATCTTTTTCACATTGTGGAATCTGCCCATACCGAATCTCAGCAGCACGGGAAAGGTCTGCTATCGCTTCAGCTCCTTCTGCCTCAAGTCGTAACTCTTCAAGGTCTTTCTTGAGTGTCTTAATTTCACTTAAAACCTCTTTTTCATTAGACCACTTCAGCTCTATCTCTGAGGTTTTTTCCTTAAGGTTTGATATCTCTTTCTGTATCTTCTTGGTGCGCTCTTTTGCTTTCACACCTCCGGCTTCTGATTCTTTCCGAAGCGCCTCTTTCTCTATCTCAAGTCGCATCACTTTCCGATGTGTTTCTTCAAGTATTGGTGGCTTATTTTCAAGCGAAATACGGAGTGCTGAAGAAGCCTCGTCGATAAGGTCAACTGCCTTGTCGGGTAAAAACCTGTCAGTAATATATCGAGAACTTAGTGTTACTGCTGAGACAAGCGCATCATCAGTAATACGCACTCCGTGGAATAGCTCGTACTTTTCTTTAAGTCCACGTAAAATCGCAACGGCGTCGTCAATAGACGGCTCAGCAACATGAATGGGTTGAAACCGACGAGTAAGCGCTGGGTCTTTCTCAATATGTTTTTGGTACTCATTAAGTGTTGTCGCACCGATAATTCTCAGGTCACCGCGAGCGAGCGCAGGCTTGAGCATATTTGAAGCATCCATTGAACCTTCTGCAGCACCGGCACCTACAAGGGTGTGAATCTCGTCAACAAATAAAATAATCCTGCCTTCAGCTCGCTCAACTTCTTTCATGATATTTTTAAGACGCTCCTCAAACTCTCCTCGGTATTTAGTTCCAGCAATAAGCATTCCGAGGTCAAGCGTTACGAGCTCCTTGTCTTTAAGAGAATCAGGGACGTCGCCGCTTGCCATCCTTTGCGCGAGCCCTTCAGCAATAGCGGTCTTTCCAACACCAGCTTGTCCTATTAAGATTGGGTTATTTTTTGTTCGACGAGAGAGAATCTGTATCATCCGTATGATTTCACTGTCTCTTCCAATCACGGGGTCGAGTTTATTTTCAGCAGCTAGTTTAGTGAGACTTCGTGTGTAACGACCAAGCGCTCTGTTTTGCTTTGGTGCAGTAGCGTCAGTCTCATCGTGTTCTCGTAATTCATTAAATATATTAAGCACCGCGTTTCGGTCAACATTAAATTGACTCAATATCTCTTTTGCTGGACCGGGATTGTCTATTATTGAAACAAGAATATGCTCAGTTGAAACAAACGTATCATTAAAACTCTCGGCTACCTTGTTTGCATTCTCAAGTACTGTAGCGAGCTCTGGAGTTAAGTAGAGTTGATACGACGGTGAGAGCACTGCACTTCCTTCGTAGCCCTCTATGGTTTCAAGGAGCGCATCAGTAAGTAAAATAGTATCAACTTCCATTCTCTCTAGAATTGAAAGCACCATACTCTCCTCTTGTAATACAAGCGCGGTCAAGAGATGTGTTGGATTAACGTGATTTTGACCACGTTCAATAGCCAGCTCGTGAGCCTTTTTAATAGCGTCTTTTGCTTTTGCGGTGAAGTTGTTAAATGGTGCCATAAGAATTTTTTATATAAAACATGTGTGTGCTCCAGAAGAACTTTTCGAGCGAGACAACATCTTATCTTTATTCCTTCACTTCTTGTGAACTTGCGAGATCTACTATCTGAGCTTGCACTACCTGAATTGGAGTAAAGTCTGATCCTCCGTGCGTCCGGCTCTCTTGTGTAGAAATACCGACGACATCCCCGAAGAGATTGAGCAGTACCCCTCCTTTGTCTATCTTACCTGAGTCTATACTTGTTTCAATAGCTTCAAGTACTGAGATGGTTTTTGCTTCTTCTGTAGATTGAGGGTCAGCAGGAATATTTTTTTCTTGTTCATCAAGTCCTGAAATAATTCCCAACCCAATACTCATTCGTGTCTTGCCATAGAGTGTCAATATCGTCTGTCCAAGCTTGAGGTTGTTGATGTCTCCGTACTTAATACTTCCTGGAACCACTCCATCTTTATCAGTAAATTTCAACTGCAAAAGAATTGTGGGTTTCTCGGGTGACGTTGTGACAACCTCACTTGAGACTTCTCTTCCATCTGAAAGTATAACCGTGTACAGACCTGTAGGATTTATTATTGACCTGTCAGTCACCGCTGCCACAATACCGTCCTTTGAAACAAGCACGCCAACACCAACATACACAGGACCGTCCACAGTACCTTTGTATATCTTTACGATTTTATTAGCGTTCTTCTCTATCGCTGTAGTAATGAGGTCTTCCTCATTCACCACTATTGTCTTTTCTGTCTTAACGACTGTTGCTGTTTGAGATTCTCCAGGAACGACACGTTCTATTGTATGCTCCACAACCCGGTTGATGGTTTGTGTGACAATGGGAGGCGCTTCTTCAAGAAGAGACACTGTTACAATTCCTGTAGCAATCGACGTTACGAAGCTCACTAATAACACGAGGAGTACTGTCTGTGATTTTGTAAGGTGTTCAATATCCATATATCACCATGATACCGAACCTCAGTGACTACTGCAAGAAATACGGCGCAGGGAAAATGAAGACTGGGGTAGGATTTCTAAAAGGAAGATAACATCACAAAACCAACCTGTCAAGTTTTTCTACTTCATGAGAAAGTACTGAGACAACGAAGCGAATATCCTGTTTGGTTATTCCCTTCCCTAATGAAAAACGGAGCGCACTTTTGGCAAATGTATTATGCGTGTCTCCTACCGCTTCATCTTTTTTATACAAGGAAGCAACGACATACGAATGCGCGTCATTACTTCGTCCAAGACACGCACTTTTTGTGGTGGCTGCTATCCCCCGCTCATCAAGTGCAATAACAAGGTACTCGCTATCCATACCAGGGATTGAGATGTTTACATTGTTCGGTGATCGAAGTATTTGGTCACCATTAAGAATCGCCTGCGGAATTTCTTTCTTAAGAAGTGCGATGAAGTAATCTCGAAGTGCGGTAATTTTCTTAACTTCCTCATCTTTGTTTTCTACAGCTTTTATAAAAGATTCTTTCATCCCAACAATAAGTGGAATATTTTCAGTTCCAGGGCGCAGTCCAAACTCCTGACTACCCCCCCGCATAATGGGTTCAAGTGAAACACCTTCCCGTTTATACAAAAAGCCAACTCCTTTTGGTCCATATATCTTCTGACCATCTATCGTCATGAGGTCTACCCCAAGTGCGCCTGGGGTACAATCAAAATAAAGTGGCGCTTGACTCGCATCAACATGGAATACCACATGGGTACCCATTTTCTTTTCATGCGCACGTATTTCTTTTGCTATGTCAGAGACTGGTTGCACGGTACCAATCTCACTGTTTACATACGCGCATGACATAAAAACTGTTTCCTTCCGTAACAATTTTTTTATTACAGCCACATCTAAAAGTCCGTGTGGATTGAAATCAACAAAATCAACACGTGCGCCTTTTGACTCAAGCGCGCTGAAACAACGCAACACTGACGGATGCTCAGATGAGCTTGTTATAAAATGAGTGTCTGCATACGAGCGATCTTCTTTTTTTAACCGCTCCTCGAGCGCTTGCGTAAACCCTAAAATAGCGAGGCTGTTCGCCTCGGTTCCGCCGGACGTAAAGAGTATCTCTTCGGGTTTTACAGAAATTGCTCGTGCGATAGCTTCTCGTGCATCGGTAAGTGCCTCTTTACTAAAGAGACCTTCTGTATGAAGTGCTCCCGGGTTTCCGTAGTGGAGACTCCAGTACGGTTCCATTTTTTTAAAAACATCACTATCAAGTGGTGTGGCTGCTGCAAAATCTAAATAAATCCTCTTTTTTTTAAACTTCCCATTAAAAAGGTTGCGGACGTCAATGCTCATGAGCCTTATTGTATACTTTCTTTCCTTTTTGCAAAACAACCGGTACGGTGTATAATGCTTAACTGTAAAGCTCACTGTAAAGCCCTAGGGGGGCACGGGCACCGCACTCCGTTACCTACAACACATTATGGAAAATATTCTATCAATTAATGGTGAACTATTACTTTCTGTCCTTGCGGGACTTGTGTTTATTGTCCTTCTTTGGAATATCCGTTTAGAGATAAAAGTACGGAGGCTTCTTTCTGGGAAAAATGCTCAGAGTCTCGAGGACACCATTATCCATATTCACGAGGGACATGATACCCTCTTCGCCTTTAAAAAAGACGTTGAACGATACTTAGAGCAGGCTGAAAAACGACTCAACCGAAGCATCCAAGGCGTTGAAACAATCCGGTTTAACCCCTTTAAAGGAATCGGTGCTGGAGGAAATCAAAGTTTTTCGACGGCTTTCCTAAATGAAGCAGGAAATGGCGTTATTATTTCTACACTCTACGCAAGAGACAGAATGAGCTTCTTCTCAAAACCAGTAGTGAATTTTGCTTCTTCTCACGAATTAACAGAAGAAGAACGAGAGACAATAGTAAAAGCAAAAGCATCAATGAAGCTTGGTAAGTAGTCGCACGCTGATTGCTCAACGAGTAATCACTGTGTATTTAATATTATGGGAAAAACTGCAGAACAAAAAACAAAACGAGCGCCTGTTGTTGTTGTTATGGGGCACGTTGACCATGGTAAGTCAGCACTTCTTGACTATATACGAAAAACAAACGTCGTCGCAGGAGAAGCTGGTGGCATCACACAACACATCTCAGCGTATGAGGTAGAACATAAGGACAAAGAAGGCGGTACCCAGAAAATTACATTTTTAGATACTCCAGGACATGAATCCTTCTCAAAGATGCGTGCACGCGGAAGTAAAGTCGCAGATATTGCAGTCCTTGTTGTTT
>JBBDOU010000005.1:98063-128398 GCA_040876885.1 Minisyncoccota bacterium | reverse complement strand
GTGCCATTTGAACTCTACCAACTGAGCTAAGGTGGCATCTGTTAACCTTACTACACTACCATATCCGCTGATTTACTAAAGAGCAACGGTTTTAAACAAAACTTTCAAATGGCGCCTGTGTGCCATTTGAACTCTACCAACTGAGCTAAGGTGGCATCTGTTAACCTTACTACAACTCTCCTATTCTAAGCATCTTTTGCGGGTTTTTCAAGGCTTTCTTTATGTTGAGCTACTTGCTTAAGAAATTCTGACCGTGTGACCCCTCGCCTAACTTCACGTTTTCCTCGAACATATTCGAGTAACGTTACCATCTTTCGTTCAATAATCTTCACAATGCCGAGTACGATAAGCGCGAAGTAATGAACCGTAATGTGGTATATGCGAAAGAATAATGTGTGGTCAAGCGTTGGTACTCGTCTTTCTAAATGCATGTAGAGCGAAGCTACTGTAGCGTCTAACCTCACCCGCTGTGTACCTAAAATACGCACACCGTTCCTATGTTCCCATAAACGAAAATACAAAAGTGAGACTATACCTGAAAGTGAGATGATAAATGCGCTGATACTAATCATAATAATGTATACGTTGCACTACATGCAATACTTGTTACGTTCATTGATTATTTAACCGAGTAACGCTTAAAATGAGAGATCACAACGTTTTCTCCAAATTTCTGTGCAGCAGACTCAATAAGACTCTTTATTGTCACATTGGTGTCCTTTATATATGCCTGTTCAAGCAGGATTTTCTCTTTAAGAAACGCTGTAATTTTACCTTCGAGTATCTTCTCTTGCATCTCTTTAGTCTTATCTCCCGCCTGCTCTGTTACTTCCTTTCTAAATACCTCCTCTGCTGCCTTTGTGTCCTCTTCTAGAACGTCTTCGGATTGTAAAAACTGAGGCGCAGACGCCGCAACCTGCATCGCTATGTCGCGAGCAAGTTGCACAAACTCTTCATTTTTTGCAACAAAGTCCGTCTCACAAGAAAGCACCACTAGTGCTCCTACTTGCTTTGTGTTGTGAATATAGGACTCTACAACACCAGCCCCTAAATCTCGTTCTGACTTCTTTTGAGCCACGTCACTTCCCTTCTTTCGAAGCAGTACTTTAGCCTTCTCCATATCACCCTCAGCATCTTCTAGGGCTTTCTTACATTGCATAACAGAAATACCTGTCAGCTCTCGTAATTCTTTGATTTGATCCATTGTTACCATGGTCTTAAATAATATGTTAGTGCTAATAGTTTACGCCTCCTCTACAGATTCTTTCTCTTTAGTTGTTGTGACTTCGGTTTTTTTCACTCCGCGATTTTTTCTATACGTTTCTGTAAGCATCTCTACAAAAAATGAAATACTCTTTATTGAAGCATCATTAGCAAGGATTGGGTGCGTTGCACTCTCCATATCGCAGTCTGAGTTCATAAGTGCAATAACGGGGATTCCTAGCTTTATTGCTTCTTGAGCTGCAATGTGTTCTCGTTTAGTATCGACGATAAAAAGTGCTGCGGGTAATTCTTTCATAGAAATAAGCCCCCCGAAAGTATCCTCTAAAGACTCTATCTCACGCCCAAGCATTACTTGTTCTCGTTTTGTATATTTCTTTGCAAGCTCTCCTTTTTCCCTCTCGTCAGTAAGTGTCTCTAATCGTAAAATCCTTTTTTTAATTTGGCCGAAGTTCGTAAGCGTTCCCCCTATCCATCGTCCAGTTACAAAGGGCATATCAAGCGAAAGTGCGCTATTTTCTACAACCCCTCGTGCCTCGTTTTTTCCCGCAACAAAAAGAATCTTCTTCCCGTCACGAGCCAAAAGACCAACGAAATTAAGTGCCTCTTCAAGAAGCTCTTTCGTCTTTTCAAGATCAAAAATTTCCACCTTATCTTTAACGCCAAAAATAAACGGTGTCGCGGTTGGGTGCCTTCGAGCTTTACTGTATGCAAAATGAGCGCCAACTTCGAACAGTGCGCCTATTGTGTCTCCAGCAAGGTTATTTTCATGTGTTTTTGTTTCTGTTTCCATATGTGTATACCGTGTAGATTGTATATATCAATACCTGAAGAGTCTACCAAATACGGCGCTGTTTCGCAATAAGCACCATTATACGTGGTCCGGTGCATTTACTTCCTCTGAAGCTTCCTCGAAAGACTCTATAATATCCTCTATACCTCCATTAAGCACCTTCTCAATATTTGACCACGACTGCTTAATACGGTGATCGGTTATACGGTCCTGTGGAAAATTATAGGTTCGTATTTTTTCTGACCTATCTGATGTCTTTACCTGTTCTCTTCGAGAATCTAAGGTTTTTTGCACCTCTTTTTCTTCAGCTAATTGCTGGAGCTTCGCGCTGAGGATACTCATCGCTTGCTCTCGGTTTTTTTGTTGCGTGCGCTCAGAGGTACAGCGCACATCTATTCCTGTGGGAGTATGAATTACTCGAACCGCAGTCTCAACCTTATTCACGTTTTGTCCTCCAGCACCTCCTGAGCGAGAAAACTCAATCTCAATATCAGCGGGGTCTATCTCAACCTGCACTTTTTTACGAATCGGTAAGATGATTACTGATGCTGTTGATGTGTGAATCCTTCCTGACTTTTCAGTTGAGGGAATTCGTTGCACACGGTGCACTCCAGTTTCATACCGCATCTCTTTATATGAATCCTTCCCTCTGATTTCTACAGAGACTTCTTTATACCCACCAAGAGAGCTTCTTGACTCGTTGATAATCTTATATTGCCATGTTTTCTTTTCCGCATAGCGTTCATACATAAAAGCCAGCTGTTCTGCAAAGAGCGCTGCCTCCTCGCCACCAGCACCCGCTCGAATCTCAAGAATCATTTCGTTTGGAAACCGCTCTTCCTCTTCTTCAGATTTGGTTATCTGTTCCATTTGACGAACCAGCTCTTCTTGCTGTGTCTTAATCTCTTCGAGTTCTTCTTGTGCTAGTTCTTTAACGGTCGGGTCCTCCATCATCGTCTCAATCTCCTGTATTTTTGCAAGCAAAACAACATACTGCTCAGCTAAAAAAGCCGTCTTATGATTTTCACGATACGTTTGTAGTGTTTCTTCGTCCATATTTCTTTAAGCATACATAAGAAAAACCCCTGAGAATACCCCCTCCTGTAGGAGAGGTTCCTCAAGGGGCTTTCTCAGGGGAGTTATTTCTTTCCCTCTCCAGCAGCTGCGGCACGTGCTTTGAATTTCTCAACACGTCCAGCAGTGTCCATCATTTTTTCTTTTCCTGTATAAAAAGGGTGTGACGCGCTTGAAACTTCAATACCAAAAAGTGGGTATTCTTTACCATCTGTCCATGTGCCTGTCTCAGTGGTCTCTATTGTAGAACCAACAAGAAAATCCTCACCGCATGAGTTGTCGCGGAAGATTACCTGTCGATAATTGTCTGGGTGAATTTCCTTTTTCATAATGCTCGAAAGAATACCAGAGAAATGGGATATGTGCAATATCCTTCTCTCTATTAAGACTACTCCTTAGCTCTCAAGGACGTTAATCAGCCCTTGATACTTTTCAGCCAAGCCCATCACTCCTTCTCCATAAAAATCATAGTTAGGGTTCTTAGCATTAGTCCATCCAGCAAAATAACGGAGCGCAGCAAGCTTCTCTGAGGCATATGTCCCTTTATCAGCACCGTTGTCCATCATGAGGATTGCTGATGCAAAGAAGGCTGTTCGTGGGTCCCACGGGTTTGGTGGGTTTTGTCCAGACGCCTTTCCAATACGCTTCTTATACAAATCCCATGTGGATGGAATAAATTGAGCGGGCCCCATAGCACCTCCATACCCGTATGATGGTGGACATGAGACAACTTGCCCATATGGATTAATTCCAAGCTCTGAGACAATTGCAAGAAATGGATCAACGTCACGGTTTGGCTTCATAACACCGTCAAAAAATCTCCCCGTGTTTACCCCTTTACCGTCTCCTTTTTTAGGATCATTGGTAAGGAGGCATTGACCAACGTTCTCTCCAAGGTTTGATTCCTGAGCAATAACCCCAAGGATAAGCGCGGGACGCACCCCAGTCACAGATGATGCGTTCAGTGCGTACTGATACGCTTCAGCAAATGGAATTGGGGCGGACCCGCGAAGTGTAAAGAGTTCAGCCCGTATCTCAGCAGCTGATTTTAACTTCACCGTAATCAATGCTTGGTATGCCTTTTCCTCTCCCTTTGTTGCATCAAGAATCCTCTGTCGTTCTCGTTCTTGTGCTTCAATTTTTTGTTTCTCTAGATTCTGGATACTTCGTAATTCTTCTTCAGAAGAGCGACGCACCTCTAACGCTTCCTTCTGGATGAGGGTATCATCTTTAGTTAAGGCTATCTCCTCAAAAGAAAAAGATAGTTCTGTTTTAATAGCATCAAAGTTATCGAGGTCTTCAAAGAAATCAGAAAATTTTTGATTTCCTAAAATGACCTCAGCTAATGAGTAGTTGTCTATCTCATTTGTCTTGCGAATCAGTTGCGCGAGAGACTGCTTCTCTCTATTTAACTTACTATCAAGTCCTCCAATCGTTTCCTGTTTACCATAAATATCTTCTGAGATACGTTTAATCTCCAAGTCTCGCGCTCGAATAGACAGTTTTGCTTTTTGTATTTTTGCGTCAAGAATAGCGACGTCGCGCTCGAGGGAAACCCGTTCCTCCTGTTTCCCCTCTAAGAGAACCTGTTGTGCTTGAATTTCTTTTTCTATCTCAGCAAGTTCAGCCTCGAGTTGCGCCTTGCGCTGTTCTACTTGTTGGTCTGCAGTCTGGGCATGGGCTTGTAAGAGAAGGTCTTGAGGTATAAGAGAAAGAGCATACACGCACAGAGGTAGCGCAAACCCTAAAAAGAAAACGGTACTGTAAGAACGTGTTATGGACATATAGTATATACACAGTATACCAAAGCTATCTCTATCAGAGAACACTCTCCTATACGTGATATGTTTACTACTCTCTCCTTGTTATTCTGTAGAAGCTTCTCCAGGCTCTTCTTCCTTCTTTCCTTTCTTTTCTACTTCAATATCATCTATTGTTGCGGTGTCTTGTGCCTCCTCTTCTTCTTCATTAGGTTGGTTTACAAGGATTACCACATCTTCAGGGTTTGAGATAAGCGCTGCGCTTTCAGGGATTGAGATGTCTTTCACTAAAATCTGACTCTCAAAATCTACAAGTGATTCAAGGTGTACGTCGATATGTTGGGGAAGGTCCTTAGGAAGTACCTCAATTTCTATCTCGTGCAGAACTTTAACTAAAATACCGCCAAGTTCTTTTACTGAAGGAGCTACTCCTACGAATTCAAGTGGAATACTTACGGTTACTTTCTTTCCCTTCTCGAGAACATAGAAGTCAGCGTGACGAGGCTCTCCAGTCACTGGATGCACGTCAACATCGTGAATCAGTACTTCTTTCTCTATTCCATCTCCCTTGAGTTCGATTACTGTTGATTCACCAGCTTCTCTCCATAGTTTTTTGAACACATCGGTATTGATAGCTATTGGGGTTGTTTCCTCTTTAGGACCATAAAAAACCGCGGGCATTTCATTACCTCCTCGTAATTGATTTAGGGATTTTTTCCCCTCACGCTTTCGAATTTGAAGTGTCTCTGTCATAGGTAGCTAGTATACTGGTTTTCTACATTAAATCAATAGAGGTCCTTAAATCTGTTACTCCTACACCACCTCTCCTGTGTCGCCTTTACGTAACAGCATTCTCAGGAGTCTTCCCGGTGAAGAAATCTATAATATTTTGTGCAGCAATCTCTGACATCTTACCCCGCGTCTCCTCTGTTGCTGACGCAATATGCGGTGTAATAACCACATTTTCAAGCTCTCTGAGTCCCGGAGCAAGTGCCGGTTCTTCTTCAAATACATCAAGTGCGGCTCCTTTAATAATCCCCGTCTTAAGCGCTTCAACAAGTGCCCGTTCATCTATCACCGGTCCTCGAGAAGAGTTGATGAGGTACGCGGTTGGTTTCATTTGGGAAAGTGTTTCCTTATTTATTAAATGTATTGTTGTATCAAGGAGTGGTACATGGATGGTTGCCACATCTGCAACCGCAAGTACTCCACTAACCGTGTCTTTAAATTCTGCGCCAGTCTCCTTCTCAAAATCATCATTTTGTTTTATATCGTAGTAGCAAAGCTTCATGCCGAGTCCTTTGGATGCAATGTGTGCTACGCGCACTCCAATACGTCCTGCGCCAAGAATCCCAAGCGTCTTGCCTTTTAGGTCTGTTCCAAGAAGATGCATTGGCGCCCACCCGTTATATTTCCCCGCACGAGTAAATCGGTCTCCTTCAGCTATTCGCGACGTAATAGAAAGCATGAGCGCTACAGTGTGTTCTGCAACTGTGTCAGTAAGAACTCCGGGCGTGTTGGTAATAGTAATTCCACGTCTTTTTGCCTCCTCCACATCAATATTGTTATATCCGACTGCGTAGTTTGCAAAAATCTTCGCTGACGGTACTGCATCAAATATCTCTGCATCAATTGGATCAGTCAACAGTGGAAGTACTGCGTCGTACGCATCTTTTTTAAGTTCAGCAATAAGCTCCTCTCGAGTCAGTACGCCGTCTTTTTCACTCACCACAACGTCGTGCCCCGCTTTTTTCAGGAGACTAATCCCTGACTCAGGAATTCTTCGTGTTACGTATACTTTCATAGTAATTATTGTAACGCCCTTACATATTCTTGTACAGTTATATACTTTTCCTATCATACGATATATCGTATGATAGGAAATATGCCACATATATCACAAAAAGAAGTAGACCGAGAAGTTAAAGAACAGCTGGAGAAGAGCTTACTTAACTTATTAAAAGATACAGGATCCCAAACCCGAGTTCATATTTTTAGCGAACTTCTTACTAAAACAGAACAAGTAATGCTAGCAAAACGTATCGGTATATTATTGCTTCTTAAAAAAGGACTGTCACCTTATAAAATAAGCCAGCTACTAGGTGTAAGTCCCTCAACGGCAGATCGATTTGCACATACTCAAGATTCAGGGAAATACCAACGTACAACTGAGTGGATATGGAAACAAAGTAAAGAAGGTGCAATAGAAAAATTATTTGAAAAACTAGCATCACTGGCCTTTACACGTCGTACAAAATCATTTAAAAAATTTGTAGATGAATATTAAAATCCCACCAGATCTTACCTCTCATCCTTCTCATAATTTTTCACTATCATACGATATATCGTATGATAGTGGTTTTTAATTCTACATCCTATGTTTATTGCTGTGAGTGACGTGGTGCGATTACGTCTTTGTGTGGCAGAGTATTTAAAGATTATTAAATAATCTTAATCGTTTCTCTACTACTTCGGTCATGTTTTCTACTCCTTTCTTCATAAGCCGGTATGGGGCTATTTCATCTGGGTTATTCTTAATCACTGCTTCAATACCCTCGCGATATGCAACTCTGATTTCTGTGTTGATATGCACAATAGATATTCCCGTCTTAATTGCAGTAGTAAAATCTTCGTCTGAAATACCAGAACCGCCGTGGAGCACCATCGGCACTCCGCCCGAGATACGCAGTGCTTTAATTGCCTCTATATTGAGTGCTGGGTTTTTGCCTCCTTTTAACATTCCATGCAAGTTTCCAACTGCTGGTGCAACTAAATCAAGTCCGGTTTCCTGTACATATTGAGTAATTTCTTCAGCTGTGGTTACTGCTCCTTCTGGATCAACACCTTCAGGTAATTCATTGAGTACTTTCGATGACGTCCCAATGTACCCAATCTCACCCTCCACAAGAATATCTGGATTTACTCCGTGCGCATAATCAACAACTTCTTTTGTCTGCGCGATGTTATCCTCAAGCAAAAGTTTCGTGCCGTCAAAGATGACTGCGTCGTACCCCGCATCGATTGCCTCTTTAGCTCGTTCGACAGAATAGGTGTGGTCAGCGTTTAGAAAAATCGGGTAGTTGTGCTCTTCTCGCAAACTCTTCACGAGCGCTACCGCCTGTTGTACGCCAATAAAATCACGTTCTCCTTCTGAGACTCCTATAATTACCGGAACGTTTAATTTCTTTGCTGCGGTAAAAATTGCGCGAAGTCCTTCTGTGTCAGAAATATTAAAATGACCAATCGCAACCTTGTTAACCTCGGCTTCAGCAATGTGCTCTCGTAATGTTTTCATAGAAATAGTGTAGCACATAAAATTAAGGGTCAAGAAAGGGCGGTGTAGTTATACGCCGCCCTTTTAATGAAAACTACCGAGGAAAATCATCAATGAGCGATAATCACGACATTGGTAAAATCCTCCTTGAGGAGTTCCTTCAAATCGCCTTCATCAGGAATCTCTCCCCCACCTTTAAGGGAAAAACTCCCATGTGCATCAACTTCAAGTTGATACGGAACCCCTTCTGAATCTTTTAATAAGGATTCGAGATCGTGAGGGTCTTGAAGGGAAAAAATACACTTTTCTTCAACCTTAAATGCAACAAGCTCAACTAAGTATAATGTCTCCATAAACTCTCACCCCTCTATGTTATATGTGCAGTCTATATGTGTAATACCAGAATCAGTGCTTTGAATCAAGTATGTTATTATATACTCATATGAAACAATTAGACTTTGTAGCTGTCGGAGACATTGTGACCGACGCATTTATACGACTTAAAGACGCACAAGTTAACTGCACGGTAGACACGAGTGCCTGTAAACTATGTATGGACTTCGGTGCAAAAATCCCCTACGAATCTGCAACGGTCATCCCCGCTGTAGGAAATAGTCCTAATGCTGCGGTCTCTGCACACCGACTTGGGTTGGACGCTGCTATCGTCACAAACCTTGGAGGCGACCGAAACGGTGAAGAGATGCTTGCACAGTTAAAAAAAGAAGGTATTGATACTCAGTTTGTTTCTGTAGAGAACGATAAAGAATCAAACTACCACTACGTACTGCTCTATGAAGCTGAGCGGACCATTCTTATCAAACACCACGACTACACATACGCACTCCCAAAATTTGAAACACCACCTCGATGGATGTATTTTTCTTCAGTTGGAGAAAACTCTCTCGACTACCACCACGAAATTGCTCGGTATGTAAAAAATAACCCCGAAGTAAATCTTGCATTCCAACCAGGAACGTTCCAAATTAAACTTGGCGCGGAAATATTAAAAGATATTTACGAAGTGACTGCGCTTTTCTTTTGCAATAAGCAGGAAGCACAATCTATTCTCAAAAATGAGTCAGACGATATTAAGGAACTCCTCAACAGCATGCACAACCTCGGGCCAAAGACAGTCATCATTACTGATGGACCGAAAGGGGCCTACGCGTACGATGGTACCGATACGTGGGTGATGCCCATGTATCCAGACCCAGCTCCTCCTGTTGATAGAACCGGTGCTGGCGATTCGTTTTCCTCAACAGTAACCGCGATGCTTGCGCTTGGTATGACACTTAGGGATGCGCTTACTCGAGGTCCTATCAACTCAATGCAAGTAGTACAACACATTGGCGCTCAAGCAGGGCTTCTCTCAAAAGAAGGGCTTGAACAATACCTCAAAGACGCCCCACCAGAATACAAAGTCTCACTCCTCTAAACACCACCACGATACTATATTGACAGTACTGCATTTAGTGTGCTATAATTACATAAGAACAGAAACTAAGGAGTCTTTACTATGTCTAGATTTCTCTTATGGCTCTTGCTCAGCATTGCCTGCGCTGTGGGGACTTTTTTTGGGTTTGAGGCAATCCCCTCAAAATATTTCCCCGAAATAATGCGTCCGTACAAACTTTATGGCTCAGCTGTGGGAGCAACAGTTATATTTATCCTAATGCTCACTGCAGCATTCAAGAAACTTTGGGACAAAAATACCAAGAAAGAGGGTGCTTCAAGCAGTATTCGTGACGTGCTCTCCAGTACTTTTGGAAACAACACGACTATAGCTTTCGTGTTTATGATTGCATCGGTCTTTGCCTCGTTGACTTTTATTGAACTTTTTGAGGCATTAGCACCAACTTCCGAATTCTTTACAAGCGGAAAGGGCCTGTATCTGAAGATATTCGCACCCAGTTACATACTCGCCTGCTACCTCGTTTATCTGGTGTGGTCGTGGGATGAGAAAAACTAAACAGGCGAGATTGATTTGTATCAATCTCGCCTTTTTCATTCTATAAGAAACTACCGAACCGTCTTGTATCCCCCTGTAACACCTTTCTTTGAAAGTACAATCTGCCACAACTGATTGTTACGGGAACGAAATGACCCAGCTGATACGAGGAGGTAATACTTCCACATACGGTAGAATCGCTCACTATAGTCGTGTTTTAAATCAGGCCACGCTACATTAAAGTTCTTATACCACTCCATAAGCGTGCGATCATAATCATCCCCGAAGTTATGCCAATCCTCCATAACAAATATCCCCTCAATAGATCTTCCAATTTGCTTAATCGATGGAAGCATACCCCCAGGGAAAATATACTTCTCAATCCATGGGTCCGTAGTAACTACCGTTTTATTTGAGCCAATGGTGTGTAAAAGAAAAAGTCCATCTTCTTTAAGGCACCGGTGTACGACTCTCATGTACTCTCGATAATTTTTATACCCAACATGCTCAAACATACCGATTGAAACAATATGGTCAAATTTTTCACGCACGTCTCGATAATCCTGCAAACGGATTTCAACAGGCAAACCTTCAACTTGTTGCTCTGCAAAAGCCTTCTGCTCTTTTGAGATAGTAATACCAACAACCTCGGCTCCATATTCTTCTGCAGCAAATTTAGCGAAACTCCCCCAGCCGCAGCCGATATCAAGTACTTTGTCGCCCTTTTTAAGGTTAATTTTCTTGCAGATTAAATCCAGTTTGGCAAACTGGGCTTCATCCAATGTTGAGGCTCGAGGGGTTCCACTCCAATATCCGCACGTATACACAAGCCTCCTATCAAGCATCTTATTATATAAATTATTTCCCACATCATAATGCTCTTCCCCTACCTTAAAAGCCCGAGAGACATTTTGAAGATTCAAAATCCGGGCACGGAGCATATGTAATATAAACGAAGGGGTGACAACCTTAAGTCTAGCTGAAAGTACCTTATCAAAAAACATATCGAGGTTTTCAACATCCCACCACCCATCCATATAACTCTCCCCGAGCGCAAGAGAGCCTTTACTAAAAAAACGATCATAAAAACGACTATCGTGTATTTGTATGTCCCAGGAATTGGGTCCATTAACCTGCACCCCCGCCCGTGCAAGTAAATCTTCTGCTTTCTTTTTACTTCCCATGATAATTACCTCTTTTTTCGTGTAATAACTTTCTTTACCGCTTGTTTAATAGCAGATACCCCCATGCCATAATGTTCAATGAGTTCCTCAGGGGTTCCCGACTGACCAAACTGGTCATGAACTCCGATAAATTCAATCGGTACAGGATATCGCTCGGACAAAATTTCTGCAACTCGTGACCCCATACCACCGTGCACTTGATGTTCTTCTACGGTTACCACCGCGCCACTTTCTTTTGCACACCGAAGCACTGCATCTATATCCATTGGCTTAATAGTATGATTGTTGAGAACCAGAAGACTTACTCCTTCTTCAGAGAGTTCTTTAGCTGCCTCAAGCGCCTTATACAACAGTGGTCCGCATGCAATAATTGTTGCGTGGGGATTTTCTTCTTTCCATACAAGCTCGGCTTTTCCAATCTCAAAAGGAGTTTCTTTTGTTGTAAATATTGGAGTATTTGAACGTGCAAAACGTAAGTATGTCGGCACATCATTTTTTGCGGAAGCGATAGTCGCCTTTCGAGCCTCTTCCACATCACACGGATAGATGACCGTCATGTTTGGTTGCACCCGCATAAGTGCGATGTCTTCAAGCTGTTGGTGCGTTGCGCCATCAGGCCCAACAGAGACTCCTGCATGCATACCACAAATCTTCACCGGGAGGTTGCTGAGGGAAATCGTCGTTCTAATCTGCTCATTGTTCCTCCCTGGAGAAAATGCGGCGTAACTTGTAATAAAAGGAATCTTTCCATAGTTAGCAAGACCCGATGCAACGGTTGCAAGATTCTGTTCAGCAACCCCTATTTCAATATAGCGAGCAGGAAATGCATCTTTAAACCAATGTGCACGTGTTGATTCAGCAAGATCCGCACAAAGGACAACCACGCGCTCATCTTCCTTCCCTGCCTCCACCACACCCTTCCCAAAACCATCTCGAGTTGATGCTTGTTCAAGTTTTTCTATGTCAAAAATATTTGCTGCTAGTTGTAGGTCTTTATTTATCATATGTATTACTCTTTATCACCGCAGGTAATCTTTCCCTTCAAGGTTCTTAGTTCTTGTAAAAATTTCTCTGCTTCCCCCGTTTTCGGTGACTTTCCATGCCACGTGTAATCAAATTCGATTCCTGCTATACCTTTTCCTGGAATAGTGTGCGCAATAATAAGCGTTGGTTTTTCATAAATAGCCTTTGACTCTTCTACTGCATCACAAAATGCTTCTATATTATGCCCATCAACATCAATAACATGCCACCCAAAGGCTTCGTATTTTTCACGAAGTGGCTCAAGGGGCATGACGTCCTCTGTCATACCATTAATCTGGATATTATTTCTGTCTATAACTCCTGTGATATTTGAAAGCTTATTAACTCCTGCAAACATTGCGGACTCCCAGAGATTTCCAGCTTGATGCTCAGCATCTGACATCAAACAGTATGTACGGAATTTTTTCCCATCCATACGAGCACCATACGCAATACCCGCAGCTTGTCCGAGCCCAGAGCCAAGTGGTCCAGACGTGGTTTCAAGCGCTGGAATTTTTTCTATTTCTGGGTGCCCTTGGATACGAGAACCAAATTTCCTAAGCGTCATGGCTTCCTCAAGAGAGAAATATCCCGCGTGTGCCATTGTCGCGTAACGCACAGGAACAATGTGTCCATTTGAAAGGATAAGTCGATCTCGGTCTTCCCAGAGAGGGTCTTTAGGGTTATGTTTTAAAATGTGAAAATAAAACGCAGTAAAAATATCGGTCATACCAAGTGGTCCCGCGGTGTGACCTGAGCCCGCCTCGCACAACATCTCAATGATAGACTGACGGATTTCGTTTGCCTTTGCTTCAAGTTCGCATACTTTTATTTCGTCAATATTTGACATGATTTATATTTGTCTAAGTTTAAAAATAGCTTCCCTAATATCAATACTGTTGAAAATGGTTGATCCGGAAACAAGTCGGGAGACTCCCGCATGAATAAGTTTAGGGGCGGTATCAAAATTTACCCCTCCGTCAACGCTCATTATAAGGTGTGGGCACGTCTGTCGCAAATTTTTTATCTGGGTAAGTACTCCGTCATCAAAAGATTCTCCTTGATACCCAATTTTTTTAATACCCATATATTGCACAAAATCTATATCGTGTATGTACGGCGTAAGTATCTCGGGAGAGACTCCTGAAGCAAGCGCTAACCCAAACTCGACAGGAGCAGTGCTGGTAAAATCTTCCTGAGTAAGATGTCGTTCTTTAAGAAGAGAAATTATCTCTGGTATTTTTTTACAACTTTCAATATGAATAATTATTCTTCGAGCGCCAAGTGCAATCCAGTCTGAGACTACTGTCTCTGGGTCCGCTACCATTAAATCTATTTCGTAATTTATCTCCTCTGAAAAAGGAAGCACCGCTTCTTTTTCGATCATTGTCTTAAACTGCTTACCTCCACCTTCATTATAGGGCCAACTCTTTGAGGGTACGAACTTCCCATCCATAACATCAATTTGCGCATACGGAACCACCCCTACTATTTTCCGTGCTTTCTGCACCAGATCATCATATGAGTCTGGCATAATTGCGGGAATAATCTCAATCATAGTACGTATGGTTACTGCAAATCTATTTTATTTATACGACGAATATGTCGTTCTTCTCTAGAGAATTCTGTTTCTAAAAATATCTGTACCGCGCGTTTTGCATCAGCTATCGAGAGAAACCGTGCGCCAAGAGAAAGAACATTTGCATTATTATGTTCTCTTCCTAACTGTACTATCTCTATATTTCCACCGTAATACACAACTGCTCGTACCCCAGCTACACGATTAGCTACAATTGCTTCCCCCTGTCCCGAACCGCCGAGAATAATAGCGCGCTTGTGTTCAGGGTTTCGTGCCACTTCTTTCGAAGCCAAAGAAATGAAATCTGGATAGTCGTCGTCCGCATCATGTGTAAAAGCGCCGAGGTCTTCCATCTCGTAACCAAGACTCTTAATAAAAGGAACAAGCGCTTCTTTAAGTTTAAATCCTGCGTGGTCTGTTGCAATATATAGATTCATACACGTTAAGAAATATACTGAGCTGATTTTGCGACGTGCTGCACAAGGGCGCTCGTATACCCCATCTCATTGTCATACCAAGAAAGTACCTTCACTAAGTTTCCTCCAACAACGCGGGTCATTGATAGATCTGCAATAGATGCATGGGTATTCCCTAAGATATCACTTGAAACAATTGGCTCTGTCGTTACTGAGAAAACACCCTTCCACCGTTCTTCTTGAGACGCTTTCGTAAGTATCTCGTTAATTTCTTCAGGAGTGACATCCCGTTTTGCTATAAACGTAATGTCCACAATCGAACCCGCGACAACGGGGACTCTGATAGCGATTCCGTCAAAATTCCCCTCGAGAGACGGTATTGCTTTTGTTGTGGCAATAGCTGCACCCGTACTTGTCGGGATAATGTTCTGCGCAGCGGCACGCCCTTTTCTAAAGTCCTTCGCATTTGGTGAGTCAACAAGTGATTGCGTCGAAGTATACCCATGGACTGTATTAAGCAGTGCTTTCTCTATTCCTACAGCCTCTTCAAGAATTGCGACAACAGGTGAACCGGCATTCGTTGTACAGGAAGCATTAGAACTTATGTCGCACGTTTGCAACTGCGCTTCATTAACTCCGATAAGAACAGTTGCCCCGTTAATATCTGATGGAGGCGCATCTTTGACAGGAGCCGAAATAACTACCCGTTTTGCACCAGCGGTAAGGTGTACACGGGATTTTTCATAACTTGCAAAGATGCCCGTTGCTTCAAGTACTATGTCGATGTCCATGTCCTTCCAAGGAAGCTTCTCAGGTTCACGTTCACTTAAAAATACTATCTCCCTCCCCTCAACAACAAGCACTCCTTCTTTTACTGCAATCTGAAGAGCGCTCTCTCCATATACTGAATCATATTTTAAAAGATATGCGAGGTTCTCTAGATTCCCCAAATCATTAATAGCCACTACCTCTAGTGAGTCGTTTCCTTCAGCAAGTTTAAGAAATGCTCTTCCAATACGTCCAAACCCATTGATAGCTACTTTTGCTTTTTTCATGTGTTAAAAAATTACCAATAAATTATTATTACGTCCTTCTTCTACGAGTTGCAATAAATGTCACAAACACGCCAGAGAGAACTCCCACCAAACCTACGATTACAGAAGTTGCATTGAATGGTGATGTTTTCTCTCCTAATATAACTGTAACAGGAAAAGTCACTTCAGTTAACGCTTCACCCATATTTTGAAACCTGACGGAGATTGCATACTCACCTTCTTCAGGGAATGTGTATAAAATTCCCGCAGTGCCAAATTCTGGACTATGAATCCCTCCCGCAAAAATTACTCGAGTGCCTTGGTTAATCCGAAGCCATACATCAGAATATTCAACATCTTCTTCTGTTCCTTCATAATACAAAGTGAAGTCAAAGAGTGCTCGAGAATCTGTAGTAAATATTTCTGGATCATATCCTATATCAACCAAGTATCCGTCCTTATTTTCCTCATAAGACACTCCAAACCCATGCGCATGTAAAGTCACTGGCACTAAGAAAACTAACACAAAGAGACTTATGTATGAAACGGGGCCGTAATACCTTAAGGTTCTCATAAATAAAAATTATGGCTCTTAAAAAACTTGTCCTCAGTATATCATACTCACTTTTATACAAGCCTGATGGGATGCTATAGGATGCTCTTACTCCTGACTCGTCGGTGTTGAGGTCGCTGTGTCCTCGGGAGTTATGGGAGCTGTTACTGTCACCGTTCTCACCACTTCAGTTGCGCTATTACCCGCATCATCACGCACAGTATATGTAACGACATACGTACCGACTGTGGTTATGTCAACTCCATTTACCGTCACTATATCTGATGTTATATCACCATCAGTATCGTCTTGCGCTGTTGCTCCTGCGTCAACATAGGATGCGTCTTTTTCTATACTCTTTGAAGCGTCTCCCACAAGAGAAATAACTGGTGCTGTCGTATCTGTCACAGCCTCAGGGGTGGTAGTTGCGGTTGTTGTTTCGGGTTCTGTTGATGTCTCCCCCGTTCCCACCACAACTGTACGGGTTGCAGTCCCCGTATTCCCCGCTTGGTCTGTTGCACTGTAGGTTATTGTGTATGTTACATCTGTTGATGTATCAAGGTTAATACTTGAAACAACAACTCCATCAACTGCGTATGCAATACCGAGGTTATTGTTTACGTTGTCAGTAACGGTTGCACCGAGGTCAACATATGAAGCATTCTTGGCAATTTCTGCGGGGTTGTTGCCTACAACAGTAATAACTGGTGCGGTGATATCAGTATCTCCTGATGTCGCCGGCGTGGTGCTTGAGGAAGTCTCCGCGAGTAATTCTTTTACTGTTTCTTGAACAAGAAGTCTAATCTCGTCTTTTGTGGGTACTGATGCTTGTGTAGATGCCCCACTATTATTTACAGGTTGTGTACTTGTTTGCGCTCCACTCACTGTTGCGACAACAGCTTTCTTTTCTGGGATACGTGGTACGTATCCGTCAAATTCTTCTTCTTTTGAACGTAACATTTTGCCCACAAGCCCTGAGTACTCAGTTGTCGCAATCTTCTTTGTAGCTCCTTTGCGTTTTTCTATCCCCTGCACTTCTTTAAGAAATTCATCTTCTCGAGAAACCACTTCACTAATTTCCTCTGCGACATACAGACCTAAGTCCCTGTCACCAAGTGCTTCTTTTGAAACAGTGAGTGTTTTTGTGGTGTTAAATCCTTTCCACATATAATCGTCGATTGTAATTGTATTGTATGAATAAGATACGTAGTAAGATACGTCGTCTTCTTGAATAGCAGTAATTTGAAGCTGTGGATTGCGAGCATCTAAGTCCACACTAACAATATAGCTATTATCGACGGAGCGAACCGTTGTTTCTTCTGAAACAATTAAACTTCGTGCTTCTGGACTTGCCGCAAACGCTGCACCAGAAGAAAGCAAAATAACCGAAAGTGCTATTGGAAATGCATTATGGTACTTAACAAAATCAATCAGTTTCTGGAACATATAATACTGCCAGTATATCAGTATTTTCAGCGTACGGCATACAACATATGCACAGGCTACTACTAAGGTGCACAGTATTTCTGGCCTTAATGAAAGTGCCCTGCCAAGCCTGTGGTACCCCAATAATTTTCATGATACCCTTCATACTAGTACCGCAACTAAAATTTTATGAACAACGCTAATCAACCATCTAAAGATAAACAAGCAGAAAAACTGCTCCGTGAAGTCCTTTCTTATAAGCCGGCAAGTTTTTATACTGAGAAATATAAGCATAGAGAACCTGTTATCGACTCGCTGCCGACACTCACGTGGAAAGAAATTGCTTCATCACCGCTTGATGATCGCATATACACCACAGAAAAATTATTCCTTAAAATTGCATACCGTGACAACACTCCTTTTCTCGTCGGAAGATCATTTACAGATATTGTACGTGAAAACTACGGAAACAAGGATGTCGTGCGTCCATTTATTACTTTTCCATATCGGCATGAAAGTATGGAAAAAGGTTTCTGGTTTTATGAACATAATATACTACCACTCATCACACTCGAGGACCTTCGTCTGTCTACAACAATTGCAGCAAAATACGACATAGACTCATTTATTAGTTCAATGGAGTCAGCAAAGAGATTCCTTCCCGCGCTCTCGAAGTTGTTACCAGTAAATGCGTTAAAAGAAATTCGTATTATCGATACATCGTTTGACCTTAATTTTTTATTTTCTTATGCCGACCCCAGCAAATATACACTGATACTAGGTCAGCCGGATTGTGGTGCACTTGCAGAGGCATGTCCGGAACTTCTCTTACAGAAAAAACTTGTGTTCCATGTTGATGACAACACACTACTTGAACCTATGAAGAATACACTCTGCACAAGACTCTTCTTACTTCCAACCCCACTGTTTCGGTATGAGACAGGCATCGCAACGCATCGTGTTGAAGCAACATGTTCGTGTAAAAATGCTGATACCGTGATGTTAGATTAGTCTCCCACTCATTTCCATGAAATACCTCACAAAAAAAGATATCAATAAAAGAATATTTGGGCTTGAACAATACATCCCTGGTTCAGAGAGTGTAAAAGATTTAAGTATCAAAGTTACGAGCGGGACAAGTGGATATGGTCCCACAGTTATTGTTGAAAAAAGCGCCGTTGAAGAAAGGACCCCTCGGTATTTAGCACTGCTCCAGAACAGATTGCTAAGAATTGGTAGTCAAAATGCAAATGCATACTCATCCGTAAATTTGGCCCTCCGACATTCGAACGTCAAAATGGTTCTTGTACCTGACGCAAAAGACCTAGAGCATCCAGGTATTGGAAAAATAATTCAGATGTTTGAGCCGACTGAACTCTACTCGGCGCCTCCCTCTTATATGATTCTCATATTGCAAAGGTTAAAGCTAAAGAAACCATTTCCTTTTAACAAACTCAAATACGTCTTTGTTTCAGGAGGAATGGTAACAACATCATTAAAGGATAAAATACACGCACTACTGCCAAACCTTTTAGAGTGTATTAACGAATATGGGTCTGCAGAAGGCGGGTCGATTGCTTTTAGTTGTCCATATTTAAATACTGCCTATGAAGATAGTGACATTCCTACATTCCACCCGATACCAACGATGAATATTCACATCATCAATCCTGATGAACACAGTGGTATAGGAGAAGTGGTACTCACCACACACGAACTAAAGAACTACCGAACTGGTGATGCGGGAAAGATAACTACTGAAGAGTGTCCGTGTGGATTGAAGCAAACACTACGACTCTATGGAAGAATCGACTACGATATCGTCTCATGTGCCGGAGCTATTTTTACACTTCCAGAAATTGATAAAATATTCTCATCCTTAGAGGAAACGGTAAGAGACTACCGCATAGAGCTCAAGGATGTGTTTGATAATCTAACACTGCATGGTGAAATCACGATTCGAATCGTGCCAACCACTCATGTAGATACCCCCGAACAATTTAAAAAAGAAATTGTAGAAAAACTTGCACGTGAACTCTATGTGACACCAACACGGACACTTGAGGAGCTCGTCAAGGATGGAATATTTTTCCAACCAACAGTACTGTTAGAGGATGAGATTGTACACGGGAGAAAAGAGATTCATCTTAAGAAGATTGTGTCATAACCTATACTAAACTATGCGAATATACATACTACTACCAGTTTTACTACTCATAACATCTGCACTGATTGTCTTTGGAATACAACTGCGAAATGCATCCCTACTCAATGAGATAAACTTTTTTGAGCAGGAGTTAGTAAATTTTGCAGTCCCTGATATTGAGGTAGATGGAATTCTCTACACGGTAGAGCGGGGTGTTGTATCAAGAGAAGATACGCACGAAATATCTCTCCGTGATAAAAACCGCGCACTCAAGACGGCTTATTTTTCAGTACTTAACCGCATCAACCCACTCTTATCTTTAGAGGGTACTAACGCGTCTGCATTCAGACACAGTGTTGCCGATTTAAAACTCTCCCTTAATACATTTGCCCCTTTCTACAGCTCTAGAGATGAGGCAGTGCTCCTTTCTTCTTTTTATCCAATTAAGTTTCTAGAAGAATTAAGTACCTTAGAGGAGATGCGTCAACTCGTTATTCTCTCCCCACGTGAGGCGCGTATACATGAATATACACAGCAGTTTGAGAAAACAGTAACCACATACAAAGAAAATCTTTCAATGCTATCAGACGCGTATGCGTATGCTTCAAAAAGATGGCAGGAAACAGACACTTTTTACTTTGTGGGTGGCTATACAACTATCGCACAAATAAATACGATGCTTACCCAGATGGAAACTAACATAGAATCCACCCTCCAAGAGATGCACAATAGAACTCTGTGTATACAGGGAGACTATAATAAATGTCCGGCCTTGTCGGAACAGATATTCCCAAAAGTCACGACTGAGACAGTACAAACTCAAATGGGGGCGCTTCCAGAAGAAGTATTGATGTATAAAGAAATAATTAAAGAATACTACCGATATGATGAGAGAACTGTACTTTCATCTCTTGATACACCAATAGTTGCATTTAAATCAGATGGGTGTTTTTGGGAAACTGAAACTTCATATTTTTTTACACCACTGCGAGAAATCTCCCCAGGGAAAATAGCAACCAGAAGAGTATCCCTGAACGAGATATACTTCTATGACTTAAGTGCGCCATCAGTGGTACGAGACCACATCTCTCTAACAAATAGTGAAAGTCCAGAGCACCTCTACTTATATCAAGCAATAGCAAATATGTATATGTGCCCAGACTCATCAAAGGATGCTTCTGAGATTATTACATACCTCTATATCAAATCCGTCTTGAGTAGACACCCAATATTCAGAGATGGGAATACTCCACAAAGCGAGCATATTCGCGTGCTTCAAGAAATTGAAAAAAGAATCACTTCAAATACAGAGGTGCTCTATGCAGGAGATATAGACCAGTACGTAGAGACTACCTTAAAATATTTACGAGAACTCGGCGGTGACGGAGCACTCGCTGATGGTCCGCGTATCAATATAATCAGTAAGAAAAATATATTCATTCTTGAAAAGATTATCTCTCTGTATCAAAGTAAAACTGCAAACCTAGAGGGGCTCATATATGCTCTTATGGATGAAAATGATTTCATTGTCCGTGAAATCCAAAACAACAAAAGAATAGACCTGTTTCCGCTACTCATAGCGCGCGCAGCACCAATGCTTACATTCCAAGGGTTTAACAGGACGATACACACGACAGTACCAACAATGGTGCACAAAGAAGCAACCGTCTTAGGAGAATCTAGAAAGTATATTCCCTACGCAAAAAACAAAGAGATGCAAAAATACTACACACTGAGTGACTTGTCCGAGCTTATGTGGCGATCAAATCGACTACAAAGACCGTTCTAAAACTACTTAAGAAATCCTGAACAGCTAACAAAAAAAGATCTTCCTTCTTTCTCTTCTGCAGCATTTTCTACCATGTTTGAACCACCACCAACTAAACATGCGTTTGTTTCTTGATTCTTTGTTTCTTTCGAGAATCCTAAAAAATCACCAAAGGCATGTATCCAAACTAATGAAAATACCGCAAGCCCAGATAAGGCTTTTATTGTTGATGCTTTCTTAAAAAAGTCCTTCACTTCTTTCATGGATATTATTATACACAATAATTAATTAAAATCACTACTGCTGTGTTACTGCAGATACTCGGCAACAAGACTACTTATCGTTCTTAATCCTCTCCAAGAGAATACGAGCTTCGCTAGAAAATTCTGTTGACTGTGAGGCTTTTTCTGCAAAGATTCTTGCTTGCTCAGAATCCCTCTTAAAGAGAAAAAGTAGGTACGCGTACTCAAGATTAATCATCGAGTTATTGGGATTAAGTACGAGGGCGCCCTCATACGCACTCTCTGCCCTAGAAAGAGAACCGGGTACAAGCCCAGTCTGTAGAAGTAGCAAGTGTATCTGCCCTAACATATGCCAATTCTGATAATCAGCGCTGTTAAGCGTAATTGCTGTCTCGGCATTTTTAACTGATGCTTCTGCAAGTCTTCTGACAGAGTTCAGTGGTGTCGGGAATATATCTTTTAAATATTCGTACTCAACCCGAGCAAGTGTCCTGTAATATATATCCTTATGAGACGTATCTGAAGACATCTTCAGAGCCTCACGAGCACTCTCAAATTCGTTGCTCACCAGTAACAGCGCTCCTTTTTGAAAGAGGGAGTCTGCTCGAGTGATACCGTATGCTGCATACGACTGTACGATAATCCCAAAAAATATGACGGGGACTAGAAACAAAATACATGTCCTTTTGATACCAGTTACTGCTATTTCTTTTTTAAACTCACTGCTTTTTCCTGTCACTATCACGGTAAAGACCCCGAGGAAAAAGAAAAAGAAAAACAACACCGTGAAAGATGGGTTATAGAATAGAAAATAAAAAAATAAAAGACCAAGCACCATAAATACTGGTAGCGCGAGCGTACCTGTCTCGTCTTCTTGAAACCGAATAGACTGTACGCCGTAATACAAAACTAGTGAAAAAAGTACGAACCACGAAAAAACACCCAACAATCCTGTGGTTATGAGTCCTTGAGAGAAAAAACTACTCCCAGAGTCTTTATTCGTAGCATCGTCAGCGTACTTATTCCACTGATACGTAAAAGTGTTCTGTCCACTTCCAAACAACGCCCTCGTAGGGCTAAATGCTATCGTTTGTTGTGCAACATGCAGTGTCTCGACAAACGACGCCTGCTGACTTTCTACCTCCTTGAACTTACCCTGAAGATATGGCTGTATACCACTGAGTGTAAATAGCCCCATAAAAACAATTAGACTAACCCCAAATACGAGGAAGTGGTTATTCAGAGACTGAGCCCCGTGGTCCCGTAATCTTCTATACAGAACGACGAGACTTGAAGCTAAGAGGATTACGGTCAATATTGTTGACAGCAGTACTGTTCCGGCAAGTAAGAATATAGAGAAGGAAGTACCAAGAGTCAGATACAGAAAAATTAAAGGTTTTGTATTCACTTCTTTAGAGTAAAGAATGAAAGAACTCAGAAACAACACAATCGCAGAGAAGATAGCGAGGTCATCCCATGTTCCTACAACCGTCGGCTCAGGAAAAAGATGCGAGGTGCGAAGGAATAAGAAATTAATACCCTCGACGACAACAAGAAAAAGATACGCATATAAGACAACTATTATTGACTGTAATACCTGTTTGTGGCTTTTAAAGGTTAATACAGTTACCAGAAAGAAGAGAAACAACACTATTAAAGAAAAAAATGATTCGGTCTCATAGAAATATCCGTACAGAGAATTTTTTTGTGAAATTGAAAGGAAAGTTGTAATAAGCCCAAAGAAAACAATAAAGAACGTAGCGGTTACTATATTGTGGCGATTCCAATCAAAGCTTCTGTCTCTTCTTACTTGGATACTATAAAAAAGCACAACGACGCTGGTAGCGATAAAAAGAATTAACACCTTAAAACCGTCAGGTGAAGAGATACTTCTACTTATGTATGGCACAAAAAAAACTGGTAAGAAAAGTACACAAAAGAGCACGAGTCTGCGTGGAATATTTTTTGATAGGATTCCCATAAGAAGGAGTGGTCAGTTACCCGTTTATACTACTAACTAAAAATATATATGTAAATTAGCACACCAAACGCAGTACTTTTATACGCTAAAAGGTTGAGTCGAACTAGACCATGATCAGTTCCAATCGCATTATCGAGATAAATGTACTACTATACTTAGACACCCGGCTTTATGAAAAATCTTTCCACACACAAAAATATCATCACATTCGCATTACTTATACTTTTTTTAATAATTATTGCACTCTTTTATCTCAACATACAAACTGCTAAAGACACGCCTGATGGGCAAATTACTGCAGCTGCTTCAAAGATTATGCCTGGGTTTATTTCTTGTATTCGTACAGATGGACAAAGTTGGAGGACATCATGCATGCAAGAACTTGCGCGTGCGGTCCAAAACAAATTCGGTACGGTAAATGTGCAAGAAGCAATACGGATGTTAGAACAACAGGGGCAGATTGGTGGACTAGAGTGCCATGGATTTACGCACCAAATTGGGCAAGAGACACTTATTCAAACAAACGATATCGGACTTGCTTTTTCACAGTGCGGTGTCACCTCAGCATGTGGTTTAGGATGCCACCACGGCGTCGTTGAAGAATATGTAGCGCAAGAGGGTCGGTTTGATATAACAAAAATGAGAGACCTGTGTACAGACCTCGATAATGAGCTCTTTTCAGATGAAGTGGCAATACGATACGGGTGCTCGCATGGACTTGGTCATGCTGCAATGATTTCCTTTCAAAACAATCTCTTGGAATCACTTACATGGTGCGACAATCTCACAGAGGAAACTGACCGTGGATTGTGTTATATTGGTGCATCCATGGAGGATGCGTTTAGCTTCTCACAAGCCGATGTGGTGAACCCCACCGAAAATCTACTAAGTACCTGCGCTGATATACCAGAGAGATACCAACAAGCATGTTTTATATCTCGTATTCCTATCCTTATCCAAGAATCAAATTACAACTGGAAAGCAGTATTTGAATTTTGTGAAAATGTGCCGAAAGGAAGCAGAGATGCTTGTGTTTATACAGTTGGTTACAATTCACCTGCAGTGTTTAAAACCATGGAAGATGGGTGGAATGATTTATGCACGTTATTTGTTGAAGAAGGCGACCTCAGGTCAACCTGTATGCAGGGCTTAATAGAAGGTAGGTCCAGTTTTGGAGCCGGCAATCTTGCTGAAGCGTATGGCTCATTCTGTGCGTCTCTTCCTAATGAATACGATTACAGAGATGACTGCGCGTACATGTCCGGCATTATATTGCATGATTGGAACGCACCTGAAAGCGCCCAGCAATGTGATGTATACTTTGATGACATGGCAGCGATGTGCAAACAAGGAGTCGATTCTATGAAAGAATAATCCTTATTGTCCATTAAAACATCTCTTTTCCCACTCACCAGGTAAAGCTCGACACAGTGAAACAAACTCTTTTGAATCTTTGTGAAAATTATATGTTGAATATAAAAGGAGTTCGTTGTAACAAATATCTCCCACGGCAAACTCTTCTGCTGTTTTACAAATCCGTACAGATGCGTCTATCATACTCCAATCCGTTTCTATCATTCTTGATGCTGTATTTGCAAAACACTGCCCCTTTTGCGTTTCCGGTATTTCAGAACAAAAATGTGTCATCCTTTCCTCATTAAATCTAAACTGTGTAGTAACAACATAAAACAGTGCGTTAAAACAACGGTTACGCCCCTCATTTGTCATCAGGCCACAAAAACCGACCAAACCCTCTGGGGTTTTAATTTCTTTTAACGAAAGTGGCCAACTCTCACTGTGGCAAGATTCGTACACTTTACCTTCAAATTGTGAGCAAAAAACGAGCGCGTCCTCTTTTGTTTTGGGTGCAATGTCCTCAATCAAACCAAAATCCTCAGGTTCAAGCGGTTGAAAAATCTGCATAAATACACCGTCAAAACAAATTTGTGTGAAATCATTTCCACCATACCGGATTGCAACTTCTCTGCATAAGTCTACTGAATTTTCGACATGTGCGTCAGTTATGTACATTGCCAAGTGCCCGAGTGCGTGCGTGCAGGTTGCTTGTTCAAGAGAGGTTGGATTCCACCCTTCCCTTTTATCACACACTCCAGAAAGTATTGATCGTAACTCACTAAGATTAGCGTCAGGGAGAGACTCTGCACGAAAACGCTCCTGAAATGCGCCATGTATACCTCCGTTTGAGCACATACCGCTTGGAGCTCGCGCCACAACATCTTTCCATTTAGAAGGATCTTTTGCTGTTTCTTTTGCGCTTAAATTATGTCCTAAAACATGGCAATAAAAATACTCCGTATCTTCTTTTTGTATATACCGAGTAACATAATATGCATCTTCCATAGATACACCACTGTCCATAAGCTTTGGTATCTCCGTATCATAACAAGACGGACGATATTCAGAACCAGAACACTGTTTGAGAATATCAAGACTGTACTGCCTCAACAAACCCTCTCTAGAATTATCCGTTGCAATTGTTGAGACAGCGACCCCTCCACTTATAACAAGCACAACGAAGAGCGCAGGAAGAAATCTTTTCACTACTTTTTTTAATGCTGAAATATGTATCATTCTATTGTTTAGCGCCACTATATCTGAGTACAGTAGTGCTGATACCGCTCCTCAAGATTTAGGCAGATTTCCTTTGCTTTGGGCAATGAATACCACTCTGTAATATTCCCAATGGACGCACTAAAACAAATATCTCTTTCCACTTCAGTAAGACTCTTTGACCCACAGAATTCTATAGCCTCGACATATTCTTTTTCTGGGGCACCATGCTCAAGGAGCCCTAAGACAAGACCTTCAATGCACGGGTTGTGTAAACGACTCTCTAAACTACGACACACCGCAAGCTGTCCATCGTAATTATTGTTTCCTAAAATCGTGTATATGGAACTAAGATTGGCGAGATATCGCATACTTGATACCTGGTGAGAATATTCTATCTCTCTTATAAGAGGAACCGCCTTCGAAAGATCCCTATCGGTAACACCCATCAGCAATGTGTTCATATTTCCATAACAACTTTCTTTATATTCTTCTGGTTGTTCCTTACAAATCCAAAGAGGATCATCTTTACGTAAAATATACCCCTCGTTGGTAATGTAAATGTTCGCAAGACTATTATAGACGCCAGACGTACAGCGGTAAATCTCCTCATTTGTTTGGGAGACCTGCTCGCATATTCTAAGCGAGTTATCCACTAAATTTCTCTCGTCTTTTTGTGGACCATCTGTTGCAACCGCGAGATCAACCGCACCATGCCCAATCCCGTGAAAACACTGCAATTCCGCATCTGGAGTATCTTGATTCATGCGCCTACCAACAAACAAACAAAAATCTCGTGCTGCGGATACGTCTCCCGTTCTGGTCAGTAATGCCTCCATAAATCCATGGTAAAACCCATACGCGCACACGGACGTCTTCTTTGAAAGAACGGAGTTCTCATCCTTCAAATAATACTTAAACGATGCAAGCCCAACATTGTGTGCGATGGAATGGCAGCTCTCCTTAAAATCCTTGTTTACTTCATACAGATTAGCTATCTCATTGTATGCAGCATCGACACCGTCTTTGTCTAAAATATTTAATATCTTACTACCTAAACATTCAATAGACCCTCCTTCTCTCTCACACACGCCTTCAACTTTATTTTCTCCATGAACAAAAATGGTGCCTATAAAATATGGAGTAAGGTGATCATGGTACTCCCACTGTCCTGATTTATTAAAGGTAAATGTCCATGATTCTTCTGGTGTAAGTGGTCTCTTGGGATCAAATTCTGAGTATATGCTATGTGAAGGATGCAGGTTTGAGGCAGGCCAAAAAAAGTTACTCCTAGTAGTGACAAAAGTTACGGACTCTCCTTCTAGGATTGTAAGTTCTGATGGAATAAACCCATCGTCCCCAAGTGTTATCACTCGAGACAGAGAAAGATCTCCTACTCCGTCCGGATTTTTCCCGTGTGTGATGTACACTGCAGTACTGATTACCGCCACAAACATAATTACCAAAGAGATTTTATATATATATTTCATATCAGATACTTAATAAAACTAACGCTCAAAGTCAGGGTCATTATACGGAGACTCCTTTATTTCACCAGTGCAGTAGTTCGCATACTGATTTGGTACAATTTTACATATATGAGCAACCTCGTCTTCGGAATGTCTTATTCTAATATGTCGCAATGATTCACTGTAACACAGCTCACGTTCACGACTAAGAAGAGCGTCTGAGCCACAAAATTCAAGAGCTTTTTTATATTCCAATCTTGGAATCCCGTGAGAGAAAAAACCAAAAATTGTACCTCCGAAGCAAATCTCCTGTAACTTCCCTGTAAAATTTTCACGACAGCCGAGTATATAGTTAGTATGACTATCAGCTAGAATATCACGCGCCATCATAACAGATGGGACTACCCATACAATCAAATGCCGAACCTTCTCATCAGGGATACTATCAACATACTGTGGCAACCTAGATAAATCCCAGTCTAAAATTACGTCAAGTTTTGGTGCAAACTCCCCATAACACGCCTTCTGATATCTATACGGCTGGGTTCTACAAAACGTAAATGGGTCATCCGGGTCAATTGATAGTCCAAACTCTCCGTCAGCAGCAAATCCAGCAGGCACGGTAAATACTCCTGTCAGACACAAGTTCAAGTTACGAAACGAATCTTTAAAGAGAAACTCGCACACCTTAACCCCGGGCTTTAACATTGCTTCAAAATCACCCCACACCCGTGAATCTGGAGGGTCCTCCGTATACCCGTGTCCAATACCGTGATAACAATTCTGAAGACCCATATCCCCAAGCTGCGCCTCAACCTCCTTACAGAAAGATAGTACGTAATCAACGTCCGGGTTCTCTCTTAACAATCCCTCCAAAAAACCGTGATAAAAACCATACCCGCAGTACGTGGTTGCCTCAGTTATTGGAAATTTTTTTCCGTCCTTAAACAAATCATACGCTTCTTCACCAATCTGATGCGCTGTCCAGTGACAACTTCGTGGTAAGGTACCGGCAGCAAATGCTTCCTGAAATAATGCGTACGCAGCATCTACTCCTTTTTCTTTTACTGTCTCTCGTATACGTTCGTCAAAACAAATCCCGTCACACGTGCTATCTATACTGTCGGTGGTACCGCTTATTACGCTACTTCGATTAAGGACGGTCACCTTGCCTTCAAAGTACGCAGAAAGGTGATCGTGGTACCGCCAAACCCCAGGTGTATCAAATACGTACGTCCACTGGTCACCAATTTCTAGAACCTTACCCGCGTCAAAACCTCCGAGATTCTCGTGTGTTGGATGTGGGTCACTTGCAGGCCAGAAGACATCATCAACAGCTTTAAATGTGACACGGTCTCCAGTCCGGACTGTTAATTCTGAAGGATAAAAGCCACTCGCACGGAACTCAACCACGTAATCTTTACTAGGCTGAATGTGTGGTAAAAAGTAAAATATTGCAGACAGTACAATAATCAAAATAACCGCAGTACGTACGAATGGAAACATTCTTTTTGTCTTCTTAAGTACAAACATTATTCTTTCTTAAGCTTCTCACCCGTCTCAATTAAGTCAGATTCTTGAACACATGTGTACTCAGTGTCTGTATCTATAAAATTTTCACACAAAGCAACCGACTTCTGTCTATGTTCGGGCATTGCCCAAAAAGACCAGGATGCGCTTGCCCTACAAAATAGTTCGTTCTCAGTATTACCATGAGAGGATTCTTTGCAGAGCGCAATAGTTCTGTCGACATCATAATGAGACACGTAGGCACTCACGGTACCAAAACCTAAGTAGCAAGACTTCTTGTTTCCTTTATCCTCTAAAGCATCGCACAAGCCCCCTATTTTTACATGGTCATTATTAAATATCTGCATCCACCATTGTGCTAGTTCAAAGTAACACGATTTCTTGAATTTATCGGGCACAATAGTGTTACACGGCGCATAAAGATTCTCTTGATCTGCATCTCTAATATCTGAATATACGTCTTCCGCAGAAAACACAATCGGTATGTTATATTCCATAAAAAGACCTGAGGTACAACCAAAATGCGCTTGTAATTGTGTTGTATATTCGCACGCCTCAAGCCCTTCTATCAACGCATCGTGCCCTAAGTATTCCAAAATACCATGACCTATACCATGCTGACAGCCAGTCCCATACGGACCATACTTATCAAGACATGTGGAATCGAGTTGCGCTATGGTACCAATTCCACCTTCTTGGATAGCGTTACCAAAAAAGCCATGGAAACAACCAAATGCAAAAGTGTTGTCACAAACAACAAGACCATCAACTCCTTCTTTCTCGTACAAAAGCTCGCCAATAATATGCGCGGCAGCGTGTTGCTTTCCAAAATCAACCGACTCATATGCATCTTTGAAAACCCTATAGACCTCCCCCGCTTCTCCTCCATCCATTCTCTCTCTCCAGTAGTCACGCACAAACTGAAAATCAGCCCTCTCAAGTTTGCTCATATCATCCTTCGATATGCCTTTAGAAACAAAATCGTTAGAAGAACCCTCAAAATATAAGACTCCTCCTAGGACGGAAAAAATTATCACTAAAAAAATTGTTCTGTGTATATACGGTAAGTTCATACGACAAACACCTTAGAAAAAATACTACCTATATAAAAGGTACTATATCACAGAGAGTAAACCTTCTCGTAAACAACCTCTTCATTCACCACTAAAGTCTTGTACACAACGGTTGGTTATTAGGGAGTTATTATGTTCCATATCGATGTAATAAATCCAACAAAAGAAAGCCCTATTTGCTTTAAGAACGGTCTTTTATAAGAATCCTTAAGATCGGGAAACAAAAACTCTCCTTTATCCACTAATGCATCTGGTCCTTTTTCAACTTCTA
>JBBDOU010000005.1:93303-97963 GCA_040876885.1 Minisyncoccota bacterium | reverse complement strand
GATAGTGAATTGGTTGTTTTTAATTTCACTTTGGATGTGGAGGTTTGGGGATGGGGTACCAATTGGGGTAATGAGGTATCTAAAATCGGTATTGAGCGCCTTAAGGTACTTTGGTAATTTTATCTTAACACGCCCTTTCTTATCTAAAACCGCAACACCGTCATAAATGTTTTTTGCATCAGGTGACTCTACAAATGAATGGTAGAGAAGTTTGTCTTCTGGGTCAAGCGGGTGGTCGATGACGAATGTTCCCGATCCTTTTGAGACCGATCCGGTAATAGTAAGCGAGTCCCTCACAGTGACATTGCCGGAGAGCGTTGTGTTACCAGACTGCCCATACACCAGAAAGAGTGGTGTGAAAAGTAGGCCTATTACTACTACTATTTTAGATTGCACAGAGATATTCATGATAGAGTAATTATAGTAAATTATATCGAGAAAGTATAGAATGACTAAATGATAGGTTTTTTGCAATAAATAAAATCCAATGAACGTCTTGTGGAGAAAAATACGTAAGAATTTCTACCTCTTTATAGGGAGTACCGTACTCGGTAGTATCTCCCTACTACTGATGCTCTACCCTTTTGCGCTTAGCTCATTTTTTGATTCGTTTGAAGGTAAAAAGTACGAAGTAGATACGAGCACAGACCTATTCACAAATGTATCACTCAGGCGTTCGGGTGTTGTTAATTTTATTGATTACGCCAACAACTTCGTTGATATCGAATTCCAAGACCTTCACTTTTATAAAGAAACAATACATGTGCGAGTATTCATTACCAAAGAGACTATCATAGACTCAAGTACATTTTCCTTCAGAGATAGTGCTATATACGCCGTACAAAAAACACGGGAAGAATCTATACGAAATATTAAGACCGGACAACAGCTCTACTTTAGAGCCCGCACTCCAAAGGATAGATTAGAGGCCGTATATATAAACTACGGAGACGTAATATTTTAATATAACTTTTAACATACCTATTGAGCATATACCTCATATTTATCTATGAAAAAAATAATAATCATATTCATTGGTTTTGCATTAGGTGTTACGGTAACACAAAATATTATCGTGACTACTGTCAAAAAAAATACCTACCCACCAACAGAGAGCACTTTGAACCGACCCGAGTACGGACTAAAATTTCTTGAAAATGAAAGAGCGAGAGGGTATATCGAAGAAGTAAATACTGAGGAACGAAGTATTATTTTTTCACGAATGGATTTATATACACTTGGTTCGCTTTACAAGACAAAGGTTTTCTACGATGAACATACAAGGTTTTATGAATTTAGCATTAAGGATAATTATAAGACAACTCAAGTAACAGAGCGCTTATTAGAAAAAATAACAAGGGGTGACGCTGTTGCTGTTCGGTACTATAAACCCGACAATAGTGACCTCTATGTGACAGCACTGAGCCTGCGCACAACGGACTAAGATTAAAATATATGACCAGCAAGATAAAAAAGAACCTACTCATCATCGTATCTCTTTTGTTTATATTGATACTGTGCGTTAGTAGCATATCGTATTACAAAAATAAAAATACTATCCTGCTTGATAGTGCGTATGAAAAAAGTGGTATCATCACTAACGTCAATACCAATGAGAAATTCTTCGTGCTTACAACAAACGACATACTCGATGCATCATTAAAAATAAAGATACGGATACATTTTAACAAAAAAACACATATAGAAAGAGCTGACCGTGTCACAAAAGATGACATATCTACACATGAAAATACTGGGTACGGCACCGAGTCTGATATTACTATAGGAAAGAAAGCGCGTGTGTATTTTATTGAGGACGGGTTAAAATTCACCGCAATAGCTATCGTACTCACCAATTCTTTAGAATTATAAAAAACACCTATCTAAAGAATCACTGCTTCACCAGCGACTCTCTGCATACATCTTGATGCTCTGGTGGTAATTCATTACAAAAATCACGTCTATATATCGGGTCGTCAATAAAATACGAAACTGAGCCAATAAGTCGTGTGAAACAAAAAGTCTGGTGAGCACTCTCTGTTAATGATGCACAGAACTGTATGGCAGTTCCTCTTTCATTTTCCCCTCCCCAGTAGAACGACTGTAATGCTGAGTCAACGCAATCAAGTACTCCTTTTTTATCTCCAGATAATGAACACCAACCCGCTATCTTCTTGAATTCATCTTCTCCAGCGCCATCAATAACCCGAATATCCCGATCTTGTGCGAGAACTACAAACTCTTTTCCAAAACCACCAAAACACGCGGTACGGTTCTCTATCTGGTCTTGTGGTAATGCATCACAATAGGTAAACGCTTTTTTGTAATCATGTGAATCTAATGAGCCTAAATCACCCCCTGCTGTTTCAAATAAGTGTGGCGTAAGATATGTATAACAGACAGGTTGAACCTCCGAAGGAATAAAAGATGCAGTACATGGGTAGAGTGGGTCAGATTTCTTAAAATATTTTTCTGACTTCTCTATTCGCGTTGCAACATCATGCACCCCTCCAGTAAGCTCCATAAGTGCACCGCCAACACATTCAGCATACTCTCGGTTCCTATACTCTTTTGTACCAACCCGCTCACACAAAGACGGCACCACATCGAACTCATAATCAAAATACGCAAGCACTCCATGCCCAAAGCCGTGGAAACACATTGTATAGGCCCCAGAGCCGCCTGGAGCACGTGTACAGACATCTCTAATCTCATCGAGAACTCCCTCTCCTTTATCAATAAAGGCCCCAACAACAACGGAGTGTGAACACGCGTTTCTAAATTCCTGAGTACATATCTCCATACCCGAAAGTCCTTTTTGTTTGTATAACTCATCACCAACAGTATGTGCGAGGAGATGTATGTCTGTATTTACGGGAAGTACAGCGTATCGCAATACGTCAAACGCATATTCCGCTCCTTTAGTCTTTGCCACGTCTTCAAAATAATCTGATACCTCTTTAAAACTTAAACCCTGTTGAGATAGATCAACAGGGTTTGTTTCACCTTTGTTAAAAAAAGCAATATAGACAACCATCCCTATAAAAAGCAGACATAAAAATATCCCTACTGCACACTTCTTTGGTGGAAGAAATCCATACATACCCACACAGCATATCGAAGATGCGTAGTGCTGTCTACAACTACTTTTTAAATATTTTCTCTTTTGTTTTTAACACAAACCCTTTCCATCCAGTGCCTTGATCTGGACGAAGGTTTGGCCACTGGTCTCCGTCAAATCGGTTTGCAATAAGACGAACTGAGATCTCCCCAGCTTCTGATGAGGCGATAACAAGCTTCCCCTCCTCCACCACTTTCTCATAATGCACGGCTCCCTTGAACCCTGGAGTAAGGGTTACCACTAAGTCCTCCCATTCCTCTCCCAGACTTGTAACTTGGTAAAAGAGCCACATATCAGAACCTTCTTCAAGTTCATCAAAATTGATTTCATATTCATATTCCCCCGTCTTCTCATTTAATACTGACGGGGTGACACTAAACACCGTCTCTTCCTTAATCCCGACTGTAGAATGTCCGTAGGTCGCATACTTTATACCATCAATAGTGTACACGGGGTCAATAGTACCCACGTCAAGTTTTCCAAGGATAGTAATGTCACCCTCAAACGTTGACGTAGCTGTTCCGATTGCTGGGGACCCACCACCACCAATAAAAATGTTGTTTGCAACAGAGAGTTGTTGTGTTGGTGTTGACGTTCCAACACCGAGTGTTGTTTCTGCAATGATGTTACCGTTCCCCACTGGTGTTCCCGTAGGACACGCACCTCCAGAACAAACATAGAGGTTCTCGTCATTAACACGCACATCTCCTCCTGATGGGCTAATAATAAGGTCTCCCGCTGAATCTACTTGAAAGTCTGCATACTGCGTATTGTCGTACGCGAGTCTATACTGCGCTGATGCGACTGCGTTTGCGACTGCAAAACGAGTCGAAGGTGAGGTTGTCCCAATTCCGACGTTGCCACCGTATGGGTTAAGAAGCACATTATTTGTAGTACCCAACCCAGACACAATTAAATCTCCAATTGAAGAGGCGAGTCCTCCACCAAATGTTGAAGTCGCAGTTGTTGTTGCGGTGAAGAATGCGGAGACGGTCTCACCTACTACTGAAAGTTTTGCGTATGGTGAGGTTGTCCCGATGCCGACGTTCCCGCTATTTGTAACAACAAAATCGGTATTGTTTGAAGTATCATTTATAACAAAAGAATGATTACCGCTTTGCCCAACAATTGAAAGTTGGGCCCAAGGAGTAGTGGTTCCAATGCCAACTTTACTTGAAAATGTTGAGTCCCCTGAAACAATAAGCGCAGGGCTGTTCAATGCTGTTGTTGATGTGGCACTTTGTCCAACTCGTAATTCTGTTCGTACTGCGAGGGCTTCAGTCAGAGTATATCCGTTATCAGAAACTGAAAGATACGGATAATCTTCATCATCTGCTACATAGAGGAGGGGTGTACTAAATTGGTAGACGCGGAGGTCGTTGTTGCCACTGTCAATAAACGCCACACGGTTTGGTGATAACGTGGTGAGTGTGGCATTAATTACACCAGAAATATTCAAATCACTTCCCACCTGACTCCACGTGGAACCATTGAATTCGTAGACGCGGAGGTCGTCATTACTAGAATCAACAAATGCAA
>JBBDOU010000005.1:38619-93203 GCA_040876885.1 Minisyncoccota bacterium | reverse complement strand
CTGCGGGAACACCCGCACCTGAAATATTCAAGTCACTTCCAACCTGACTCCATGTGGAACCATTGAATTCGTAGACGCGGAGGTCGGCATTGCCACTGTCAATAAATGCAATCCGATTTGGCGAAAGTGCGGTTATGCTTTGGTTATCTAGGTTTATATTTAGCCCAGCGCCGACTTGCGACCATGTAGAACCATTGAATTCGTAGACGCGGAGGTCGTCATTACTAGAATCAACAAATGCAATCCGATTTGGCGAAAGTGCGGTAACTGCGGGAACACCCGCACCTGAAATATTCAAGTCACTTCCAACCTGACTCCATGTAAGAGACTGGTTCGCAGATGAGATAGAAAGTCGTCCTTGTGGATTCAGTGTATTAATTCCAACATTACCCATAAAAGTAGAAGCCGAAGTCGACGTCCCAGTAAAGTGACTTGCAACAACTTCCCCAACTACCGAGAGTTTTGCGTATGGTGAGGTTGTCCCGATGCCAAAATTTCCTGCTGTGGTAAGGCGTGCCTTCTCACTTCCCCCAGTAAAGAAAAACAGAACATCTTCATCGGCCCCAGAAGAAGACTCCGCTAATATATATGTGTCCTGATCAACATCAATGACACCACCAAGCCCGGACCATGTACTACCATTATATCCTTCAAACGTTGAAGAGGTTGTGTTATATCGAAGTGTCCCTGTTTGCCCAGTTGGGCGTTGCGCCGTAGTACCAACGGGAATAATGATTCCGTCTGTTCCGTTTATATGTAACGACACTGCAGGACTCGCCGTCCCAATACCCACTCTGTTTGTTGAATAGTCATAGACAAGTCCTGAGGTTTCGACAGCAAGCCCCCCGGCAAATGTTGAGGTTGCGGAGGTAGAATTTGCAGTGACATGCGTCCCGGTCAGTGCGCCTGTTGTGGTGAGCGCACCCGAAGTAAGTGTTCCGTTAATAAGTGCGTTTCCTTCAACCGACAACTGCTCAGATGGAGTTGAGGTACCAATACCAAATTTACCGTTTGCGTCAACCTGAATCGCGGTTGAGGTAGCACTCGCAGTTGAGGTAGAAATACTCAAGAGCGGTGTTGTCGAATCATTTGATGTTCCAGAGACAGAAAGTCGTGCCCACGGACTCGTGGTACCAACACCGAAGTTACCGTCAGTAGTAGAGACACTGGTTGCTCCTGTTACTGTCAGGGTTCCGTTGATTACTGTCGTATCAGAGATTGAGTCACCGAGTGTTGTATTACCCTCAACTGTAAAAGTGGAGGCTGAAGTGGTCGAGAGCGTTACGGAACCAACGGAGGTTAAGTTATTCACAAACACGTCCCCTTCTGCGTCCACCAAGAACCTAACGGAGCCACCAACCCCTGCTGAGATTAAGTTAGAGTCCGAGACAGCACTCGCTGGATTCACAACGAACGCTGCATCAAATAAAGCGCTGTTTGTTGCTCCTGTGGTCCAAGAAGAAAACGTGTGGGGGGTTGTTGGGGCTCTCGTTGCAAGAAGACCTCCAGAAAATGTTGACGTTGCTGTAGTACTCGTCGCGGTAAAGTACTCACCGACGACTTGTCCGACAACAGAAAGCTTCGCGTACGGTGTTGATGTACCAATACCAACGTTTTTTGACGAAGATGCATACACCAGCCCAGCAGTGTCTACGGTAAGCCCGCCGAGCGACAAACTACCTGCTAAGGCTGTGTCTCCAGACACAGCCAGTGACGCTACTGAAACAGCCCCACTAAAAGAGCCGGTCGTACCAGAAAATGACGTACTGCCACTAATAGTACCGTCTACAAACGTAGAGCTGGTAATCGCGACACTTTTTAAAGTATCTATTTTGTTAGTATGGGAAATGACATTGTAGTTGTTAATGATGTTGCCCGCATTAATGTCAGAGAGACGGTATATCTCAGCAGAAAGCTTGTTGTTGAGCTGTTCGAGACCCAACGTCACATCTTCTTCTGTTATCCCAGATGTAACCACCACCCGCTCTGTTTCGACAACCCGCTCAATCACCGGCTGGTTTATAACAGTCTGTACTATTTCTTTTTCTTCTTGGGGCGATTCTTCACTCTCTCCAAATTTAAGCCATGAGGCTATCCTTGTCCGTGCACCTTCGGCAATTCCTTCAAAGAAATTAGGTATTGTAGAGAAACTTACCGCGGATAGATTATTGGGCACATCTTTAACCGCAGACTGTATATTCGAAACATTCGAGATTGCGTTTCCATACACACCAATACTTTTATTTTTCACAGCATCTACTGCTTTCGATACACTCTCTTTTGAGAGTGCGATAACATCTACAGTATCTTTAAATCTCAAATCGTTGAAAGAAAATCCTCTTTCAAAATCAAGTACTTTATAAGACGTGGCAACAATAACATCACCAGCAGTATTAATGAATTCTAGATACGACGCAAGACTATTATTAATGCCGTCACGAGTACCTGTAATTAGATGAACGGTTGTATTAAATAGATTCTCATAGGTAAGAAATTCTTTAGAGGAGGACTTAAAATTATCAATAGATTCTTCACTGGTAACTTCAAAAACAGAAGCAATCATTTTTTGAGAAGAATCTTCTAATCCGTCATGAATTCCATTTTTAAAATTCTTAAGATTCTCTTGTGTTGACACAAGTTGTGCGCTAACCCGTTCCTTTGAGTTTTCAAACGTAGCGTATACAAATGGTTCGTCTTTCACTAAATATGTCCCAAAGACCACGAGCACTGACAAAGAGACCGCAAACACTTCTTGGGAAATGTATTTTGGGATTGTAATCTTTGGCAGAGAAAATTGAGAAAGCTCTTTTACTTCTTTTTCTTCTAAGGAGTCCTGATATTCTTCTTTTCTTTCCTTAGAAAGATTTTGACAAACCTCATTTTTATGGTCTCCGTGATTCTCTAAAAATTTCTGAAAAGACTCAGCTTCAACAAACCATACTTTCCCAACCTTAGTCCCTGGAATTTTCCCACTACGACACAGACGTGAAATATAGTCATGCGTATATCCAGAATAATCTCCAGCCTCTTTTGAAGAAAGGTATTTTATATTATTTAAAAAGACACCGTTTTGCATAATGGTCGCTAACACGAATTAACTATAGTTTACAGTATTTTTTTAAGGACATGTCTTTTTATATGGGGAAAAGTCTTTTAAAAATGTCTTTTAAAATTTAAGTGTGATAGAAAAGAAAAAATTTTTAGAAAAACAGAAAAAACACCACCTCGTTTTAACGAGATGATGTTTCTAGGTAAAAATTATGTCATTATTTTGCCTTGTACTCTATCGTGTCTTCAAAAAAACTACTGGCGTACACTGCGAAAGACTCTATAAAAGAGCTACCGTCAACAGAATCTATGGCTGTAGCGTTTGCAGAGATCTGTGCAAACAATGAAATAGTCTCCAATGTCCCTGTAAAAGAGTTAAATACCGTTTTTTGAGGTATGAAAGTAAACAAAGAGGCTACCAAAACCACACCGGTAGCCACCGAAGTTAGTTTTATTAAAGATACTGGTGGCCGCAGTGCTAGACTCTCTTCTTTTGATTCAATTATTGCCCGGGAAACCCTTTTTTGTAGAACTTGTTGTAAATTTCTTGAAGTCGTGGGGCGTACAGGACGATTCAACGACACAGTATTTTCATCTTTATTGTCTCGAGAGTTAGATACTATTTCATGTAATACAGGGTTGTATGTGCGCTTAGGAGCTGGCATTAAAGGAGCACTGTCCACTGAATACTCTGCGCTAAGAAACGACGGGTACACGTACCCAGCATCCATAACAGAGCTTTTCTCTTCTTCTATCTCTGTAGCTACTGGTATTTCATTCTTTTCTTGAGGTTTTTGAACTACGTTAAGCTCAACAGAGGAAGCTGGCTCATCCGCAGGTGATTTATTTGTTTCTGTATCAGTATCTTTTTTAAATTCGAGGATGTTACTCAAACTCTCTTCTTTAAGACTAACTTCTGTTTCATTAACTTTAGCTTCCCGAGATTTTCCTTGAATATCTTTTTTTACCACTGATTCTGGTATGTACCAACTTCTACCAATCTGTCGGGATTCAATTTTTCCAGCTCGGCAAAGTTGTCCAATATAGTCCTGGGTATATCCCATAATTTTAGCTGCTCGTTTTGACGAGATATAATCAATCCCCTCCAACGTTATTTTTGTCTTATTTTTTTCAGAGCTCGTTACAGCATAAGACTCATTACTTGTCGCTACCTCATTAGCTTTTTCGTCACGTATCCTTTTTGATAGAGAATCTATATGACCCTCTTTTTTATTCAAATGTACAGAAGAAGAACCAGAAAACTCGTCTTCACTAACATACCAAATACCACTAATCCTCTGAGCCGAGATTTTTCCACCACGAGCTAACTGCCCAACGTAGTCTTGTGTGTACCCCATGAGCTCTGCTGCTCGTTTTGACGAGATGTAATTTTTACCTTCAATAATGAGACTTTCCATATACGTATTATACGCCAGTACGAGAAGATAAAGATAGCAAGGTGTGTGGATTAAAGTATGTTTTTAAGATGCACAAACCTGTATTTTTTATAAAGTCGTTTGGGCGAAATAACTTTACTTAAAGGGATTTCACTAAGATTTCTTTTAGAATCTCAGGGTTGGCAGAACCTTTACTTTTCTTCATACCTTGTCCAATTAAAAACTGTAGTGCTGTTTCTTTTCCGTCTTTATACTCTTTAACAACACCTTGGTTATCCGAGATGATTTCATTTACTAAATCTTGAAGTGCCTCTAGACTATTTTCCTGAACCACTCCTAATGCTTTTGCTATGTCAGCGGGAGACCCTCCATCTTTAAGCAGTATCACTAAAACATCCTTTGCTCCTCGTGAAGAGATTATATTCGCACTCACCATCTCTATAAGTTCAATAAAATTATTATTTAAAGGAATCACATCCTCGCTCATCCGAGAACTTATTCCCACAACATCAGAGGCGATATAGTTAATAGCTAAGCTAAATTTTTTACTTTCATTCTGAAATGCAGGTATAACAAAGTCCTCTAAAAGAGTCCGATATTCTTCATTGTATATAAAGACATTAATATCTTGTTCTTTAATGCCGAGATCTTGGATATATCTCTTTCTTTTTTCCCAAGGAAGCTCTGGTAGCTCACTTAATAAAAGCCCATTTTCAAATTCTCGGACCTCCGAGATTTTTAATTTTGGTAAATCAGGGTCAGGCATGTACCGGTAGTCATGGGCTTCTTCCTTTATTCTTTGTGAAAAGGTAACTTGCTTGTTCTCATCCCAGCCACGCGTTTCCTGAAGTACACTACCTCCTTTCTCAAGTACTTTCTTTTGTCTTTCTATCTCATACGCTATCGCCTTCTCAACTACCTTAAACGAGTTCAGATTCTTTACCTCAACCTTTGTTCCCATACTATCTGAGCTACTTACTGATATGTTAGCCTCAACGCGCATCTCCCCTTTTTCCATGTGCGCGTCTCCTGCTCCAAGACTTCGCAAGAGCAGTTGAAGCTCACGCGCAAAATCTCCCGCGGACTCCGCGTCAGTTATAACAGGTTCAGTAACAAGTTCCATAAGCGGTATTCCAGCCCGATTAAAATCAAGCAAACTTTTTTCTCCTGCATCATGCACTGAACGAGCAGTGTCTTCCTCCAAATGAATCCGTGTTAATGCTACCCCGTTAAGACTCCCACCTGATACAAGTGGGTATTTATATTGACTGATTTGATACCCTTTGGGGATGTCAGGATAAAAATAATTTTTCCTATCAAACTCTGTAAAATCTGCAAGTGTCCCGTTGAGTGCCAGCCCCATCTTTAGTACATGCTTTACAGCCTCTTTGTTTATAACAGGCAGTGTTCCAGGATGCGCCATACACACCGGACATATATTTGTGTTTGGCTTCTTTTCGTCTGGATCGTTTTTTGAACTGCAGAACATCTTAGTTTTTGTCTTAAGTTCTGCGTGGATTTCAAGCCCAATAGTCGGTGTGTATTTCATTAGTAAGTACTATACCAAATCACCCTACTTTCTGAAAGTAATCTTTTGACTCTATTCCCTACTGACAATATATGCACTACCTCACAAACCTAGCGATATATCGCTAGGTTTTTATTATTGGTACTGCAATTTATTTACTAGTTTCCTCTTTTAAAAGTCTCGTGAGTGTATCTGAAAATTGTTTAACACTTTCATCATCCAGAATGGAGACAATAAAGACTTCTTGTTTTGTTTCTTTTGAGATACTCTTCCTCGTTTCTTCATGGAGTTCCTCTGGAACAAGGTCGCTCTTAGTCAGTACCAGTATCTCTTTTTTACCTTCAAGCTCTTTGTTGTACGAACTCAACTCATGACGAATAGTTCTATATTCTTTCATCGGATCCGAGCTCTCTAATGATATGCAGTGGATGAGCATCTTTGTTCGTGTAATGTGACGTAAGAATTTATGTCCTAGGCCTTTACCAAGAGAAGCTCCCTCAATTATTCCTGGAATATCCGCAAGAATGTATCCGTAAAAATCTCCGAGGTTTGGGTCAAGCGTCGTGAATTGATAACTCCCCACCTTTGCTTCTGCATGGGTGAGTACATTAAGCAAACTGGACTTACCTGCATTAGGAAGTCCAATAAGTCCAACATCAGCAATAAGCGCAAGCTCAATATAAAAATCGGATGCACCACCCGGTTTACCAGGTGTCCATTGTTTTGGAGCTACATTGGTTGAGCTTTTGAAATGTTCATTACCTAATCCCCCATAGCCACCAGAGAGCATTAATGCTTCCTGCCCATCCTCAAGTAATTCAAAACTTTCTCCAGTGGTCTGATTAGTAACAACAGCACCAATGGGTAGCGGTATAAACAAATCTTCACCATTTTTTCCATGTTGGCTTGTCTTTCTACCACTACCGCCATTCTCTGCAACAAAACTATTGTTCCCTCGGTACTTCGATAAAATATTAATATCACGAACAGCGCGTGCAAACACATCTCCACCTTTACCACCATTTCCTCCCGCTGGACCTCCGCGAGGATTTATTCTTTGCTGAAGCCAACGAACCACGCCGTCGCCACCATTACCGGCTTTAACTGATAGTGTTATTTCATCAATAAATTTCATATCGTCTTTTGAGTGACTTTTAACTGCGTGCCCTGATGCTCATCAGGAACCTGTAGCAATAATTATGTTTTTCCGCCCCTTTCCTTCTAGTCTGTAAATTTCTCTGCAAGTGAGTGCACAAGAGCAACAATAAGCGCCCCAATGAACGCCGGGATAAATCCATCAACAGTAAATCCATCTATAAACGTCGATACGAACCAAAACAGTCCAGCATTTATAACAAACGTGAAGAGCCCAAGTGTAACGAGTGTAATAGGGAGTGTCAAAATAATTAAAATCGGCTTTAATATTACACTCACAACACCAAGCACTACTGCAACAATAAGTGCTATATAGAAACTAGAGACGGTTATCCCGGGAACATAGTTCGACACTAAAAGCAGTGCAAGCACTGTAAGGAGTAATCTTGTAATAATGCCCATATACACTCTTTATATACCATTTAAGACCCTTCTTCAAGGGTCCTTGCTTGCTAACCTACCTTCTGCCACGCTCCTTTAATTCCCCTCTGATGGTTCTCTGCCATAACTAATTCATCATATATACCCTCGATAAGATCATATTCTTTTGCCTCTTCTAATGTTACCCACTCAGCTTTATCGAGCTCTTCTTCCTGCAAGAGTACTTCCCCACTTTTGTATCGAGCAATAAAAGAAAGGATAAGCGAAGGGTACTCTCCAACCATCATGGTAATGCTGGTGAGATACTCGATATCTTCTATTTCAAGACCGACTTCTTCTCTTACTTCTCTTTTAAGAGTCTTCTCAACAATATTATACCAATGGTGCTCGGTGTCTTTTGGAGAGTCTTGATAGTCAGCTGGTTCTAACCGTCCACCCGGAACCGTCCACATTCCCGGGAATTTTTTCTTGGTCTTTACTCGTCGAATAAGCAAGTACTTTCCATCTTTTACGATAATGGCAGTAATAGGTACTTCGTGGAGAAATTTGTTTTCATTCATAGATACTTAATTATATCATTATTGATTTTGCTTTTCACCACACCACGAACAGAACCACTCTACTTTGTCTTCTGGTGCATCTCCGATGGTCCACCATTTTTTACATATATCGCACTGGAAATGATGTAATTCTTCTTTTGAACGCATATTACTTCCTTACTATTTTCCATACCCCGCTCTGAATTAAATCTTCAGCCTTCTTATACTTCATCTCCTTAGTCTCTTTTCCGTCAGTTATGGTGACAAGGTCGTTCCTTCCAATCTTTAAAGCCCCTTCTGAAGAAGTGTCTTTAGTTATAGTGCCCTTATCTCCACCTGAGTCTCCAAGACGGACATTTTCATGAATCTCCTTCAACTTCTGTTCTTCACGTGCAAACGCTCCCGCGCCGATATTTGGCAACAGATTCCTGACCTGGTGTTTAAAAGACTCCTCCATCTCACGAAACATCTGTAGTCCTTCTTTTTTATATTCTACAAGTGGGTCCCGTTGACCATACGCGCGCAAGTTAACACTTGAGCGCATGTAGTCCATCATCTCTAAGTGCTCTACCCAAAGCATATCAATCGTCTGTAGTAACATTCTGCGCACAGTCTTAATAAATTCCTCTTCTCCTAAGAGTTCTTTCTTTTCTGAAGCACTTTTAAGAAGTTTTGTGTCTCCTGCTATCACACCATCAAGAACCAGTGCTACTTCGTCAGATGTTCCGGTAAGAAGTTTCCTCCTTTGTTTATAGACAATCATTCGCTGTTGATTCAAAACATCATCATACTGAAGTACGTGCTTTCGCGCATCGAAGTGAAAACCTTCAATCTTTGTCTGGGCAGACTCAAGAGAGCGTGTAATCATCTTATTTTCAATAGGCTGGTCCTCTGGAATGCCAAACCGACCCATCATATTTTTTATCATATCAGACGCGAACACTCGCATAAGAGAGTCCTCTAAAGAGACAAAGAACTGTGTTTCTCCCGGGTCACCTTGTCGGCCTGAACGGCCACGGAGCTGATTATCAATACGTCGTGCTTCATGACGCTCGGTTCCAAGGACAAAGAGCCCGCCAAGAGCTTTAACTTCTTCGTGTTCTTCGTCAGTACAAGGATTTCCTCCGAGTTTAATGTCTACCCCGCGCCCTGCCATGTTGGTAGCTATTGTTACGTTCCCCTTACGTCCTGCTTGCGCAATTATCTCTCCCTCGTGTTCGTGGTTCTTAGCATTTAGTGTTTGATGCACCACTCCCTCTTTTTTTAAAAATGCGCTCAATAATTCATTCCGTTCAATTGAAACAGTACCAATAAGCACTGGCTGTCCTTTCTCATGTAATTCTTTTACTTTCTTTGCAGTAGCCTTAAACTTTCCAATCTCACTCTGGTATATCAAGTCTTCTTTATCTATTCTCTTTGGTTCTATGTTTGTGGGAATAGGCACCACATCAAGTCCGTAGACTTTATAAAATTCTTCTGTCGAAGTAAGTGCGGTACCGGTCATACCTGCTAATTTGGTGTAGAGTCTAAAGTAGTTCTGAAATGTAATAGAAGCAAAGGTCCGGGACTCTTTTTGAATTGCCACCCCTTCAAGTGCCTCAATTGCTTGGTGTAATCCCTCAGACCAACGACGCCCTGGCTGAAGGCGCCCAGTGAACTCATCCACAATAACAACCTCGCCATCTTTTACGATATACTCTTTATCTTTTTCAAATAACGCCTTGGCTCGGACCGCTGTCTCTAAGTGGTGCACAAATTTTATACCCTTATCGGTATAAATATTATCTACACCCAAGATTTTTTCTACTTTTTCAATTCCATCGTCAGTCAAAGAAATAGCTTTCTGTTTCTCGTCAACGGTATAATCCTCATCTTTATGGAGTTTTTTTGAAATATCAGCAAATATCTCATAGAGGTTCTCTGAGTCTCCTGCTTGAGAAGAAATGATGAGCGGTGTTCGAGCTTCATCAATTAAAATAGAGTCAATTTCATCAACAACAACAAAGTTATGTCCACGTTGTCTCAGTTCAGTATTTTCGTATTCAATATTATCCCGAAGATAATCAAAGCCGAACTCATTATTTGTCCCGTATGTGATATCTGCACCATAGGCTTCTTTCCGACTTACCGGTCGTAAAAATTCATGGATCACTTTAAAAGACCCGAGCTCATCCCGAACCTCATCGTCATGAGTATCTGCGACATGGTCTTTGTCATATAAAAAAGACTCGTTTTGATTAATTACACCAACTGACAACCCAAGAAAAGTATAAATCTGTCCCATCCACACACCATCTCGTCGGGATAAATAATCATTAACTGTTACCACATGCACACCCTTACCCGAAAGAGCATTTAAATATACTGGAAGTGTTGCAACAAGGGTCTTACCTTCACCAGTCCTCATTTCTGAAATATTTCCCTGATGAAGCGCAATACCTCCCATTAACTGTACATCGAAGTGTCGCTGACCTAAGGTCCTTTTTGAGGCTTCACGAATAACCGCAAAGGCCTCGGGGAGAATACTCTCCAGCGACTCTCCTTCAGCAAGACGTCCTTTAAAAGCTTCTGTTTTACCAGCAAGCTCACTATCGGTATATCCGCTCGTTAGTTCCTCAAAAGAGTTGACCTTCTCGACTATAGGAGTAAGTCCTTTTAGTTTTGCCTTATGTTCATCACCAAAAAGTTTTTTAAACGAAATCATACAAGACAATAATACCATACAAGCAAAATCCCCCCTAGTTGCTGATCTGATTGACCAATAGAGAGGATTTTGCTAGAAATAGTCTGCAAAGAGACTACTATCGCTTTCGTCGGCGGGTAGTCTTTTTTGCTGCTTTTTTAGCTGGCTTTCGCTTAGCTACTTTTTTCTTTGCTGCTTTTTTAGCTGGCTTTCGCTTAGCTGCTTTTTTAGCTGGCTTCTTTGCCACCTTTCGTCGTTTTTTTGCTGCCATAAAATATGTAGAAAAAAATTAAATGTAAATAATGCCGACCAAGTCTTCCCTCTTGTACAAAAGATTTTGTTGTAACGCGTTAGAGAAGTTACTTACATTATCGAACGCACAGTATACAAACACAATTCATTATGAAAATTATTTGTGGATAACTTTTTTATTTTTAAAATAAAAAATTCTAAAAATTTTTCTAAAATAAATTAAAAAGTTTTTTTACGTCAAAGATATTACACACCACGTATGACTTTTTTCTAAAACAGTACTTTTGTTTTATTTTTTACGTCTCTGTTAAATAATCCCGTGACACTAGCCTTCTTGAATTCTCACGAGAGAATCATTATTGCGTCGATATATGGGAGGCGGGTGCGAGCTCCAAATGAAAATCTTATGTGAGTGCCGCCGCCCCCCGTATATAGAAACAATAACTACATTAATTATTCTCTTACTCCATAGTATACCGTAAGTAATATGCACATAAAAGCCGTGCTCTCTAGGATGTTTTAAAAACGCAAAACCCGCCACAAGGACGGATCTTACGTAGATTTTCGTTAGAGTCACAACTTGTATGACACTCACAGAAAGCAGTATAGCATATATTTCAAATAATGCAAGTATTTTCTTTCATGTCCTTATGGATTCCTTCCTGCTCGAACCTCTTGGATAAAATACTCCCCCTGTTCTTTGAAGCTCGGGTCTAAGTCAATTGCCTTTTGTATCTCTATCACAGAATCATTACGGCGATTAAGTTCTAAGTAGACCGCAGCAAGACTCAGTCTTGTTTGAGGATCGTTTGGATTCTCAGCTATTCGTAATTGTAAAATCCCTAGAACCTCTTGCATCCTTCCTTTGTTGAGATATGCCTGGAGTAGACGATTGTTGTTAACAACGATTGAACCGTACTCTGGCACAAGAATCTCACGAAGCAGGGTATCGTTCCCTGTATATATTGCACCAACCGCATAAAAAATACGTGCTTCTTCATAACCAGGAGCTATGTCGTACGCTTGCTTAAATATCTTAAGTGCTCCGTCTGCATCTCCTCTATTAAGCGCATTGAGTCCAAGCTGGAATAAGATTGTTGGTTTCTGCGGAGAAAGCATATTTGCTTGTTCGAGGTATATCTGCGCTTCATCGTACTGACCAAAAGAATCAAAAAGTGTTCCTGTAAATATTTGCGTGCGTGCGTCGTTACTCACTTCCTTAACTTGCTTTTTCAGCTCACTACCAGCAAGTGACAGATACGATTGCTTTATCTCGACACTTAAATCGCTTCCCGCAACCCGCGTTGCTATTTGTGACAACTGTTCACGTATTTCTTGATTGCCAAACGTGTCATACCGAAGTGCTTTTTCAAAAAATGGTATCTGCGTGGGGTGTCCTCCTGGTATTGAAATTGCACTACTGAGCGCAGATGCGGTAAGGAGTGGTTTCCCATTTACAACATAGACCGCAAATAATGTCAGCACAATAAGAAACGGAGCATACAATCGAGATACCATCCCTTTATCCCACGTATCTTCTATTCCTTCCATGTACTCCTCTCGTGTACTTTCCTTGTACGTCCAATGTACATATGCCATGACTGTAAAGAAGAGTACGTAACTCATAAGATTATCGAATACGAAAAGATTATGAAATGTGTACCCAGCAAGCATTCCAGTGATGACACTCTTTTCTATAACAGAAAAGTATGTATTTCTTCTATGCCACGTATACCAAAGTGTTGTGAGAAACATCGAAAGGTACGCAAGGAAACCAAATATTCCACCTGCAACCAACCAGTCAAACACGACGTTATGCACCCTATCAAACCATTGCTCTTGTGGATAGAGCTCTGGTTTATAGTGTGTATTAAATACAAAATTAAAGTTTTCTTGACCCCATCCTAAAAGAGGGCGCTCTTTTATTCCCTCTATAGCAAGACTCCATATTTGAAATCGGGCGCTCACCGTCCCACCCGATAGAGACATGTCAGTAAATCGGGAAAGGACGGGGCTCGCCTTTGCAAAGTCTGTATTCTTTATGGTGAAAAATACCCCGACAATTACAATGACTGTAACGAGCACACCGAGCGCTATCTTTCTGAGTGTTTTTTGATTACTGCCACTTCCAAAGAGTGCAACGAGTACGCTCGCAAGGAGTATCCCCCCAAGGAGTCCGAGTATTGCTCCACGAGTGGCAGTAAAATAAACCATGGCTACTTGGAGCGCAATAAGCCCTCCGTATACATATCGAATCACCCGTTCACCATTCCAGCGGACAAGCAGTAGCGTTGTAATGAAGACATGAAAGAGCATGTAGATAGCCAAGTAGGTTGCGTTACCAAACGTGGCATCAAGTCGTACTCCTCCTTGGTTAATCGTGATGAACCCCATAAGCTGGAAGAGTCCGTAAAGACCGAGGAAACCACTTACCCCAACTGAGGTATTGAGAAACCGTGTCCATAACTTTTCTGTCTTAAGAACAGTTGAAGCTACGAGGAAGTACATAAGAAGGTGAACAAGTGTCACGAGTCCGTCCATACGCTCGAAATTACTCCAGATGCTCTTCAGTGGATTCTCCCCAAAAATATCTGCAAGCGCGATAACCCCCACAAACGCAACCACACTTCCAAGGAGCCATGAGAACCGAGGTCTATATGCTTTGTTATAGAGTATTAGTATCATCCATCCGCCAAAGAGTAGCTCAACAATGATACGGAAAGCGAAGTTCTTTCCTGTGATAAACGGAAAGAATAAAGAAAAAGAAATAATAAGAGGAATGAAAGGGATAAGAAATACTCCCCACGTGACAAATTTCCGTGCTAAAGTCTCAAAATTCATAGGAAAACTATACCACCTCGTGTTTTATGATGCTAGGAACTCTAAAATTTATAGACTAAAATAGTAATACTGTGATACGGCGATACCGAAACAAAATCTACCAACTCCTCCGCTGGAGTGAGCGCTATACAAAGACCGATATGCTCTACCTTGCCAAAGGCGGCTTGTGGGTTACTTCTGGGCAAACAATTACCAGCATATTGTCTCTTGGTTTAATCGTAGCGTTTGCAAACCTTCTTCCTAAAGAGACCTACGGTATCTATCGCTACATCCTTGCGCTTGCGGGAGTCTTGAATATTTTTACACTCACGGGAATGAATAGTGCTGTAGCAAGGGCTGTGGCATCGGGCAATGACGGCGCATTAAAGGTTTCCGTACTCTACCAACTGAAGTGGAACATGGTTATGCTCGTCGCGTTTTGGGCACTATCAGCATACTATTTTATAAATACTGATACCCTTCTTGGAACCTCGTTCCTAATTCTTGGCGTACTCGTACCTCCAACACTCGCACTTAACACATACGGAGCGTATCTTGAAGGTAAGAAAAAATTTGGATTTGCGAGTATTTCGAATATTGTCTCAGCAACCGTTTATGTTGCAGGAACCTTTACTGCGATTATTTTTAGCGGTGAAGTACTTTGGCTTGTAGTAGCCTACGCTCTCTCCACCTTTACCTCTACACTTTTCTTTTATTTCTTTATTATAAAAAAATTCCAGCTTGGAGATATTGCTCCTTTGTCAAATGAAATGCTCAAGTACGGGAGAGAGCTTACGTTCATACGACTTATTGGCCCAATCACAGCCCAAATAGATAAAATCATCTTAGCGCACTACTGGGGACCTGCACAACTCGCAACCTACCTCCTTGCACTTGCCGTTCCAGACAGAGTGGCTTTGTTTATTAAAAACTGGGTTGGACTCGGATTTCCAAAATTCGTTGAAAAAACTCCAGAGGAGATAAACACCGTGTTCTCTAAAAGAATACTTCAAGGAATGTTTGTCGGCGGAATAATTGGAGTATTCTATATCCTCTTAGCACCATACTTCTTCAAATATCTTCTGCCACAATATCTCGATGGTGTTATTTATTCACAAGTCCTCGCGATAAGTTTTCTTTTCGCAATGCCAAATCGCTATCTCAGCCTGCTTTTTGAAGCCCAAAAAATGTCACGGATTATTTTTATTCGAAGTATCGTCCAAAGCGCTATCCTACTCACTCTCTATACTACACTTGGTATTTTTGGAGGGATTCTTGGTCTTGTTATTGCATACACATTAAATTCGTTTATTAGTGTTCTTGTCGGAACTACTATTTGGAAAATGTCGACTCGATAACTAATACGGATTAATACAAAAAACCCATTAAACAAGGACGCGTGTCCTCATTTAATGGGCAAATACCTCGCCATGCTCAAGGCAGAAGACTCGCTGCACGAACTTCCGGTAATAAGTTCTCAACAGTCATCACAATCCCTTCAATAGGTCGGAGTTCTGGCTTTTTATCAGAAACCAGTTTATGTAAATAGCGAGGCTCAGGATCGTCAGGGGTAGGCATTTGGAATGCGTCTTTTTTGCAGGCCTTAATGATAACATCAAGACTATCGCCACGTTCTGCAACCACACAGGGTCTTCCATCGATTGTTTCTACATGAGGCATAACAATAATCCTTAATCGGTTGTATCTAAAGAAAAAATACCATTATAAATGAACGGTGTCAATTGATTGGCTTGCACGTACTATTTCTGCAACACATCCTCAACCTGATCAATCACCCAAGCGCTTCCATTTTTATGAGGGTCACCAAAAAACTTATCTCGAACACCTTTCAGCACATCAGTTGGAATGGTCCCACTTTTTCTAATACAATCCTCTAATTCACTGCTATCCTCAGCAAAGAAACTATACTGGGAATCAAATGATTTCATACTAAAATAATCGCCCCATTTTTTTGTCCTAAAAAAGACAAACGGCTTCAAGTGCAGTGTTGCTTCAATGACGCCCGTACTCTGAGAACCTACTATCACATCACATATTTCTATTGCTTTATGCATGTCTCCTTTTAGGATTTTCTTTTTATCAAATGTATTAAGGAAGTCAGGTCGATTATTATTTAACCATGCTTCAAAATTATCCCCATAAGATCTAAATTTTATATACACATCAAAATCCTCAACTTTAGTTAACGCCTCTAGATATGGCATAACCTCGGCTGGAACAGCAACTATTTCTGAAACAAAGAGTACTTTCTTCTTACTATTATTTGCCGACACCCTTTCTTGATGAGTGGCAACACCTTCAAGTGGTCTCATTGGACCAGAAACAAAGAGTTGCTCTTTTCCGTAGGCGTCACTTTCCTTTTCATAGTAAGCTTTCCACCACTCACTCCACACTCCGTATTTATCAACGGACAGTCTCTTTTCACCATCAAACCCCTGCATAAAATCATAGACATTATAGTTATGGGTATTTGCGCCATGCAAAATACCGGTCACCGGTATTGAATTTAATTTACATGCCAAAACACTATGGAAATTACGTTCAATGGTCGCAGTTACTATAGACGCCCTCAAACCAATTAAGCGTGTAATCAGTTTCATGATGCGTATAGCCCATATATCTTCATCAACCGTTAGTAGATATTGTGTTGTGACAAGTAGTCTAAAGTAACCTTCAGAAGACATACCTTCTAGCGGCTTGGGGAACATAAACTTATTTCGCACTCTACGGGAGCCACCAGTTACAAAACTTATAAATCGGGCACTGAACGTAACAGCCTCAGAATAGATTATGGGGCGTCTTCTTTTTAAAGCGTGTTCTATTATTACACGCCACGGCTCTAGACTTCGTATGAATTCAACAAAATGAATTTGCCTACTCCTCAACTCTTCATAGAGAAATCTCATTCTAAAATCGTAGTCTTTCGACTTTTCAAATTTATCTCCGGTAAACATCATTACGGGATACCGACGAACTATTAATATCGGGATACTTATAAATGTGATAAACATTTGCACGACAACACCAAGAGGGATGATCTTTTGACCACTTAGGTACGACTCACTAAGGACTGAAACCTCTTTTCCATACGCACGGAGATAGCACAAAAAAAGACTCTTGTACGGAGGTTGGTATAAGAAGATTGAGTTGTATTTCTTTAAGGATTCGAGAAGTCTCTTATATTGTGTATGCGGTAACGTGAAGTAAAGAAATAAATTCTGACAGTGTGCCCACCACAATTCATACCCTTCATATACTCCTGACTTTGTTACACGCGAACCATCTGGTAGAGATACTCTAGAGAGCTCTTCAACAAACTTCCTCGCTTCATAAATATTTCCAGGGTCAACAAGCTCCTCAAGAGGACTCCACTTAAAACCAGCGTCTTCAACCTCGTTACGTATTTGCTTATAAGCAAAGACAACTGTCGAACCACTTTTAAACTGCGCCAGTCGAGGAGGAAGCTCTTTACCAAAAATAACAAGTGCGTTTTCACTTTTCATACATTTATGTCTTGTCTGGATTAGGTATGTGGTACTTCTCTCTCCACGGTAAGTCTGCGTAATATATTCTGTATACAAGCTGCATGGTCTTTAGTGCGTCGTCACTTTTACCAAAACGTATTGGAGTATTTTCAACTATTGCTTTTGCAAACTCGTCAATTTCCTTTTTCCATGAGCTGTCTTCAAGTGATTTAATAGTGTTCCACTCAAGCACTCCGTGCTCAGAATCACTCCGCTTTCCTATAACAAGAGTCTCCTCACCATAGCTCCGAGAACTTGTCAGAAGTCCGGAAAGCCTTATGTACCCTTTTGTTAAATATATATTAAGAGAAAACATATGTTCCCAAAGGGTTGCACTTGAGTGCACTGAAGCAATTCTCCCCTGCGTGTCCTTCATAATCGCAAATACATTTTCCTCAACATCATGTTTCCAAAAATCATTTGTAACAAAACTCTTCACGTCATAAAATTCACCGCAAAACAACCTCAGCAAATCAAGCATATGGATACCCTGGTCGAGTAAGATTCCGCCACCCGCCTGTGTGCGATTGGACCGCCATGTTGATAGTTGTGGGTTAACTATTTTACTTTTACCGTATGTCCCCTCCATATTTATTATTTCCCCCAAGTCACCGGACTCTATAATGCTCAATGCTTTCTCAACAGAATCATGATACCGATGATTAAAACCATATTTTAAGACAGCCTCCGGATGAGCTTTCTCTACTTCAATAACTGATTCAATATCCTCCACTGAACGACCCGGCGGTTTTTCACAAAAAACGTGTATCCCCTTTTCTAGACTCGCTATGGTGATTTCAGGTGCAACATAATTTGGAACAGAAATAAAGACTGCGTCGATATCGAGATTGAGTAAGTCAGTATGGTTATGGTATGCACTTACTCCACCAACTTCATTTTGTCCAGACTCAAGATTGGTATCAGAAATAGCGACAGTCTCAAGAAATGGATGCGCATCAATATATTGCCTGCGTCTTTTACCAATGACTCCATATCCAACAATACCTACCCGTTTCTTTTTCATATTATTGTATTGTATACGGCGATATACTGTTCCGCCACATTTTTAAGATTAAAGTACTCCCGAGCTCTCTTGTACCCTGCTTCGCCATACTCTTTTGCTTTCGCGGGGTTCTTGAGTAAATCGATGCTCTTCTCAGCAATTTCTTCGGGGTGTAGTGGGTTTACAATATAACCAGTGACACCATCTACCACAATCTCGGGGGTCCCTCCATAGCACGTGCCAACGACAGGCTTTTTTGAGGCCATTACTTCAATGTTTACTCTCCCAAATGTATCCAGGTATATTGAAGGCATCAATACGACATATGACACAGCGTATGCAACCTTAATCTCTTCTCGTTCGACCCATCCGGTAAAAATAAGGTGATTTTCTATACCAAGTTTCTTTGCACGGATTTTCATTACTTTTGCATACTCATCAACCGTACCGACAATTAAAAGAACAGTGTCGGGCACCTCTTTAACTATTTGCGCTAATGCTTCAACCGCTTTGGCACCCCCTTTGGCCTCACTGAGCCGGCCTCCAAATAGGATGACTCTCTTATCAAGGAGATTATACTGCCTCCGAAACCGAGTAATGGTAGCAGAATCTATATCCCACCCATGCACATCTATTCCATTGTGTATCATTTCAACATTACTGAAGCCATTTTGGGTAAGAGCCTCCTGCAGAGACTTACTTATTGCAAAAACTCTATCCGCATATCTTAAATAGTGCCGAATAAGCAAGTTCCTGAGGGGATTCCAGCGCCTTCCCGCCTGCCTTAAATGGTCACGCCACGTCGTACGAGGGTCAAGATTCTTAAGATACCGCTCGGTGTTTAATTTTGCATAATTGAACGCCATAGCATCGCGTGCAGTAAAGACAACCCCCTTCGCATATTGCTTCGCAACCTTGAGAGAATAGTATGAAAGATACCCATGGATATTATTTGCATGCACCACATCCGGCTTTACCTCTTTTAAGATTTGTTTCACTTGTCGGACAACCAGGGGGTTGTACAAACTCACATAGGCACGCCATCTTTGGTGATAATCGCTCACTATTTTAAAAACTTTTAGTCCATGGTAGTCCAGCTCTCCCGCTTCGCTTTCTTTTCTACAAGTCGTGATTACGAAAACCTCATGTCCAGCATTTTTCATCTCGACAGCAAGTTCGTGTGTAGAAATACCTGCTCCGCCAAAGCTCTGTGGGGGAAAATCGTCCTGTAAGAAAACTATTTTCATAATGAACTATGTCTAAAACGAAATGAGAATGTATACGCCCTAAAACACCAATACTGCATCCAATTTATGACTTTCCTGATAAGCCCTGGGTTCTCTAGCTTGCCTTGCCAAAGACTGGTCCAAAGGAGTATTCGACTGTCGGCATACTCAGAGAAAACACAGTGGTAATATGTTCTGCGTGCATCATGTAGAAATACAACACCGTTTTGTTTAAGAAGTTTTTTTGCTTCCAATACACACCTACGTCTTTTCCGACCATCAATAAATATCAAATCATATTGTTTTTTAAGTGTTGCTGGATATGTTACGTATTCGTCCGTTTCTACGTCAGGCTGCTTTAGGTCAGTGTTACCAACATCAAACAATACAACCGATGTGCCCTTGTCGTCTTTTACGATATCTGTAATTCGTTCATACCAGATCTTATTGTACTCTATACTTGTCCAGGTGTATGAAATACCTTTCTTTTTTAAGAATTCCGTAAAATATACCGTACTCCCACCACTTCCCCATTCAAGCACATCAACATGGGCGCCGTAGGATAAAAGTGCGCCCTCGATAATTTCAACTTCCTGTTTTGACATCTGCGGAATCATATTATTTTTTCTGGACAATAACCCATTGATAGTCAACTCTACCTAACCAGACGACCAGTACACTAAGGGCTTTCCTTGCTACCTCACGCACAATTCCTCTAGAAGCATCTCTCTCTTCTCCTTTCTTCACGTTTAGTGAATTTTTCTCGTCTTGAGTTTGAAATGGAGATTTAAGGAAACCCAAACGAAACAAGGATTCCCATATGCTCATATTGTATTGATCGAAACCTCGCTTCCCATGCGCAACAATTTTGAAGCCTACTTTTTTTAAAAGCAGGTTTAGATTACTCTCATTGAAATAATATAGATGTTCCGGGTACACAAGCGGGTGTTCGTACTCGCTTTTTCTAAAGCCATACCCGTCTATATTTGGAGTTTCAATAACAAGATATCCTCCTTCTGGAAGTACAGAATATATATATGCCATTGCTGCCTTTGGGTCCTGTAGGTGCTCAATAACGTGAAAAAGGGTCACTGTTTTTATATGTTTTTTCTCCACAATAACGCCCAGGTCATCCAGCGTTCCGCGTATCACTTTAAAACCTTTTGACTGTGCAAACTCCGATGCTTTTTTGTCGGGCTCAATACCCACAACATTCAACCAACCCCCTTTCTGTAACGCATCAAGGAATAACCCCTCTCCCGTGCCAACATCGCAAAGATCGTTTAATGAGATATATTTTTTAAGTGTGTAAAGCCTGTCTTTTATATTGCGGAGTCGAGCAATCAGTTTACCTTCGCCTAGATTAATCCCTTTCCCTTGATAATACTCAATGCCAATATCAAAGTCTTGACGGTACATTAAGCCGCACTGCAAACACTTATATAGCTTTATACTATTGAGCGTTAACTCGGTATTATTTTTTAAGTTGCAAACATTACAAGACATACTGTAATTCCTTTACTGCGTTCTTAACCATATCTACCGAAATGCTCTCTGCTTGTACCCTTACCTCACGATGATTATACACCCTTGCGTTCATAACATGTAATTCGGGCTTCTCCCTTTTTGGGACTACAACCTTATGTTTTTTGTTGATTGGCGGCTGTTCACGCTCATCTATAGGTCCGACTATATCAATCGTAGGCACACCAAATGCCTCGGCAATGTAGATTGGTCCCGTGTCCACAGAGATGAAGAGGTTTAGTTTTGAGATAAATGCTTTAAGTTCGTCTATACTCCACTTACCTGTGGTGTCCCGAACCTCTGTGTCCATGCACTGACTCATCTTTTGAGATAGGCCACTATCCTCAGGACCGCCAATGATAAACGCCTTATTTTTGTTATTCCTCTGAAGATAATCTGCAACTTCAGCAAATCGGTCAACAGGCCATTCTTTTATCTTGTTTCCGGCTGATGGAGAAATACCGACAATAAAATCATCCTTTTGTATGCCATATTCCTTTAAAAATCTGGACACGTTACTGTCAGCCTCTTTTGAAAAGGCGAGATGCTTCTGCGTGTCATCTGTGTAGATATTAATAGGCTCAAGTAGTCGCAGATACTCTCTTGGTGCATACTTCCCCATAGTATGTGTCCTTACTTCTACAAGATTTCGTAACATTTTATAACTCCTTGTCTCAAGCGGACTCCAACCACCCTTAATGACAGGAGCCACAACGAGAGGAATGCCCGCAAGGTACAGGATTGCAAGATTTATTGAGTCAGGGCTTGTGATACAGGCAAAATCTGGATTTCTCTTTTTTACCTCTACTATCATGGAGTACGTATTGTCCTCGTTGTATACGATATAATCATCAACATCAGTATTCCCTTCTAAGAGCTTTTGATTGATTTTATTACCCAAAACAGTAACCTGTGCGTTCGGATATTTATCTTTAACGGCACGAAACATAGGAGTCGTGCATACCATATCTCCTAATTTAGCATTTTGGAGAATCAATATACTTCGCGGACTCCCCACTTCTTTTTTTGCTTTACCGTGTGTAAAAAAATAACAAGAAGATAACACGAGGAAGTATAAGATTTTTATTCTTTGGTTCATTGTGTAAATGTAATTATCTTTTCTGCTCTGTTCTTCCAAGAATATGTGGAGGCAATGTTGAGTCCTCCTTTCTTATCTCCTCCGACAAGTGCTCTGCCAAGAGCCTCCTTGAGGCTTTCACTATTATCTGGTTCAAAAAAATAAGCACAGGACTCATTGAGGACCTCTCGTATGCTCGGTAAATCAGAAGCAACTATCGGAACCCCTGACGCCATGTGCGCAAATACCTTAAGCGGTGACGTGTAGAGACGTGACACATCACTTTTTGCTGAGTTTGGTATTACCAAAACGTCAGCTACTTTTTGATTATATGGTAAATCTCTATAAAGTGTACCTCCAAGAAATATTACATTTGGGTAATTTATCTTGAATTCTCTTAACTGACTACCTTCTCCAGCAACAACTACCGTTACATTAGGAAGTAGCCGAGAGGCTTGAAGTAAAGTCTCGACACCCTTCCATGGGTCGAGGCGACCAAGATACATTACCACAGGCTTTTCTAATGGAATTCCTAACTTAGAAGCCAAGTCTTCTTTATTAACCGTTACATTAAAATCCTCTACATCCACTCCATCATGTGCGACTAAAATCCTATTGCTTGATATTTCATTGTCTATATAAAATTTCTTAAGACCATTGCTTATGGCGACTATTTTAGTGAACCTCTTTACCATGAAGTTATATCTCGGCATATGTGCTTCATACACGACATTCTTTCTTAAAAAAGTAAGGGGCCATATTGGTAACTCATCTCTAGAATAGAAGGCATCTCTTTTTTTAATGATTGAATAAAAAGAAGAAGAGATTGCAAATGAAATAGACTGTACCAAGAAACCAACCTTCCCAAACCTGACCAAGTCTAGTGAAAAGACTTTCTTTATTTTAAAATTCTTCTTGACTCCATAATAAGAGAACGCATCCTCTTTAAGATGATTGAACCTCCACGGGACAACAAGCTCAACCTCTATTCCATGGTCACCAAAAGCTTCACACATCTTCATTATTTGAATCCCGTGCGCTTTTTCTGTTGGTATTCGTATGTTTGCGAGATAAAGAATCTTCATGATTATTTAGTAAGCATAACGTAAAACCCGCTTGTTTGTTTACTCGATTTTTTTCCTGTGATTCGGTCAAGAAGCCGGGCAAGACCCATGATAAGTGTTACCCGCCCAAAAGGACTCAACTTAATCCATGTTTCTATAGCACCACGCGCATGCTTTATTTTCATATCTGAAAAATCTTTAAACATATACCTAATTGAATCTTCAGTGAACCTCCAGAAATCCCCATAATAACCCTTTTCTGCGTGATAATAAAAAAGAAAAGGTACATAGATAAAACAAAAACCTCCAGGTTTAATGACTCGGAAGACGTCCTCGGCGGCGCGTATGGGGTCCTCAACATGTTCTAGTACTGAGATACACACTATCGCATCAATTGAATTATCTGGGAATGGCATGTGATGAATATCACCAATGATATCTGGATGATACGTATCAACAGGGTCCATGATTTTGTACTCAACATCTTTTAGGAGAGGACTCATCCAATTGTTGTCATCTGAAAACCAATTCCCCTTTTTATTTGAAATCCTTAGACCTCCGCCAATGTCTATTACTTCCTTTGATTCAGTAAACAGTTTCCTGAGATTTTCTTTGTAGAAGGATTTATTCATTATATTAAAAATACGAAGTTACCCCTTGCTCCCTCTGACGTATCCGAGATACTCATGACCGGATCCGCAATGGACTCTTTTGAGATATCACCATTCCCATCTAAAGCAAATGCCTGGTATCCATAGTCCTGAAGTTTCTTTACTGCGGGACTAGAATATTTTCTACCCATATCTCCACCCCACACATCCATAGCAATACGTGGTTTATATATCTTGATTACCTCTAATGCGCCGAGTATCGCGTCAGACTCTCCTCCTTCGATATCAAGTTTTAGTACTGTCGGTGGAATATTTCCCAAACGAACATACTCATCAAGAGTGATTGCGGTGACTTTTGATGGGGTAATAGAACTCTGTGAAAGATGGAATCGTGAGCTTGTAGAGCTATCATCTGTGTCAGAAGCGTCATAAAAATCAACCTCTCCAATATGGTCAGCAACCGCACTACGAGACACATGCACGCAAGACGACTTAAGAAAATTCTTCTCAAGATACGTGCAAAGATATTTATTAGCTTCAAACGCATGCACTTCACCATCCATCACCAACTCCTCAGAAAGCGCTGTGTAGTAACCCAGATGCGCACCCACGTCATAGAAAATATCAGATTCTTTCAGATTCTTTATCAACCAAAGAGTCAACCTTCGTTCACTTTTATGTGGCGATATCCCGTACATAGAAAGTACACTTCCACCAATATCTCTCGCTGGTAATAGCATACCCCTTCCAAAAAAAAGTGTGGCATGGATGTGCTCTACAAAAATAGGAATCCTTAATCTTGAGCTGTGGTAGAACACATATCGAGTCCCGAACCTATGTATATTATAAGCGACCCGGAATATTACATTCTTTTGGGCAGATGCGTACCGTATTACTTCTTTATATTTCGATACTGAGATAAAGAAGGAATCGAGAATATGCTGTCTTTTTCTTTCTATATTCATAATGTTACTTGATATTTTTTCGCCCATACTTGAAATGTAAGTAGTGCCCAGAGTGTTGTTAAATTATACTCTTTTTTCTTGATGTGTTTTTCAAGCATGATTTCAATCTCAGGCCAATTAAACAAATCTTTGGTCCCTTGATAATAATCAGAAGATAGAACCCCTCTCGCGAAGTCTGCGAAAGCTGGGTCACGGAGCCACTTTGCTCCGGGGGAAAACCACCCTCGTTTCGGCTGATTAAAGAGAAACTCAGGTAAATCAGCTTGAAATGCGTCTTTTAATATCTTCTTTGTCTTAAAAAAATCTACTTTATATCGAGTGGGAATGGTTTTAGAAAAATTCACCAGCTCTTTGTCTACAAATGGAACGCGCTCCTCAAGTGCACTTGCCATAGACATTTTATCAGAAAGCATAAAAAAGTAGTCAGGAAGCCAGCTCTTTTGGTCAGTCTCCATAAAACATGCTGCTGAGTCATTCCCGCAACGAGAGAGATACTGCTCATTAAAATATTTTTTACTATGGGCGTCTTCTATAAATATTGAGGAAGACACTACCTTTGAAAGAGTTTTGTCTTTCTCAAACATAACCTGAGCAAAAAAATCTATCTGGTTTTGATAGTCAAGTTTTGAGACCTTTGTATACATATTGAACACAGCACGTAACACCTTTGGTAGTTTTTTATAGTAGTCAGCTATTAACGCAAGGCGATACCGCTCGTATCCTCCAAAGAGCTCATCCCCCCCACTTCCTGTAAGCACCACGCTTACTTTTTCTTTTGCTTGTTTTGCAAGAAGAAACATTGCTACAGAAGTCGGGTTTGAAACGGGGTCGTCGCACTGACCAACAGCTTCTTCAAAGTTATTACATACATCTTGAGCTGACACTAAAACCTCGTTATGCTTGGCACTAAAAAAATCAGCCGTCTTTTTTGCAAGTTCAAAGTCTTTGTTGAATTTCTCGCTTTGTTCTTCTTCACTAAGAGTGAAGCCAACTGAGAATGTTTCGATATTTTTATGGAACTGCGTCATAGAATACAGAACCGCACTTGAGTCGATACCTCCTGATAGATACACTCCTATAGGAACATCTGAGACAAGCTGTCTTTCGACGGCCTTGATAACTTTGTCACGCAAAAGATCTTTTGTCTCCGCATATGACCGCGGAGCTACTTCATTTACCAAAGACTCATAGGAGGACACCGATAATTTCTTCTTTTTTAGTATTAATGTGCTTTGGGGGGGTAGTTTGTAAATATTCTTTATCATCGTCATAGGCTCTGGAACATATAACACGCGCATGTAATGATTAAAAGCGTCAGGGTTAATTGTGCGCTCCATATCATGCTTAAGGATAGCTTTTATTTCAGAAGCAAATATAAAACGTGCTCCATCCCAAAAGTAATAAAAAGGTTTAATCCCAGCATGGTCTCGCGCACAGAAAAGTTCCCCAGAGCGCTTATCCCATATTGCAAAGCCAAACATGCCATTGAGTCTACGGACCACATCTTTTCCCCACACGGTATAGCCTGCAAGGATTACTTCTGTGTCACTCCTTGTCTTGAATTCATATACTTCTTCTAACTCTTTTTTTAACTCACGAAAGTTGTATATCTCTCCATTAAAGACGACTGCGAGCTCGCCTGTATTATCAAACATCGGCTGATTCGCGTCCGCCGAGAGATCTATAATACTTAATCGGTTGTGCGCGAGTGAAACATTTTCATCGACAAATATACCATCTGCATCTGGCCCCCGGTGAGAAAGAGATTGCATCATTGACGTAATCTTTTCTTCATCTTTCCAATTAAACCCTGATATACCGCACATATTATTTTTCTATAAAGCTTACTATACTCTTTGCGCGAGCCTCCCATGTATATGCACTGATGGCCTTAGGGTTCTCACAAGCAATATCCTCTGCAGAAGAAAAGTTCTGGTATACCGTTAAAATAGATCTTGCTAAACTCTGAAGGTTATCGGGTTGAAATGAGGTCCCTCTCCCCCCTAAAACTTCTTTTATGATCTCAAGATTTGAATATACAATTGAGCGCCCTGACGCCATATATTCCCACACTTTCATTGGAAAACCATAATCTCTGAAATGATGTTTGTCCGGATACGGTATAACGAGCACATCCATTGATAGCTCGTACGCAATAACATTTTTGAACGGTTGCTTCTCAACAAAAATACACTTGCCCAAAACCCCAATACTGCTAGCAAGTTTCTTGTATTCGTCAATTTGTTGTTTCGAACCACCGACAAAAACCATACGTATAGGTCCCTCAACATACGGCAGTGCTTGTATCATTGTATCAAGACCTTTTTCCATGGTCCCAATACTTCGAAAGGCGCCAACATAACCAACAAGGAATGTGTCCGTTGGTAACCCTAATCTCACTCGACGACCTTCTTTATCCTCCTTTGACTGTTCGATAAAGGGAGCTGGGTTAACGCCCCCATACGCAACAAGAATTTTTTCGGGATCAATATTACATGCAGAAGAAATTAAACCCTTGAGTCTTTTTGATGTAGTTATTAAATAGTCGCTGTGCTTTGAAACATAGGAGTCTCTCCAATCATCAAACATTTGATGCCAATCAGAGCAAATGATGTATTTAAATCTAAAAATACTACGCCAGAATATTAATATAGACAATAGATACGGGTCATACGACAGGAAAGCGACCTCTTTCGTATTCCACTTCCGTACAAAAACAAGAATCGGCAGAGCAATAAAGTAAAAAAATACCCTAAAACGCCTTGGTGTACTTATTGAGCTAGTCTGTATTTCTTTAAACTCATCAGGAACATTTCCTCTCATAAAAAACAAAAAATCTTCACCTCGCAAGCGCGAGAATGCTTCTGCCATTGACTGTACATAAAATGGGTCAGTCTTCCTCGATGGGAATTTCTTTGATGTAATATAAATAAGTTTCATTGTTTTTCTTTAGAAACAGCAACACTACAAGCTAAAAGCTCTTGCGTTAACGAATGCAGCCTGTGTTTCTCAATAAATCCTGCGATACCTTCAATGTCTTTAATATTACGCGGACTTTCTTGAACGAGTACATTCTTCAAAACGTCCGCAATGCATTGAGCACTCTCAATGTCTCCTATAAACCACCCTGCGGGTAATACATCTTTTAAAAAATTGTTTGCAGTTACAGTAACGAGCCCAGAAGCTAACGACTCAAAAATAGTCTTATCAAGACTTCCCGAAGGGGTTAGGTTCACGTATATCTCGTGCTCATGGTAAAGTGTACGCGCTTCTGACTGAGTCACAGACCCCGTAAAGTTTATCTCTTTATTAAGTTGGTATAATTCAACCTTCTTACGAAGCATGTGTTCATACTCTGCATCTCTAGGTAGTGAACTCCCTGCTATGGTTGCCGTAAATACAACTCCATTATTTTTCAAAAGCTTAAGCGCCTCGATGAAGACGTCGACATTCTTAACTGGTGCAATACGCCCAAGGAACAAGATTGATTGAGGCTTCTTATGCACCTCAAGGTTTGGTTCAAAGAGACTTGTGTCTATACCGACAGGCATCATCTTTGTTTTTTTAAATCGAGCGGTAAACGACTGAGGTGACGTCGTCAAAACAATATCAGAACACCATACAGCAATCCGGGTCATGATATTTCCTTGCGCATGATTCCTCCATAAAATAGTTCCCTTCTTAAACATTTTCCAAAACATTGCACCAAGAAGAATATACTCTTGATTCATATGAACAAAGACTGCTGAATATGAGTTTCTATAGGAAATAATATACCTGTAAAACCTCAGTATATACACTAACCGCGAGACTCCTTCTTCTTTACCAAGAGAAATTACAGTCACATGTTTCGGTAAGCTATACTCACCCTTCTCAAGACATATAACAATAATACTTTCATACTTCTCTGCAAACACCTCAACCCACCTGTGAAAGAAACCTAATACAGGGTCATTCTTATCTACTTTTTGTGTAATTATTAAAAGCTTCATAGTGTTTCTTTCCATTTATTTGCCCATTCCTCGGCTGAAGTGTACGGGAGTACTTCAGCATTGAGCTCTCCGCGTACTCCAGAGTGCAGTACCCTAATAACCTCTGAGGTTAGGTTTTCTCGCGGTACAACAAACGCGCCCGCCTCTTTTGCAATACCTACGTCTGGCGCAACAACCGGCACGCCTGCGGCAAGCGCCTCGATAATACTTGCACCCCAACTTTCATGTTTAGAGGTACATAATACAACATCTGCATGAGCAAGGTAGCGCAGTGGGTCCTGCCAGCCCTCGAAAGAAACATTCTTCAGATTATGTGCACGTTCGCGTAATGATTCTTTCTTGCTCCCCGCACCGAGTAACACTAACGCCACGTCAAGGCCAGTTTTTTGAACTGATTCAAGTAAATCAATCGCCGCTTTTGGATTTTTTTCATCTTCAAACCTCCCTATCCAAAGAATTGTCTTTTGCGTATGAAGAACAGGTGTAACTTCACGAAACCTCTGAATATCTATAAATACTGGAAGCACATAAACTGGTACTTTTGTACTGATACTGAGCACCTGCTCTCTTATCTTCTTGGACACAACACGCACCGAATCAGCATGACGGAGGACTATTTTAGCTATTACTCGCCTCAAAAACGTTTGCGCAGAAAGGTCTGCGTGTACTTGCACATTAAGACGAATGTTTCTTTGTCGCGCGACATACAAAGCAAAGAGCCCGCGCCAGAATGGGTCTTGGACGGTTATTACATCGAATATATCATTTGAAATCTTTGGCAACAGACTGCCCTTACCCCAAAATACAGGAGTAAGTTTTTCAACAACTCCTCGCTGGAGACCAAGACGAGCACGAGCTTCCGTGTTGACATCGAATATATTCCTATCTCCTGTTATCATGAGCACTCTCATCTTGTAAATTCCTTAACGAGTTCCTTGACCATATCATCGGGGTTAAATTTTTTAAGTTTTGTCTTTGCATTCCGCACCAATTTCTCTGACAAATCCTGACTATCGAGAACTGTGATAATCTTTTTATAGAGCTCATCTGTATTGTTAAAATCAACTAAAAGTCCATTCACAGAATCATCAATTAACTCAGGGTTACCCCCAATATCAGTTGTAATGATTGGAGTACCAATAGCCATAACCTCAAGCAATTGATGCGAAAGTCCTTCGTAGTTTGTATTTAAGACAAACACATCGGCAACACGTATGTACTTAAACAAAACATCACTCTCAAGATTCCCCGTGAGAGCAACATAAGCATCAAGTTTCTTATCAGAGACCATTGTACTCAATTTCTCCATTTCAGGACCATCACCCGCTATAAGGAGTTTAAACGAAGGGTACCGCTTTATTAACCGGGGGACTATTTCAATAAGTGCCTCAAAACCCTTCCACGGGACGAGGCGCCCAGCACTTGCGACTATTTTACCCTTGAACATAAGTAAGTTGCGTAAGTCTGCCTTTTTCCCTTGAAAAGGAATCTCTTCTGCCACAGAATAAATAACCTGTATTTTTTTAGCATCTACCCCCCAATTCTCAATGACTCCCTTAAAGTACTTACTCGGCACTATAACACTTTCGGCATATTGAGCCACTGTCTTTTGTAGCTTTTTAATAATCAGTACAGGAATGAGATAGTCGTCATTCTTTTTTGAAAAGACATCTAAGTGGTCGGTAACCTTAAATCTTTGTACTCCTTGCTCCCACGCATAGTCCCCCGCAATTCGCACAAAAAAACGTTTTCCGAGAATTCGAGCAATGAGTGCTGATGGAACCCCTACACTGATTGGGTCGAGCGCATAAATGACATCTGCCTTTTTCCCCAACCGAAATATATGATACGCAAATAGTATATGTCGAATAATTACTGGGAATCCCGACACACTATTAAACGGAACCACTTTTACAGAGATACCATGTTGTGGTAATAATCTCTCGAGAATTTTCACATACGTCGCCGGTCCTCCAATCTGTGGCGCATATACTCCGGTTGCAATAAGAATTCTCATATTATTTTTTTACCGCACCGCTGTCGAGTGAAGGAGTTATCTTGAAAAACTTATCGCGGATAGCAGGTACAATTATCTTCCAATCGTATCGAGCTTTAACAAGTGCAAAAGCATTATCTACAACTTCACGACGCAGTAATACGTCACTGCTGTACCTCAGTACTGCCTTGGCTATCTCTTCGGGAGAATCGACAGTAACGGCGAGTCCTGTTGGCTTAACATCAGGATTCTTCAGTGGATCATAAAGAAAATCTGTGATGCCTCCAACGTGAGTTCCAACGATGGGGAGACCAGCAGCCATTGCTTCTACGAATGAGTTGCCCATCCCCTCTGAACGAGAGGGACGAATAAATACATCTGATATCTTCAAATACTGAGGAATCTCTTTTTGTGGTACTTCTCCAAGAAAGCGTACTCGACTCATAACACCTTCTTCACGTGCTAATTTCTTAAGCGCGGTCTCCTCTGGACCTCCCCCCAAGATTAAAAATGATACGTGCTCGGGAAGATGTGCGAGTGATTTAATAACCATATCAATACCGTTCTTTCGTACCAGACGCGAGGTGGTGATAAGGAACACTGAGTTAATTTTCTTCTCTAACTTCTGCTTAAGCATCTCGAGTTCTCGACGAGGGTACTCTTTTGAGAATGCTTTAACGGTAACCCCGTTTGGAATTACCACCGGCTTCCCATTAAAGCCCATCGCCACACCCCACCGTGCAAGGTGTGTAGAAATTGTTTGCATCCTATCTGCCTTTTTAAACGCACGAGTAAAGAGTGGGTACAGCGGAAGCATTACTTTCTTAATATGTTCTACTGAATCTCCTTCTTGGAGTGTGATGAGAAACGGCACATCACGATGACATGTCTTAAAAAGCCCACCGGGAACCCCTGCGGAATGCGCCATCATGGACCATACAAAATCATACGTGTATTTTTTATGAAGTCTCCACGCAACAAAAAAAGCTGCGAACTGATAGTACAATTTATTTACATGAAGTGGGAACTGCTTTAAATCTTTACTTGTTGGATTTACCTTTCCAAACCCAATACGGTGCACGAGCACATTTCCTATCTGCTCAACCTTTGGAAGCGTACTATCAAGACGAAGTGTAATCATGTGGAATTCGATATCTTCCTTGGGAATTCTATCGGTGATTTCCTTAAGCGCAACTTCTGCTCCCCCAACAAAAGGGTGGTATGTCATTGAAAATATTAATGCACGCTTCATAATTAATTTAAACTATACAATAAAAACGGCTCTAAATCAACGCTCACAGGCACCCCGCTTTAATCAATAAGCGTAATACCTTCACGAGCTTGTTTCCGTAAATATAAGACACTTCCTGACCCCAGCGCCAAGAGGACGATGAGTGCCCCTACAAGCACCCCACCATGCCCGGTGTCTGTATTTACCGTTGCGAGTTGACTCTTATACTGAAAATCTTCATCGGCGATGGCCGGGCTGCTTGTAGGGTCACCGTCAGCGCTTGCTGTATTCGATACACTGGTTTCAGTATAAGGAGTCTCAACTGCGCTCCCAACTAAAGAACTTCCTCCAAAAGACACAATCGACTGTTCTTCTGAAATGTCCTCGACCACACTTCCTTGTATAACCGGCATCATGTTTGGATACAGCAACACAACTTCATCAATACCTTTCGGTGTAAGCCTCGTTATTTCAGTAGAGAACCTCACAGAACTCTTGGGTAGTATCATTGTATGCTCTGGTACAGTAAACGACTCCCGCCCAACTAAAAATATCCACCACGAAAGATCTATCTCTCTATCTGAATCATTTTTTATTTCTATAAACTCTTGTGATGCGCTCCGTACCGAAACTTCTGAAGGGAGCGCGAGCACCTTTAACCTGTCACTCGCTGTATATTTCCCAGACGACGTGGTGAGTACCACTTGGTAGGTTCCTGGATATCGGTAGTGATACAAAACAGATTCTCCTTCACGAGACCCTCCGTCACCAAAGCTCCATACATACCGCGCGCCTGATACAAGGTCTCCAGAAAGGCCGACGACTCTACCTGTAAACACCGTATCGGCCCCAACAGTTACAACCCTCTCTTTTGTATTAACGCCGACAATCCGTGCAAATATCTGTGGTTCTACAGGGTGACTGGTAACAACTGGTGCTGTGTTTTCTCCTTGAGACTCCTGAGGTTGTTCTTGCGGAGGGTCTTCAGAGGTATATGGCCCTTTCCCCGGAGTAGGTATCCCTGTCTCCCACTGAGAGCCCGTATAGTAAAGCGTCTTACCATCGCCTTGAGCTCCCCACTCTGAGGAGTACGTAACTGCATGTATATCAACAAGCTCACTGTCTCTAATGATAAGGGTCTCACCAGTATTACTCAATGAAAATGAGCTATCAAAAAGTGTTCCAGAAAAATCAGGCCAATCTAAAAGAAATGCATCTCCGTCATTTGCTATAACTGCATACGCCCCAGAAGAGAGTGTTTCGTCTCCTGTAATAAGCGTAAGTCTATGGTTAGCGTCACTCTCAAATAATCGCCAACCAGAAAGAGAAACAGGAGACCCGTCCGGATTAAAAACTTCAACCCATTCTCGCTTACTATCACTCCCCTCAAGGTCATACATAATCTCACTCAAAACAACTTCTGCCTTAGCAGGCAATGGAGAAACTAACATAACGAATATAAAAATACCTAAACGAAACTTCATTACTACTATTGTATCAGTAATTAACTCTTGTAAAAAAATCTTATTCAAGTAATAAAATCTCAAGCTCTTCGGCTTTTTCTTTGTTTTTTAATATGTCTCTTAAGGAATTTTCTGCAAATTTTTTATATTCTTTTTTATTTTTAAATTGTCCTAAAATAATATCCTTATCGCAGTAGACTTTTTTACTCTCTTTATTATCTACTCCTATATACTCATCCCAGCTAGATCTAATTATTTTGGCGGTCGGACCGCCAAAGTTATGTACACGATTATTAAGGTTCACATATGCACTTAAGTGGAGTAAGTACTCATTTGAGTTGATATGGACAGATTTAAATTTTCCCTGAAACAACGCACCATTTCTGCTATGTTTATTATTAAAATACCATGTATAGCCACCACCTAATCGTTTCATAAACTCACTAATGCCACCATCGCTTCTTTGCCTAAGAATAAAGTGAAAATGGTTTGGATTTAGGCAGTAACTAACAAAGTCGACTAACCGCTCCTCGGTTTTTGTGGTAATTTTGGCGGTCCGACCGCCAAAATTACCATCTTTTCTGCGCTTGACTGAATATTCAAGGATACTACCAACTGGTTTAACACGATTGAAAATTTTCATACTTTCAAAAAACCGTTCTATATCAAACTTATCTTCAAAAACCGTCCGCTTATCTACACCGCGGTTAAAAATATGATAGTACTCATTGTTAACAAAAGGGACTTTTCTCATATATAGATAACTTATAACTTAACCACTTTGGCGGTCGGACCGCCAAAGTGGTTAAGTTACTCATCTTTTTTGAGGATATTTTCAAGCACCTCACGAGGAACCTCTTTTTCTTGGTGAGGTTTTTTCTCTTCTCCTGAAGCCCCTTGTGATGTTCCTTCTCTTTGAGGAACATTTTCTGAATGTTTTTCTTTTTTTATTCCAATATCATCTGACTTATTTTTTTTCTGTGACGCTGGAGGTGTCGTATTTTTTTGCACAGACTTCAATGCGTCCCGAAGTGCAGATAATTGAGCAGCAGATGGCCCTTTACTGGTTGCCTGCTGTTTAAACTTCAACGTATTAAGCGAGACTGTTTGCTTTTCTTTGCGAACAACGTTACTTGAATTATTGTTCTGATTCTGAACATCTTTCGATGGGTTTCCGTGTTTTTTTTCAGCGGGGGCTACTGTTCCTGTATCTTTCTTGCTCCCCAAGGGCTGTGTACAGTCTTTAGTTTGGCTTTGAGAAAAACTCTTGGTCAAGCCACTACTACCGCCCTTGTTTCCTTGTGCATATTCTTGTTTTTTAGGCTGTGCCTGCTGAGGAGAAAGCGCTTCATTTCGTTTCCTTAAAGCCTCCTCTATCTGTTCTCGAGGGCGACCATACGTCTCCTTTGATATACGAAGTATCTGCTCCTTGAAACTGATAGTTGGCTCTTCTATAGGAGGCAGTGTTGACGCAGAGAACGGGGTCGAGCCCGCACCGTCTATCATCAGCGTCATATATGTCTGGTACTTCCCAAGATTAACAATGTCTTCTGCAAGGAACTTTGGCTGAAACACTGTCTCAAGAACCTCTGCATCAAAAGGACCGACCCTAAATGCAATAATGGTTCCCGCGTTTCCAAACACCGCATCACGAACATTGTCCTCCATTTGTGCGATAAATTGATGCGCAATGACAAGGGCGAGTTTATATTTTCGAGCTTCAGAAAGAATATCGGCAAATGAGTCATTTGCGATAGATTGGAATTCGTCTACATAGAAATAAAATGGAGGAAGTTTCGCTTGGACCACCGCTTGCTCATCAGCACGACTCATCGCCGAAAGATAGATCTTTGTGGTAAGCATACTTCCGATTAAGTCTGCGTTTGTTTCTCCCATTTGACCCTTCGATAAGTTTGCAATAAAGATTTTCTTCTTATCCATAATGTCACGCATATCAAATGTTGATTGCGCCTGTCCAACAATGTTTCGAATAAGTGGGTTCGAGGTAAATTGCCCCACCTTGTTTTGAATAGCTGGGGTTGCCTCTTGTGCATACCTGTCTGAATATCCCGCAAACTCCTCATTCCAAAACGATTTTACAATAGGGTCAGTTACATACTCAACAACTTTTTTTCGAAACGCTTTGTTAATAAACATCTGGTTTATATCAAGCAATGTCGCGTCAGGGTACTCAAGGAGCGCCAGCAACGTGTTGGTTAAGATATATTCCATACGGGCACTCCACGCATCAACCCATATTTTTTTAAAGGCGCTCATCAAGCCGGACACAACAAGGTGGCGTTTGTCGTACCCAACATCTTCCATTACATTAAACGCAACAGGGTTGTCCATATCAAAAGGAGCAAAGTACACAACATCTTCCATGCGGTGCTCTGGCACATAGTCAAGAAGCTTTTCTGCAGTAGAGCCGTGGGGATCAATGAACGCAAGCCCTTCTCCATTTTGAATATCTTGAATCGCCATATTCTCAAGAAGCACTGACTTCCCCATACCAGTTTTACCGATGATATACATATGCTTCGCTCTGTCTATGGCTTTTATACCAAATGCTTTTTCTTTACCACGAGAGTCTGTGGCAGCGAGGTATGTTATTTTCTCAAGATTCATATGCTTATAAGTATACCGCATGCGTAGACCCAGTAAAATACACATACACAACACTTTGTAGAAAAATATATGAAAAATTAAAAGGGGCGCAGATACATATGTATCTGCGCCCCCATATATTAAACCTCCATTTGTGACTATTTTTGAAAAGGGTGAGAGGAGATGAACCCAACAAATGTCGGCCTCTCAGTCTGAACGAGTAAGGATCACCTCCTTTGCACCAAGAGTTCCATAACGATGACGCATGGCAATGCTCCCTTTCCAGTTTACTCAAAACCTATTTCAGGGTACTCCTATTCTTGTGCGGACTCAAGCGCACCCCGTGTATAACGGTTTGATGGACTCCACAACATCCATGACGTGAGCCCTGCGTCGTAGGTAGCCTGAATCTGAGCTCTCACTTCTGCGATATCGTAATCACCACCATAATCAAAATCCTGAAGCCATGGACGGAGTTTCTGTGCATCATATATCGGCTTTGTATACTTTCCTGATGATACTTGGTGTGTACTTGTTGCTATAAACTCATTGTTTTCATTGTAGTATGCAGGGGTCACCTTGTTTATAAAAATCTCCTCTCCATTAAATGCCTTAACCGTTGTCTCTTCTGCGCGGGTACGGGCTACTGCTGCTGCCATTGAAGTAAAGACAACCTTGTGTGGGTCAGTGTTTGGATTTGATAGTCCTGCAAAACCTTTATTGTAGTGTGACGGATACACCATCGGGGCTATGAAATCAAAATATGGAAGCGCTCGTTCGAGCTGTTGTCCAATTCCTAAGTCATCAGTCAAAATAGCCGTATACCCAAAAAGATCCGCTGACATCTTTGCGCCAGTTGGATGCACCTGCTCATGAAGATACTTAAAGAACCCCTCAAGTGCCTCGGCTTTATTGTTATTTATAAACACGGCCTCCTTCATTGGTCCATCTGACGGGTAACGAATATAGTCATAATTGAGCTCATCAAAACCAAGTGCGTATGATTCTTTAGAAATCGCAACAATATAATCCCAAAATGGGCGCGAACTTACATCAATAAATGGGAGTCCTTTGTGGTCCGTCCAGGGCGTCGTACTTGAAAGTGTACTCCGTACCGCAAGTTCTGGATGCACTTTGGTATAGTATGGATCTTGAAAGACGGTAATTCGGCCAATGACATAGATACCTTTATTGTGGAGTGTTTCTATGAATTCACGAATATCTCGAGCTCTACACCCCTTTCCGCCATTATCTTTAAGTAATGGGTGTTCGCTTCTAAATACGAGCGAGCCGGTAAAATCTTTAATATCAATAATAATCGAGTTTACTTCAGTCTCTTCAACGAGCTCAACGAGTGAGTCCCTAAAAGACGGTGTCCCAACGACACACTGTGTCATGTAGATTGCCTTAACTGCTGACGGAGTTTCTAGATGAGCCGACGTGTAGCGCGCCTCGTGTTCAACAACCTCAATATCTTGCGGTGTTGCTAATACATTTTCAGAGGAGTATGACAGGGGCGCTACTTGAGGAATAAAAAAATATGCCCCAGCAAAAAGTGCGACCACAAGAAAACCGACACTGTAGACTTGTGTGCTATGCGTGTATTTCCGTATTGTCTTTTTCATACGCTGGTGTTGCTGGTGACTCATCCGTTTCTTCATTCACTTTAGAATCCCTTCCTGTACGAAGTACTCCGCTTTGAGCATAACTGTCAGTCCGCTTTTCTTCAGTTAAGTGTAGGCACAACGCTCCTGAAGTGATGTCTTTTCTTAACAGGAGGGCCAACGTCACAACTAAAACTCCGAGGATACTAAACGCAACAGTCTTCCACGAAGACGGTATACCAAGAAACGATACGATAATTATTAAACTTCCAAATAAAATTAATGCTGAATTTTTTGACATATACATATATTACGAGGCTAAAGATTTTAGACCTCTATAGTATACCTTCTGTTCACTAAAGCTCAAATTACTGCTTTTTGGGGGAAATAACGACAACAAACTCCCCTTTCATAACCGTTCTACTTTCCTCAAAAAAATTCTTGATATCAAGCGGGCTTCCAATTTGAACTTCTTCAAATTTTTTAGTTAACTCCCGAGCTACTACCACCTTTCTTTCTCCAATGCATTCAGTAAGTTCCGTGAGGAGTTTTAAAATACGATGTGGCGACTCATAGAGCACCACTGCACGCCAGATGGTATTAATTTCTTTTAAGAGAGTCTGGCGACCTTTTTTATGGGGAAGGAAACCTATAAAAACGAACTGGTCTGCTTGTACCCCTGCAATAGAGAGAACCGCAGTGAGTGCAGAAGCTCCAGGAATTGGTTCAATAGAAAAACCGTCACCCAGAGCCTGTCGAACACTCTCCACAAGTCTTGTTCCAGGATCTGAAATTCCTGGAGTCCCCGCATCAGTAACAAAAGCAATATCTTCGCCTGAGACCAAGTGGTCAATCACTTCTTGTGCGCGAGTCTTTTCAATGTTTGCATCAAGTCTTCGTAGTGGCGTATCTATTTCATACCGACTCAGAAGCTTCTGAGTCACCCGTGTATCTTCACAAAAGATAACACTCACTTCACTGAGTGTTCGAACAGCGCGAAGCGTGATATCTTCAAGGTTTCCTATTGGTGTTCCTATAATATAGAGCGTTGACATAGTGCCATGATACAGCACTTTCATAAGAAGAAAAGGCTATTCTTTTGTTGGGGTTTGCTTCCCCGTCTTCAGGTTCTACTGTGACGATGACTGTTGGTGGCACTTTATTGTCCAAGGACGGTCCTTGGGCAAAAGCAAAAATCCAAGGACCACCCTTGGATTTTTTATTTGTTTATTAGCTCTGAATATGTCCATGTGAGTGATTATGTTTTGACTGATACCCTTTCAGATACCTAACAGCTAGCAGAGTAACAATGGGGACTGTTAAAATTAACCCAACACTCCCTACGATGACACGAACTATTTCTGTGGCAAATATTTCAAGATTTATCGATGTTGTAAAACTTGCTGACCCTAAACTGAAATAAAGCAAAAGCGGTAATGACGCACCAGTATAGGCAAGTACGAGTGTATTTACTAAGGCACCAACGTGCTCCCGCCCAACCCGCATGGCACGCGCATACACTTCTCGCCTCGTCATGTGAGGATTGCTATTAAAGAGTTCAGAGACAACAGCAGATTGAGTGACGGCGATGTCATCAAGTACACCCAAAAAACCTATAATAAACGCACCGAGTAACAACGCAGTAAAATTCAGTGTTCCTCCGGTATTAAAATTTAAGTATGTTGTCTCATCAGATGCAAACCCAGAAAGGTCCGTTACATGAACTGCAAATACTGCAAACAGTCCAGCGAGGACAACTGCAATCATTGTGCCCCCATACGCAACTAAGGATTCACGATTGAAACCATGTGTAAAAAATATTGCTAAAAATAATATAGCCCCCGCGACCAGTACACTCGCTACTAGTGGATTCCAACCATTAAGTATCCCAGGAAGCAATATAAACACTATTGCTAGGAAGCTACCAACAAGCGCTACGAGTGACCTAACACCCTGCCACCCACCAAAAGCAATAATCATTGTCACAAATATCACAACAAGGAGGAGGAGTGAGTCTTTGCGGTCAATGTTGATAATCGCATAATGTTCACTCCCATCAATATAAACACTGTAGTTGAAATAAAACTTGTCTCCACTTTCTAGCTCAAGGTAATCATTCTCAATGGTAATAATCTTTCCTTTTTGTGGACCATCCAATACCCTCGCCTCAATAGTCTGATAAAGATGTTCCGTACCTGTTCCAGGAATTTCACGTGTTTCTTCGTCAAGTACTGCTACTACTTTTCCATGATACGTGCCTTGATAGTCGTCATGTAACACCTGAGCTGAACCGATACTGGGTCCAAACAACAGCGCTACTACACACAAGAACAATACGTGTTTTTTAGATATATCCTGGAGCATTATTTATGCAGTATATCAAAATTGTCTTTCATAAACATATTTACACTCACGTTGTTTACTTTAATGTTCTTCGTGTTTCTCTTCATGTTCATGTGCATGACCAAAATTTTCATGTGTCCACATAAGAACGCTCGTCATTACAGCAAAGCCCAAAAGAATCGATAGTGCTGATTTCCATATACTTCCATGTTCTTTAAGGCTTCCGTGTATTCTTGGTAATAAATCACTTGCCGCCAAAAACAATAGGTTTCCCGCAGCGACACCAGTAAGAATCCAAACATACTCCTCAGCGTGCTCTGCAATAATCATTATGAGTACCGTACCCAAAATAATACTGCTCGCGGAAAGTAGGTTGAGGAGTGCTGCTTTTACTTTACTATGCCCAGCGCGGATAAGTACCCCAAACTCAATAATCTCTTGGGGTATCTCATGCAGTGCTAACCCTATTGCTGTAACAAACCCAATGGTAGGGTCTATTAAAAAAGCGCCTCCTAAAATGACTCCATCAGCAATGTTGTGTACTGCGTCACCTATAAGGAGTAACATAGCTGCCCCCTTTCGGTCACAATCTTCCTCCTCAAGATTGTGATACTTCTTATGCAAAAGCGCTGATAATACATAGAAAGCAATAAACCCTAGCGCAACGGCTATAGCCCCATATGTGGGAGAAAGCTCCAGTGTTTCAGGTATAAGTTCAAACAAGACGAGACTTAAAAATACTCCTACCGCTATTGGTGCAATATATTTTTGAGTACCTTTGAGGTATGTGCTGTTCCCAAAAAATAAAACCCCTATTAAGGAAACCGCTGCTACTACTATGGATGCTCCTATTGCTTCTAATATCATGTGTGGTTACTTTAATTACAATTTCTACAAAACCCTCTCACAAGGACATCTGTTACTGCATGATTCTTCAGAAGTCTCAAGTTGAAAACCGGTCTTTCTAATTCGTCGACAGCGCCACAGCTATTACAGACAAAATGATCGTGATTATTTTGAGTGTTATTAACCTCGTACATAATCCTCCCCTTATCAAAAACAACTTTCTTAATTTCTTCATCAACAACAAGTTGCTCTATGTTTCTATACACCGTGGAATAATCAACCCCTGATATCTTTTTATGGATGTCTGAAATACTCAAAAGATGATTTTTCTCAAGTAACTTTATAATTTTATCTCTGTATATATTAATACTCATATTCTCATGCAAGTTATTTGCATAAGATAGTATACAACCAATACCACCCATAATGCAAGTTATTTGTTGTCCAAGGACCGTCCGTGGATAAAAAAGTAAAAATCCAAGGACGGTCCTTGGATTTTTGACGTCTATTCTTTCTGAACTGTGTGCGGATGGTAGGACTCGAACCTACATTAGGTACTTTCCAAAGTGCGGATGCCAAGACTCGAACTTGGGACCTCATCATTTCTTTCTGAACTGTGTGCGGATGGTAGGACTCGAACCTACGACCTCGTCATTATCAGGAGAGACAGTGTTTAAACACTGTTTCTCCGCTCTATCGCTTACAAAAGAATTTGATTGACGAGCATTGTGCGGATGGTAGGACTCGAACCTACGACCTCGTCATTATCAGTGACGCGCTCTAACCACCTGAGCTACACCCGCACAATGCCAAGCAATATTCTTTTGCAAACGAACCCACCTGAGCTACACCCGCACACAGCTCAGAAAGATTATCAGGAGAAATAGTGTTTAGACACTATTTCTCCGCTCTAACCATCTGATCTACCACCACCAAGAGTACTTCCTGTTTACTAACTCGCCAGCTCGTAAGAAAACAAAGTCGCTGTACATTATCAATCAAAGATTCTTGAGGGGCTGAGTACGCAAAATAGTACCAGAATTAGCTTAAAACCTCAATGCTTGAGTATTTATTTTATACCTGATACCATCTAAATTAGTTACGTTCTAAAAAAAAGACTAGGAGGTTTGCGTGTGTAACGGCTACGCTCAAAATGGAGCACCTCAAGACAAAGGCCCTTCCCGGGTACATAGCGGTGGACGAAAACCCACAACTAAAAAACACCGGGGTAAGCCAGAAACATCAGAAAGAAACCAGAGGAGGCGGAAAAAGAGAGAACGAGAGAAGGACTGAGTAGTCACCAAACAAACGGAATCCAGAGTACCTGAGCAACTGGCTTTATCTCAAATGAGCCCACGGAACTAACCTGAAGGGAGAGAAAGGACTTATGGGAAAAAGGAATAGAAATACTCAAAGGAGGCGTCGTGCAACTGGAGTGCGAAAACCGCCACCAGGCCAAGATGTCAAGGAATTTGTACGGGTGTGTTGCAAAACACCCAAAAAGAAAAATAAAAAAAGTAGCGATTAGAAGGAAATGAAAACGCGCGGGGAGTAAAACTCCCCGCGCTTATGTTTTTAATATGTTTTTGTGTGAAAATAAAAACCGGCCCTGCGTAATTGCAGGGCCGGGTGTGGCGGAGATGTGTTACAAAAGGAATGGAACGAGGAGCTTCAAAGGCCAGTGAATGTAGGGAACGTATTCCCCTAAAGAAGGCGCTCCGAGCGCCGCGCTCACGAGCACAAGCAGACTTATGAACAAGCAAAGCCCAACGTAGATAACAGGCAGAGAAACCAACAGTTTCAATACCTTCAGGTTTCTCTCGCGCTTCGCATCCTGAAGAGCGAGACGCTCAATCGGGTTACACACTCGCATAATCTTCCTCCCAGGCTGATTTAATACTATGTTAATGATAACATTTTTATATATAAAAGTCAATACCCTCCTTTCCAAACTTAAAACAACAAACACGCCAGTTGCCTGGCGTGTTTGTTTTCTAATATATATAGATAGTATGCTTTCTTTTGTTTCGTTCATCATCCAAGTACGCGATATCCTGGTGCGCGAGTGTAGAGAGAAGATTCAACACTATTGCTTGTTTATATGCTCGTACGAGGCATATAAATCCGACCAATTCAGTTATTTCACGGGGTGCGAAATAACATTTCCAATTGGAATTGATCCACGAACAGCTTCCGCTACCCGTGCCTTGTTACGACTTAGTCCTTGTCATCGAGTTTACCGTAGGACACGATAAACGTGCACTTCGGGTACTCCCGACTTCCCTGACTTGACGGGCGGTGAGTACAAGGCTCGAGAACGTATTCACCGCAGTGTTGCTGACCTGCGATTACTAGCGATTCCAACTTCATGAGGTCGAGTTGCAGACCTCAATCCGAACTGGGGCCACCTTTATAAAGATTTGCTCCACCTCTCGGTATTGCGTCTCGTTGTAGTGGCCATTGTATCACGTGTGTAGCCCAAGGCATCAAGGGACATGCTGACCTGGCGTCATCCTCACCTTCCTCTCCCGTGAGGGAGCAGTCTCGTCTGACAAATATAACAGACAACGAGGGTTGCGTTCGTTACCCCACTTAAGGGAACAATTCAAATCACGAACTGACGACGGCCATGCATCACCTGCTTTGCAGTCCGAAGAGGGCTCTCGTTTCTGAGAGCTTTCTACAAAGTTTCTAGCCTTGGTAAGGTTCTTCGCTTATCGACGAATTAAACCACATGATCCACCGCTTGTGCGAGCCCCCGTCTATTCCTTTGAGTTTTAGCCTTGCGGCCGTACTACCCAGGCGGATTGTTTAACGCGTTAGCTTCGCCTCTCAGAGGGTCGATACTCCGAAAAGCCAACAATCATCGTTTAGGGCCAGGACTACTGGGGTATCTAATCCCATTCGCTACCCTGGCTTTCGTGTCTCAGCGTCAGGAAAGCACCAGTTCACTGCCTTCGCTTTCGGTGTTCCCCATGATATCAACGGATTTCACCCCTACACCATGAGTTCCATGAACCCCTTGCTTCCTCTAGTTATACCGTTTCCCCCACATCTCTCAGGTTGAGCCCGAGGCTTTAATGGAAGACTAATATAACCGCCTACACACCCTTTACGCCCAGTAAATCCGGGTAACGCTTGAGGTACTCGTATTACCGCTCCTGCTGGCACGAGTTTAGGAACCCCTTATTCCTGGAGTAACGTCAATAAACTTCCTCCTCCAGAAAAGGTGTTTACGCCCCAAAGGGCTTCATCCACCACGCGGTGTCGCTCCGTCAGGCTTTCGCCCATTGCGGAAGATTCTCGACTGCAGCCTCCCGTAGGAGTATGGGCCGTGTCTCAGTCCCATCGGTGGGGGCCAGGCTCTCACCTCCCCTAAGCGTCGTAGCCTTGGTAAGCCATTACCTTACCAACAAGCTGATACTCCGCAGGCCATTCCCAAAGCGATAAATCTTTACTCCAAAGAGACTATCGAGAATTATTCCGGATTTCTCCGGGTTATGCTCGACTTTGGGGGATGTACCCACGTGTTACTACCTCGTCTGCCATGCAACTAAATGCATTCGACTTGCATGCCTTATCCACACCGCCAGCGTTCACCCTGAGCTAGGATCAAACTCTAAATATTAACGTGCCTTACGACACATCCTAAGATGAACGAAACAAAAGAAAAGATACTAACCTTTCTCTTATATTCTGACTTACTTCTTTATACAACTTCCTCCTAAAGAGAGGTTGTATTATTCTAATTCCTGAATTTACTGTTACGAATGTAATATTGAAATGATTACATTCTCATAGACGGACAACGTAACGCTCGTGGAAGGGTTACGATTTAAGTCCGCACAAGCTATTTAATTATCAATGTTCTCACCCACCCATCGTGGATTCAAAATAAAAACTGCTCAAAAATGCAGTTGAGGACAGTATATACTCCCCTCGTTTAAAGTCAAGAATATGTGGGTTATATAGAGAAACCACCAATACTGCCTCGCGGATTGTTGGTTTATTTATTTTTTCTATTTTGACGGTATTTTGGCGGTCGGACCGCCAAAAGGTAGCACGGTGTAGCATAAAGCACGAAGTGCTTTATGCTAGCACACCGAACTAAACTAAAGTATCTCCTTTAAAAAAAAACACTACCCCCCGAGACAGGAATGTCTCGGGGGTGTTTTTATATACAATTTTTTAGATTTTTATTTTTACTTCTTCACCCCTCCCCATGTAACCAAAAGCGGTGTGGCAAGGAAAATTGAGGAATAGGTTCCTGCGATAACTCCCACCAAGAGTGTAAGCGCGAAATCCTGTGTTGCTGTTGCGCCAAAGAAAAAGAGTGCGAAAAGTACCAGCACCGTGGTAAGCGACGTATTAATAGAACGAGTATACGTCTGAGAAAGGCTCTTCCCGACCGTAAGATCGAAATCTTCTTTTCTATGTAACTCTTTATTGATTCGAAGATTCTCTCGTACACGGTCAAACACAACAATCGTATCGTTTACTGAGTACCCGAGAATCGCCAAAAGTGCCATAACAAAAAGTACGTTTATCTCTGAACCAAAGAGATGCCCGAGGACCGCAAAAACTCCAATAGGAATAAGCACATCGTGAAGTAGTGCAAGAACTGCAATGAGTCCGTACTTCCATGATGATACGGGCTCTGATACTTTTCTAAAGACAAACGCTATGAAAAGAATAATGGCGATAATCACCACAATAATAGCGGTCAGCGCTTTGTTCTTTAACTCATTTCCAATAACTGGTCCGATTGTGGTGATGCGCTCCTGAGCGACCTCAAATTCACCATTTAATGAAAGTGCAGAAAGTACATTGAGACGAGCCTCATCAGTTAGTTCTTGTGTTCGTAAAATAAATCCACCCTCTCCGATACTCCGTAATGAAAACCCTCCTATGGCCAAACTCTCAATGCGCCGCTCAAGTACTTCTTTTTGAGGAACATCTCCTGTGTAAGAAATCTCAAGTAACGAACCTCCAGTAAAATCAACACCGAAATTCAATCCAAAGAGACCAATAGAGAAAACCGAAGCAACAACCAAGATTACCGTGAGTGCGTAAAATATTTTTCTGTATGTGATAACTAACATAGATATAAAAAGTTTAAAAATACCCTCCACTACCAAAGAATAATCGAGTAAGTCGACGATTTGAATACTCCCCTAAAGCACGCATGAATGTTCGTGTTATTACCACCGCGGTAAGCATACTTACTAATACACCAATACCAAATGTAAGCGCAAACCCTTGCACTAACGACGTTCCAAACCAAAAGAGAATCACCGCAGTAATAAGACTTGATACGTTCCCATCACGGATTGAGAGCCATGCTCGCCTAAATCCTTCTTCAACAGCATCTTTAGTATTCTTCCCTTCCTTGAGTTCTTCCTTCATACGTTCAAAAATAAGCACGTTTGCATCAACCGCCAAACCAATAGAAAGAATGAACCCAGCGATTCCTGCTGCGGTGAGTGTCACGGGAATAAGCTTAAAGAGCGCAAGTATTATAGCAACATAGATACTTAACGAAAGCACCGCAACGATTCCCGGAACTCGATACCAAAAGATTAAAAAAAGTGCAACCAATGCGAGTCCGATAAGTCCAGCAACCACGCCGTGCGCAAGCGCAGTAGAACCTAATGAAGAACCGATTGTTTGCGTACTTAAGAGTTCAATAGGTAATGGAAGCGCTCCAAAGTTTAAGTCTTTAACAAGGTTGCGCGCTTCCTCTGGAGTAAAGTTTCCAGAAATCACTGCGGAACCATCTGGTATCTCTTCGTTTATTGTTGGTGCTGAGATAAGTGACCCGTCGAGAAAAATCCCCATAGGTTCTCCCACATGCTCTCGGGTAATCTGTGCAAAAAGCGCTGAACCTTCTTTATTAAAATCAACAACCACAACAGCCTCATTTGAAAGCCCTGAATTTGAACCACCAAACTGTAGTGTCGCCTTCTTGAGGAGTGCCCCAGTGAGCCCCGTGTCTACGTAAGAAGCATTGAGGTTAAGGTTTCCGTTCTCATCAACCTCCCCCGCTTCGGTTTTAAATAATTTAAATTCAAGCGTTGGTGTCTTTCCGATAAGCGCAATGGCTTCTTCAGTGTTTGTGACACCGGGAAGTTCTACAATAAGTCTGTCCTCTTCTACACCAGAAAAAATACCACTCTTTTCTGTTTGTACGATTGGTTCAGAGACCCCAAAGAGGTTTACGCGTCGTTCGATAACATCACGAAGCGCCGCCATAGAACTGTTCACGTCCCCCGCACTCACGCTGGTGGTGTCTGCCCGATAGACCAAATGAGTTCCACCCGCTAAATCAAGTCCAAATTTAAACGCAAAATGAGCGTCATTCTTCTGTTCAGTGTCAAAAACAAAATAGCCTACTCCTAAGCCAGCAATAAGAATTATGAACGCTATTATGCGTACCTTTAACATATTGCGGAATTATAGAGGTTTTGGAGAGTTTGGGCAACTCATCAAAAAATCATTGCCGTGATTCCTCTGGAACGTATTGCTCGTAGCGTCCTTTGGTTGAGGTAAACGCATCTTGCGAACCACATCGGTAGGTAAAGCCATATTGCTTGGTCAATCGACTTCCGTCTACAAGAATTGGGTATGAATAAAATTTCCACCCACCAAATGAAGTTGGTACGCGCCCACGGGTCGCATGCCAAAAGAAAAAGAAAGCGAGACGCACCATCCACGGATACACGGGAAGTACTCTCTTCCCTACAGCACGTGCCATGTCCTTTGAATACACAGCGTCCCCTGGGGGGCATATATTAAAGACTTCGTACTTCCCTTCAAGGTCATTGAATGCAAAAAGTGTCACGATATCTGCAACATCGTCTTCATGAATAAACTGCCGTGCCCATCCTTTCGTTGCGGGAACAAATGAAACCAAAAGTGAAATAAGTCGATGTATTGGTGACTTTGTAAGTTGTCCTGAAAGTGCCGCTTGGAGTCCAAATCGAATACGCATAAACCTACCCCGTGGGCCAGTAATCGCTGCGGGACGCACGATAAAGATTTGAGGTGCACGTTCTTTATTGTGTTCAAATTTCTCACGCAGATGTTCCTCTACTTCTTTTTTCTCAACGCCATAACGGTACTGGTCCTCAACAAAAGGTTCTTCTTCTTTAAACAAATGCGCAAAGGTATTATGCTTCGATGCACCATAAGAAGAGACTGTTGAAAAATAAATTAACCGCTCAACTGAAGGAGTTGAAAATGCAAAATCAAAAACCATGTCAGACCCTTCCACGTTCCACTTCCACTGGAGTTCCTTTTTTCCATACATTTCACGAATCTGCCATGCAGTGTGCACCACAACGGTAGGGTTGTGTCGTGCCACCTCATCCTGCCATGTGTCGTCGCACGTATGCGCATCAATCCAAATAAGACGTGCATCTCCTTTGAGAATTTCTGGTTGCGGTTCTTTATCAAGTGCAATAATTTTCTCGACATCATCGCGCTGTAAAAACTGCTCGCAGAGCATCGCGCCAACATACCCCGCGCCTCCTGTTATAAAAAGTGTTTTTTTGTTCATATATATTAACTTCCAAACTTTGAGAGCACTGTCTTTATCGTACGAAATGTAATTCGTATATCAAGTAACAATGATCTATTTTTTACATAGTATACATCATACGTAAGTCGCTCTTGTGTATCTATAACTCCTTGCGGGCTTATTTGGTTCTTATTTCCATAATCTTGTTTAATTTGTGCCCACCCCGTCAGTCCCGGTTTTATCACACTGCGTACGTCGTAATGTTCAATTTCTTCAGAAAGCCTTTTGTTAAGCCCTGACATGTCAGGTCGTGGACCCACAAAAGAAAGGTCTCCTCGGACGATATTCCACAACTGTGGCAACTCATCAATACGTGTTTTGCGCATAAAGCTACCAACTCGAGTTATCTTATTATCGGTCTCCCCCACCCATACACCATCCTCGTTTCTATTCATGCTCCTAAACTTATACGAATAAAACAACTTGTTATTTTTTCCAACACGTCTTTGACTAATAAACACACTTCCGCCGTCTTCAATTTTAATAGCTACGTACACGAACGGGTAGAAAATAAGCGAAACAACCCCAAGCACTATTCCTCCTACCACGTCTGCAAGGCGTTTTATCGTGTCGTATATAATCTTTGGGCTTGTTGAAATATTCTCGAGTATCCAGTTTTCTTTTAGCGCTGATATGGGAATCCTGTCGAAGATGTCTTCGTATACTTTGTGTATATCAAGAAAAGCAATTGGTACTTCGGACAACGTAAGATTATACAGCGCAGTGAGTAAGCCTTGTATCTTCCGGCTCTTAACGTCTGCAACGATAACCCACGCGCCTCCTGAATTTATAACCGCCACTACTTCTTCCTTAACTGCTTCCACAGCAATGCCCTCATCAACCTCAACGACAAGCGTAAACTCAAGATTATACCGGGGATTTACATTTACCTCGCGTACCAACTCCCCTACCTCACCACGATATCCAATAAGGACTGCTTTCTGTTTCTTTCTAAAGCCCGTTCGCGGAAAAATTGACGTACGCCACACGAGGACAAGGAGAGATGAGATAATTAAATACAGGACAAGATTTGTTTTAGGGGCAATAGAAAACCAAGGAGCAAAGAAAAAGAAAAGCGCTGCAAGCACAATATTCACCGCCTGGGCATTTAAAATCGTTGAAGAAAGACGACTCCGTAGTAATATTGTGTGCTTATCATATAACCCTGAGATAAAGAACACCCCAATCCACACAATAAAAAGAAACGAAAATGGAATAAGGTGGTTATAGAGGAGTGTGGTACTAGGAACCTCTACGTATCGCACAAACAAAGTCACCCAGAGGGCTACTAAAAAAAGGGAAATGTCTCCAATAAGAAGAACGAGGGATTCTTGTTTGCTTGCTATAGTCATTGTATTATAAGTGCATAATACAACAAAAACAGTGCCTTACAAGTTACCTGTGTCGTGTAATGAAAAAGAATAAAATACTATTTTGTCATAACTAAATCTAATTTCGGTGGTGCATTGCTATCGCACGTTAGAAACCAACGGTTTCTAACACTCGCTATCGTCCACTGTTTTCCTCCACAAGGAAACCACGTTTCCCCGACCCTCTTCCTCACTCCACCCCATAAATAACCATATCGCCTTAATGAAGACAATACATAAAAAAAAGATACTGTTCGTCATCACCAAGTCAAACTTCGGCGGGGCACAACGGTATGTGTACGACATAGCTCGTTCCCTACCCAAAGATACGTTTGAGGTTGTTGCCGCTTTTGGTGGCGAAGGATTGCTTAAAGAAAAACTGGAAGATGCCGGTGTCCGTACACAAGCTATTGAAGGACTTGAACGTGATGTAAACCTATTCAATGAAATAAAAGTTTTCCTAAGACTCTCTGCACTCTACCGAAAAGAACGTCCTGACATTGTGCATCTCAATAGCTCAAAAATAGGCGGTATCGGAGCGCTCTCCGGACGTATCGCAAGAGTCCCCCGTATTATATTTACTGCCCACGGCTGGGCTTTTAATGAAGAGCGCTCATGGATTTCACGCAAAATTATTACACTTCTCTATTGGGCAACCCTGCTCCTTTCCCATACAACCATAGCGGTATCAAAACAAATTAAAGAACAAGTAGGTTTTCTTCCTTTTACACAACATAAAATCACCGTTATTCACAATGGAGTTGACCAAGCTGGTGTCTTCTCAAAAGAAGAAGCTCGTGAACTCCTCCTGCGACATAACAAAAAGATGGCTGACGCTATTTCCTCTGACGCTATCTGGATAGGTACCGTCGCTGAGCTCCATAAGACAAAAGGTCAGACATACGCAATAGACGCAGTGGAGTCGCTTATAAAAAAAGGGCGAAACGTTGTGTTTATTATCATAGGAGAAGGGGAAGAACGACATACGCTACGGACATACATAGAAGAAAAAGATTTAACTGAGCGTGTCTTTTTGTTTGGTTTTATAGACACCGCATCTCAATACCTACGCGCGTTTGATATCTTCACACTCACCTCTATCTCAGAGGCACTTTCTTACACAATTCTTGAAGCTGGACTGTCTCAATCGGCTGTTGTTGCGAGTGACGTGGGAGGAATACCCGAGGTGATTACTTCAGGAGCATCAGGGCTCCTTGTACCTACACGAGATGTCCCTGCCATTACAGAAGCACTGATGACACTAGTCCATAACGAGACGAAACAAAGTATGCTCGGCAAAGCCCTACAAAAAAAAGTCCTCAAAGAATTCTCACTTGGAGACATGTTGAAAAAGACGATAGGAGTCTATAACACGTAAGCTGTTATATCCCTAGGAACTCACGACCAGAATCATCTTTGTGTGTTGTTCGAGAATACCGACGCATACCCATAAGGACACCAAGTCCGATAAACTCCGTGACGAGATGTGACCCGCCGTAGCTCATGAACGGAAGTGTCGTACCCGTGACAGGAAGAAGACCGATATTCATGCCAATATTAACAAACGTATGACTGATAAACAAAATAGCTAACCCAAGTCCAAATAATATTTCAAAATTAGTAGCTCCGAGCATTGCACTATCAAGGACTCTCCAAATAACTATCAAAAATAAGATAAAGAGAATTGACACACCAACCAATCCCCACTCCTCCGCAAACGCTGCAAAGATAAAGTCCGTCTCATATTCAGGCAAGAACTCTAATTTTGATTGTGTCCCATACCCCACTCCTTTTCCAAGCACCTCCCCAGAGCCAACAGCAATAGTTGATTGATACGCGTTGTACCCCGTTCCTCTGATGTCAGCAAGTGGGTGGATAAAAGTTACGATGCGTTGTTTTTGGTAGTCCGCAAACACAAACGTCCACATAAGTGATAATCCAATAACCCCAAGAAGACCCACGACTAATAAGTGGCGCTTTGAAATTCCCGAAACAAGCACCATTCCTAGCCATAAAAATGCGATAATAATTGCAGAACCAAAGTCAGGTTGTAAAAGAATTAAAAAAAAGATAACAAATACATATGCCCCTGATACAAAAATATGACGGATATTTGCTATCTCAATGTGTCTCCGTGAAAAGTACTTCGCTAAAAGAAAAATCACCACAAGTTTAATCGGATCAGACGGTTGTAGGGCAAACGCACCAAAATCAAATCTACTTTGTGCGCCTTTAACAATGTCACCAAAGACGAACAGGAGGAGCAAGAGGCATATTGAAAATAAGAAGAGTGCGACAATAACACCTGTTCTTCGTAAAAATCTGAAATCTATAAAACTCACCACAAAGAAAATAAATACTGAGACTGCGGTCCAGAGTATCTGGTTTTCAAAAAAATAATTCTCTCCGGCAAAGGAATTCATGGTAAGAACTCCCGCACCAGTAATAAAGAGCGCTGCAGTCAAGAGTACCCAGTCTATATGTGAAAATAACGACTGAGCCCTTTGCGCTCGTGTATTTTTTTGTAGTACTCCGCTAAACATACCTCCTACTCTCCAAAGACTACTTGCGGAAGAACCTCTATGCGAGCAGAAGCGCTCAAGAAGGGTTTCGGCCATGTAAACGTGACTCCTTTTGATGATTGTTGCGGAAGTATCTCTATAACTGTTTTAGACGAAGCGACAGCAACATCACGTGCATTAAAAATTATCGCAACGACTTCGACCTCATAGGCATCTTTAAAAGAGGTATTCTCAATAACCGCAGTTAAGCGAGGCTGTGTTTCTGCGTCGCTCAACACTCGGCTTTTAACCTGTATTCCCTCAACAGGGTGTGTAACTCTTTCCCATTGCGGTGGTTCTAGAAATTCAAAAAAAGTACGTGTAGGAACCCGCTCTCCTGTCTCAATTCCTCCTTCAAAAATAGCATTTACCTTATTTGGAGAAATAAATGTTCTTCCTTTCCTTTCTGCAATCAATATATTATTCCCATCAAAGAGCTTAAAAGAATACGGGACATCAACCACTCCCGCTGAAAAGTTAGGGTTATCCACCTGTGCAACGGCATTATAGACACCAGGAACAACCTCAAATGCCCGAGCCCAAAGCACGACGAAATTCTGTACTCCGGATGCGTCGAGAAGCATACAGGGTCCTCCCCGGTCCACACTATCTTCTCCTTGGTTTTTTACTCCATCAAAACAAGTTGGCTTCTCATACCAAAGGAGAAACGCGGGCACTCCAATAACAACAACCAAAAAAGTAACGAGTCCTGTTCCATACATTGTTCTCCTCCTACTTGCCCATGACATATGACTTTATTGTAACAAAAAAAATATAGAAATGGGTATGTATATTTTGTAATAAAAAAGGGGCGGAACAAACAAATAGTCTGCCCCACCCCTTCTGGTAGTCACGAATTACACGTAAAGAAGTGTCATGTAAAAGTCCGCAACAAGCCGTGCGAGCTTGCGGGAGTAGTACATATACCTCGTCTTTAGTGGAGCTATAGATTGTTCTCTAAACAACCTAGTGCCTCAGGTCTCTGTGAGTGTTAGTTATTACAGTAGCGCCCTCATGCAAAAAGCACCACTAATTCACATATCCGCACGTACAAACATTCTAGCTACGATGAGAAGCTTCCTGTCTATATCTGCGGAACCAACACCAACGGCCCTGAGCAAAAAGCTCACGTGACACCAAAAAATATCCCCTCTGGAGAATACATCAAATACACGGGATTGTCGATATACTGCAACAAAAAAACACGCCACATCATGTGGCGTGTTTTTTTGTTGAATCCTTTAAACTGGCGACTAGCTACTTTCCCCAAATAGAGTATCATCGCCTCAACTGAGCTTAACTGCTGTGTTCGGAATGAGAACAGGTGTGACCTCAGCGATTAATCACCAGATTAAAAGATTCAATGCTTAACGTCATACATTAAACATTCAGTGATGGGCACGATTGATCAAAGTCAATCGTGCAAAAAAAAGAACTATCGTGTATAAAAATGATTGGCAGAGCCGGAAGGAATCGAACCTCCGACCTCTCAGACCGCACAAGAAACAGTACCCCATGGAAGCATAACACAACCAGAATAAGTTCTACGTGCGCTCATAAACGCTCTCCCAACTGAGCTACGGCCCTGTAATCATTTCTAACAACACCCATCACTGAATGTTCAAAAGACATGTAAAACAACGATACTTCGTTTGTAAGCGACTTCCAGATTTCCTAACAGGAGTACGACGTATTAGTACTCCTTGGCTAAACACATTACTGTGCGTACACCGAGAGCCTATCACCTAGTCATCTCCTAGGGGTCTATGATTTCTCATCTTGAAGTTGGCTTCCCGCTTAGATGCTTTCAGCGGTTATCCATTCCCAACATAGCTACTCAGCAGTGCTCCTGGCGGAACAGCTGATACACCAGAGGTCAGTTCATCCCGGTCCTCTCGTACTAGGGACAAATCTTCTCAAAAATCGGCGCCCACAGCAGATTAAGACCAACCTGTCTCACGCATGTTTTTCACGAATTACTTCGTGCATTGGACTATAGCTTTAACGTATACACTCATGAAAGTAATACGATAACTGACGTTTAGTCTCTACGGGCGCCGAGATTTTCTTAGCTTTTTTGCTTTAGAAAATCCAAGTGCAGTCGCGTTAGCGAGCTGCCGCCGAGATTTTCTTAGCTTTTTTGCTTTAGAAAATCCAAGTGCAGTCGCGTTAG
>JBBDOU010000005.1:0-38519 GCA_040876885.1 Minisyncoccota bacterium | reverse complement strand
CGAGCTGCCTCAGCTTCCCTCGGTATCGCCCTCTATATACATAGATAGGGTTTCACCGATATTAGTCAGCTTCTCTTGGTGTGCTCAAAGCACACCAAGCCGCCGTGATATGGTTGCTTAATTCTTATTTCATAGACGAAAAGACTTCGATTTTGTGTCGTTAGAGTGGACTCAGACGGTGAAATAGTCCTTAGTTTTTAGTTTTAAGTCTTTAGAAAATCTATCGACTATCAACTTATGACTAACAACTGCTTCACGGTCTGAACCCAGCTCGCGTACCTTTTTAATTGACGAACAGTCAAACCCTTGGGACCTTCTCCAGCCCCAGGATAAGGTGAGCCGACATCGAGGTGCCGAACATTGCCGTCGATATGGACTCTTGGGCAATACCAGCCTGTTATCCCCGGGGTAACTTTTATCCGTTAATCTCCAGCGCCATCTAAAGGCAACTGTCGGTTCACTATGTTCTGCTTTCGCACCTGCTCGAGACGTACCTCTTGCAGTCAAGCCCTCTTATGCCATTGCACTATCGGCACGGTTTCCATTCGCGCCTAGAGAACCTTAATAAACTCCTCCGTTACTTTTTAGGCAATTATGTTACCTATTACAGTTTGTATTTCATTGATGGAATTATGTATGGAGTTATGATTTCAAGAAATCGTTCTGTCGATTTCTGTGGAATATATATCCTCCAATACTTCCCTTTTTGCTTGTGTAGAGTTGTTTCAAGTTGAAACTTCTCTTGTAAAGCCTTTTGTACTCGAACAAGGTCATCTCTTGAAAAACCAAGCGTGTGGATGTTGTGTGTTTTATGTTTGTTTGACTTTTTAGAGCCAACATCCATATACCACACTGCAAGTGATTCAGGGGTCAGTAATTTATGAATCATCTTAGGAATCTTTTTTCCATTTAAAGAATCATAAAACTGATGCCCGTAAAAACGAAATGCTCCATGAGAAACAGTTGAAAACCAAATACTTTCAGGTTTTTCGTTCCTCTTTTTCACTTTTGGTTCTTGAAGTACCAAATTGTTAAACGCTTCATATAACCAATTCGTATACTCGGTTTGTAATAAACCATGTTCTACTTTTAGCCTATATGTTTTGCCGTTATTTTGAGTCTCAAGATGACCATCTCCTAACAATAGACCAGCAAGAATATTTCTTTGTCTCTTTGATAAAGACAAAGACTTCTTGTGCTCACGTAATGTTTTTGAATTCATACAGTGTATAGGTTGATACATTCTCTGTATCACTCTATGTCGCCATAGAGATCGGACTATATCATCACCCTTCACATTCTTATACATAAGAATGTGAAGGGGTTTGGCGTGTAGTCTCTGAGGATTCCTTTTCTCAATCACATAGAGAATAGGTCTTTCCTGCTGATTGTCCGCACTTGTAGATTTTTACCCACGTCGACCGTGTAGTACTACAAGATACTCCAGCCATTTAAGGCACGGGTATTCCAGCATATAGCCAAATTGTCAATCTACCTTGCGGTAGAAAGTCCCCCTTTTATATTTTGAACATTTATTGAGTTTATATATTTTGTGTGAAAGTGTTCAAGGGCGCATCAAGGAGAGCGCCCCACTCAAACTACCTACCAGATACTGTCTTTGCGCGTTTTTGCCGCTCAAGTTAGAGAATGCAAATTAACAGAGTGGTATTTCACTGGCGACTCGAGTACAGCCAAAACCGTACCTTCAAAGTCTCCCACCTATGCTACGCAATTAATCCACATCCCCAATATCAAGTTGTAGTAAAGCTCCCGGGGTCTTTTCGTCTAGCTGCAGGTAGGCGGCATCTTCACCGCCATTGCATTTTCACCAAGCTCTTCCTCGAGACAGTGCCCCAGTCGTTACACCATTCGTGCACGTCTAAAATTACTAGACTAGGAATTTCGCTCACGTATTCCGGCACCATCCGCAATCAACCTTTACACAATAATAAATCGAATATTTTTTAGCGAAAAACGAGTCGGCGTATAAAACATAAAAAGTTATGTTGAATACGAGACGAAGTTTTGTAGCAAAAAATATGTGGTGTATGTGTGATTGTTATTTGTGGAGGGTGCTTGCACACCATGGACTCTATCTTATCCCTTCTCTTTACTATAAGAGTGAGGGCCACGACGTTGGTCTCTTGTTAATCGTGATTGGACTACACATACATTTCTGTATGCAAGGTAACTTATGTGTCTGTTTACTTACTTCTATAACAGTCCCAGTCCTTCTGACACTTTTTTAAAAAGTATCAGAACCTTAGGACCGTTATAGTTACGGCCGACATTCACCAGGGCTTACATAGCCCAGCATGACGAATAAATCCATCACACCATCCATGTTTAACCTTCTGGCATTGGTCAGGCGTCACCCCCTATACATCCTCTTACGAGTTCGCAGGGAGCTGTGTTTTTGGTAAACAGTCGCCAGGGCTCTTTAGCTGCGGCCATCTCATCACTGAGAAGGCAGACCTTATTCCGAAGTTACGGTCGCTGTTTTGCCGAGTTCCTTGAGGAAGACTCACTTGTTCGCCTTGGTCTACTCGACCTGATCACCTGTGTTGGTTTGGGGTACGGTTTTATGAATACTGAAGCTTAGAGGCTTTTCTTGGAAGCGTGCTCCTCCGAATTTGCTTTGTACGAGACGCTACATCTCCACTCTCCTTGGAGTATTGTTTCCCGGATTTACCTAAGAAACCTCCTCGAAGCATGGACGCAAATCCAATAATGCGCTCGGAGTACAACCCTCCGTCCCCCCTTCGCATATTCATAAAGTCATGGAATATTAACCATGTGTCCATCGCCTCCCCCTTTCGGGATCGGCTTAGGCCCGACTAACCCTTCGCTGATTAACATCGCGAAGGAAACCTTGATCTTTCGGCGGGCGTGATTCTCACACGCCATGCGGTTACTCGTGCCAACATTCTCACTTCTGTACGCTCCACTGTGGGTTATCCCTTCAGCTTCATTGCAGAACAGAACGCTCTCCTACCGCTTATGAACTTCATAGAGGACCCGAACACGTGTTCGGGAAAATTTTGTTTGGCTGGGACAGTAGGATTTGAACCCACGACATCCGAGTTTGGAGCTCGGCGCTCTACCTGGCTGAGCTATGTCCCATTAACCAAACAAACATATTTTTGAAAAAGATTGGAGAAGGGACTGGTCGCCCTCGGGCCCCTGTTTTATGTCTTTGTCGCTAAGGGGTATCTAATCCCCGCTCATAAAATGGAAGTAATCTCTCAAGACTGCAACCAAGTGGTCGCTGACCGTAGATTATGATTCCTCTCCAATATTCGGTGTGCGACGATTGCAGACGCGCTTCGGTCTACGGTGTCGCCACCTATTACGTGATAATTCCTCCTGACATACTGATTCAGAAGTACTGGTCACGCAATTCGTAAAGAACTGTTTTTCCTCTATGAAGTCCACAAGCCCCCAGTTTCGGTATTATGCTTAGCCCCGATCATTTGCGGCGCAAAATCTCTGAATGAGTGAGCTGTTACGCTATCTTTAAAGGATGGCTGCCTCTAAGCCAACCTCCTCATTGTCTGAGAAATCTCACCTCCTTAAGTGCACTGAGCATAAATTTTGGGACCTTAACTTGGGATCTGGGCTGTTTCCCTTTTGAGCACAGGAGCTTAGCCCCCTGACTCTAACTGCCACGCTGTAACTGTTGGTATTCGGAGTTTGATAGGAGAGACGAGGTTTCCCCCTGTTCCCACCTTCCAGTGCTCTACCCCCAACAGGATCACGTGACGCTAACCCTAAAGCTATTTCGGAGAGAACCAGCTATTACTCGGTTCGATTAGCTTTTCACTCCTTACCACAGGTCATCCGATAGCGTTGAACGACTAACCGGTTCGGGCCTCCATCTGTGTTTCCACAAACTTCACCCTGCCCATGGCAAGCTCACCGAGCTTCGGGTCTTATACATGCTACTTTGTTGCGCTATTAACACTCGGTTTCCCTACGACTCCACCCGAAAAGGGCTTAGCCATGCAACACATATAAACTCGTTGGCTCATTCTTCAATAGGCACGCGGTAAAGGTACAAGTACCTCTCCCACTGCTTGTAAGTGTGCGGTTTCAGGTCTATTTCACTGTCCTCAACGGACTACTTTTCACCTTTCCCTCACGGTACTAGTTCACTATCGATCTGAAAAAGTATTTAGCCTTACCAGTTAGTACTGGTGGATTCACTCAAGCTATTCATGTCTTGAGCTACTCAAGAGTAACAACAAAAGAGTTGTAGACGTTTTCACATACGGGACTATTACCCTCTAGGGTCAAGCTTCCCAGCTTGTTCTATTAACGTTACATTTTTTAACTCTTCTCATTTCCGAAGAAACGACATTGTTATCTTACAACCCCCGACACCACCTCCACCATCTGACAAGTCAGACAGTAAAGGTGAAGTCAGGTTTGGGCTTATCCCGTTTCGCTCGCCGCTACTAAGGGAATTCTTATTAGTTTCTTTTCCTCTGGGTACTGAGATGTTTCACTTCCCCAGGTATACTCTCCAACATCAAGTGCTGAAGTGACTGACAGAGTCAGCCGGGTTCCCCCATTCGGAAATCTCCGGGTCAAAGGTTGCTAGTCACCTCACCGAAGCTTATCGCAGACAAGCCACGTCCTTCATCGCCTTTTTCAGTCTAGGCATCCACCACACACTCTTAGATCTCCTATTAGGAAATCTAAAAACCGCTTACGTACACCCACGGAGTCTTCATCTGTGGATGTACATTTCGTTGCAACACAATGCAAGTACTGCAACGAAAAAACTTATATTTTTGTTTTACCTGCAGATCTTTTACGAGATTTGTTTTCGTAAAAGATCTTTATGACGTTGTCAAAGTTCTCGTAATCCCAGTGAATATCTCATTAAAAAAACCGCTTGAGAGCGGTTGCTATAGTCGCGAGTATATACTCAGACTAACGCCTCCGCTGTTGTGTTTCCTTTAATAATCTACTCATAATCACGTAATCGCTAGTATACACGAGGCCTCATAATGAGTCAACAATACAGCTCTCTGCCAAGTTCATTGACATATAATGGCTTTTACTATACTTTTACACAGATTTTACACAGATTAATATTGTTCTATATAAGCGGAGAAAGATGGCGGAATCCTGAAAAACTAACCGCGTCATGTTTTAATATGACGCGGTTTTCTACTTCCGTATATACACAAAACCCGCGTACTCGGTACGCGGGTTTTGTAGAAAAAAATTGAAAGTGGTTATTTACTTAACTTCACTTCGAAGTTTCTCAAGGTATGCTGCAGCTGCTTGCTGACCACCAAGTCCGAATGCAAGTCCGAACCCTAGTGAAAGCGCGACAATCACTCCGGTAAAGAGTGTTTGTACAAATGCAGTTGCTACGCCGAGTTGATTCAAAGCGGCAAGTACAGCAAAAACCCAGATAGCCCATTTCGCAACACTTCCAAGAAGGTTTGCTGAGAGCATATTTGCAGCTTTTGCTCCTCCCGTAACAATGTTCCGTGCAAGTTCAGCAATAACTGCTGCAACCAAGAGAATAAGTACTGAAACAATTACCTGCGGTAGGTAGAAGAGTACAACTTCCTGAAGGAAGATATTCACTTGATTAAGTCCAAGCACATCAAGAGATGCTACTAAGAAGACGATAATAACAAACCACTTCACCAATCCCCCAAGAAATCCTCCTGAGTTAAGGGTAAACCCTGCTCGATTGAAAGTATCTTCAAATCCAGCACTGCGAAGTGCGTTATCAACTTTAAGAGAAGCTACAACTTGTGCAACGACGCGTCCAAGCACTGCTCCAATAATCCAACCAATAACGAAGATAATCAACGCTACGATAAGACTTGGAACAATCTCAACGAGTCCGAGCCAGAGATCCTGGGCAGATTGTTGTAGAACCTCAGTCCATGTTTGTAATAACATATAGTATATATTCCGCTGTACTCGCTAACAGTACAGACAGAGCTTAAGCTAATATGTTTACGTGTTAAAACGTACACATATTATAAAATTTAAGTGGCTCTTTGAAGCCATCGACCTTATAAACACGCACCTAATATGCGTATATACATACTACCACCCCCACAAAGTATATTTTCTCTACTCCTGTGGACAAAAAGGTGTTGTCTACAGGGTCTTTTTAAGACAAAAAACCGTGGGCAAAAGGACCTTAAAAAACACCCTGTCTACAGACGATCAAGGATTGTTTGGTGTGGGTAGTCAAATACATCCCGAAGTAGTTTATCGTATATGTTCATACGGTATTTATAGTCCTCAGTTGAGAAGAGTGCGAAACGAAGTTCTTTCCCAATCTCTGATTCTATACCGCGAACGGCGCTCTCGAGCTTGGCATCGCTCATACCATCCCCCACAACAAGTAAATCAATACTCCCGTCGTAGTCCTGAATAAACGCCCCAGCAATGATGACAAGCTTTGGCTTCCCCGCGGTATTGAGTCTCTTAATGATTTGATTTTGACCTATAGGAGTCGCGGTAAGCAAGAAACTTCGAAGTGCTGCAAGATATTTAAACTTACTATCAAGCGTCCATCCCCGCACCTTTTTTTTAACAACCTTCGCGTGAACACCGCTTCCTTTTTTTATCTGTGTATAAAATACTCTTCGCTTGATAAGTCCAATACGCTCCATCATGAGTGTCTCAGTTCGAACTGATGCAGAGGATACGCGCGCTCGTTTTGCAATATCGGCATTTTCAAACTGGTCTCCCTCGTTAAAAAGGAAGAGTCGCAGTATTTTTACTCGAGCTGCGCTTCCAAAGAGTTTTTCTAAGATATCCATATTGTTGCTATTGTACCTTTATTATCGAGTAAATCTAGCTCTTGACATACATGGTCTCGTGTTTCATTTTTGAGCCCTCTACAGGGACCTAAATACAAAACACGCCAAGGTATGGCGTGTTTTGTTTTATTATTTGAGGGTAACTTGTCGCACGTCGTTTCTTGCGAGAAACACGGGCGACCCTTAAAACAGTGTAAAGACACTGTTTTAACAGAAATTCTCAAGAATTTCTTCCGGCTCAAGGTTACTTATTTAAGCGTAACCTGTCACAGTCGCTAAGTATATTGGCTCGTTTCACTCCCAATATACTTAGCGCTCCGACCCGGACTCAGTCCTCTCTCGTGCTTTGGCACGCGGACTTCCGTCTTAAAGTTACATTGAAATTATTATTTCAATGTAACTTTACCTCCGGCTTCTTCGATTCGTTTCTTCATTGCTTCTGCGTCTTCTTTCTTCACACCTTCTTTCAGTACAGCTGGTGCACTTTCTACAAGGTCTTTTGCTTCTTTAAGTCCAAGTGAAAGGATGTCTTTTACAACCTTAATCACTGCAATTTTCTGGTCTCCCATTGCGGTCAACTCAACAGCAAAGTCGCTCTGTGCTTCACCATCTCCATCGCCTCCCGCAGCAGGTCCTGCTACTGCTACCGCTTGAGCAGATACACCAAACTTTTTCTCAAGAACCTTCACGAGTTCGTGAAGTTCAAGCACGGTCATACCTTCTACTTCTTCGATGAGTTTTTTAAACTTTGCGGGTACTGCTACCTCTTCTGAAGCAGGTGCTTCTGCAACCACTTCCTTCTTTTCTTCTGCAGGTGCTTCTGCTGGAGTCTCCTCAACAGCCGGTGCCTCTACAGCCTCTTCTACTTTTTTTTCTTCGTCTGCCATAGTGTTTAGATTAAAATAATAATGTATGGCCGTCTTGTGGACGGTACTTCGTCTGCGGACTACGCCTCCTTCTTTTCAGCAATTTGCCCAAGCGCTACTACCAATCCAGATATCGGAGAGTTAATAACGTTAGTAAATTGCGCATAGAGTGTTTGCATTGATGGGATTGACGCAATTACCGTCATCTCCTCTTTTCCCATAAGTCGGCCCTCAAAGATTCCTCCAAGAATTGCCAAACTCTTCTTATGCTTTTTCACAAACTCCTGTACCACACGAGCTGGAGCAACTTGGTCGTCTCCCCATGCTACAGCGAGCTCTCCCTCGAATGCTGGCATCTCTCCTGCTAAACCTGCGCCCTCAATTACTCGTCTGGTCAGTGTTTTCTTAGCAACAAAATACTGTACGTTGTCCTCTTTCAAAGCATTTCGCATTTCGTTGACATCAGTAACACCAAGTCCGTGAAAATTCACAAAAACAACTGAACCAGCCGATGCTACAGCACTGGTAAGCTTTTCTACTGCTTCGTTTTTTTGTTCTCTTGTTTTTGCCATATATATACTGTGTGCAAATTAAAAATCGACCATGGTAAGTGGTCTGAAGTAAATTAAAAGTGACGTATATACCCCCCATGGGGTGTTATACGAAACCTCGGCAGGATTTATGCATATTTCACATACGTGATATGCACCTGCTGTCTTCAGTCCAGTGCGTACACTATATACGAGGAGTCTCGTAGCGTCAATCTCTTCCTACAACCTTCTGCTTAAGCTGTTCGGCGCGCCAACCCACCATATTTGAGAACAACTGTAAAAATGTGCCCACACCAGAGACCGCAAGTACCAGAATTGGAAACCACGCAAGTGGTGTCATAAAGTATGCAAATGTCACCACAAGACCCGACCAGACTCCGAAACACCACGGGCACGAAAGGAGGTCATGGATTGTCCGAAGTGGACCTGAAGCAAAATCTTGACGAATTACGGTCACCTCCCCCGCGTCACCAACAAAAACTTCTTTCCGTAGAAACCAATCTCTAATAAACTGAGTAATCTTATCATAGACAAAAAGACGTGAGAGTCGAAACACTGCAAGGATAATAAGAACAAAATCAAAGATAGCTATCTCATAGGGAACCTTTTCAAATATGGAGAGTGTCCAGAACGCACCACTAAAAACAGTAAGAAAAAATAGTGAGAATATAAAGTTCCAAAACCCTTGATCATCTTTCATATATTTTACAGTATACCTTCTCCTACGTATCCTCACGATACTTGACTGATAAATATTAAAATGATATAATTATAAGTAGAAATTGAAATCTTTTGGAGAAGCTAATGTCTAGTTCAGCACTATTTCTTGAAGGTGAGGCATACCGTCTCTTCTCGTATACAAACCAGATTGACGTGATCGTTTCATCAAGAATTGCTCATATGCTCTCTAGAGAAATCAAACTTAAGGGAAACCTGAGTTCACACGATTTCTCTATTGTTGAGTCAGCGGCGATAAGAGGTAGCATTGACCTCGGACAATTCTGATTAACCACGCCCCCAGGAATCTTCCTGGGGGTTTATTATTTTCTTATATATATTAAAGATAAATGACCTACTGCACATTCTGTGCGTAGGTCATTTTGAGATATTGTCTCTTCCCAGAGTAAGTTGTCGTACCTGACCACTCCAAGAATCGATAGCCACATGCGGAACATCTTTTTGGAGAATGGTTCTCGTTTGAACAGCGTACTGCATATCAGACTGATTCATAACAATTGCATGAATCAACCCCTGCTCAACAAGGAGCCCCAACCTCTTCCACAGACTCTTGTTTGTGGTTGTGTCGACTTCAATGAAATAGAAATCAACACTCTTTTCATTGACGAAACACTCTCTAAAAGAACGCTGTATGGAGGTCGAGACTCCTCCACCACCAAGTGTGTGCGCAACAATAACGTGCTTGTGGTGGCACAGGCCTGGAGTAAAAGCTTCTTCCTTGAAAGTGATCTCAATGAAGTCCCCAAACGGAGTCTCGACGACGTGTCGAAACCCCTTATTGATAGCACCCGCAACAAGCGGAATGTACCCAGGAAGGGCAAGCACCAAGTCCGGGTTTTGTGCGCAACTCCACTCCTCTTGCGAAGAGGGTTCCACCTGCTGTTGATACACAACAGGAAGGACTGGACGAAGGCATTTTTCAAACACAGCCTTCTTTGCATCGGTAAGCTCCTGCTCACCCATAACCAACACACGGATAAATTGCGCATCTGGCTTTATTGTAAGCTGGATAGGCATTGACAGTCTCCTTTTTTCAAAAATTTAAAGAACCTACTGTATATTAATTATACATCCTTTTATATGTTTTGTCAATACTCTGTAAAATAAAAAACCCAGGTCATAACGAGACCTGGGTCCTCCGAGTTTTTTCCTAAGACCTCGTCAATGTCTTGTGTCCGACATTGGGTCGGTAAGATTTTTCATACTCAATCCATGACAAAAGAGTAAGTACGAGAGCGACAATAAGTGTCGTGTTCATCGCGTGGTCAAAGGAGATGTGCGGGACAGTTTGTTCGAGTACTTGAGCAAAGAAACTGTCCCTGCCAAGAAGAAGTCCAATAGCAACCATCTGAAAACCTGTTTTCCACTTCCCTGTCGTACCCGATGGTATTTTAGTCTTATCAGAAACAGCGAGACCTCGTATGTACGAGACCCGAGCTTCACGGAGAATAATGACAACAAGACACAACAACTGCCATGATTCTAAACTCGCAGAAATGAGTACACCTTCAAAGAAGATGAACACAGTCAACGAACCGATAAATACTTTGTCAGCAAGCTGATCAATGTACTCACCAAACAGTGATGCTTGGGTTGGATACGTCCTTGCAATCCACCCATCGAGAAAATCAGAGAGACACGCAAGCACATAGATGCTTATCCATGATACTTCTCGAGCAAGTGTTGGATCGCAAAGAAAAAAAATTGAGACAATGACGGGACCTGCAATCATCCGGGCTAGTGACAGCGCGTTTGGTAGAGTAATTTTTCTGGTCGACATGATTTCCCCCTTAGAGAAAAGTGTAGAAGTTAACTGTTATATATAGAACAAGTGCTACGAACACTTAACCACAGACCGCCCACAAGGTCAACTGTATAAAAAGAAAACCCGCTTCATATAAAGCGGGGTGGTTTGGGAGTCCTGAAAAACAGAACTCCCACTCCAGGTTTGTCGGCGACCGGCTCAAATCAGAAGATGAGTTCCGGTCGGCGGGTTGACGTGGTTTGAACCGAAGCCGACATTATCGGCCTTGGTGGTACGAATGTGCGCGGCAGCGACAGGTGTCATTTCACCGGAGCTACTGCGTGCGTCGGCCGTTGTTTTGATGGTCGTGGAAAAGCCAGGATGACCATCGGAGACGAGGATCGAGGCGGGCACCGATGAGTACGGTGTACACCACTGTTCGGGGTCATTGCGCGCGGAGCTGGTCGCCGTACTGAACGGCAGAGCTTCGCTCAGCACGGCGACACTTTGCCCGAGGACTTTGTCAGGAAGTTGGACCTGTTGGGTCAACGGCGTTGTGGGAAAGACCAGATTACTGGCGTGTGCGGATGAGCCCGGGATCGCAGCGGCGATAGCGATAGCCATCACAGCGATGGACAAGGTTGTTCGGAGACGTAAGGTTCTCATGAGAACCTCCCTTATTTTCAGTTTCAAGGAAGAGCACCCTCAACGCAAAAATAATAATGTGAAAAGAACTGCCCAGACCTAAATATACCAGAAAACAGTCTACCCGCAAGACTTTTCCACAGCTATGTCTAGTGATGATATGTACGTATAAAACAGAAAACCCCCGGGATTCTCGCTTTGAAAATCCCGAGAGTTTTTTACTTCAAGAACATGTCCCTGCCGGCCACACGCGTACTTGAGGGGAAGAGCGCGTGGGCCGAACAGAGACGGAGCCCGAGGGGGGATGAGGCTCCACACTCACATGAATGTACACATAAAATAACATCCATACGAGCAGAAGTCAACTCCTACTCCTATAGAGACGTTCTTGTTGGATTCTAGAACTCTACTGTTGGAGTTATAAAAAATGACCCCCCGCCGTTGAAGTACTTATCCAAGTTATCCAAAGACGGTCCTTGGATTTCGTGCCTTAAGACAAAAACCAGCCACCCGAGTATATTGGAGTAGTCAGGTATAGTACACAACCTCAAAGAAACAGCTATGGGTTTGACGTACTAACACATTGCTATGGTGCAACCCCATACTTCCACTCTAAAATACCATAATTCAAGTGTGGTGGTGCACTCGAACCGTCTTTGAAATAGTTACGAAATGAAGTTATATCAGCACCGCTACTTACTTGGTAAACTGCTATGAAAATAGCTTCTCCCTGGATTGGGTTTGAAATAGTATCGTTTGGTTGAGTGCTTTCTGCAGAACTCCCGAGAGAGTGCCCATTAATAATAGTTGAACTTGCAATGGTCCCTCGGTATATATCCCCGTACCGAGGACCTGACAGTGAAGAAGAGAGATAGGTGCACGTACTACTTGAAGGAATATAATACCCTCCTGACGTATATGTTGAGGATTCCGAAGGACAGTAATAGCCTATGTCAAAAAGATTGATGCTATTTTTTGACTTTGGGGTTCCATTAATACTACCTCCACTACTGTCCGTTCCATTTTTTGTGTATGTATTATTTGAACCCCAGTTTAATGCGGTTGTTCCGAGGACATCGGGGCTAATCCGCTCCATTGAAATTGGTGAAGTACTTGCGACTCCCCCACACCAACTTCCACTACACGACGATAGTGCAGGTGTTGCATCCAATGTCGTAGAAGCGGTGCCTCCAAGTGAATGAATTAAACTTAAGACTTCTCCACTGTCTGAAAGCCCTGAACCACTTCCAATTCCACTAAATACAGTGATTAAGTTTGCAGTAATATTTGTTGGTGTGTCATCTGTACGCTCAATAAGATAATACCCTCCAGAACTTACCGTCCCCGAGAGAGGAGCGTAGGGGACCCCATCAGACGCTGAAAGTACTATACTTGAGAGATCCAACGTGTAACTAGTCCTGTTATAAAGTTCTATCCACTCATCTGTAGAAGATACTTGTGTCCCCGCCCATGCAACTTCATTAATAACGAAGGGGTTCTCAAACACCTCAACAGCTTGAGATGATGACGTTGCAGTGTTTCCTGTCTTGTCGTATGCAACCACAGCAAGTGTTGCGCTAGATTTATTCGAAACTGTAGCAACTGAAGTGCTTGCGGTTGTTGTTGCGACAACACTACTGTCCTTTACTATCTCGTAATATGAGATATCGGTCGAGGTTGACGTCCATGAAAGAGTCACTTCGGTGCTTCCTGAAAGACAGCTGTCTGAACGAAGTGAGTGAGTGCATTGGAGTACAGCGAAACCACCAATCGTAGGCGAAACAGTATCAATAAAAACAGAAATATTGGTTGCTGTTGACGAGGCATTACTGCTGTCAGTTGCGGTGAACGCAACAGTCGTCGTCCCCTGTGCAAAACCAGAGAGCACAAGCTCCCATGCGTCACTACCGCCCACTGTCGTTGTTGCAGTTGAAAAGTCTTGTGAAATAATTGTGGTCGAAGACGCGGTCCCTGAGAATGTAATCGTCGTTGTTGCAAGGAGCGCATTCGTTACTGGAGATGAAATAGTTGGGGCAGTAGGTTTTACTACTACTTGCTCTGCTTCTTCTGTATTTTGCACCACGCTTGACGCTCCCCCATCACCACCAAAACCAATGTATGGGGTCTTGATGGGTATGAGTTCTGTCAACATTGATGTCTCCTCTTTTTGAGACTCAGCATCATTATCATCTCCAAGAATCTCCTCAGGTAAATAGGCTTCCTCAGTTTCTTCGACCTCAGTGACCGCTGGCACTACTTCCTTATTAGAATCTTTCAATTGAATTACTTCTGGGGTCTCCCTATTAAATGACTCCTGTTCAAATGCAGTTACTACTGATGCTACATTTTGTAGTGGAGATACATCACCTTTAGTGTATTGCGACTCCAGTATTTTTGGTAAAAACTTACTCAACCAACTTTTATTTTTATTATAGAGCGCGAGTGTTTCTTTTTCTTTTTCAACCTCATCAAAAAACAACTTTATAACTCCTGCTCCATTTAGAACTGCCTCTTTTGAGAGAATATTCCAGTAGTCAGATAAAATAGACTCTTCTTCGTTTATTTTATTTATTCTGTATTTTTTTACACCCTCTTTTGAGGCTATACTCTTTTTCTCTCTTAATTCAAATAGTTTGTATGAAGCTCCATTAATCTTACTCACACCGAAACTTTGCATCTCACCTCCTGAAAGCATTCCTACCCCAACCAGAGAGTATTCAGGAATTGGATACCTATCTTCGGGGATAGATGATTCTTCTGCTTCGAGGAACGGGAGCGTGTCTTTACTAAAGAAATTATTGTTGGTAAAAAATGCTAAGTTAGTCATATACTCATCTATAGAGTTTCTTGTTATTGGACTTTTCCTTTCAGAGATAAGTCCTTCTGCTACCGTAATGTTCTCGGGGGTAAACTTGCTTGCCCAATCTTCATATGGCGATTCATCAACAATAGATAGGTGTTGGTCGTTTCTTGTATGTGGTGGAACGGTCATATCCTCAATCATATGAAGCGTATGCCCGAGCCCTAACAACGCACGACTTTTATCACCATGCACATATTCATAGACTGAGCGCTCCCACGAGTATTCACCACGCGCACTGTAGAGTGATTCTGTTACCCCCGCAGTGACATTTCTTGAAAACAGCGCTTGAGAGCGCGTATTTTGTGCCCATGTTTTTGCGGTTAAATTAACTCCAAACAACCCAATATTTCTCACAGGGTCATAAAAATGATTGAACACTCGAATTATTGGTGCATCCTCGTCAGATGAGCCTTGCATGACAAGAGCTTTTTCTTCATCACTCAGTTTGAGTGAATAGTGGTAGTTATAGAGATCAACAATCTCGTCAGTGAGCGCCGGGTGCGTAGTCTCTGCAGAATAAGCCAAAACACCAGTAAAAGAAAAAGTACTCGCAAGGAGTACTATGGTAAAGAGCGTGTCTTTTAAAATTCTTCTATTTTCCATACACCATTGTCATCATTCCTAACAAATTCAAATTCAAAGCCTACAGCACCAGCTCTTTGTTCACTCAAAGTCTCAGTGTTAAATCGAGCTCCTGTATATTTATTTACAAGCCAATATCCACCATCTTCAATCTCCGCAATAACATCTGGTAACACATTATTCTCTTTACTTAAATTCATCGTCTCAAGTGCGTCCTTCTGTCTTGTTATTAAAAAATACGTACTCGCTTTTTCTAAATCATCCGCTTTAACCGCTTCAACCCAGAGGGCGAGAGTCTCCTGTGGGGTCTGTCCACCAACATCATCAGCTTTTGCGGCTGCCTCAAGTTTTGTGATGTAATTAATATACTCACCTCTTGAGCGAGGACGCTCCTCCATCCACTCATCGACATCTTTAAACTCACTAATCGGTATAAAAAGATACGAGTAGTAATACCCGGTAACTGCAATTATTAAAACCAAAAGAGTGAGGAGTACTTTTACCTTCTTTGTGCGCGACTGTATCCACACTCGTATATTCATATGCTTATCCTAACAGCCCCACAACAACACAACTACCTTAAAACACCTCCCACTGTGAATAACTATCTCATCCACATTTGTCCCCATGGAGCATTTATTATATGCTTTTTATATGAGGGATAATAAAGAATCTATAACAAAGGAGCTACTTGAATTTCTACTTATAACAGGTGGGATTACATTATTACTAACCAATCCTGCATTTCTGGCACCCGCAATACTTATTGCAAAATACGGAGGTGCATCTGCACATAAAAAGAAGGTTAGTAGTTCTATCTCCTACTTAAAAAACAAAAAGTATGTTTCGCTGACTAAGAATAAAGGCGGAAGATTTCACCTGAAATTAACTACCAAAGGAAAAGAAAAGGCTGTACTGTATTCACTACAATCCACACTCACTACCAAGCTCAGCAACCACAAAAAGTGGGACAAAAAATGGAGACTCGTAATTTTTGATATAGAAACTAGTAGAAGAGATAAACGAGATGCACTAAGAAGAATGCTTAAACGCTCTGGTTTTGTACTCCTACAAAAAAGTACGTGGATCTACCCTTTTGACTGTAAAGAAGAAGTCTCTATTACAAAAGACTTCTTTGACATTAAAGATAGTGAATGTCGCTTTGTCTTAGCAACAGACATAGGAGACGATACGGCGCTTAAGAAAATATTTAAAATATTATAAACATACCTTTTCTACCTATACACTTTTGTTCCCATGGTGCAAAAAATGGATAGAGAAAGATACAGGTACTGGATAGAGGGAGGTACGAACACTAGATAAAGGGAGGTGTGAACAGAGGAAGAGGTCGATAGAGGGAGGTGCGAACACTAGATAAAGGGAGGTGTGAACAGAGGAAGAGGTCGATAGAGGGTGACGAAGAGGAAAATAGAGATTGAGGGGGAGGTAAGAACAGGTACATAGAGAGTGAGACAGAGGAAGTTGAGTATGAATGAGTACGTGGAATGATTTTAGAATAGCATTAATAATATTTAAAGAGAAAGTTTTTATATATAAACACTACACCGCCATAGAAAATTAACTCTGCGGAAAATAATCTAAAAACACTACATATTATAGAAATCTCGTACAGATTTTCTGTACAGCGTAACTATTGTCAAAATAAGTAATGCTATAAAAATAACTGTGCCTGCAAGGTAAAAAATATACCCATCTGTAGTATGTCCAGCCATAGAAACCATAATTGTAAGATATAGCGTAAATGCCAAGGAGAAATTCAAAAAAGTTACGAGTACCCAATATGCCCATTTTTTCATTCTGAAAAAGAAAAAAAACACAATTAACATCAATACTATTTTAATATTTCCTATCGCAAACAAGCTCTCGTAGAAATAAGTCTTTGAGAAAATTATATTTAGTACAGGCATAAAAAATATACTTGATACTATAAGTAGATGCAGTACTTTAATATGTCTTGGAATTACTCTTGCTATAGGAAGTATATTAACAATTATTCTCTGTTTGGCAGGCGATTTGTGTGTTTGGATCTATATCATTTTCAGGCTCAAAAATCTGAGCGACGTACCCTGTAAAAACAAAACTCAGCAAGAGTATCCCTAAAAATCCTAGGAAGAATTTAAAGAATGAATGATTCACGATTCGTTGCATAATGTTTTATGTTATGTCCAAGAGTGGCCCTTGGATACCTTACTTTGTTGGATTGGGTGTGTTTGGTCTTTTATTTGAGGTTCTCTATTGCGGCGTTGATAATGGTGACGAGGTTTGTGTTTCCTTCCTCCGTTGCTATAGTTCGTGCTTTTTCATATTCTGTTTTAGCCTCATCTCTCTTTCCAAGCTTTTCGTAATATGATGCGAGTACCATACGTATATCAGTATTCCTTGGAACTGCTATGATTCCCTCTTTAAGTGTATCGACTGCGAGTGTTGTACTTGTTTTGTATGAATATCGATAGAGTTCATGAAGTCCTGTATACGCCTCAACTGCAGTACCGTCTCTCTTAATTGCTTCCTGGTAGGCAGACTCAGATTTTTCAAACTCCTTTAACTCGTAGTGATAGAGACTTCCGAGATTTATAAGAGGCTGTGTTTCCGCTTTAGCGGCGATTCGTAGATATTCCCATATCTCTCTTGCTCCCTCAAAATCATCAATGATTTTATACTGCACCGCAAGGTCAGACCATGCTTGGAAAGAGTCTTTGTCTCCTTGTAGTTGTGTTTTCAATGTCGCAATGTTTTTCTCCAAAATAGTGACCGCTTCTGGAGAAAATCTGTCCGGCATTGTCATTGTTCTGTTTAATTCTGGTTGTGTAATTGTGTTGGTATTAAGATCGACAATCACGGGAATTTCTTTCACCTCTGCATCACCACGCTCAACTAATGATTCTATACTCTCTCCTTCAGCCTGAGTCATCTTTTCTTCTTGAGAAAATAATGAGAAATCTCTAGCAATATACCATCCAATAAAGCCTATAAGTATAGCGATTACACCTACACCAATTAATTTTTGAGTTCTTGTATCTTGTATCATGCTCGTTATTGTATGGGAAAAAGAGCCTCTGCGCAAATATAAAAACACAAAAACCCCTCTCAAAAGAGAGGGGTTTTTGCTATCTAAGAGTACGTGTTAGCGAACGTTTTCTCTAGATGATTCTTACAGAATCTTTAGATAATCCGTGGATTATTTTGAGATTGTGTTTGCATCAGTTCCATCAGATGGAAGTCCTGATACGAAGTAACCGTTAGTCCAGTCAACGTGTGTTGTCAAAGACGTAGTGGTTGCGTTTGGTGACCATACGAAGTCATCGTTAGCATCACCTTGTACTGTTGCTGCGAGTCCCATCTTTGCTGCCAATGATGGGTATGCTGCATCTCCAGAAATACGTGTAGTTACAGAACCTGAGAAGGTACCTGTTCCTGCTGTAAGTGTGGTGTCACCTAATACTCGGAAGTAATACGTTGAACCTGCTGGGATTTGTAGTACTGATGATAGCGCTGCTGCGTTATCTCCATCTACCAAACCTGCTACAGTTGCTACAACCTGACCGTTAGTGAAGCCTGATACTGGATTTGAGAATCCTGAGTCAGTGTATGCGTACACCTTAAGGTTAGTTACTGTTGTTGTTCCTGAAACAGCTGAACCTGTTGAAGTCGCAATGTTAACAGTAACTTCAGCAAGTCCTAGACCATTTCCTCCTGCGCTCGATGTAACGCTGAATCGGTAAAGGTCAACACCTGTTGACGTTATAAGTACTGTCGCTGCACCCGAGAGTTTTGCAACTGTTGGGTATGACTTGAACATACGTACTCCAGAGAATGAAGTTGAACCAGATGCATTCACGGTTGTTCCTGAATCCTGTCCTACTCCCTGTGTGTTTGTACTGTTTGTGTCAATGTCTACTGCGATCAATGCACCTTGTGAACCTGCTTGTGAGGTTCCAATGTTTGCAAGATCAATCTTCACTGTCAAATCTGTGTCAGTGTCTTTTGCAAGAGTAACTGGAGTTGAAAGTGTTGATATTGCGCTTGTGTTTGCTCCTGTGAATACTGCTGTACCAACTTGCGTTGCTCCGTTCCAGATTGAAACCTGTACTAAGTCACTTGAAGATGATAACGCTGTATTTGTAAGCGTAAGTCCAACTCGTTGTAGGGTAACTGCCTCATTTTGAGCTCGGAAGTTAATAACTCCTGATGTTACTCCTGTTGAGCCAGATTTCACAATAGTGTATGAAGGACTCACTGAGTCTTCAGATGCTACTACTGCTACTGCTGCTACCGTCATAGTCTGACCTGCTGATGCAGTTACAGTTTCTGTTACAGAGTTTGATGAAGTTACTCCTGTCACAGAAATGTTAGCTGCTGTAGCATCGATTCCCCAGATGTATGTTCCGGTAGCTGAGCTAGACAAGTTACATTTAAGTGCAAGTGTCTTCACTGTTCCTTTTGCAACAGTGAATGTGTTGTCAAACACAAATGTATTTGCTCCAGCTGCTGATGGGTTAACCACGTTTGAACCTGTGTTCAATGCTGTTGAGCCATCGTACATCTGACATGATGTTAGATTTGTTTCTGTACCAGAACCTGCGAGCAACCCAACCATTGATGAGAATCGTACATCCTCTCCTGATTGTGTCGCATCGAATTGGTAATTTGCATAGGTGAATCCTGAAGATCCAGCTGTTATGTTCTGTGCAACTGGTGATGAAGAAACGCTCACATCAAGTGCCGCTGCTTTCACTGTCATTGTGTTGAGTGTAAATCCAGTAGTTGAAATTGCAATTGAATCTCCAGTTACATCTCCAGTTGGACTTGTCCATGTTGATGGATCAACAGTCACAATGTATGTTGTTCCATTTGATTGATCAGAACCAACCTTACCTTTCACTGTGTAGACCATTTTCCCTGTTGGGAGGGTCATTGAGTCAGAGAATGTAAGGGTTTGTGTTGCATCTGATGTTGTAGGGTCAGTTGCATCAACTGGTCCGGCAACAACTGAACCATTTTGATCAACGATTGTTACGTTAGTCAAAAGGTCATTTCCAGTACCACCTGTTGAGGTAGCAACTGTAAGTGTTATTCCTGAGATGTTGATAGCTTCTCCCTTAATATCTGTTTCGAATGCTCCCAACGGTTGGTTAGGAACGTTTACTGCAACGTTCTGTGCTGCAACATTTGATGATTTCTGGATAGTTGTTACTGATCCTGCTGAAATCGTCATGTGTGAACCATCGAAGAATGGAGTTCCAGATGTAAACTCTGAACTTGTTGGTGCTGCAGTACCATTTTGTGAATGAGTAGCTGTAATTCCATATCCGAAAGTTTCACCCGTTACGTAGATATCTGTGTCTTTGTCGATATCCATTACGACGGTTCGTGCTGAACCTCCTGAGATATCTGCCTTAACATAGATGTCTACGTTGTTTCCTTCTGTTACAACGATTCCTGAACCGAAGTTAGCGGTGTAGAATTTTCCATCTGCTGAAACTGCTGTTGGGTATGAAGTACCGTCAACGACTGTTACAACATTGCTGATGTCTGTGCTTCCTGCTGAACCTGTTTGGTTCCATCTTATGTTTCGAATTCGGATGTCTTCAGCAGAACCTGCGGTAAGACGAACACCTGCGATTCGTACTCCTGTTGTTCCGATTTCCTTTGTCTGTGAAGAGTTAGGGTCGAAAGAAGATACGTTAAGTGACGCTGATCCGATTGAAAGTGTTGCGTTGATAGTATGTGAAGCTCCTGTAATAGGAAGTGACCCACTTACTGCTGCTGAGGTGTTAACCGCAACAACGTCGAGTCCTGCAACTTGTCCTGCTCGTGTTGAGTTGTCTGCTGCCATGTTACCTGCAACGGTAAATGTTCGAGACTGCCCTGCGGGAATCGTTACTGACTCTCCAACTGTTGACTGATCGTTTGAGTTAAGTGTTCTTGCAGTTCCAAGCTGTACACCATTTGAATCGAGGAGTACTACTCCTGAAAATGCTGCGTTCGCTGCAAGTCCTGTTCGTTTAACTACGACACTTTCCAATGTTACTGCTCCATCTGTACCCGCGGTGACAGTGAAGTTTGTAAATGGAACTCGTGCTGCACTGTCAGGTGCAAGAGATGCTGCTGGTTGTGTAGCTGCTGAAATTGAAAGTCCAGTTCCTGCTGGAGCTGTTGTTCCTGTTCCAGTACCTGTTCCAGTACCTGTTGACCCTGAACCTGCGTTCAAAGCATTAGCCTTTGCTCGTGAAGATGGTCCCCAGAATCCTGTTCCTGTTGCAAGTCCGACTGGTGCGAGCACCTCTGATGCATACTGGTTTTGGAACTTGATAACTGCTGCGTGAGTAGCTGGGCCAAAGAATGAAGTTTCATTTCCTGGTGATCCTGCTCCTGAAACTGCTACCTGTGTTGTAGAATCAGTGTTCAAGAATTTCTGAAGTTCCATTACTTCATTACCTGTGTCTCCTTGTGAGAAGTTTTGAGTAAAGGTGAATCCGGTTCCACCTGTGGTTGAACCGGTTCCTGTTGTTGCCTGTCCTCGAAGTGAGGCGTTGACATTATCAATTGTTGCTTGATCTGATCCAAAAGATGAGAGCAAAGAAAGAATTGATTGAATTTGTGATTCAGTCAGCGCGTATGCTTTCACTGATGTGAAAGAAAAAGCGAGACCAAATGCCATCGCTACAACAATGATTGCTGTAACAATATTCTTTGTTTGTAATATTTTTAACATAATTAATTTTAAGTTTCCTATAAAGTTTAACTGTATTAGCTCCTCGGCTCGTCAATGCTCAAGTAAAAATACTTGGGATCTTCTTGCTCTAATGTCGCTAATAAATGTTTTTGTATATCGACGAGACATACAAACTTCTATAGACACAAGTGCATTTTGTTCGACCAAAAATACCACTTGTCCTTTTTTTGTGTTTAACCAAATACTTTGTTTAGCGACCAAGCATTATGAGGTTATTCACTGCGATAATTTCCTTCACTAAACTTCACCACATTGTTATCGACAACGTAGTGAACTTAGCAGGCAAGAGATGTGAGTCTGAGTTTCGGGAATTGCATCCGTGGTGGAATGAAGACATACAGTAGTATGTTGTCTGTAAAAACGACAAAAAGAATCGTCGCAAAGACAACACATAATTTCTACTATTAAACTGTCAATGATCTGCCCAATACTGTCCGGCGTTCATTATCGCCTACGATATATTTTGCCCTACTGTAATTTCTGTACAGCACGTTTCACAACAGGTGAAACTGCTTAGGCTAAATTATATCTGGCTAAGAAAGAGCGCGCAAAACGGTATATGTGGATAAAGCTAACACACTAGAAAAAGGACCTTTTCGGTCCTCTTCTACATAGAGTGTTCGCTAACATCCATTGGGGTAAATAGTACTGTTTTAGAGCTAAAAAGTCAACAGTTTAGGTTCTCTACTCAACACATGGGCGAGGTGTTCATTACACTGCTGTAAACAAGGTTTTTCGAGTGTTTTCTTAGTTTATACAAGCGAGTACACACTCCACCTCCGCTCTCCTTCTTTTTTAAGGACATTTTCATGTACTAATGCAATTAGCTCTCTCTGGATTGTTTTTTCACTACAGTCCGTTATAACTGAAGATATGTCTTTTACATTTACAGTCATCTTGTCTTTTACAAGTCCTAGGATAGCAGAGCGTCTTTCTGACGTTGCGGTTGGTGAGTTAGTTTTCTTTACTTCATTGTTTTTGTCTTTTTGAAGTTTCTGTGTGTGTAAACCTTTTTCCTTAAAAGACACTTTTGTGTCCTTTACATACTGTCCTTTATTAAAATCTCCGACAGAAAAATCATCCTCTGTTACTGATACCTTCTCTGAAACTTCAGAACCCTCTGACTCTCTTAAAAAGATAATAAGGTCCGCAAGTTCTTTTTTTAAAACATCACAATTCATATCAGACACAAAGCCACTTGCGTGTAATATGTCTAATAGCGAAGTGACTTCGTAGAGCGAAGCAATAACATGATCGAGGTGTTCAGAACCTTTTGTACTAAAACCAGAACGAAGGTGTAGTATCTCGGACAACATCCGAACCGATTTGTCCCTTATGGTCATCCGTGCTGGTTCGTTCTCAGGGACAAAGTTTGTGACAAGATGTATTGCAATCAGTAATTTTTCTGTCCTTTTATATGCATGCGCACATGCACGATTCCCTCCAAAAGGACTAACTGTGGCTATATCAAATTCAAAGCCTTGGTATGTGTTACGAGTGTTCACCAGCTGTTTGTCCTTTTTAATATTCATAAGGTATTTATGTCCTTAAGTATATTGTCCCTTAGATAAATGTCTTTTACTTTTATATCAGGGACATTCTTAATTATGTCCATTATATATCGGACATTTAAAAGAACAAGTTATCCACAGTATTAGAAAACAGTTTTATTTTGTTGCCTACCGCGCACCTTCATTTACCCTTATATAGAAGGGTTAATGAGCGATAGTAATTCCACAGAGTAAAAATATCTCAGGATATAATTTTTGCTACAGAAAAAACTATGCGTGTGATTATCCTTTGAATGAGCGCTTACTGCTGTGGTATCATGGGGCAATTACACATGGCACGAAAAAATAAAAAAGGTAACAATAAAAAAGTCGTCACTGCTAACATGTTTGACGGCTTACAAGAGGATACTGTCCGTGGAATTTGGGGAATTATCTTTCTTTTTATTACCTTATTTTTTGTACTCTCAGCACTCAACCTAGCAGGTATTGTTGGGGAGAATACCTATAAAGGTTTGCATTTCCTTTTTGGTGTTGGGTACTTCCTGCTCCCTGCGGTACTTCTCTTTATCGCAATATCATTTTTTCGTTCATACGAGCATGCATACGGTCCACTTAAAAGTATCAGTGCAGGAGTCTTTGTACTCTCAGGACTTGGGCTTATTGACATCGCCCTCCCCGGCGAAGCTGGTCTTATCGGGAACCTCATCGCAACTCCACTCATCGCACTCTTTGATGTATACGCATCAATACTGGTACTCATAGTACTCGGGCTACTTTCTCTTATTGTCATGTTTGACTTCCTTCCAAACTCTTCTTCTCTTAGTAGTATATTTTCAAAGAAAACTCCGGATGAATCTCCAGAGGAAGGAGACGAGGACTACGAGGTAGAGACCTACGCTTCCGATGAGGAAGAGCTTGAGGATGCTGTAGAAGAGGAAGAAGAATATGAAGACGAAGATGATTCTGAGGAAGATGAGAAAAAGTCATCTGGAATCTTTGGATTTGGAGGTAAAAAAGAAAAAGAACCTAAGATTAATACGTACACGTCCTACGGAGAGTACGTCTTCCCTCCCCTCTCATTACTTGAGAAGGACAAAGGGAAACCAGATGTTGGTGATGTAAAAGCAAACGCAAATATTATTAAGCGCACGTTGCTAAACTTTGGCATTCAAGTGGAGATGGATGAAATCTCTGTTGGACCAACAGTTACACGCTACGCGCTAAAACCAGCGGAAGGAGTCCGTCTTTCAAAAATCCTAACACTCCAAAACAACCTCGAACTCGCTCTGGCGGCCCACCCCGTTCGTATCGAAGCACCGATTCCTGGAAAATCTTTAGTTGGTGTCGAAGTTCCAAACCGTAGTAAATCAATGGTCGGACTCGCTTCTCTCCTTTCAGCTGATGAATTCCAAAACTCTGAAAAACCACTTCTTATTGGCCTCGGACGAGACATCACCGGTACCACACACTTTGCAGACCTCGCGAAAATGCCTCATCTTCTTATTGCTGGTGCAACTGGTTCGGGTAAGTCAGTTATGATTCACAACGTCGTGATGTCACTCTTGTATCGAAAGTCACCGCAGGACCTCCGACTCATCTTTGTCGACCCAAAGCGAGTTGAACTTACGTTATATAAAAACATTCCCCACCTTCTGACGCCAGTTATTACTGACGCTAAAAAGGCTATCCTCTCATTAAAATGGCTCGGAAATGAAATGGACCGACGATACGACATACTCGAATCTGAATCAGTGCGCGACATCGCCTCGTACCACAAAAACATTCTCGCACCAACGATTGGTAAGGACCTCCCCGAAGAAGAAATGCCTGACCCGATGCCGTACATTGTCGTTATCATCGACGAACTTGCCGATATTATGCAGATGTACCCACGAGAGCTTGAGTCATCAATTGTCCGCCTTGCTCAGATGAGTCGTGCGGTTGGTATTCACTTGATTCTCTCTACACAGCGTCCGTCAGTACAGGTCATTACTGGTCTTATTAAAGCAAACATCCCAACTCGGATTGCACTCCAGGTGTCATCACAAATCGACTCACGAACAATTTTAGACACCGGGGGGGCAGAAAAGCTTCTCGGTGCTGGAGATATGCTCTTTCTTTCAGGAGAAATGTCAAAACCGTTACGTATTCAATCACCGTTTGTCACTGAAACTGAGCTCAAAAAAGTATCCGCATTCATTGTGAAGAACTCTGAAGATGATCTTCCTAATGAAATAGATTTTACTGAAACTAAAGGCGACACTGCTCTCTTCTCCGCAACAATAGACTCTGATGACGAAGATGATTTATATGACGATGCACACCACATAGTCCTCGAGGCTGGTAAAGCATCTACTTCATACCTACAGCGTAAACTCCGTGTAGGGTACGCGCGTGCAGCACGATTGATGGATATGCTTGAAGAGCGAGGTGTTATTGGAGCGGCTGATGGTTCGAAACCGCGAGAAGTACTCGAAGGAAACACCGCCCAAGAGAACACTGATGAAGATGAGGATAATTCTGAAGAAAGAGAGAAGTAACCCAAGTTTCTTTAATATGTCCTACGTAAAACACGCAAACATTAAAAATCTAATATTTGCAGTGCTCCTTATCAGCATCCTTGGATATACTTACTTCCAAATGAGAAACCTTGTCACAGGCCCTATTATTGTGATAACTGAACCAAAAAGTGGCGCTGTGCTCACCTCTCCTCGTGTATCAATCATTGGAACAACTAAAAATATCTCAAGTATCGAGCTTAATAACAGGCAGATATTTATTAACGAGCAGGGCTCATTCGCAGAAAAAACACTCCTCTCACCTGGGTATAATGTAGTCACGTTAGAAGCAAAAGACAGATTTGGTAGAGAAACAAAAAACGTCCTAGAACTGGTATATAATTAAAACTAAGTTTACACATATTAAAACTAATCGTATGGCAGTATCAAAAAAAGCAAAAAAAGCGCCTAAATCCAGTGACACGGGAGTTGAGGACGCAATTAATGAAATCAGAACTAAGTTTGGAGACGACGCTATCATGAAGCTTGGAGACAAACCAAAAGTTGATGTTGATGCAATCCCAACAGGCTCTATTGGTATCGACTGGGCGCTTGGTATTGGGGGGCTTCCTCGAGGACGTATTATTGAAATCTTTGGACCAGAGTCTTCAGGAAAGACGACACTCACCTTACACGCAATAGCTGAAGCCCAGAAACTTGGTGGGATTTGCGCATTTATTGACGCGGAGCACGCAATGGACCCCGAGTATGCAAAGAAACTTGGTGTAAAGACGGCTGAGCTCCTCATCTCTCAACCAGACACTGGGGAACAGGCACTTGAGATTGTTGAGAGTCTTGTTCGCTCAGGAAAGATAGACTTAATTGTTGTCGACTCAGTAGCAGCGCTTACTCCAAAAGACGAAATTGAAGGAGATATGGGCGCGCATCACGTTGGTAAACAGGCACGTCTCATGTCACAGGCACTGCGAAAATTGACTGCAATCACCGCAAAATCAAAAACGTCAGTTATCTTTATTAACCAAATTCGTATGCAAATTGGTGTTATGTTTGGTAATCCAGAAACTACACCCGGAGGAAAAGCTTTGAAGTTCTACACTTCAGTGCGTATCGATATTCGGCGTATCGCACAAATTAAGAAGAATGATGAGATCATGGGAGGGCGTCACCGCGTTAAGATTGTGAAAAATAAAATAGCCGCGCCATTTAGACAAACCGAGTTTGACCTTATGTACAACGAAGGTATCTCAAAAGAAGGAGAAGTACTCGCGCTTGGTGAGAAGTTCGGAATCATTAAAAAAGCTGGTGCATCCTATAGTTACCTTCCAGGAGGAGACCCTGAAAAAGAAGAGAAACTTGGGCGAGGCTACGACGCTACTCGGCAAATGCTCAAAGAAGATACGAAACTCACAAACACAATACTCAAAGACATTAAAAAGAGCCTTCTATAACTTCTCAAAAAGAGAGCCAACTGCTGAGAAATTCTAGTGTTTGGTTATTTTCATTCCAAAACTAACTGTCCTGAGTAGGTAAGGTTTTTTGCAGTATCGCGAATAAGAAGCGCCATAAGGACCGCTCCCACAACTAACACGAGCTGCACGGGCGCTTCAGTATGTGTGACTGCGCTCATTACAAAGCGCGCCATACTTCCTACTTCAAGAAGCGAAGGCATGTTGTTAAACACCTGCACAAATGAAACAAAGTACGACATCCCAAGAAACGCGACCATAAGGGAGTACACTTTAAGCATCAATGGGTTCATCACCTTCTTAAGATAATATGTCCGCCGAACCTGTCTCATTATTTTTTGTTCTAGATTGTATTCCATATGCGTGCGTATTAGATGAGTAATGACTGTATTTCTCTTGCCTTTTGTTTTTCCAAGTATTTTTTGAATGAAACCTTAGCTCGATGCACTCGTGTCTTAACCGCACCGACTGAAATCCCCTCCTCTACCGCAATGTCTTTTTGTGGTTTCCCCTCTATAAAATGTTTCTCTAAGATTCTTGAAAGTTGCTCTGGCATCTCTGTAAGAATTGAAACGATATAGTCACTCATCTCAAATTTTTCAAAGCACTCTGTCTTGGTGTCAGGGAGTGCTTCATATATTTCTGGATCAAGGGTTACAACAGCTCCCCACTGCCTCTTTAACTTCTGGTATCGCGTAAAAGATGTGTTCATAAGAATTCTGTACCCCCATGAACTAAATGACGCTCCCTCTTGTACGGTAAACCTATCTGCGTATCGGTAAATTTTACTAAAGGTCTCCTGAACAACTTCCTCCGCATCTTCTTTATTTTTTAAAATAGTGAACGCTTTCCGTAAAAATGCGTCCTGATATCGCTCTAAAATAAATCTAAAGTGCTCTGGATTACGCACGGAAAGAGCTAAGATCTCTTCGTCTGTTTTCTCTTCTAATACGGTCTCTCTACTCGAGCGTATTGGTTGTTCATCAAGCAATCCCATTATGTATCGTTATTTTTTAACCAAATTTAACCAAAGGAGAGGAGTCTCATAACCTCCTCACCTGTGTGTATTACCCTGATACTACATCGACCTGTATGCCTATTGCAACTACGTACACAGAGATGAGGTTACACTTTTTACAAATACAAAAGCCTCTAGAGGAAATGACATCCACGGGCGGTCCTTGGATTGATATTTTTTTACACTCAACATTACTCCAGTATACTGGAGTAACCAATACAGAAATCCAGTTCAAATCACTAAATTCGCTATCATACGATATATCGTATGATAGCGAATGCGCTAAAAACATGGACATAGGATGTCCATGTTTTTCTAGAACTATCTATAAAATCTTATATGTTCTTGCTTCCTAATTCTTAATTCCTAATATATACTAATCTCCACCATGCTTAACTATAATGAAATCCTGCCAAAGAAATACATCGTCTTCGAGAGCGAGCCGTACGAGGTCATGTCTTCTAATACTGCAAAAAAGGACCGTCAAAAACCAGTAAACAAGGTAAAGATAAAGAACCTTATTAGCGGACGTGTTATTGAGGAAGCGTTTCACCAATCAGACAAGGTTGAGGAGGCTGATATCAGCAAACGTATCATTACCTTCCTCTATAGCAACAAAGGTTCGTTTTGGTTCTCTGACCCTAAAAATCCAAAGAACAGATTCGAGCTTGCCGAAGAGATTGTGGGCGATTACGCCCCATACATGAAAGAAAACGGAGAAATCACGGGCCTCGTATTCAATGAAGATATTATTGGAATAACAATCCCTATTAAGATGGATTTTACTGTGACAGAAGCACCACCAAGTACAAAAGGAAACACCGCTCAAGGAGGAACAAAGGTAGTGACACTTGAGACTGGAGCGGTAGTGACGACTCCTCTTTTTATACACGAAGGTGATATTATTCGCGTGAATACAGGTACTGGTGAGTACGTGGAGCGAGTGGAAAAAAATAACTAATATCCAAGGACCGCCCTGCGGTATTGAGGAAGGACCAATACATAATAAAAAACCACCGCACCGGTGGTTTTTTATTATGTATTTTCTTTACGTTACCGAGAAACAAATGGAAGGAGTCCCATAAACCGTGCTCGCTTTACAGCCTCTTCTGTTTGTCGCTGATGCTTTGCACTTAATCCGGTTTTCTTTCGAGTAAGAATACGTCCGTGTGGATTCAAGAATTGCTTAAGAACATCGATATCTCGGTAGTCGACGTGCTTAATGTTATGTACTGAAAAAAAGTCTGTGTTCATAGTAAGATTGTTACTGGTTATATATTAAAATGGAATATCGTCCGGGTTTATATCTTCTTCTGGGTAGTCTATTGCTTCGCCTGCGTCACCCTTAGGCTCTGCTTGTGCATCTCCCTTCATCGAAGAAGCTGGAGCACCTCCCCCTTCTCCGGCACGCGGTCCAAACTGCACGCGGTCCGCAATAATCTCTGTTCGGTATTTCTTGACACCGTCCGCTTCCCAACTTCGTGTTTGGAGTCTTCCTTCAATAAGGACTGAGCTTCCTTTCTTAAGGAATTGTGCACTGGTTTCTGCTTGTCGTCCAAACACCACAATATTGTGGTACTCGGCACTTTCCTGTTTAGCACCATCCTTGTCTTTCCATACTCGGTTAGTCGCAATACTAAAGCTTGTTACCTGTACACCTGATGGAAGTGACCGGAGCTCAGGGTCACGAGTTAGGTTTCCATATACAAATGCTTTGTTCAAATACATATAGTTTATTCTACCACAATCTCCTTAATGCTCTCATCAAGTGCTTTTTCTGAAACAGTGTCCTCAGTCTTCTTTTCTACTATGGCATTTTTAGGAGTTGATGCAAATTTCTTATCAGTACGAACCTGCGGTAGTCGCACCTCGGCGTGAGTATTTTCCCTTACTGTTTTAAAGATGATGTGGCGGAGAATGTTGTTATTTGCGTCCAAAACGTCTTTGATAAGACTAACGTCCGTTGGGTCTATCTCAAACTTAATACCACCAAAGTGTGCTGTCTCAAACTTTTCTTTCTTACCGCCCTGTGTTCGATACATTGGGTATGCAAGTTCGATATGTTTAGGAGCTTCTTCTGAAAGCACGATACCTCCCTTCTCTTTGATAAAATCTTTAATAGCTGACGCCTCTCGAGGAGCTTCTTCTTCAGAGAGTGCTGAGATAATGTGGTACCCCAACTCATAGACACGCGGATCAATATCCTCGTTCTCTACTTCTTCAATCATATTTTCTATGTTTTCTGGTTCTGTCATATAGTGTGCCCTAGCATAACACAACCCACTTTTCACCACAAGAGCGCGGATTTAAGCAAAAATCTCACCACGCGCAAGCTCTTCTCAACTCTATGCAAGAGTAGGTATAAACCTCCGAGAATTCTTAATAAGCTGTTTCTTAAGTTCCTCGATATCCTCCCCACGGAGTTCTGCCATCTTCTCAACTACCTCAACGACAAAGACTGGTTCACAGCGTTTACCGCGAAATGGAATCGGTGTGGCGTACGGTGAATCCGTCTCCGACAAAATCATGTCTTTGGGGGCATATTTTACCGTGTCATCATAGTCATGCGTAAAGGTAATCACCCCGGGAAATGAAGTGGTAAAATCTAGTTCGTAGTAACGCTTTGCAACATCAGGTCCTGCGGTAAAAAAATGCGTGTTCCCCGTTAGTGCGTCACCGTATTCTTTTTTCTTAACACGAAGGATATCGAGCGCGTCGTCGTGCGCATTGCGGATATGTAACATCATTGGTTTTTTATGATGCACCGCAAAATCTATTTGCTTTTCAAACTCTCTTCGTTGACGCGCTTGCTCACCCACATCTTTCTCATGAAAATAATCGAGACCGCACTCTCCCACCATCACCACATTAGGGTCAGCGACGAGCTCGCTGTATTCTTTTTCATCAAAAGATTCTTGTGTATTGTCAGCCGGGTGCAGTCCGACTGTTGCAAAAACTCCTTCGTGCTTTTGTGCAAACGCCACCGCTTGTTTTGACTGCTCCTTGTCAGTACCTACAACAGTTGTCCAGACATTTTTCTCACGCATTCGAGCAAGTACCGCATCAATATCAGCAGCGAACTTGTCAAAGTGGATATGGGAATGAAAATCAAAGTACTCTGGTGTCATACTTAGGCATTATTTTTCTAATCGAGGAAAGAGGTTTTCTGGTTTTTGGTTTTGAAGTATCGCCTCTTTTACACGGTTATTTGTTTCCGGTAAAAACGGATTAAGCATTCTTGTTATAAGATAAAGTTCTTCAACGAGCTCGCCGATGAGCTTCTTGCCTTCTTCTTCATCTATCTTTATTAATTTAAATGGTTCTGTGGTTGTAATTTTTTCATCAAGTTCTCCAACTCGCTTCCACACGTAATCAAGCGACTGGTCTAGTCTAAACAGAGCAATGGGTTCTGTATATTCTTTGGGAAAACCAGCTGTATCATCAGGACGTTCAATACCTGTGTCCAAATGTGTCTCAGCTAACTTCATAATTCGCGCAACCAAGTTTCCAAAACCGTTAACCAAATCAGCAGTGTACCACTCATCAAGGCGCTGCCAGGTCACATCTGTGTCTTCAATGGGGTGTACGTGCTTAAGAAGTAAAAGTCGTGTAGCGTCAGTCCCATAACGCTCTACAAGCTCAGAAGGATTAATCACATTACCAAGTGACTTAGACATACGTTGTCCTCCTGAATTAATAAATCCGTGATAAAAAACTTTGTCAGTAGCTTTTATACCTGCAGATAAAAGCATCCCCTGCCACATAATAGACTGAAACCGTACCTGGTCTTTTCCTGCCATTTGAAGCGTCTCTCCTTCCTCCCAGAATTTTTTAAACTTCCCTTCCGTGTCATTAGGCCAGCCAAGTGTAGAAATGTAGTTTGTAAGCGCATCAAACCATACGTACATCACTTGCGAGTCGTCTCCTGGCACAGGAACACCCCACGAAAGCTTCTCCTTCTCTCGAGAAACACTGAAGTCTTCAAGTCCGCCTTTTACAAAATTAAGTGCTTCTTGTCGTCTGTGTTCAGGAATAATTACTCCACTATTTTCAAGATAGGCTTCTAATTGCCTCTGGTAGTTTGAAAGTTTAAAAAAATAATTCTCTTCTTCAATAATTTGAGGTTCTTGTCCTGGGTGTAGTGGGCACTTTCCCCCTTCTAGGTCTTTCTCTGTAAGATATTTTTCACACCCGACACAATAGAGTCCTTTGTATTTCTTTTTTTCTATATCTCCTTTTGCTTCACACCGCTTCCATAACTCTTGAGCTGCGTGTCTGTGGTGCTCGTCAGTAGTTCTGACAAACGCATCGGTTGATATATTAAGCGCTTCTCTTAATTTTCGAACTTCTTCTGCATACCGATCAACGTATTGCTTTATATCTTCGTTATTTTTTTCTGCTGTATCAAAAATCTTTTGACCGTGTTCATCAGTCCCTGTGTTAAAAAATACCTCACGTCCCACCAAACGAGCAGCGCGTGCGAGTACATCTGCCTGTAGTATTTCAACTGCAAACCCTATATGGGGGTCCGCATTTACGTACGGAAGTGTTGTGGTTATATATAACGGTTTTGACATTACAAACGTGTTAGTTTTTTATGATTATTCGATAGTACGCTTACGCACTAATTTTTTCAAGCTCATCTTTTTTCTTACGCTCAAGGTCACTTACAAATTCCTGAATAACCGCAGCTACAGGGACTGAGAGAATAATACCGAGGAACCCTGCTAATTGTGCACCAATGAGGAGTGCTAAGATCACTAAAAGCGGTGGTACGCCAACCACCTTTGTTACGACGAGTGGATAGATAAGATGATTTTCAAATTGCTGAATAATTATATAGAGACCAATAACAAGGAGACCTGTCGTGGCTCCTCCGTCCACAAAAGCTATCAAGACGGCGGGAATAGCTGAGAGAATCGGCCCAAAAACTGGAATAAGCTCAAAGAGCATGGCTATCACTGCAAGAAGGAGTGCATATTTCACACCTAAAATAGTAAGACCAAGGTACACGAGGACTCCAACAATCACTGCGAGGATAACCTGCCCCTGCATCCAGAGTCCGATCTTCACTTGAGAACGCTTCCACAAGCTAATCAGCTCCTTTTGGTATTTTACTGGAGAGATGATGCGTAGAAAATCATCAATACCGGTTTCTTGCACAGCAAAATAAAATGAGAACACAATAATCAAGATAAAACTAAAAACGCCACCAAAGACGAAAGTCACTGTCGCGAGGAAACTTTCAGACACGTTAGAAAATAGTGCACGGAGCTCAGTAATGACGTTAGTTATTGAGAATGTATCAACAACGCTTTGTGTACCAAGAAATACTGATTCTTGAAAAGGGCTTGAAGAATCAAATGTTGCTAGGTACGCCGGAAGTACTGCAAGAAAGTTAATCATCTCAGTTAGTATTGGAGGTACAAAGAAATAGAAGAAACTAAGCAAGAATGAGAGAAACAGCAAATACACAACCATCACTGCGAGAAGGCGTGGAAACTTGTATCTCATGAACCATTTTGTGGCGGGCTCAATAGCAGACGCTATAACGATTGCAGTAAGCACCACAAGCACGAGGTCGTGCAAATAGTAGAGGGCTGTGATAAGAAGCACCACAAGCGCAACCTTAATAATGGTCCCTGTGGTGATATTCACAACAAGTTGTTTTGTGTTATCTGACATATCTATATGATAGCACCCTACTCCTTTGTTTCAATCTGGTTTTTAATATATGGAGCAACTTCAGATATTGGCATTCGTTCTTGTGTTGCGGTATCTCTATTACGAACAGTCACCGTATCGTCCTCGAGCGTGTCGAAATCAACCGTAATACAGTACGGAGTACCTATCTCGTCCTGCCGGCGATACCGTTTTCCTACATTCCCATTATCATCAAACATAACCTGTGGGACCTCTTTTTTGAGATTTTTATACACTTCCCACGCTTTTTCCTGCAATTCAGGCTTATTCCTCATAAGTGGAAATACCGCAGCCTTAATTGGCGCCACTCTTGGCTTAAAAGCGAGGTACACTCGCTTTTCTCCGCCCACTTCATCTTCTGTATATGCTGAAGTAAGTACTGCGAGCACAGTCCTCCCAAGGCCAAACGTTGGTTCAATAACATGTGGGATAAATCGCTCTCCTTCGTCGTCAGTATATCGCACATCAACCTTGGAGTGCTCCATGTGTTTTTTGAGATCATGGTCTGTCCTGTACGCAAGCCCATACAACTCCTTGCGCCCAAATGGAAAATCAAATTCAAAGTCAATGGTGCGTTTTGAATAGTGCGCTCTGTCTCCTTCTCCTACCTCAAGTTCGTGTGTTGCTTCACGAGTAATACCGATGCGATCAATCCATACCCACATCTCTTTTCGCCATTTTTCAAAATGTTCCTCCCACTCACGCTCTCGAGTAAAGTACTCAAATTCCATCAGGTCAAACTCTCGCACCCGAAAAAGAAAATCTCGTGGCGCAATCTCGTTACGAAACGCTTTACCAATCTGCGCGATACCAAATGGTAATTTGGGACGCATTGTATCGAGTACATTTTTAAAGTTCACGAACATACCTTGAGCAATCTCCCCCCGAAGATACGCTGTGGTTTTTGACTCTGCAGTGCTTCCCATTTCGACAGGAAACAAGAGATTAAATGTTTTCTCTGCTCCGAGAGCCCCTCCACATTCTGGACACGTGACTGTATCACCCCCTTCTTCAGCTAAATGGTCTGCACGAAATCTTCGTTTACACTTTTCACACTCAACCATAGGGTCCGTAAATCCTCCAAGGTGCCCACTTGCCTCCCACACAGGTTCTGGCATAAGAATACTACTCGCGATCCCGTAGTTTTCATCATGACGACGAACAAAAAAATCCCACCACAATTCTTTTATATTAAATGCGAGTTCTGCTCCAAGCGGACCATAGTCCCACGTTCCTGCAAGTCCTCCGTATATTTCAGAACCTTGGAATACAAAACCCCTTCGCTTTGCAAGCGAAACAATCTTCTCCATAAGGTCGATGTCTTTTGTTTTTTCTGTGGTATGTTCCATTGATACTGATTTATTTAACCACCTCACCGTGTCCGCTTGGGAGACCTGTTTCAGACAAAATACGTGTTGAAACAGGGGTCACTTCACGACGTATTTGCGTCTCAGTGAATTGGTCAAATCCTGTAATAGATTGAGTATGCACTAAATTAAGTGTTTCCCCAACCTGACTCAAACTTGGGTTAAGTCCGACCTGAAAGGCTACCTCAGTAGGAGAAACACTCGTGCCGACACCTTGTGCAACCTCACCAACACTCCACGTTATTTGATTTGTGTTTTGATTAAAACCTATATCAACACTACTTGGACTCACGTTTCCAATCCAACGCACATATTGAGGGAGTGTCGCTGTGACCTTTGTCCCTGAAACACGGTTTGCGACATTAGTAATCGTCCACACAACAGTGTACGTAGTTTCTTTTTCAGCAACAGGAGGAAGCGTTCCTACGTTTGTAAATACTCCGGTACGATGTAGCGTACGAGCAGTTAGTGACAAGTCTGAGGTGATAAGAATCTTTCTCGTGAGCACCGACTCAACCTCTTCAGGGACATTATTTTCATTTTTTCGGTTCCCGCGCACAGTGAGACTTACAACGACCTCGGGATTTCTTAACCCAAGCGCTGAAATGTTCTTAGTCTTGAAATTAAAGGTAACTATTCCCTCTTCGGCAGGATTTATTTGAGAAAAACTAGGGAGCGTATCTTTACTCCATCGAGCAGTATCAGTGACGGAATTATAAAAACCTTTTTCAACGACAACCGATGACTCATCTACAGCGCTACCGGAAATATGCACTTCTATCTGTGCGTCAGACACCGCTTCGTTCAGATTATTTTTCCATGCTATCGCTCCACTGATTCTCTCACCACTTCCAAACACATAGATATCGCTTTGTGCGTTATTTAAGGTCAGGTCAGTACTAATAAAAGGACGTTGAATTGTAATCCCACGGGTTGTTGCTACAAATGTTGTGGCGAGTTTCTTAACATCAAGCGCGTCGCGCACCCCAACTGCAAAACGAAATGTACGCTCCTCGTTGTCCTGACCAGTCATCGTCCCCACTATACGTATAGTCTTTTCCTCTTCTGGCTTTAAATCTCCGATTTCCCAAATTGAGTCTCCAAATTGTGGTTGTGGTTCAGCTCGTATAAACGAAAAACCAAAAGGGTACTCTGTTTGTAAGACGAGGTTTTCAACCGTTGCACTTGAGTTTGAATTTACAACAATAGAGAAATCTACCTCCTGTCCAGAAGTAACTTCATCAAAAGAGCGTACCGAAACGCTTACTGGAGAAGAAGAAAGTGTTACTTCATAGACTTTCTCAGCAAAGAAAATTGCATTCGAGCCAGGGACTCGGTATTCAACGGTAACGACAATCTCTTTTTGAGTATTCTCTTCACCAAATAAGATAGCCGAGACTGTCTTCTTCACACGACCACCTGAAGCAATGCTCCCGATAGTCTCTCTGAATCGAGTGAGTTCCTTACCAAGATTATCTGGAGACCGTGTACCTTCAGGATACTCAATGAGAAGGTCGACAAGCTCAAGTGTTGTTGAGTTCTTGTTTGTTATAGAAATCTGAAGCTCTAGTGCGTCTCCCCCACCAATTGCTGTTGGACCCTGTATCTGTATATCAATATTATCTGCTGAAACAACATTCCTTTCTCCTAAAAAATAAAGAGACCCAAAAAGAAGTGAGCCGAGGAAAAATAATACCGAAACAAAGAAAAATATCCCCAAAAAAGACCGACTCCCTTTTTTCGGCATTCTTTTCTTCATCTCAGTCGGAGACCAACTCTTCTGTGTCGAGCTTGAGCTTTTCCTAAGCCCATGACGTTCTTGATTTTGTGTCCCACTATTACGTGAATAAAGTTTTTGTCGTAATTGTTTTATCCTGTCTTTCTCATCCATGTATTCCCTATAATACTACTATAACTGGCTTTCTTGAAGTGATATATTAATGTGTTTAACTAAATCAGAGCGGATTGGGGCAATATGATTGATAACATCATAACTTATCTGCGTATACTCAAGTGCATATGCATTATGTTCATCTTTAGCAAGGTATCCAAGATTGTAGAGTATTCGAAGCACCACTAAACATTCAAAATTTTTAAGAACCTCTTCATCGTTACCAGTATGACTACAAATAAATGAGAGCGCGTCCATAACAACGCTAAAAAGCTCTTTGTTCTCTTCTTCGCCATTAAGGAGTCTCTTGAGGAGTGACAAAAGTCGAATACTGACGTCACGCTCCATAACTTTTCCTCTCAGTTCATGGTGAAAATTCTGCTCGCTTTGCGCCCCGACAAGACGCCACACCTCTTTTCCACGAACTAACGATACTTCTGATAGAGAGAAATCCTGAAGTGAGAATCTAAGCTTCGAGCGCTCCTCTCGAACACTCTGTGCAACAGCTTTAATTCTTCCTAAGTCTTCTGTAAACATGTCGACAAACTGGTTAGCCTCACCAAGCGGAGTTGCCCCTAATATAAGTGCTTTTGTTTGATACCGATGGTGCGCCATACGCTTCTTTTTTGGATTACCGTATTGTAAATGCTATTCTCTTTCCCTCAACAAAACTCCCCTCAGCAGAAACTGTCTCAAACACTATCTCGTTAATGAGCGCGGTTTTTTGTATGTCTTCTTTGTACTCATCAATAACGCTTTTTAAGTCTGCGTGCACGTCTATTCCAAGATTTATTGGATCATGCGGTGCGCAATCTTTTTCTTTTCGGAATTGCTGTATTTGCCGTATGATGTCACGCGCAAGACCTTCGCTTTTTAATGCATCAGTAATATGCGTATCGAGTACTACTGCTTCCTCATCAGGATTAAAAATAACCTCTTTAACATTAAGTTCGTCTTTTATGATTTCTTTGTACGGTGCTTCTTTCTCGAAAAGATATGTTGTTGTGGTGATACTCTGTAATGGCTGACGTACCTTAATTCCAGCCCGAGCACGCGCTTCGAGTCCACGAGTAACCATGTCTCGAACATGTATCATATCATCTAATACTTTCTTATCGACTGATACAGTCCGTGGCCAATCAGAGAGATGTACACTCTCTGAGTCAGTATTCATTTTTACAGACTGATATAGTGTCTCCGCATAAAATGGCATAAACGGAGCCATCACCTTTGAAAGCTGTTTAAGAACAAAACGTGTCGTCTGTAATGCTTTTTCTTTATCTCCCGTGTCATCCCCTTTAAATCGATCTCGTGAACGACGTATGTACCATGTGGAAAGGTCATCAATAAACAAGAGGATTGGTCGCGTTGCCTTATCGAGTTCGTACCGTTCCATTGCATCAGTTACTTCTTTTGAAAGCTCGTGAGTCCGCGCAATAATCCACCGGTCAAGAACATGGTCACTTTCTTTTTGTTCAGTTTCTTTATTGGG
>JBBDOU010000004.1:0-36603 GCA_040876885.1 Minisyncoccota bacterium | reverse complement strand
CATAGTATTGGAAAGGAAGAGCGCCGTGCGTTAGTGCAGAGACTCAAAGCGATGCCCCTTACGATTACGGCAACGAAAGGGCTCGACTGGGCTGTGACGTCAGACGGTGGAGTTGACCTCACAGAAGTTGATACAAAAACAATGCGTTCGAAGATGCACAAGAATCTCTTCTTTACAGGAGACGTCTTACATATAAATAGGCCAAGTGGAGGGTACTCGCTACAGCTCTGTTGGACTACAGGTCACGTTGCCGGCTCAAGCGTATAAGAATGCTCTTAGTTAGTCTAGATTTGGTTTTTTACAACTTGGGTAACATACCCCGTGACGTTAAAATCATCATCTTCATGGATAAATATAGGCGGGAAGTCTTTTGTTGATTCTGAGATAAGTACCACACGGTTGTTTTCCTGGTCCCAGTGGAATTTTTTTATATTTGCGACACCATCAAAAACTGAAACAACAACATCACCAGTTTCAGGTTTTTTGTCCACTGACTCTACAATTAGATAATCACCATCTTCAATTGTTTTACCGGCAACATTTGCACGGTTCATAGAGTGTCCACTTGCTCTGATTGCATAAATATTTTTCTTTTTCTTAAGAAGTGCAGAAGAGATTTTCAAATATCCTTCAAAGTTAGTATCCGCATAAAAGGTCGCAGGACCACAGTTTGCAGTACCAAGGATAGGGATAGAGAGTAGGGAAGTACTCGCTATCTTTCCTGGTTGTGTACGTTCAATCGTACCGACGTTTTTTGCTATCTTTATGAATCCTTTTTTCTCAAGTTGCCCAAGGTGGTGTTTAATTTTCTGTGGAAATTTTTCCCCAATATGTTCTCCCATTTCCCGAAGTGTCATCTGTCCAAGGTTTTTTGTCTTTGAGAGTTCGAGGAGGTTTTGTTGGATTTTATGCATAAAATTATTATTTAAAATTAAGACAGGAAAATATAATCTCGTCTAATATCTTTATACTACGCCTTTTTGTGATAGAAGTCAACAACTTATCCACAGTTCTAGAAATATAGAAAACTTGACAAACTTGACAAAGAAAATAGAATAATCAGTACGTTAACAAGGTGCATTAAAAAGTTAATTAAGAAATATATGTTCAATGATTTTCAAACACGAGCAGCGCGCATGAAAGGTCTTCGTCACCGGAATGCTCTCTCTACTCGAATTATACGACTACTGTCTTCAAGAATATTACTCGTTCAATAAATAAAATAACTACTATGACACGAATAACACAAACAACACTTAAACAAATGCTCACACGCGAGATTGAGCTCCTTAACAAGAAGATTGATAGAAAAATCTTAAGAGGGAAGTCGTATTACCGCGATGCACAACGTCACCAAGCACTCGTTGCACAGTATAGACGGATAGAACAACGCAAGAACATGACAGTCTCAGTAGGGTCACTATTGAGTGTGTAATTTACTAAAGCGGTACAAATAAAAACCTCTTGAGCGACTTCAGGAGGTTTTTATAGTTATATTTCGTCGAACCGTATCTTATTCTCCATCATCCATTTTTGCATCTCTGCCACTTGTTCTTCTTGTGGGAGCGCGCCTTTTTGCTTCATAAAATCCATATGCGCTTGTGCGTAATGTGGCTTTAGTGCTTCCATCCAGGCTTCAAACGTTTCTCCGTGAGCTTCATGGCTACAGCGGTCACAGCTCATTGTTTTCATAATTATGTGTGTTAAGTCAGTAATAGTACAAGTTTAACACGAGTACTATAAGTCAGACGCTGGTATTTTCTAAGAACCGATACACAATAATTGGAGACCAAGTAAAGAAACTTGCAAGGCCAATGATAAAAAATGTTGGTAGTATGAGCTCTAATTTTTCTGGAACTAATTCGTGAAACCAAATCATCAAGAGTGCAGAGCTCGCGCACAGAAGCATCGCTGTCAGGAATATCTTCAATGTAATTTTTTCAATCATATACCCTATAGTACCCACTTGAGAGCTCGATGGTTACATCCTAAAAGATATACAAACAAGTACAGGTATTTGGTTTTATTAAAAAACCCACCCATAAAACCAGTTGGTTCAATGGGTGGGATAACGACAGTCTAAATCAGGCAAAGAAGATTGAGTGCACGGGACTTTGATCTTTCTCATCTTCAATTAAAGTCACGCTCTCGGTAAAGTGATCGAGATAGCGCTGGAGCTCTTCACGGAGGGCTTCTTTTGTAAATGAGGTGTGAGAGACGTGCACACCCTCAACCGTTCCCCCAATGAACTCAAGCTCATTCAATACCTCAGAAAAGTCGCTCTCTTTTGTCTGAATCAACATAGGGAGCGCATCCCATGCGGCAGTGTCCTTGATTGCCATACTGCAAAAACGAGAAAGATTTGTGGAGAAGTTGTCGTACCTTTCCGCTAACGGTATCGGGAGCTCAGAAGTAAACTTCCGCATGAGACAGCGCAGTATCGCTTGTTGAACAAGGGAGAGTTTTTGGTCCTCCATAAGAACCTCCAATGTAGCCTGTTATTCTAATTCTGAATATACCACATTAATTAGATCCTGCCATCTTAACATGAAAACGGGGGAAGTGAGGGTTGTATAAAAAAGAAACCACCCTCACGGAGAGCGATTTCCATGTGGGTGGGTATTTAATCTAGAGGGCGGTTCCTGCTTTCGAAAACACCGTCTCTGAAGTGTATTTCTACATCCCCATCAATGACTTTAGGTGCGGGAGGCCAATTTGCACCAAGTATTCTGAGTTTGGCAAAGGACGTCTGGTATCGACATTGGCCGTTAGTGCATTCAAAATATATCCATTGTCGGTCTTCGAATCCATCTACATCCCAACCATTTTTATCAGGACGGCTTTTGATGTTAGATTCAGTAGGTGTTTTGCCACATTGCCAGCAATTGGCACCATCTTTTATGGCTTTGGCGGCATGTTCCTGAAGGTTCATTTTAATATCCCTTCCATGTTTAGTGGTGCAAGAAATTAAAGTTCTATAATGGAGGATACTATATAATTTACTACATGTCAATATTTAGCTCCGCGGACAGGACTCGAACCTGTGACCCAGCGATTAACAGTCGCTTGCTCTACCAACTGAGCTACCGCGGAATATTGTTTCTTCATTAACAAGTTGGTCACCAACTGAGTCAGTAACATCCTTGTCGGAATATCTCCTTTACAAAGAGAACCCAGACATTTTACAACAGAAAGCGAATATTGCAATCAACGAGGGGTGAATTCTCACAAACCTCATTTTGGCGGTCGGACCGCCAAAATGAGGTTTGTGAGAATTCAAGATGTGTTCTGTGGGTATGCTATAATTACTCTGTAATAAAAAGAGACGTGCGGTGATAAGTAAATAGCACGGTATTAATAACTAACAAAAAGAAGCATGTTAACACTATACGTAAAAACAGGATGTCCATTTTGCCTCGCTGTACATGCGAAGGTTGAAGACCTTGGTATTAACGTTGAAGAAAAAAATATTTCTGATGACGTTGTAGCAGAAGAGCTTGTAGCTCGTGGTGGAAAAAGACAAGTTCCGTATCTTGTTGATTCTGAACGAAACATTGAGATGTATGAGTCGGGAGATATTAACATATATCTCGATACTTATTATAAGAAAGACGGAAAAGAAACAGCGAGCGAAGAAGACCGAGACAGTAAACCCCCGCAAGTATGTACGTTAGAGTCTTAGTACATGCAGATTCAAAGAAAGAATTAATCCTTCAGGAATCTGAGACTGAATATACTATCTCCGTTCGTGAGAAAGCAGAACGTAACCAAGCAAACCGAAAGATTGTTGAAATAATTGCCCGTGAATTTAATATTGAAGAGAACCGAGTGCGTATGGTAAGCGGACACCGGTCTCAGAGAAAAATTATTAGTATAGAATAAAAAAACTATGCACTACACAATTAAAACCACAGACTTTGATATGACCCCAGAGATATCACAGTATCTTGAGGATAAACTCGAAGCGCTTGATAAATATATTGATAGCACAGACCCGAGTATTAAGTGTGATGTGGAGCTTGGTAAGACAACTGAACACCACCAATCAGGAGATATCTTCCGTGCGGAGATAAATGTATTAATCGGGAAGAAGCTATTTCGGGCTGAGGCGGAGGAAGCTTCAATGAACGCCGCAATTGATAATGTGAAGGGTGAAATATCGAAACAATTAAAACGAAATAAAGGGAAACGTTTCGCGCTCCTTAAGCGAGGAGGCGAACGTATTAAAAACGCACTTAAGTTTGGGAGAGGTTAGCATCTTTCATAAACACTGCATACGGCATCTCTTTCTTTCCTTCTGGAATGACGCGAAGGATGTTGAGTGCACCGTCTTTAATTTCTGCGTCAGTAATTTTAATACGAGTTTCATTTTTGAAGAAATATGTTCCGGGCCACCCTTCGTACGCCCTGATTTTGAGAAGATTCTGGTACGGGTCTCCTTGTAAATCTATTAACCCGTCTTCTTTAACAACTTTTTTGGTATGGGTCGCGTCTTCGTGCTTCTGTTCTTGTGGAGTTACTACACCGTTTATCCATTGTGGAATAGTCTCAGTCAAGAGCACTCCTCCGGCGTGCGCAAGGAGCGCATCAAGCTCTGCTCCACGCATGGGCCATTTTTGGGTTGGTATTACTTTCTGAGCAAGAACTGGTCCGTGATCCATCTCTTCATCAACGAGCATGATAGAGACGCCGACTTCTTTTTCATCAGCTAAAATTGCACCACGAATAGGATTTGCACCACGAAGACGTGGTAGGAGAGACGGGTGTACATTTATCACCTCAAACGTTGGAAGGTCGAGGAATTCTTTTGGTAGAAGTTTTCCGTATGCCGCAATAATAAATAAATCCCATTCTCCCTGAGGTGCACGGCCTGCAATATCGGCTATTACTTCAAGCGTTATCTTCTCAGGCTGAAGCACAGGAATGTCGTTCTCCTGTGCCCACAGCTTAGCTTCAGGAGCAGTAAGAACCATTTTCCGGCCTTGTTTTGTGTCAGGCGCGGTAACAATCAGCTGTGGAAGAAATCCGCTTTTCTTAAGTTCTTCTAAAACAACAACAGAAACATGTGAAGTCCCAAAGAACACTATATGCGGAGAGGTATTGTTGTGCATGACTTATTTTTTTGAAGGGTCCACTTCTCTAATATTGTGAGCATGGTCAACGTATAAAACCCCATTAAGGTGATCTATTTCATGTTGAAAAATCTGAGCCAAGAGCCCACTCGCACCTCGCGTGAACTTGGTGCCAGTTTCATCATACGCTTCAACGGTTACGAGTTTAGCGCGGGTTACGGTACCAAAATATCCCTCAACAGAGAGACAGCCTTCCTCTAAGTCGTCTGTTTTTCTTGATTTCTTGACTATCTTTGGGTTGATGTATACGAGTGTCTCTTCTTTTTTATCCTCCTCAAAGACTTTCTCAGCGACAATAAATACACGTTTTGAGACGCCAATCTGTGGCGCAGCAAGTGCAACCCCAAATTCTTTATCTTTGAGTGCGGTCACCATATTTTTAAGCAGAGTCTTTATTTCCTTACTCGGGATGTCTTTGATGAGGACCTCTTGTGCAATCTCTCGGAGCACAGGATTTCCGTCCTGAAGTATTTCTTTCATAGTAATTCCACTATACCTAAATAGTCGATATATATAAAGCACGAGAGAGATATTTACCCCACACGCTGGCTTATAACAGGCTTTCGGGGTCTACTTTGATAAGGATTTGTGGGGGAAGCGAGCGGAGCTTCTCAAGGAGGTCTGGGTGAGGCCATGTCTTTGGCTCAATCTTTAAAAGTGCGTGACTCGTCTGCTTTCCACGCTCCGCAGGAGTAAACGCGGAAAAGATGCGCAGGTCGTAGTCTTTAAATATTTCCTCCATGTTGTCCATCTCATCTGAGACGGCATTTTTTGTTCCTGAGACAGTGAGCTTGATAAAGAGTGAGAACGGAGGATAGGCTAGTTTTCTACGGATTTGGATTTCTTTTCGATAAAACTCAAGAAGGTTTCCGCCAACTGCGTCTTTCAGGACACCCTGTTCGGGGTTTCGTGTCTGGAGGAGAAAAGATTGTTGTGCAAGAGACCGAAGGGTTAAGAGTACTGAAAATATTTTTGTTTCAATTTTGAAATCAGGAATAGAGAGGAGTGAATCTATAGACGCGATTGCGATATTCTCAATTGGGTCTTCAAGGTGTGAGAGCGCCATCTCAGTTCCAATGAGTACTGACCCTGGAGTATTTTTCCATTCCTCAACCACCGCATGTGCTTTCTTGTAGGTGTTGGTGGTGTCGCTGTCGATACGGAAAAATGTGTACCCAGGGAAGCGCTCAACGAGTTGCTCTTCAATGAGCTGTATACCAGCGCCAAGCGCAACAAGCTTCCAACCACCACACGCTCGACACCGCTCATTTGCAGAGCGCACCTCTCCGTTTTGGTGGCAGTAGAAAATATTTCCTTTGCTTGTTTTGTGGAGCACCATAGGCGCATCCGAATGAGTGCTCGTGACTGTTGCGCCACAATCAGAACACACGGTCGTTGGGGAGAGCCCTCTTCGTGCGCTGAAGATAAACATCTGTGTTGCATCTCTTCGTGTGTCTTCAACGAGGCGCGCGAGTTCATGACTGATTATCTCGTAGCGTCCTTTTACTGTCGGCTTGTAATTCTTCATATCAATAATTGAGTGTTTTGCCGGGGAGAGTGGTCGGAAGCGAAGTGGTGCAAGTTCCGCGGTGTGTCCTTCGTAGTAGTCGTAGAGTGTCTCGATACGTAAGAAAGAATCAGCAAAGACTATCCGTGCGCCCATATTTCGTGCGAGTGAGTTTGCAAATGCTCGGATATCTCCATACGGTCGTACGACAGACTTATATGCGCCTGAACTTTCTCGTTCGATAACAATAGTCTTTATATCGGTACGGGGGATTGAAAGGAAACTTCCGGTTCCGACAATGGCAACAGGGTGACCTTCTTGTAACACCTTGTTCCAGCGCTCTATGATAGTTTTTTTAGTGAGTCCACTGTGAAGCCCAAACATATATGTACCGATTCCTTTTTCAGATTTTGAGACAAATTGCTCTACATCATGAAGTGTCGGCATGCAGATAAAGACAGACTGTTTTCGTGCAAACGCTTCCCGTATCAAGCTTCGATATGTTGAGAAGCGTTCTTCTTTGTCTGTCTGAAGTACGAGTCGTTCGTACGTCATACTTTTTTGAACAGCAATACGCGCCATGTTTTCATTGATTTTCTCTGGTGCGCTTAGAATCGCTTTCGGCACAAGCGTATTAATAATTGCTCCTACGGTGCCTGTTGTATAATCGGAAGTTTCCCGCACCGCGTGCATAAACTCAGGAGAAAATATTTGCGTACTACGTATAGCTTCGATTTTCCTGATTGGGAACGGTGATTGTCGGAGTTTTGTCTTCACATCCTTCACATCTTCAGTGAGCTCAACAATAGCGGGGGTCATTTTTTTACGGATAGGAACCGTGACCATAGCTCCTTTTGAGATGTCCTTTTTTGAGAAATATGAAAGACGGTCTTTTATAAAACCGCGGGATATCGGGATAACGTGGATTAGGTACATTATGTACAGCATAACAGAATGGGAGAATCAGTCATATTAAGCCGTATTTGTAAAAGAGGCAGTGAGCGCATACAATAAGGCTCATGCAAGAAAGTCTATTTATTAAAGGTCTCGCGGGAGAAAAAAAACTTCGTGGTGAAATTAGCGTTAATACCGCTAAAAATGCGGTGCTGAAAGCGATGACTGCGAGTGTTCTCTTTGAGGACGAAGTAACACTTGTTGCGGTGCCTAATATTGAAGACGTGCATCGAATGGCAGAACTGCTTGAAGACCTTGGAGTCACCGTTACAAAAGAGGGAAGCACCCTGACACTCACCGCATCACCTTCAATTAAGACTGACCTCAACACAGAAATTTCAGAAAGACTCCGCACATCCATTGTGCTTGTTGGTCCACTCTTGTCTCGGTTTGGTGAGGTAAGTTTTCCGCACCCAGGGGGGTGTGTCATTGGTGCGCGCCCAATCGATTTCTTTCTAGAAGGATTTGAAAAATTTGGTGCAGAGATTACCCATGTAAATGGTCGGTATACAATAAAAGCAAAAGGAGGAAAGCTTCGTGGTGCAGAGATTTTTTTTAGGACACCAACACACACCGGAACTGAAACAATGATGATGATGGCGACTTTAGCTGAAGGTAAGACCGTTCTTAAGAACTGCGCGATGGAGCCTGAGGTTGAAGATTTGGCAAATTTCCTCATCAAGAGTGGTGCACAAATCACCGGCGCGGGGACTTCAACAATCGAGATTGACGGTGGGGGACTCCTTCGAACGAACGGAGACACGCACCGGGTTATTCCAGACCGAATAGAAGCGGGAAGTTTTTTAATTTTGGGTGCGCTCTGTGCGGAAGAGCTAACAATTAAAAATTGTAATCCATTGCACATCGAATCACTCATCGAGCTTCTTCGAAGTGCGGGCGTTTCGATAGAGACGGGTGTTGAGACAATCACCGTGAGAAACCCCAAGGAAGGAGTGAAGCAATTTACGTCAGTTAACGTAAAGACGCACGAGTATCCAGGCTTTCCCACAGACTTACAAGCACTTATGGTTGTTTTTCTGACACAGTCCTTAGGTGAAGGTTTGGTGCATGAGACTATTTTTGAAGGACGACTTAACTACACCACTGACCTCGCTCGTATGGGGGCGGATATTGCGCTTTGGGATGCGCATCGAGTTGCGGTAAAAGGACCAACGCCACTCACTGGGAGAACCTTAGGGAGTCCTGATTTGCGGGCGGGGCTTGCGTTCGTTATTGCGGGAGCAGTTGCAAAAGGGAACTCACTTATTAATAATGCATACTATATAGATCGCGGATATGAGCACATTGAGGAGCGTTTTAAAAAGATAGGACTCGATATCACTCGCACCAACAGAACAGAATAAATTAATCACACACCATGTCATTTTTTACACCAAAACTTGGAATAGACCTCGGTACCACATACACACTGGTGTTTGTTCCGGGTCGTGGTGTTGTCTTGAACGAACCGTCAGTGGTTGCAGTTTCGCAGATTGATAACAAAATCCTTGCAGTAGGAAATGCGGCGAAAGAAATGATTGGACGAACTCCAGAGAGTATCATTGCGTATCGTCCGATGAAGGATGGTGTTATTGCAGATTATAAAGTGACTGAAGCGATGCTCCGCTACTATATGAAAAAAGCGCTTGGTTCGTGGAATGTCTTTCGCCCTGAGGTGATGATTTCGGTTCCCGCAGGAGTGTCTTCAACAGAAAAGCGTGCGGTGATAGAAGCCGCAACAAAAGCTGGTGCAAAAAGTGCCTATGTAGTGAAAGAACCGATTCTCGCTGCTATTGGCGCGGGTATTCCTATTCAAGAAGCGAAGGGACATATGATTGTCGACATTGGTGGCGGTACGATAGACGTTGCGGTGATTTCTTTGGGAGGGATTGTTGCCTCAACATCAGTAAAGTGTGCGGGGAACAGAATAGACCAAGCAATTACTGATTACATTAAGAAAACATTTAACCTTGCGATAGGGGATAAGACCGCGGAAGATATAAAAATAAAAATTGGTTCAGCGGTCCCCCTTGAAGAAGAGCTCGTGATGGTCATTAAAGGGCGTGACTACCTCACCGGACTTCCGCGTTCAACCGATATCCGTACTAACGAAACAGTAAAAGCTATCGGGCGAGAACTTCGCGAGATGATTAAAGCAATTCGTGATGTACTACAGGAAACACCACCCGAACTCTCAGCTGACATTATTGACCAAGGGATTATTATGACGGGAGGTTCAAGTCAACTCCGTAACCTTCCCGAGTTAGTATTTCGGCGTACAGGAGTAAAAGCATACTTAGCAGACGAAGCTGCGTTTTGTGTTGCAAAGGGGACTGGTATAGCACTCAACCATTTAGATACCTATAAAAAGAGTATTTTAGCAAAGATATAAAGATTCATCAGGTCACTTGACTTTGACTCATATATTTGGTATAATTATAGAAGAAGGTTAGGGTAGTTCCTAATCATGTTTTTTAAGGAGGAAGTCATGAGTTCCAAATTTGATGGGCTCACTGGCCATCAATTCGAGAGAAAAGTACTCGGCACATGCCTTGCGACCGTTAGAGGTCACATGGAACGCACAGAAGCGTTCGCGCAGGTACGCAGAAATCAACCACCACTGAGGACTCAAACAGTCGTCGCATTCAATCGCGAAGTGCGTCAGTTGCTGGGCGACGAAGCACGATTCTTTACAGCTGTCGGGACCTCTCTCGATGTCCACCAAGGTATTGATGGATTCTTTGAGTTTAATGGCGTGGTAGTCACTATTGACGTAACCATGAATCCTGACAAGGAGACTTGGAAAGCCGATAGGATTGTCCACCCAGAAGACCTTGAAGATATTCCTCACCTTGTAGGACGCATTGTAAAGCAGATGCAAATTAAATTGTCGGGGAGGGTGTGATGGTAACAATCAGCGCACTACTTCCTCGACAGTTCTTCTTTGAATGTCCTCGATGTGGTACATACCATACCTCAGAAAAGTCACTACGCGGTTTCATTACCCCGCTTCTTGAAGAGCGTCTTGATGTAGAGCTCAAAATGAAGGGGGTTACTGGAGCAACTTTGAAGTTTAAAGACGGTTGTCCATTATGCGAAGAAGACGGTTCATATGAAGTCGAACTTTCAGTACTTCGGCATCATACACATTAGGGATGGGTTTGTGTTTACACAACCTGTCCCTTTTTCTTTTTCTCCTCTTTATCTTTTACTTTTGCTATACTGTGGGCAATGGAAGATTTTAACCAAGCGCTACCGAAAGACCTTCATCATGCCTATGTGGTTGATGGGGGGGTTGGTGCAACAGATACACTGCTTAGATACTTAGAAGAATTAGGGATCACTATTTTAGGTAATCCAGATGTGTATGTGCGAGAGTACTCAGTATTTGGGATTGATGATGGAAGAGCGATTCAAGCGCTTGAGAACAAGAAAGCATTTGTCGGTGATAAGAAATTTTTTATCATAACAGCACAAGGGATAACACGAGAAGCTCAAAATGCACTTCTGAAGACATTTGAAGAACCTAAGGACGGAACCCATTTTTTCTTACTGGTCCCCTCTGCGGGAGTGTTGCTCGAGACGCTTCTTTCTCGCGTACAAGTTATTTCACTGCAAGGAGGCGCAAGCGGTGACTCGTCACTCAGTTCACTTTTTGCAAAACAGTTTTTGACAGCAACTCCTGCTGAACGAATAGCGCTTATCTCTGAGATTGTGGAAGCAAAAGATAAAGCAGAGGCACTGTCATTGGTAAACGGTCTTGAGACAGCGCTTTATGAGCGGAGTAGTTTGGGGAAACATATTGGAGGTGATGACTCAATTCCAACAGAGGCTTTTGAGTCACTACAAAGTGTTCGTTCATATCTTGATGACCGTTCTGCTTCGGTAAAAATACTCCTTGAGCATCTTGCAACAACATTACCTCGTATAGCTTCAAAGATTTCATAATATATTATGCAGAGATTTGTAATCAGTATCGTCGCACTCGTCATCTTCTTTTCATATACATCTGCTCAGTTGGTGAGTGCGTCAGTTGACGCTTCCCACGTGGGCTTTGTTGATTCTTCGATATGGTTTGACCGCGAACCTTTTTTTGCTGGAGATGTGGTGCGGGTGTACACCACACTTGCAAACAGTTCTAACCGAGACTTTAAAGGGGTTGTGACGTTTTATGACGGCGATGCATCTTTTGGAAGTAGTGAGGTTACGCTTGAAAGAAACGGAGGATTCCAAGTTCTCTGGGCTGACTGGACTCCACAGACAGGAGAACAACGTATTGGGGTTGGTATTACAGAAGCTGTCTTAACTGCTCAAGACGGAACGTCTGAGACTGTGACATATCAAAAAAACGAAAAGACGCTCGCTCGGTTTATTGACAGAGACACCGACAGCGATGGTATCGGAGATAGAGAAGACACTGATGACGACAATGACGGGATACCAGACAGTGAAGATGCAGAACCTCTCGTTAAAAAAAGTAACGATACAGAAGGTACTGCTCAAGGTGATTTGCGGGGGAATCTTGAGGATAAAAGCACTGAGGTGGTGACCAAAATAGGGGAGATTGCATCAAGTACGACTCCTAAGATTATTGCTGGAGTAGAGAAAACATTTACCGCGTTAGAAGATTTTCGTACCACACAAAGCGATGCCATATACCGTAAACTTAAAGAGGTTCAGAATACACTTGTTGAGAACGACATTGCGGTAGGAAGCTCATCACCTGAAGTCGAGAAGGGAAAGAAGAGTGGACCATTTGACCACATACAGCTCCTCGCGCTCACGACTGCAGGCTACACATTAAGTCATAAAATAGCATTCTATCTTGCCGGATTGTTCTTACTCTATATCGTATGTAGCAAAGTTATTCCTTTTATCTACAGGTTAGTGCGTGGTAGAAGCGACATCTAAGGTAGAATACAGTATATGGAAATATTTCAATTACTCTTGGTTGGTGCACTTGGTATCATATTTGGTATTGCGCTGACGCGTCCAGGTTCACACGAGAAGTTAAAAGCATTTGTAAATACTGAACGATATCCACTTAAAGAGCATCGAAAAGAGATGCTTGTAAAACATTTGAAAGATAGAAAGACCTTAACAAATGGCGAGGCACAGGAATTACTCGGAGTCTCTGATAGAACCGTAGTGCGGTATTTTGATGAGTTAGAAGCAGAGGGAGTTGTTGTTCAAGAGGGCGATGTTGGGCGAAGTGTGTACTATACGCTCACATAAGAGATATTCATAACATAGAGAAAGAAGACCCCCCACCTAGAAAGTGGGAGGTCTTTGCGTTTTGTGCGTTGGTTTATCGAACATAGTCCCGATAATCCATCCAGAAAAGCTCTGAGAATATTGGCGTGTGTGGATGAGCTCTCGCTAACGCTTGAGCAAGTGCAGTGTCTCGACAATAGATTTTGCCGATATGAGCACCTTCTGTCAGCACTCGGCCAATACCGCCATCGGCTACGACTTGAAGGTTATTTAGAACTAGAGTACCGATGGACGCTCCTTGAAGTTCGATTCTCTGTGCGTGGATACATGAAAGGTCAACAATTCCGAAGCATCCGTCTTGTAGCATAATCCGCTGGTCAACTTTAATTCCAGTTACGACACACAGAGAAAGCGCTTGTGAAGGCAGTTTGAGGTCGTCGTGGATAACTGTTCGTGTGTTGTCTTGGACAATGAGGTGTCCGTGCCTGAGAAACCTATTCAGGAAATCACCCGACGTTTTGAATTCGTACTCGCCACTTTTTGCAAAAGCGTTTACAACTTCGCTCATATTTTTTGCTCCCGTTACTGTACTAAACTAAGCGCACTGTAATACACTTTGTACTGGGGTGCAATACTGGTACAATATGGTCATATGGCATACAATTTTTCATCACTTAAAGAAAAGATAGCGGATACAGAAGTCTGGCTTAAAAAAGAATTTCAGGGGATTCGTACAGGACGGGCAACTCCAGCACTTCTTGATAATATCCACGTTGAGTCCTTTGGGGTTCGTGTTCCGCTTGTTCAGGTCGGGAACGTCAATGTTGAAGACGCGCGGTCGCTCCGTATTAATATATGGAACGCAGATCAAGTAAAGGATGTTGAAAAAGCATTAACCGATGCAAATCTCGGCGTGGGAGTTTCAGCAGACAGTACAGGTGTACGGGTAACCTTCCCTGAGCTTACCGCAGAGCGCCGAGTGGTGTTGATTAAACTTTCAAAAGATAAGCTAGAAGAAGCGCGTGTCTCACTTCGAAATGAGCGTGACCATGTGTGGAATAATATTCAAAGACAAGAGAAGGACGGCGAGATAAGTGAAGATGAGAAATTTAGTTACAAAGAAGAGATGCAGAAGCTTATTGATGCGGGTAATAAGTCACTAGACGAAATCGGGAGAAAAAAAGAAGAAGAAATTTCAACGTAGTTTGTAGTTGTTAGTTTATAGTCAATATAAGTATGAGTAATGGATACCGCGATGTAACAGTTTGGCAGAAATCAATGGACTTAGTAGAATTAGTTTACTCATTTACTAAAACTTTTCCAGAAGATGAAAAATATGGACTAACATCTCAAATGCGACGATGTGTTGTGTCAATTCCATCCAATATCGCAGAGGGGAGTAAAAGGAGTACAAAAAACATTTTCAGCATTTCTTGAATATTTCTCTTGGTTCAGCTGCTGAGCTAGAAACTCAGATAGAAGTGTCAAATCGACTTTTATATGGAGATTCTCAGACTCGAGAACATATCTCAGAGTTACCCATAGAATGTATGAAAATGCTGACCAACTTATCAAAATCTTTTAATAACTAACAACTACCAACTAATAACTTATGACTATTCTTTTATTTTTTGCGGTACTTATTGTGCTTGTTATTGTGCACGAATTTGGACATTTTATTGTTGCAAAACGTTCGGGTATTCGAGTTGACGAGTTTGGTATCGGCTTCCCACCAAAACTTTTTGGGAAAAAATGGGGCGAGACAGAATACACCATTAACGCACTCCCGTTTGGTGGTTTCGTGCGTATTTTTGGAGAAAACCCTGAGACAGATTCTCTCACTGGTCCTGACAGCGCCCGGGCGATGATTCAGAAACCAAAATATGTGCAAGCGGCGGTGCTCTTTGCGGGGGTCTTTTTTAATATTCTTTTTGCTTGGTTGTTATTTTCTGTAACATTTATGGCGGGAACACCGGCGATGGGAGGCTTTCAGGATGAGCCACTTTCAGCATATATTTCAGGGGAGCGTCTTTTAGTGACACAAGTTCTTCCAGGAACTCCAGCTGAAACAGCGGGACTTACTGCAGGGGATGAAATACTCGCTCTTTCAACACCACGTAAAACCGTAAACCCGACAGCCCCAGAGGAGGTTGGCGTATTTATCTCCACGCAGAACACTGATGAATTTTCCGTACAGTATAAACGAGACAACAAAGAAGCTTACGTTGTTGTTACCTCTCAAAAAGGCTTAATGGTTGATGCTCCAGAGACTCCCGCAATCGGCGTTGTTGTCGGGCTTGTCGGTACATTGAAACTTCCTGTGCATCTTGCGGTGTGGGAAGGAGGAAAGCAGACCCTCTCTATGCTTTCTGCAATAACTATTGGTATTGTGACTTTTTTCTATGACGCACTCCTGTTTAATGCTGACCTTGCAACAGTTGCGGGTCCCGTGGGGATAGTCAGTCTTGTTGGGGATGTTTCTGCACTTGGTCTCATAGCACTCCTAAACTTTACTGCGCTTATCTCATTAAATCTTGCGGTGATTAACCTTGTTCCATTCCCTGCGCTTGATGGAGGGCGCCTCCTCTTCCTTCTTATTGAGACAATCAAAGGTTCACCTATAAAACCAAACGTAGCCAACATGTTTAATTACGTTGGGTTTGCGCTTCTGATTCTCCTGATGATTGTAGTTACCTACAGCGATATTGTGCGGTTAGTAGGGTAGGGTTATTTTTTGTAAGGTTCTTATCGTACTCAGACATAGTATAAGGAAGTATATCAAAAGATTAGAAAGGGTGGCATTTTGACCGAACTGCCCAGATAAGATACTATTTGGCGTATATGAGACAAAGTAGACTCTTCACAAAAACACGAAAGGAAGCTCCAAAGGATGAGGTTTCAAAAAATGCGCAACTCCTTATTCGTGCGGGGTATATTCACAAAGAAATGGCGGGGGTGTATTCTTTTCTTCCCCTTGGCCTTCGTGTTATTGAAAACATAAACACAATCATTCGTGAGGAGATGAATGCAATTGGTGGACAAGAAGTATTCATGTCGTCCCTTCAAGACCCAGAGCTCTGGAAGACAACAGACCGGTGGAGCGATGAAACTGTTGATGTGTGGTTTAAATCAAAACTTAAAGCTGGTGGAGACATTGGTTTTGCATGGACACATGAAGAGATGATAACGCGCATCATGTCCTCATATGTCCGCTCACACAAAGACCTTCCGTTTTCTGCATACCATATCCAAAACAAGTTTCGAAATGAGGTGCGAGCCAAAAGCGGTATCATGCGCACGCGAGAGTTTTTAATGAAAGATTTATATTCATTTTCTCGTACTGAAGCAGAACACAACAAGTTTTATAATGAATGCGCTGATGCCTATATGCGGATTTTTACCCGTCTTGGTATCGGTGATAAGACCTTTAAAACCTTTGCATCGGGGGGTGCCTTTACTGATTTTAGCCATGAATTTCAAACACTCTCTGAAGCAGGAGAAGATATTGTGTATGTAAACGAAGAGAAAAATATCGCCGTGAACGAAGAGGTGCTTGATGACACAGCGCTCGCAACGCTTGGTCTTACGCGAGATGAGCTTACTGAACGAAAGAGTATTGAAGTGGGAAACATATTTTCACTTGGCACAAAGTTTTCTGAAGCAATCGGACTGACCTATGCAAACGAAGAAGGAAAAGAAATACCCGTCATTATGGGTTCATATGGCATCGGTCCGGCGCGGGCAATGGGAACAGTGGTGGAGCTTCTTTCAGATGAGAAAGGTATTGTGTGGCCAGCGGAAGTTGCACCGTTTGCAGTGCACCTTATTGAGATAGGCGGAGATGATGAAGCGGTTCGTGCGTATGCAGAAGCACTCTATAAAAAACTTTCAGACAAAGGGACTTTGGTTTTGTATGACGACCGCGACGCACGCGCCGGAGAGAAGTTTGCAGACAGCGACCTTGTTGGTATTCCAAAACGCGTGGTGGTGAGTAAGAAGACACTAGAAACAGGTGAGCTTGAAACAGTAGATAGAAAAACAGGTGCGGTCGAAATGGTTAGTGAGGCAGAACTTCTAGCCTAAAACGGTATGCATACTAAAGAAAACATCAAGATGTACCTTGAGAAATTTTATCGTTTGTTTTCAAATGATATCGGGATAGACCTCGGGACAGCAAACACGCTTGTCTATTTGCGTGGGCGCGGTCTCGTGATTGACGAGCCTTCTATTGTTGCTGTAAACCAAAAGACAGGGCAGGTTGTTGCTGTTGGTAAACAGGCAAAAGAAATGTTGGGACGAACTCCTGGGCACATTACTGCGGTGCAACCACTCATAGATGGTGTGGTTTCAGACTTCGAGGTGACTGAGGAGATGCTCGCATATTTAATAAACAAAGCGCAAGAAAATAGGCGCACTATGCTTGGCCCGCGAGTCGTGATTGGCGTGCCCTCTGGTATCACCAGTGTTGAGACCAGAGCAGTACGAGACGCTGCGCAGAACGCTGGTGCGCGAGAAGTGCATATTATAGAAGAGCCGATGGCTGCTGCTATTGGTATCAAACTTCCAATCCACGACCCAATTGGAAGTATGATTGTTGATATTGGAGGCGGGACGTGCGACATCGCAATCATATCGCTTGGTGGGATTGTACAATCAAAAAATATTCGTATTGCGGGAGATAAACTCAATAAAGATATCGCTTCATATATCCGCAGTGAATTTAAAATACTTATCGGTGAAAAAACTGCGGAGTCGCTTAAGATTAAAGCAGGTTCTCTTATAGAAGGAGATGAGCCTATTGAAGCAACAGTGCGGGGTCGCGACCTTGTGACTGGCCTTCCTCGAGAGGTCGTGATAACGGACGCAGATATTCGTGAAGCTATTTCAGTCTCAGTTAGTCACCTTGTGGATGCGGTAAAAGAGGTACTTGAAACAACTCCACCGGAAGTACTTTCGGATATTATGCAACGAGGTATTTACCTTACCGGTGGAGGCGCGCTCATCAAAGGCCTTCCTGAGGCACTGACAACAGTGCTTGGTATTCCTGTATACGTTACGGACGACCCGTTAACGGCAGTCGTGCGTGGTACTGGAATTGTGCTTGAGCACATGGAACGTTTTAAAGAAACATTAATAGAGAATGAAAACGAACTTTCCCCAACAGAATAATTTTACGCGACAGTCTCGTTCGCGTGTCCCAAAGTCATTTATTGTCGTTGTGCTTTTAGTGGGTGTCCTTGTCGTTATTAACATACTGACACTCGGAAGTATTTCACAGGCACTGCATTCAGTTGGAGAGCCTCTCTGGAAGTCTCAGGCGGGAGTGCACCATGCGTTTGAGAACATACTGTCTGGGTTTCGAGATAAACAAACACTCGTACAAAAAAATAATGACCTTACGGAAGCGGTGACACGGCTCGAGTTAGCCTCAATGGGAGCAGAGATACTTCAGCAGGAGAATAGGGACCTCAAACAGCTTCTAAATCGAGGAGCCTCTGGTGAGCATATTGTGACCGCAATACTTGCTCGCCCAAATAGAACACTGTACGACACATTCATTGTAGATGTTGGAAGTAGGGACGGGGTTACTGTGGGAGCAGGGGTTTATGGTGTTGGTGAGGTAGCAATTGGTACAGTTGAGGAGGTCTATGCTCGAACGACACGCATCAGTTTGTATTCAACTCCGGGGCGCATTGTAGAGGTCCTCTTGGGGAGTAAAGACGGCGCGCTTGTTGCAGCTGAGGCTGTAGGGAAAGGAGGTGGAAATTTTGAAATACGTATTCCTCGAGGAGTAGAGATTCTTGAAGGGCATCCTGTTTTTTCTCCGCATATAGACGGAGGTATCTTGGGGGTCATTGAAGAAATTGTCGTGCTTCCGTCCGACTCTTTTCAGGTAGTGCTTTTCAGTAGCCCGCTTTCTTTACAATCACTTCGCTTTGTAACGATAGCACTCCAGTAAAAATTTTATGATACAGCGAGTATTTTTCACCATCTTATTTTTCTTAAGCGCATTTCTTTTCCCGTGGTACATAACAATATTCTTGGGGATTGTTCTTTTAGCTGTTGCACCAGGGTACGAGGTTATCCTTGGAGGCCTTGTGCTTGATTTTATATATGGAGCGGTTGTTCCAAGTTTCTTCACCAGTCCTTTTTCCTTCACGCTCTTTTTCGCGCTCTTATATAGCATAAGTTATGTCGTGAAAGGGCGCCTCGTCTTTTATAAAGACGCCCAAAGGTAAGGTAAAAAAGTGGTATAATATGCGCACCATGAGTGTGCACCGAATTAAAATTTTGTTACGCCGGTTTTTACAGGGCACAAGAAATAGGGAAATAGAACCTGACGAGATTTTTTTAGATTCACACAACTTACCTGAGTTCGACAGGAACCAATTTGAAGGACGTATTGAGAAGCCGATTGGAAGGAGAATGCAGGTTCTGGTAGTTGGTGTGACGGTACTTATTTTCTTACTGTACGCGGGACGTATTGGGTACTTACAAGTGTACAAAGGTGAAGTATTCGCGTATTTAAGTGAGAACAATAGACTCCAGCACTCGATACTCTTTGCAGAGCGGGGAGTGCTCTATGACCGCAACGGTACCGAGCTTGCGTGGAACGAATCTGAAAGTAGCGAAACCAGTGCTTCACAAGACGAGGTATTTTCACTTCGTCGATATACAAACTTGCGTGGACTTGCGCATGTTATTGGTTACGTGGGATATCCACTTAAAGACAGTTCAGGTATTTACTACCAAGAGGAATTTACTGCAAAAGACGGTGCTGAGCTTTTTTTTAATGATCGAATAAAAGGAGAAAACGGTTTAGAAATAGAGGAGGTTGACGCGCTTCAGAAGATACAGTCAAAGAACACTATTCGCCCGCCAGAAGATGGAGAGAATGTAACACTTTCGGTTGACGCAGAACTCAGTAATGCACTCTACACACTTCTTGGAGAACGAGTCAGGGAGTCTGGTTTTGTTGGCGGTGCGGGGGTACTTATGGATGTTACAAATGGTGAGATTATTGCACTCGCAAGTTTCCCGGAGTTTAATCCACAAGTGCTTACTGATGGCGTACCACGCTCAGAGATTCAGTCATATGTGTATGATGAACGAAAACCATTTTTAAACAGAATCGTCTCAGGACTCTACACTCCAGGGTCGATTGTAAAACCCTTTGTCGCTATTGGGGCGCTCACCGAGGGAGTAATAACTCCAGAAAAAGAAATATTAAGTACGGGCTCAATACGCCTTCCACACCCGTATATTGAGGGCGTCTATTCGACCTTTGTTGACTGGAAGGCACATGGGTATGTAGACGTGCGTAAGGCTCTCGCACACTCCTCTAATGTGTATTTTTATGAAGTAGGAGGGGGGTTTGAAAGTCAACAGGGGATTGGTATTGAGGGAATTAATATCTACGCACGCATGTTTGGATTTGGAGAAGAAACACACTCTCCTTTTGCTGAAGGAATTGGAGAGGTCCCAAACCCAGCGTGGAAGGCAGAGCACTTTGATGGAGACGAGTGGCGTATCGGAGACACATATAACACCGCAATTGGGCAGTATGGATTTCAAGTGACACCAATCCAGATAGTGCGTGCAATAGGAGCTATCGCTAATGGAGGAGTGTTACTTTCTCCTGTCTTAGAAAAAGGAGGTGAGGCAATACGGGAGAAGCTTCCAGTAGACGACTCCGCACTACAGGTTGTGCGTGAAGGAATGCGTCTTGGAGTCCAAGAGGGTTCAGCGCAGGCATTAAATACTGGATACGTGCGAGTTGCTGCAAAGACGGGAACTGCACAGTTAGGGGTGAGTAAGAAGTTTGTAAACTCATGGGTGACTGGTTTTTTCCCATACGACAATCCTCGCTACGCGTTCGCCATAATTATGGAGAAGGGTCCTGAGGCAAATCTTGTCGGGGGGTCGGCGGTGATGCGCGGGTATATCGAATGGCTGTATACGTATGCACCAGAGTATTTGAATCCTGTCAATTGACTCTTTTTACCCACTTAGTACAATAATGCCTAAATTAACATGACCGAAGAAAACAATTACCTTACAAAAGAAAAATTTCAAGAGCTGACCAATGAGCTTGAGCACCTTAAAACATCAAAGCGAAAAGAGGTTGCTGAAAGTCTTGAGTACGCACGGTCACTCGGAGACCTCTCAGAAAATGCAGAGTATCAAGAGGCGCGAGAAATGCAGGCTTCAACAGAAGAGCGTATCACACAACTTGAACGTGTCTTAAAAAACCCGCAGATAGTTTCTCACAAGAAAGGGGACACCGTGAGCTTAAGCTCAGTGGTTGTAATACAGAAAGATGGAGAAAAAGAGACGCATGAGTATATTCTTGTTGGTTCTGAAGAAGCTGATATCCAACAGCGAAAGATTTCGTACCTTTCTCCGCTTGGAGATGCCATGATGAATAAGAAAAAAGGGGAGTCATTTACTTTTGAGACTCCAAATGGGAAACAGGTGTACACCATAAAATCTATAGATTAAATACAGACTGATTGCAGTGCTTAAAAGAAACACGCCAGCTATCTGGCGTGTTTCTTTTAAGGGCAGGATTTTTTAGTGTTAATACGGTACAATAATCGGTATGTTTTGGGCAGATACAATAGTTGAAGATTTTATACAAGAACGGAAAAAAACTATTGACACTAAAGAGTCAGTAGTGATTCGTGATGAGAAGACCCCGTCAGGGCGAGTGCATGTTGGCTCTATGCGCGGCGTAGCTGTCCATGGTGCGCTTTCTCGGGTTCTTTCCGAGAAAGGGGTCAAGAATACGTATCTCTACGAAATTAATGATTTCGATGCTTTTGATGCAATCCCTGATTACTTAGATGCAAAGAAATATACTCCCTTTTTAGGGAAACCGCTTTATATAATTCCCGCACCTGAAGGAGATGAGTCTTACGCGCAGTACTTTGGAAACGAGTTTGCTCGCATTATTGAAGCAAGTGGTTTCACACCAGAATTCTATTATTCAAGCGAGGTATATAAGGCGGGTAGGTATAATGAGGCGATAATCACTGCACTGGAAAAAGCATCTCTTATCAGAAAAATCTATAAAGAAACCTCAGGTGCTGTAAAGACAGAAGACTGGTTTCCCCTTATGGTCGTGTGTGAAAAATGCAGTGGTGTTGCGGTCACTCGCGTGACTTCTTTTGAAGGAGGGGGTGAGGATATAACCGTTCAGTATATCTGTGATCAAGAAGCTTCAGGTGCTGTTGGGTGTGGCCATGAAGGAAAGATTTCTCCTTTTAATGGAAATGCAAAGCTTCCATGGAAAGTTGAGTGGGGTGCCAAGTTTAAGATATTTGAAGTTGACCTAGAAGGTGAGGGGAAAGACCATGCAACTAAAGGAGGCGCTCGTGATGTCGCAAATAGAATCTCACAGGAGGTTTTTGGGTACGTACCACCGTTTGATGTTCCATATGAGTTTCTCTTAATTGGAGATAGAAAGATGTCTTCATCGAAGGGTACCGGAGCTTCGGCGCGTGATGTCGCTTCGCTCGTTCCTCCTCAGATATTTCAGCTCGCGCTCTTGGGTAAGAACATAAAACGAGCGATTAATTTTGACCCAGAGGGCGACACGATTCCTATTCTCTATGACCAGTACGATGCGCTTGCAGAGAAATACGCAACAGGAGTAGCGGATGACGAAACACGCCTCTTTGAGTTGATTCATACACAAGGAGACATACCGTCTCGGTTTTTGCCTCGATTTTCTCAGGTGGTGTTTTTGGTACAGATGCCCCATATCGATATAGAAGAAGAAGTGATTCGTATAAAAGGGTCATCTCTTACGAACGAAGACAAAAAGGAACTCTCGGAAAGGGTCACGTACGCACGCCAATGGATAGAGCGATGTGCTCCAGAGCGATATGTGTTTGAACTACAAACAGGTTCAGTTCCTTTAGGATGTAAGGGGTATTCTGATATTCAAAAAAGCGCACTCGGGCGTGTTCTTGAAGCAATTAAAAAAATGAAAAAATTAGACGGACAAGAGCTTCACACAACACTTCATGAAATTCGCAAAGAGATGGAGATAGAACCGAAAGAATTCTTTAGTGCGTTGTACATCGCTTTTCTCGGAAAGGAGAGTGGACCTAAGATTGGATGGTTCCTCAGTGTCCTTGATAGAGATTTTCTTGAAACACGACTTGAGGAAGTGAGTATATAAAAAACTTCCAAGAGTGATTTTGTTTATAAAATAAAAAAGCCACATATCCTAGGATATGTGGCTTCGAGTTTTTAAGAACATCATTATGCGCGTTTCTGCACCTTCGGGAGCCAGTGGTGATAGATAACCGGCAGTAGGATGCAGAGTTGGATTCCTGCGAACCAGTAACCCGTGAGGGGTTTTCCATCGGCGATTGTAAAGACACTGCCAAGGAAAATGCACCCCCACCCGAAGAGATTTTCATAGTGCTTCTCAAACACGACCGCCTTAATTAAAGGCAGTGTTGCGACGGTGAGCCCAATCAGTGAGAGAAGAAGTCCCGCTGTTGGGAAGAGTTTAAGTCCGACAATAGCTGCTAGCACAATAGTGCTACAGACAGTATCAGTTACACTCCACCCAGGTTTACCTACCCAGATAGAAAGTACCGACACTGCTAATGCACCTACAGTGAAAGCTACAATCAGCAGGTCGAATTCTCCTCTCCCGAATTGGCTGATTAGTGCAACGCCGTCGAGGAGTAACAACAATACCCATGTTGAGCGGACTGCTTCTTGTTTTTTCATTGCAACCAAGACAACGTAGTAGCCAACTCCTACAGAGGAGGTGACGAAGACACAAAGGCTCCAAAATGTAAGGGTTACACGGAGACCAAAGTAGGTCGCTTCAAAAAAAAGATGATTCCATCACCCTCTCCTTCCAAATAAATGTAGGAATGTTAGTCTGTAGTAATTATACCATATATAATTACTTAGTCAAGAGTTATACGAGAGTGCGCTCTATACGTACGCATCCCAAAGGGATTCATCGTACTCAATCCTGTCAAATGTCTCTTCATCTTTTCCAGGGATACCAGAGGTTTTGTAATACACATGTGCAGAGACTTTTTCTCCACTAAACACCTTTTCCATCCAGAGCGAATCAACTTTCCACATTTCATCATAGGGGATTGTGTCGCGTGTATGCCACTGAGGTGTCATCTCGTCACTTTCAATGGGCTCACCAGCCCACGTGCGTATTAGATAGGTATGCACAAGGAACGCAGGTTCGTTGTTGAAGTAGAATTTTAGAATACCAACTTTCTCTAAATCATCCTCTTTCGCAGAGAGACCACACTCTTCCATAAGTTCACGGACAGTCGCTCCTTCAGGACTTTCGCCTTCTTTTATTTTCCCTCCAAACCCATTCCATTTTCCTATACCAAAATTAATTTTCTTCTTTCCAAGAAGAATGTGTGTGTCAGTTATTGGGATACAAAGTGTCGCATGCTTCATTATTTTTTATTGTAACAAAAGGTTTACCGGTCTGCACCTGCTGGGGAGGTTTTCCGTATCTTTACCCCGGTGCAGTCATGTGGATAAGTAGTCACATGAGGTGGGATGAAGTGTTATATACTAGTATGATAGTGGGAAGAAGTGGGATATATGTTAATTGGAGAATATACTGTGTTAACGCGTGTAGCGTTAACACGAGCTATGTGCCAACAAAACAAACATGTTAATAGGAGAATATACGCATTCCTTAGATACAAAGAAGCGGTTGTCACTACCAAAGAAGTTTCGCACCGAACTCGGTAAAAAAGTCGTAGTGACGCGCGGGCTCGACAACTGTCTTTTCATGTATCCAATGAGTGAGTGGAAAGAGACTGCAAAACGATTACGGAATTTATCGTTTACACAAGCAGATACCCGCGGATTTAACCGCTTTATATTATCCGGAGCAGTCGAAGTCGACATTGACTCCGCAGGACGCATCTTGGTTCCAGAATACCTAAAAGATTTCGCAGGACTTACCGCAAAAGTGGTGCTTGCGGGAGTACAAGATAGGGTTGAAATCTGGAACGAAAAAACCTGGACCGAGTACAAAACTCGAATTGAAAAACAGGCAGATGCTATGGCAGAGAAGCTCGGAGAGATTGGTGCGCTCTAAAAAAGACATATGCACCAATCAGTTCTTTTACAAGAAGTTATCGATACACTCGATATTAAGAAGGATGACATTGTCCTCGACGCTACCTTTGGTGGTGGAGGACACAGTATGGCTATAGCAAAGATGTTGGGTTCTCAAGGAGTGCTCATTGCAGTAGACACCGACAACAGCACGCTTTTAGCACAACGCGATAAATTTTCTGACGTTAAAAATGTAATGCATTTTAAACAAGCAAATTTTCGCGACATAGGCACGGTGCTTAATGAGCTTAATATACCGCTCGTTGATAAGTATGTCTTTGACCTTGGTTTTAGCTCCATCCAACTTGAAGAAGGTGAACGGGGTTTAAGTTTTAAGAAGGAAGAACCGCTTCTTATGACACTCACTGACATCGCGTCAATAACTGAAGACACCTTGACTGCAAAACGTATCGTTAATGAATGGAAAGAGGACCAGATTGAGGCGGTACTTCGCGGGTATGGAGGTGAAGGATTTTCAAAACAAATTGCAGAAGCCATTGTTGCATCTCGAAAAGAAAAAGAGATTACCACAACAATTGACTTGCGGGACATTATTTTGAAAGCAACTCCGTTTTGGTACCACAAGAAACGAATAGACCCTGCAACGAGAACTTTTCAAGCGCTTCGCATTGCGGTAAACGATGAAATCGAAACGGCAAAGGAGGGGATTGAAAAAGCGTTTGCACACCTTACTCCTGGTGGACGTATCGCAGTAATCACATTCCATAGTACGGAAGACCGAGTTGTAAAAAGACTCTTCCAGGAATGGAAAAGAGAAGGCTTGGGTATGCAGGAACCTAAAAAGGCAATTGCTCCGACTCGAGAAGAGATACAGAGAAACCCACGCGCTCGAAGTGCAAAATTAAGGACATTTAGAAAAGATATATAAAAACAATATGACACGAACACGAAACATTTCAAATAAAATACATGGCATTGAACGTTCATTTATCCTCGGGCTCTTATTGTTTTCTTTTGTACTCTTAGGTCTTTATATCTATTTTGTAGGGAAGTCTATTGTCAATGTAGTGGTTCGAGAAGAGATAGAACTCCATATAGCTGATGTAAACTCAGGTCTCTCAGAGTTAGAGCTTACGTACATTGAAATGAAAGATTCTGTTAATATGCTTCTTGCCAAAGAGCGAGGATTCACTGCAATCTCACAGAAGTCATTTATAAGTCGAGGAACGCTCGTTGGACGGAGTCTGACACAACGAAATGAGATCTAATTTTGTTTATAGAATACGGTTCATACTTGGAGTAGTCATTCTTATCGCACTTATTTTATTAGTGCGACTTTATTTTGTCCAAATAGTGCACGGAGACTTATATAGTGACCGTGCTGACCGTCAGTATGTACGACCTAATGAGAATCTTTTTGACCGTGGGTCATTATTTTTTAAAGACAAAGATGGACGGCTTGTTTCTGGTGCAACGTTAAAGACAGGTTTTACGGTATCTATTAACCCTTCTATCTTAGTTAATCCTGAAGAAACATACCGAGCGCTTTCTGAGGTAATCTCTTTAGACAAAGAAGATTTTTTTAAACGAGCGGGGAAGATTACTGACCCGTACGAAGAGGTTGCAAAGCGTGTTCCAAATGAAGATGGAGTAACCATAGACAAGCTTGATATAAAGGGTGTGCAAGTGCACAAAGAGAAATGGAGGTTTTATCCAGGTGGAAATCTGGCGTCTCAGACGCTTGGGTTTGTGGCGTTCTCTGGGGACAATCTTTCTGGGCGATACGGGTTAGAGCGTTACTATAACGATACGCTTTCTAGAAGTTCGAATAATTTATATGTAAATTTCTTTGCAGAAATATTTTCAAATGTACAGAAGACAATTTTCAGTGAGGATAATGAGCGTGAGGGCGATGTCGTGACAACGATAGAACCATCAGTACAGTTATTCCTAGAACGAAAACTTGAAGAGATTGATACCAAATGGGACTCCAAACAAACTGCGGGGATTATTATCAATCCTCAAAATGGTGAAATATACGCGATGGGCGTGTATCCTAGTTTTGACTTAAATGACTTCAAATCAGAAGAAGATTCGTTTATATTTTCAAACTCTTTAGTTGAGGGAGTGTATGAAATGGGTTCTATTATAAAGCCACTGACAGTTGCCGCAGGCCTTGATTCAGGTGCAATCACTGCACAAACCACATACCATGACTACGGGTTCCTTACGTTAGATGGGGCAACCATTTCTAATTACGACGGTAAGGGGCGTGGAGTAGTTGAGATGCAAGAAATCCTTAATCAGTCTCTGAACACAGGAGTTTCATTTATTGTGAAAGAGATGGGTACGCAGGTTTTTAGAAAATATATGCTCGCCTATGGGATTGGAGAGGAAACAGGAATAGATTTACCCAACGAAGGGGTGGGTTTGATAGCAAATCTCGATAGTCCACGAACACTTGAGTATGCGACAGCCTCATTTGGGCAGGGAATAGCGATGACACCAATAGCTACAGTAAAAGCTCTTTCTGTACTTGCAAACGGTGGAAAATCCATCACCCCGCATCTTGGAAAGGAGATAAAATACCGGTCTGGTTTATCAAAAGAAATTTCATACGCTGATGGAGAAGAGATATTGAAGAATGCATCTTCAGAAGAAATTACCCGTATGCTTGTGCGGGTAGTAGACGAAGCGCTTGGTGGTGGCGATGTGGCGCTTCCTAATTACAGTGTTGCTGCAAAGACAGGAACTGCGCAAATTGCTAATACTGAAGCTCGGGGGTACTATGAGGATAGATTTCTGCACTCATTTTTTGGGTATTTCCCAGCGTACGATGCCCAATTCTTAGTCTTCTTTTTCACCATAGAACCTAAGGGCGTTCGGTATGCATCAGAGACACTCACTGAACCATTTAGAGACACCGTAGATTTTTTAATTAACTACTACGATATACCTCCTGACCGATAACCTATGAAAAGCTTTTTAAAACATATCATCACTATAATAATCCAATGGGAGGCTACGGTGGTGCTTAAGAAATATAAACCGAAGATAATCGCCATAACAGGAAGCGTCGGTAAAACTTCAACCAAGGATGCTATTTTCACGGTGATGAGTGATCATTTTTTTGTCAGAAAAAGTGAGAAAAGTTTTAATAGCGAAATAGGAGTACCGCTTACTATTTTAGGGTGTAGCAATGCGTGGAATAACCCAGTGTATTGGGCAAAAAATATCGTAGAAGGGTTTATGTTACTCGTGCTAAAAAACCATTATCCAAAATGGTTGGTGCTTGAGGTTGGTGCTGATAGACCAGGAGATATAGAGAACATCACAAAGTGGTTAAAGCCAGATATTGTGGTGATTACAACACTTCCCGATGTGCCTGTGCACGTTGAATTTTTTGATTCTCCAGAAGAAGTTGTCAAAGAGAAGGAATATTTAATAAAAGCATTAAAGCCTGATGGAGTGCTCGTTCTTAATTATGACGACAAGAAGGTTCAGGAATTTAAGACAGGGTATCAACACAAGATGATTACATTTGGATTTGAAAATGGAGCTCAGTTTAAAGCATCCCATGACACGTATAGTATCCGTAAAAAAGAAACGTCGTTTAGAATTGACGCAGCGGGAAGTAGTGTTCCTGTTATTATAAAAGATACTATCGGACGGCAACATATTTACCCAGCACTTGCTTCATTTGCTGTTGGTTTGTCTCAAGGGCTTGATATTGCAACTATGTCAGGGTCATACAGAAGTCATCAAGTCCCTCCCGGAAGGATGAGGCTTATAGACGGAATCCATAAGACCTTAATCATAGACGACACCTATAATTCCTCGCCAACAGCAGCGAAAGAAGCGCTCACAGCTCTTTCAAAGATTACAAAAACCGAGATGAGGTCAGGGAGAAGATTTGCAGTTATTGGAGATATGATGGAGCTCGGCACATTTTCTGTGGCTGAGCACAAAAAAGTTGGTGAAGCGGTGGTCGGGAACGTAGACAGGCTTGTTACTGTTGGTGTTCGGGCACGGAGCATTGCAGAGAGCGCACAGAAACATGGAATGGAAAAACGACATATGTTTCATTTTGAAGATTCTGAGCGAGCAGGAGAAAAAATACGGACATTAATTGAGAAGGATGATGTGATACTCGTGAAGGGTTCGCAATCAATGCGAATGGAGTATATTGTAAAAGCACTTATGGAGCATACAGAAAGTGCAGAAAAACTTCTGGTGCGACAAGAGAAAGAATGGAGTAGGAGATAAACAATAACGGACGCGCTGTTTATGAGCGCGTCCGTTATTCTCTATAACATGTTTCTTGCATGTTATTTTGATGAAAGAAAGATAACTACGATAAGTGTAACTACAATTGTTTCTAATCCCATGGAGTGATGTTGTTATGCCTATAAGTATAAGAGTATTTTATTGAGTCTTTTTCCTTGTTATTGGACTCATTGCTCTTTTTGTTAGAGTGGTGTCTGTTCAGGCTGAAGAAGCGTGTAAAAGTACTACTGCTTCTGAGGTTGTGATGTTTGGTGTCGGGGATATGGTGTGTAGCTTCGACATTAACGCTGATACGTTCTCATTTATGTCAGGTCAACAAACCTACGTGGTGAGTCTCTCAGAGAGACGTCCTCGTTCTGTCAAGGTTTCTATTAGGATGTCTGAGGAGAAAGGCTCTGGTGTCGCATATCGTTGTAGTGGTTCGTATAAACAAACACAATGGTATGTTGTTTGGAGGAGTGGATTTTCTAAAAATACAGTTATGGGTCCGTTGCTCCAACAGGCAAACGGAAAGATTATAAAAAGTTGTGAAAAGTAAACGGAGTGGAAATTCTCCCAAAGCGTGTACCAGTCGGTACACGCTTTTTTATTTTTAAAAAGAAGAGCGCGACAGGATATGTCGCCCTCAAAAGTCATTGCGTGCAAGAGACTAGAGGAAAAACCTAATGATTTATGACACATTTTTATTATTATCACAAGCAGGTATTATCCTCACAAACCTCATTTTGGCGGTCGGACCGCCAAAGGTAGCTGGTGTCAGTCGAAGTAACAGTCGCTCGGGTTACTACTTTGCTATACAGCTCTGATACCTACCATTAAACGTCACGGTTTTGTATGGTCTTGAACTAGAGTTCGTAACCACACGTGATTGGTAATATGTCCAATTAATTGAGCATACACCTTCGATTAATTAAAGTGCAGATACGGTGTCTCCTGTTACCTTGACTTCTAGAAAAAAAGTGTGTTTTGTTTTGTGACCCTACGGGGAATCGAAGCTTACAGCTTCAGTACAGGTTGTCGATATCTTCTTCAAAGATATCTGGCAACCTTTTCGATTCCCCTGGACTAAATCACTAAAACCCAGCAAAAAGCTGGGCTTTAGTAATTCAGTGATCTAATCATATCCTTTGCGCGAACTTTTTTCCAACAAAACTCTGACTAATCGCACGCTCCGCGTGCGTGGTGGCTTTGTACCGATGCGTACGCTCCGATTGCGTGGTGACTCTAATCCGACCAGCGCCTCGCGGACTCGGCGCTCCGCCCTCGCCCCGTTTCCGCCTTTCCATGCTTTTTCTTTTTCGCGGGGGGATTTTTTTAAAATTGAATGGGCGGAAAACGGGGCTCGGTCGGGCTTCTTCTAAGGGAAGAAGCGGTCGGAATCAAATACAAGTAGTGCCTTCGATATTTTCGTAGTGGTATCGTCCAACACCTTGGAGTCCATCCTCGGCATCCGCCTCGGACATTTCCGCTAGGGCTACTCGCGCCTAGATGTCTAGGTTTGGCGCTTCTCCTCGCACTCCCGCCCTGCGGGGCGGGTGCTCGGGCGCCATGCTGTTTGGGGGGAGGAAGGAATCCTCCCCCCAGCTTCGGTCTCCTCCTCGCAGTGGTTAGCTAGAGTATTCAGTGCTTTATATCGTTTATCTTTGTTTAGAGCTTTGTGGCTTCGTTTAGCGTGCCTTCGGAGTCCGCCCTCGCACAACCCCCTTCCTCGTTTTCAAAATAGCTTTCGTGGTGTCGCTTCCGCTTCGGATTTTTGTATTGCAAGATTACGGCGGCGCTCATCCAAGGGCGTGGACGCCCTAGCGGAAAATGTCCGAAGGCGCGAAGCCGTATGTGCTTGCCCCACCACCCGTGCGCGCACAAATCCGCCCGCGAAGGACGAGAGGCGTCGCGGGCGGGACTCCCAAAAGAAAAACCCGCATGTGGCCACATGCGGGTTTTTAGTAATTTACATGACTTTTGCGTTCAACCAGTTCCAGGCTTCAGTCGTGAGCCAACCATCATAGTCCTTTGATACTTTGATCGCCACAAGACGATCATCCTTATCAATGAATTGAATGAGGTGTTTCCCGACATCAGATGCTGGAGAATTAGTTTCGATAAGCCATACGGACTCAAGGTGGTGCCACCAATTTCCGAAGTTCTTGATTGCAGTATGTAGCTTTTCGTAATCCTTAACTGGTTTGTGCAAGTCATAGCTGACAAGTACGACCACAGTGTTGATTTCTCTACGGGTTGATAATCGGGTGCTTAAAATGCTAGACTAGGGGTGAGCCCTTTGGAAGATATTATCGCCTGATTCCGCAAGCGTTCCCCAGTCTAGGAAGGTTCGCTTTGAAATCGAAATATCTCTCAAGGTACAGATTAAGCACCCAGGATTGCCGTCTAAGAAATTAGGCGGCAATTCTTTTTGCTCAAACATTCTCATTTTCTAGGCTCGTATCTTCTTTCGGTATTACATCCTCTTTCATGTGATTGGAAGCAAACGCCGACAAAGCGTTTCTGGTCTCCTTCAACTCACCGTCAGCAATTGCCTCGGATGTTTTATTTGTCCGTGGAATCAATAACCGAATGCCGCCGGTAAACTCGAACACAAAGTCGTCAGCGCTCTCTACAACTCTGTTTGCGGGGGATGAGGAGGTACTTGTTGTCCGTGCAGGAGATTTTGAAGTCGGGGAAGCTGGTCGTGCTTCTGTTGCGCCATCGTCTTCATCTTCAATTGTCGGTTTTGTGAGCACGCCATTCACAAGTAGTTCTGCGAATTTCATCGTTTCAGTAAAAATCCGCACAACATCATTTGCTGCGCCCTCGCTCACACGCTCGCGGATCAGGATATTCTGTAGCATGCTGGGCAATGCTTGACCACCGAAACGCTGACAGAGTTTCTGAAATAGCTTTGGTCGTACCGCCGCCTTTCTTATCGCTTCGTTTTTTAACTCATCGGACATGGGTTTGAGTATGTCCTGTGAAAGCTGGCTTTGACTGTAGGTATTGCCACTGCGCTCAAGTAGTCCATAATGTACGAGAGCAGCAACTTTTCGAGAGGCTGGTCCTGTGAGCTTAGAATGTCCTAGCGCTCTAGCTGCTTCGTCGCGAGAGTACGGCCCTTTGCCAAGCGCATCTCTTAACTTCGCTGTGAAGTCTATTGCTTCATTCAAGGGAACTCCGGGGTATGCGACACTCCTATCCTTTGTTTGCTTTGTTTTTTCTTTTTCGTCTGACATAAATTTATAATTTACTTACTGCTAATAGTGATATGATACACCCTTAGCTATTTCCTTGTCAAGAAACGAGCTACACATCCTAAAAACGCCTTAAAATAAGGCGTTTTTAGGTGGTTAAATTAGTTATCCACAGGTTAGTAAATCAGTCTTAATATATTTTACCCGTATGCAGATAACTAACTGAGTATGAAAACCTCCCATCCTTTCATCGACGAGTCGAACGAGTATTTTGCGTTGCGATTTATTTTCCAGCCATTTGGTCCGTCTTGGACGACAATCCCTCCATCAAAACTTTTCTTGCCTTTGAGCCATACTTGTAGTGCTTCGGCTTTGTAGCGAGTATCGTTACTCTCGGCAGTTATTCCGGCTTTTGTATCAAGAATGTAAACAGTGTCTTTTGTTTGCACTATCCAATCGGGATAGAAAAGTTTTTCCTTATTCTCGTCAGGATTGTAGTAAGAAATAGAAAAATATTCGCTTCCCGAGTCACCATTTTTGTACCACCAGACTACGCCTTTGTTTTTGGACGATTCAAGAAACTCAACAAACGCCTTTTCGTTTACTCCGCCAAACATTCCTTTTTCAATCCAAAACGGTTCCATTGCCGATTTCTTTACATCAAGTGATTCATACAGATCGGTAAAGAAAAGTGCCTCGCGTGGGATTTCAATCTGCTCAACGCGCTTCGCGCGAGCAGATTTCTTGTTAACTTCCTGCTCACGAACAGGGCGATATGCAAGAAGCGCATCACCAATAACAGGGGCGAGCGCGCCCGCCGGACTCACAAGGTCATTCACGATAACTTTGTATGCATCAATACGAGAAGCACCGAGTTTCTGCATGAGCCAAATGTTCAGAGCAGTTTTGATTTTTCCCCATGAGCGCTCAGGAGCAAATTTTTTGTTCTCATCTGTCTGTTTCGCAATTATCTTGAAGCAAAGCAGGTTATAGAGTCGTTCAAGGTCATGGCGAGACATTTCTTGGTCATGGCTTCCGCCTTCTGCAAAAAGTTCTTTTGTGAAGTTATCGTAGTCATCAATTTCTACGCCGACAATCAAGCCATTCGTCACTTTCGGCTTCAAATCAAGATTCTTAATATCCAACTTTTTATCTGCAACTTTCTTAAATGTTTCTTGGAATGTGTCGCCAAGGTCGTTGTAATCGGCACGAGTCATAAACACCGATTCAAGCTTAATCGGTTTGATATTTTTCTTGCGATAACTTGCATTTATCGCTGGACGATTTTCGGTTTTTGATTTTGCGTACTCTGCGAGCACCTCGTTTCGTTTGTAGTTTGTATAGAGATAACCGAGATTCAATTCAGGATGTGCAAAATGGGAGCCAAACGGCATACGCAAGATACGACCGACAGTTTGTATAGCAAAAGTAGGATTTTTGATCTCACGAAACATCACAAGCACACCCGCGCGCGGACAGTCCCAGCCAGTCGCGGCGGCTTGCTTGAACAGCAAGAACGAAACCGGAGAATTACTTTTTTCCAAATCTTCGAGATTTTCCTTTTCTTTCGAGAGCCAAACAGCAATTTCGTGTTCTTTTACACCTTTGCGTTTAAGATATTCCAAAACTATCGCTTGCTTCGTTGTTCCGTTGCTTGTCTCTTTTGTCGCTTGGTCGTCGTTAGGCAACTGAATAAGCACCAGTGGATTTACTTCAACGCCGATTTCTTTATACAGAGCGACAAGCTCTTTTCGCTTGCTGTACGCAAGCTCCAAAAGCATTTCATCTTGGTCAAGTTTCTTGACTGCTTTTTGCCCTAAATCATCCTCGGTCTGAAATATGATTTTTTCTTTAATTAGTCCCGCTTCCACGACTTCACTTCTTTTTACCTCGACATATCCGGCAGTATCGGCGCGAGTAGGGATATATTTCGGCGTAGCCGAAACGCGCATGGTGATTTTCGGTTTGATGAGTCCGTCCACGACTTCGAGCGCAAGCTCCGTGTCAGCGCCGATATGTTCCTCGTCAATAATTACGACAATTTTTCTGCCGTCATCGTGCGTTTCGTTGATGAGATTATCAAATGTCAGTCCTTGCTCATTTTCTCGGCGAAGTTTTCGGCTATCTTTCGATTTACCCTTGATTTTCTGCCAGTTTATAAAGAAGACATTATTTTTCTTGAGTTTGCCTCGCGATAGGTCGTTCAAGTCAATCAAGTCAAGTTCGGATGCGCCTCCGTAGTATTCAAAAAGTTTCTTCTTACTCTGCTCGTACGATTCCTCGCTGAAAGAGAACCATACAAACGCGACATCGTTGCCCTCAAAACGAGGATCGCTCACGATGTCGCGTAAAAACTGGGCGAGCATTATTGTTTTGCCCGAGCCAGTCGGAGATTTGAATACAAGAGGGATATTATGATTCGGTAATTTCCACAGCGAAAGAAACTCGTTTTTGAGATTTGATACTGCGGTTTCTTGAAATGGTTTTAGTGCAAACATAGATTTATAGACGATTTAGCTCCTTGTATACCTCAATGATCGGCTCGGGAATATCCTCGACTCGGATATGTGCAGAAGAATACTCGCCTTTGTATTCGTTCTTGCCCCAACTGAAAATATACAGCGCGACAGGCAAATTTTTCTTTTCCAGTTTTTCTATCAATTCGGCAAGCTTTGATTTGTCCTCCTTAAAATAAATTGCCGTCATTTTCCCCTTACCCTCAAAAATTTGCCACCAGTCATTTTTCTCAATTTCGTTGAGCGTGTCTTCTCGCACAGCAATCATTTCTCCAGCTTGGTAGGTAACGCGGATTTTTGCCTCATCGGGGATTTTGTGGATTTGCTCAATATCTACCAAGTCAGTTTTGTAGTAAGAAAGATTGCCGCCAAGTCCTGCGACCTTTTCGCCTTTTTTATTTTCATAGCCATTGATAACTGCTTTTATGCGCGGATAGCAAATATCGGTCGCAATTTTTTTACCACTCCCGTTGTTGTCTTCATTATTGGTGCAAAGAATAAACCTACGACTTCCGGCGTCTTCCGCGTTGAGTTCAATCACAGCATGCCCGGTTGTGCCGGAGCCGGCAAAAAAATCGAGTACAGTAGCAGATTTGTTATCATGGGTAACCATATTCACTAGGTACTTAATAAGAGAAATGGGTTTGGGGTAGTCAAAAGGAATACCCATTGCCTTAATGGCTTCGCTTGCTTCTGTATTTCTTTTAACACCGCATTCTTCATCAGTGATCAAGTCAGAGGGGGCAATGTAGTTTCCTTCACTCGACAATGTTGTGTACAGCGTTGTCGGATTCTTTTTTATCTCAAAAGTAAATCCGTCTTTGACATAACCATCAATCTTTTTTTGCCCCCACGCAGAGTGGGCTTTAATTCTTACGACATTTTTGTTGTAACCATTGCTTTCAACCATGTCGTCAAGCAATTCGACTTTATAAGTCCCGCCATAATTACCTTTCTTGAAAGTTTGCTTTATTTTTATACTTCCCATTGGAAAAACCAAGAGATTATGTTTGTTTGGTAAATGCCATAACGGTCCTTGTGTGTTGTAAGAGTTTTTGCCAAACAATTTTATTCTCTGCCCCTTGCAGTAAACAACAACATATTCATATTTAGTTCTAACAGAACCCGACAAACTCGGAGCTTTTGATACTCTGTTCCATTTAAAGTTGGCAATAAAATTTTGTTCACCAAAAATCTTGTTACAAAGAATGCGCAGGTATGCTTGCTCATTGTCATCAATACTGATAAAAATCATTCCCTCTGGCGTAAGTAAATCGCGAGCAAGAACAAGACGATTTTGCATGAACGAAAGCCATTTACTGTGCCTGTAACTATCCTCCGCATCTACATATTGATCGTTGTATATAAAATCATGGTTCCCTGTATTGTACGGCGGGTCAATATATATAAGATCAATCTTGCTCTTGTGCGTATAATTGAGAACAGAAAGTGAGTGATAATTGTCTCCCTCAATCAAGAGATTGTTAGGACTCTCGTCGTCTGTACCAATGCGTTTTGATTTGACTTCTTTCAGTACAGGAACATTCGCGTTGCATTGCGTTACGACATCCTCCGGTTTGTCCTCAAAAACAAGTCCGAGATTACTCTTTTGCAGTTTCTTGATTTGAGATTTCAAATCCAGTATTTCTTTTTGTAAATCTTTTCCGGACATAATTATTTCATCAATTCCTCAATGGACACATTCAACGCTTTGG
>JBBDOU010000003.1:0-8231 GCA_040876885.1 Minisyncoccota bacterium | reverse complement strand
TGCTAATGATCTTTAGTATGAATAGGAAAATAAAATTAAGGTGTATATTTATGCATGAATGGCGGATCAAACACTACTACTACCCGTCTATTGATGCAGAAGTTTTAGAGGGATCTGTCGCTAAAAGAACATGTAATAAATGCGGTAAGGCAGAGATACTTTATCATTTTGATAATCAAGAATATTTACGAGGACCCAAAACTAATAGAGAGTAACTAATCAGTAAGTAAGGGGAGAGTATAGAGAAGACATTGAGTTACCCCTATCCCCTAGCGTTTTCTTACCTCCCCTACCGACCCCTCTAGCACTTTTTCAAAAAGCATAGACCACTACTTCGGAGTGGGGAACAGCTTTTCAGGCTATGTATAGCCAATAATTGAATGTCGCAAAATAAAGCCCTACTCTCGCTGTTTTTCGGTAGGGAAGGTAGACGAGAGGGGGTAAAAGTGCTATATTAACCATATGAGACCAACTATATACACTAAAGAATTAGCGGATAGAATATGTTCTCGAATAGCGAGCGGAGAAAGTTTAAGGCGTATATGCAAGGATGATGATATGCCTTCCAGAAGAGTAGTTCATCTATGGCTATTTGATGATTCTAAGAAGGAGTTTTTGCACCATTACAAGGAAGCGTGTGATATGAGAACAGATGAAATGTTCGATGAAATTCAAGAAATAGCGGACGATACTGACGGTGATGTTATGAGAGATCGGTTAAGAGTAGATACTCGTAAATGGCAACTTTCAAAGATGAAGCCAAAGAAATACGGCGACAAAATGGACCTAACTACAGCAGGCGAACCAATTAAAGGATTTAACTACGTGACACCCAATGAACCCAACGATCACACCAACCAAGAAGCAACACCAAGCGTGGACGATCCTCAGGGATGACACCACCAAGTACCTTCTCTTTGGCGGAGGTGCCGGAGGGGGAAAGTCTTGGTTAGGGTGTGAGTGGCTTTTAACTGACTGTTATTTCTATCCGGGATCTAAATGGTTTATCGGACGAGAAGAATTAAAACGCCTCAAATCATCTACTCTCCAGACATGGTATAAAGTCTGTACATATCACAACATCCCAAGAACCGACTGGAAATATAATGCTCAAGACTCTTACATCGAGTTTTTTAACGGATCACGAATAGACTTACTGGATTTATCATTCAAACCGTCCGATCCGATGTTTGAGAGACTAGGAAGTACCGAATACAGCGGAGGGTTTATCGACGAAGCAGGTGAAGTACATTTCCAAGCCTTCGATGTCTTGAAGTCCCGTATCGGAAGACACATGAGCGACATAATAGATCCGAAAATGTTTTTATCATGCAATCCCAATAAGGGCTGGTTGTATCGGGTGTTCTACAAACCGTGGAAAGAAAAAGAACTTTCTAGCCAGTATGGATTCATTCAATCCCTATATGCAGACAATCCCCACACCGCCAAAACATACAAAGAACTGTTAAGCGACATCTCAGACCCTTCCACCAAACAAAGACTGATGTTTGGGAATTGGGAATACGACGACGACGAAAACGCCCTTATGACGTATGAGAGATTACTGGATGCATTCTCCAATATTATTCCCGATGAAGATAAATATTACATAACGGTGGATGTGGCGAGGAAGGGAAAGGATAAGACCGTCATTATGGCATGGCGAGGATTTAAGGCGATTGATATTACTGTTATAGACCAATCCGACCTTAACGAGGTGGAGGATAAAATAAATAGCATGAGGGAAAAATATAAAGTACCCATGAGCCAGGTGATTGCCGATGAGGACGGATTAGGAGGGGGTGTGGTGGATCACTTGCGATGTAAAGGGTTTGTCGCCAACAGCTCGCCGATTAAAACGCAAAAGCGGTATAAGGTGAACTATAAGAATTTAAGAGCCCAATGCTACCACTGGCTGTCAGATAAGGTGAATGACAACGAATTGAATCTTTCAGGTATTAAGAAGTACATGGATAAAATCATTGAGGAGCTGGAGCAAATTAAACAAAAAGACAAAGACAAAGACGGGCCTTTTAAGATTGTAGCTAAGGACGAAATCAAAGAAGCTATCGGACGCAGTCCCGACTTTGCGGATACGCTCATGATGAGAATGTGGTTTGAACTAAAACCAAAAGCCAAAGCATATAGTGTCAAAGCCGCCGGACTGTGATAAAATAAAGAAAACCATAATAATATATCATGCCAAATTTTGACAACGCTAAGGTATTTCCATACCAATCAGAACAACAACGACTGCAAAACTACAGCCATTTTGATCTAATGCTTCACAGCAAGCATTACGAGGCGTTCGCAATCAAGGGAGAAAAGGACTTCACCCAACGGTACGCCGCTCTTCGGTACGTGGTGGCTAACTTTAATTCCTTAGTGGCTAAAGTATCGGCTGATATGTTATTCGGCGAAAAGATTACCGTCACCAGTGAGAACCAAGATTTTATCGAAGCCCTTATAGACGAGAACCATTTACACACCCAGTTATGGGAGAGTGCCTGTTCTAACGCCGCTTTAGGCGATGCAGTGTTTAAGATCAGAACTAAAGACCGCAATATCATAATCGAAGACACCGACCCCGGTATCTACTTCCCTCACTACGACGAAAGGAATCCGAGAAGAAAGCCGGAAGCACAAGAGTTAGCCTGGACGGATACTATAGAAGACCAAAAGTATTTAATCAGAGAAATCCATCGCCCCGGCACAGTAGAGACCAGAATATTTAAACTTAAAGAAACACCCGGAGGGGATGAGATAGACACCGAGATAAGCGTGAAAGAATACAACGCTGTATCCGGAACGAAGCATGAACGAATGGTCCCGACTGGTATTCAAGACATTATGCTCTACCACGTCCCTAACACCAGACTGCGAGGAAATAAGAGGTTCTTCGGTCAGTCTGATTTTATTGAATTGGAATCATTACAGTTCGCTTTAAATAACAGAATAACCAAAAACGACAATATCCTAGACAAACACTCCGATCCGATTGTCGCCGTACCCGAGGGAGTACTGGACGAAAACGGCAACGTTAGGAAAGAACACTTAGGCATGATAGAAATCACCGGAGAAGGGGATAAGCCCGAATACATCACCTGGAATGCCAACTTAGAAGCCGCCTTTACCCAAATAGATAAGCTAGTAGAGTTTATGTTCATGGTATCTGAGACCTCACCGGATGTTCTAGGAATGGGAGACGGAAAAGCGGAATCAGGACGAGCCTTAAAGATGCGACTAATAAGAACTCTAGCCAAATCAGCCCGTAAACGCAGATATTACGAAACAGCCCTCAAGGATATGATGTGGACGGCTCAAGAACTATCTACGAAAGGATTTACCGTAGGAGGACAGCGAGTATCCAAAGTTGAACCGGTTGATATTTCATTCGGAGACGGGGTAGTGAACGACACCAAAGAAATGACTGAGGAAGCTATACTGAAAGTAGAAGCCGGTATTATGAGTCCCAAAACAGCCGCTATGGAATTAGAGGGCTGGGACGAAGAAAAAGCGATAGAAGAAACCAATGGCCTCAATAGAGAAATCAACACAGAAAATAACTTCCCTGTATAGGGCGGCGCAGAAGGAAATCGTCAGGGAACTGCGAGACGCTTCCGACTTCAGGCGTACTCAACTGGAGTCAATCCAGATACAAGTGGATCAGGTTCTAGATGAGCTTGAAACGCAGACGGAACTCATAGTCAACGAAGAACTTCGCAAACACTACACGGACGGATCGTTTAAGGTAGTGTCAGCCTTCCAATCGGCTGGTATCCCGATAGCGGCATCTCTTAGTCAGTTTGACGAAGAAGCTATTAAAGCCATGTTCGCCGAGACGTTTACTCATTTCGGACAAGGGCTACAGGCTGCCAACAGAGACGTGGCAAGGATTATGTCCATCGCCAGACGAGAAAGAATAAGAACCCTCATCGCGCAAGGGACCATCACCGGCAACACCAGACGAGAAATATCCAAACAGATAAAAGCCGAACTCTCTAACGGCATCACCGCTTTACGAGACAGAGGGGGAAGGAAGTGGAGTCTTGACGACTATTCCGAGATGCTAGCCAGAACCAAAATGAGAGAAGCCACTAACGAGGGTGTTAAAAACAAAATGCGACAAGAGGGGGCTGATCTAGTCCAAGTCTCAAACCACAATTCAGACCATGACGCATGTGCTGCTTGGGAGGGGAAGGTATTATCCATCAGCGGAGAGACCGAAGGATACCCGACCGTAGAGGAAGCTGAAGCGGCTGGACTTATGCACCCAAACTGTGAGCATCGTTACTTGGTATACCGTAAAGGACTGGCTGAATTTACATAATCAAATAACTGGGATATAATATATTCAACGTGTCGAACACGATAATCTCGAATTAAGGAGGTGATATATATGTCAGAAGAAACTCCAGAGACTCCGGAAACCCCGGAAACTCCAGAGAAATCGGCTGCGGAGCCGCAAAACACCGAACAACTGACACCAGAGCAAATGGAGATAGCTTTTAAGCATCCACGTTTTAAGGAACTTGCCGAGGCTAAAAAAGAGCGAGATAAGCTCATGAAAGATGCCAAATCAAGAGAGGAGGAAGAAATGAAACGTAAGGGAGAGCTGGAAGAACTGCTTCAAAAGAAAGAACAGGAAGTTGAACAACTCAATACACGGTACTCTACCCAAGTTAAGACCAATGGAATCCTTAACGAGGCCGCCAAAAAAGGCGTAGTGGACCCGGACGCAGTTGTCCGTTTAATAGATATGGAAAGTATCGAAACAGACGACAACGGCAACCCAACCAACGTATCCGAGGTAATCGACAAACTCCTTTCCGAAAAAACATATCTCTTAGGCAATAAGCAAGATATAGGCTCTGAGACAAGCACCTCTAATAATTCCGATAAACCAGTATATAAATACTCGGAATTACGAGATAAGATCGCTAACGACGTTAATTGGTTCATGGATAACAAGGACGAAGTTGACGCAGCATACGCAGAAGGACGTGTCGATATGAACTCGTAGTTCCCTCTTCTAAGGAGGTGAAAACAAATGGCAAACACAATTCAACACCCGACACACACTTCCAGTCACACACCGGAAGTATGGGCTGGCAGAGCGTTAGGTTACCTACCTAAATACTTGAACTTGGCTAACACAGTAACAAAGGATTTCGATTTCGATGAAATTCAGCGTTACGGTAACAAGGTTAATATCCCACAGCGGGGCAACCTTTCAGCCAATTCTAAGACGGCAGGTTCCGACGTAACTCTCCAACAGCCGACTGATAGTGAAGTTGAGGTAACACTCGACCAGCACTACGAAGTCACATTCTCTCCTGAAGACGTAGCACGTGCCTTCTCCAAGCCTCAACTCTTGGAAGGATACATGCAGGACGCAGCTAAGGTGCTTGCAGAAAAGATTGAAGACTCAATCGCTGCTTTATACAGCTCTGCAGGATTAACCGTTGATGCTACTGGCGCAACCAGCTCAACATTCTTGAGCAAATTGCGTGAAGCACGACGTAAGTTAATTACTAACAAAGTACCTCAGACTGAATCTCTATACGCCTACATGAGTGAATACGCTATCGAGGATATGCTTAACACTAACCAGTTAGACACTGCTGAGAAAGCAGGCTCTAATCGGCCATTAGTAGAAGGTGCTATCGCACGAGTAGCAGGCTTCAATGTTTTCGAATCGCAAATGGTTAATACATCCGGTTCACCGGCTACATACCACAACATGGTATACTCCAGTGACGGTATCGTATTGGTCACTCGACCTCTACCTAACGATGCGGAATCATTCGGTGGTGCAAGGCAGACAGTAGTACGAGACCCTCAAACAGGTCTTTCAATGCGTGTCACGATGAGTTATAACGCAGATGCGTTAGCTCCTCAGATCACTCTTGACTCCCTATGGGGCGTATCAACTCTCCGAGCAACTCACTTAGTCGACTTCCAGACGCAAGACTAATTCTAATTAGCCAAATTACAGCCCTGTTCATGGGCTGTTTTTTGTTGTATTATTCATACATGACGTGGAGGTATATCGTGAACCCGGCTGGTATAATGACCGAGGTATCACAAGAACAATTCGATAAACTGATTAAAAAGAAGGGCTTTCAAGAAGCACCTGATAGTAAGGTGGAAAGTTACAAATTCCAGCGGCAGGTAAAAGCAGACATTCAATCAGCCCCTTCCATTTACCTAAAAACAACCAAAGATAAAAAAGACGGCTACGGAGAGTCTCAAGAATGGCTCATAGACGCACTTGCCCTAGAAGGAATCAACCTAACCCCGGAATACGCCGGCCAGAAAGTAGGCATGGTCTACGGCTACCCTCATCATCTCCAGAATTTAAAAACACCAATCAAGGTTCTTTACTCCATGTTCGAAAGTACCAAGATACCCGAAGAGTGGACACAGTATTTAAAATTAGCCGATAAGATATTCGTCCCTACGAAGTTTTGTCAGGAAGCGTTTAAGGCCAGAGGGTTTGAATCAACCGTCGTTCCTTTAGGGTATGACCATTACGAATACATAGACAGGGATTTCAGCCAGCCGTTTACCTTTTTGCATTACGACGCATTCAACACTCGTAAGGGGTGGGATATTCTCTTTCAAGCCTTTACGGAAGAATTTACAACCGACGAAGCTCAATTAGTCTTAAAGACTATTAGAAGACCATTACCGATAACGAAAAAAGACTACCCCAACGTCCGAGTAGTAGCCGAGGTCATGGAAGTGTCGGACATGAAAGAACTCCTGGCTGATGCGCATTGTTTCGTCTTCCCTTCTCGCGGAGAGGGCTTCGGGATACCTCCCCTCGAAGCTCTCGCCACGGGAATACCGGCTATCATCCCCAACCGGACGGGAATGAGCGAATACTTTAACGACAAGTACTTCTTAGAGCTTGATACAGACCCTAGAAAGCCCATATACGAGAAATATAAGGAAGATGTGGGTGTTATGTACGAAGTGAGAAAAGAAAGCCTTAGAAAGCAACTCAGATGGGCGTATGAGAATAAGGACAAGATAGAGCAGATGGGACTTAAAGGATCGGAATGGGTAAAGAAATATCATATCAGAAACACCGCTAAACGATTAAAAAAAGAATTTGCCACGCTAACAGGCACAAATGTCAAAACAAACAGACAAAAACTCGCCTTTATAATGGACAATATTAACTTCTATTCCGGTGGAAGGTATCACAACATGATGCAAGCCATTAAACTGCATGAGAAGTACGATGTAACCATATATACCAATCGTGTACCTGTTTTTATAAACGACTTTAAATGGTACAACCTGCCGACTATCGAGGTGTGTGATATTCAGAGCTTAGACGTAGAAGCCGATGTTTACTTTGGATCTCCCGAACCTGGAACGCTGAAATCAGCAGAACTGGGTAAAAAGTACAATAAACCTATTTTTTGGCAGGTATACGACCCTCCTAAATGGATGGAAGAAAGCGACCACGTTGAACCGGGTGAAATAAACCGACACAAACGAAACAAACAATATATCAAGGAAAATAACATTCAGAATTTAAAAATAATCATCAACACAGAGAATAGCCTGGACTCATACGCAGAGTGGTATGAATTGCCGAAGGATATGTTTGTGTCTCTCCACCCTCCTCTCAACTCACGCATTATCGACCTATTCGATGCCCCTAAACAGAACTGGATCTACGCCGCTTCAAGGATTCACTTACGCAAAGCGTGGGATGAGACTTTAATGGCTTTTAAGCCGTACAGCAACGACTACCAGTTGCACGTCATTTCACACACGGAAGGAAAGCTACTGCAAATAGCACGAGAGATAGGAATAGACTCAAATTCCATAGTTATCCACACCCAAATTCCTGACTTGGAGAAGTACGCTATCCTCTCTCAGTGCAAGGCAGTCATATCCTCCTCTCACTTTGAAGGATTTGGGATGTTTGTAACTGAAGGTAGAGCTATGGGTGTTCCGGTGGCATGTTACGATCTCCCATCAATTAGAGAAGTCGAAGGAGGAATACACCGTGCCGAAATGGGGAATGTCAAAGAACTATCCGAGAAGCTGGGCGAAGCGCTTAAATCCAAACACAAACGCTACACCGACCATAACTTTGATGTGATTGGGGATAAACTGTTAAGCATTGTCTCTGAGGATAAGACCGAAGAACTGGGGATAAGTGTCATGATGATTGTGTTGAATGAAGAGAAGTACATCTCAGAAGC
>JBBDOU010000002.1:0-44420 GCA_040876885.1 Minisyncoccota bacterium | reverse complement strand
CCAATACTATGTACCTTCGTATTAAGAAACTCGTCTGAAAGTTGCGCTGAGAGACCTTCGCTCATACCAACAGGAACGAATTCTTTAATAATATTTTTTAATGTTTTGTTTTTACTTGTATCAAAAATATCAAGTACCCGAGACTGAAGCGCACTTATTTCTGTGTCGGGATACATATCAATAGTCGTGTGGACTGCACCACCCTTAAGCAGTCTCTCTACTTCATGCGCGGCATTTAAAATAAGAGGTCCTGAGACTCCAAAATGAGTAAACAAAATCTTCCCGAGGCGGGAAAACCTCCCTTCGGCTTTTGTAAGGTCTGCACCAAAAGTAATCTTCATAAATGACAGCGACGTCCCAGAGAGCCCCTTAACCCAGTCCTCTTCAGCAACAAGCGGTACGATATTAGGGCTTGGTTGATGTACTGTGTGTCCCATTTTCTTAAGCCACTCAATACCTTCCCCTGTTGAGCCAGTGTCTTGATGCGATGATCCTCCAGTTGCTAAGATAAAATTCTTTGCAAAGCGGGCGCCGTCACTTGTCTCAACACCGACAATGACACCCTTCTCTCGTATAAAACTACGAACCTTTGTCCCTGTGTTAAGCTCTACATTGTTTTTAATAACGAACTGCCTCATAGTTCGCGTCACATCTTCCGCTTTCTGGGATTGAGGAAACGCTCGTTTCCGCGCCTCAACAACAAGTGGTAGTCCATTCCGCTCAAAGAAATCCCATGAGTCTTGCATACCATGTTGGGAGAATGGAGAATGAAGAAACTTAGATGCGTCTCCATAGTACTCAAGAAGCTTTCGTTCCTCTTTCTCGGCATTTAATATATTGCACCGACCGCCACCAGTAATAGAGAGTTTCTTCCCAAGGTCCTTGTTCTTTTCAATGAGTAAGACCTTACGACCACGCTCGGCAGCACGTCCCGCGGACATCATCCCTGATGCACCGCCCCCTATTACAATGACGTCATATTGTTGTCTGGTTGACATAATCACAAAATACTAGCACAATTTTCACTGGTATGTAAGCACGTTCACGTATCTTAAGAAATCAGGATTTCCCTCTTAACCTAACCAATAAATAGTGTATACTAACGTCTTATAGCGATCTGGAAGAGGAATTTAAGATTTTTAATTCATTATCATTCATAACAAAATCTATGGCACCCTCAAGGAGTACGTAAGATTTTTAATTCATTATCATTCATAACAAAATCTATGGCAAAACGAGTAACAGGAATAGAAAAAAATAGAACTTCACGTTCAAAAAAGACACAGAAACGCCTCGCGGTTAAACACGAAATGTTAGCAGCTAAAGCAAGCAAGAAGAAATAGTTTCTTTGAAAACACACTGCTGTCTCATTATAACAGCAGTGTGTTTTCTCTTACACTTTAAGGAAGACGTCTAAAATCCCCGCAATATTCGATATTGCGGGGATTAGTTCCATACTTTTGATTTCCTATAGCCTGGAAATTTTTCTTGTTTTTTATGAACTTCATCTTCGCACATTGGAAGAGAATTGATTGTAGCCATCTTTAAACTGAAACTGAGTATCTCTCCAAAAAACTTTTTATACCCGGATTCTTGAAGATACGCACACGCAGTCGCTAAGTCATCAAAATCTTTATAGAGCTCATCTGCGCGTTCCGTCTCTCCTTTTCCGTATGCCAACTCGGCTTTTGACTGAATATGTCCGGACACAACAGTGAAATCCTTATACAAGTCAGTACTTTTCTCTAGAAAGTGTCTCGATATTCCGTCACAGCCCGTTAAAATGAACACGATGCTCACACTAAGTAGAAATCTCTTGTACACACAACCCTCCCTTTGCACTCAAAGCTATTACTTCCTCCACTATGACCCGCCCGAGTTATAAACACAAGCACCAAAAGAGAGGTGTTGACATTTTAGAGTTTGTGTAATACAATGGTCACATCAAATAGCTACTAGATAGATAACTGAGTCGAGTTTAATCTTTTAGAGTGATTTTGAGATTTATTCGATTTAGATTTACAGCAATGCAAAAAGGAACTATTGCTCGCATCATGGATAAGGGCTACGGCTTTATCAAGGTTGAGGGGCAGGAAAAAGATCTTTTCTTCCACGCTAACGAATTTCAAGGAGCTGATTTCGAGTCTCTTAACGAGGGCGATACAGTTGAATTCGAAGTAACAGAAGGACAAAAAGGTCCCCAAGCAGTAAACGTTAACCGCGTTTAACTAAAAACAAAAAACCACAGTGTGATTTCACACTGTGGTTTTTTGTTTTTCTTATGTATAAGATAGTCTACGATATAAAATGAAACGACGTCGCCTATGTGGCGACGCCGAAGTTTAGAAATCCGAACCAGGTTCCAAATCCAATGAGTCCATGCGTTGATGCAAACACAAATGGGATTGCGGGCTCAACGTATTTAAAGACCATTCGAATGAAAGGAGTGTGCTCTTTCTTTATCAGGTACTCCTGGCTTTCCGATACGGGTATTCCCAAAGACGCTCTTTACTTTGCCTTCTTTGAAGTGCAGTGACTACACTTACACCCCAGTGGTTTTATATACTCCTTAAAATATTCCTCTCCGTAGTCATACGTGAGCTCCTCTCCTGCCTTTATGCGCTTGATAGCTGAAACAAAGACCCTCTTCCCTGATGTATCAACCTCACAGTTTGGTTTGCATGAGTGATTTATATATCGCGCCAAATTATCTCGCGTTGTTCCATCAATCGTCCACTTAGAGTTTATTTCAAAAAGATATTTTCCTCCTTTTTTATTTGCTTCTTCTGCGGTGAGTACTGGCCCTATGTACTCAATAACAAAATCGTCTTTTTTAAAATCCCGTTTTGTCACCAAACCAAGGCCCGCACCTTTCTCGGCGCGGATTACTGTGAAATCATTTTTATTGAAGACTTTCTTCATAAAAGAAAGTAGAGTATACCACAGGAATATGTGTCTGGTGGAGTTATTACACACATCTTCTTGGATTATCTCGTCCTTTTGTGAGAAAATAGTAGGTAATGTCAGACGATAACAATCTTTTTCTACTTCCTTTAGACAGGCTTACCCCTGATATTCTTTGGTATGTATTCGCTGGCGCGGTCTTGGTCTTTTTTATCTATAGTATATTCCTTGTCTATCACTGGTTCCGCTATGGTATGAACGTGCTGACTTCGCTTCTTGCGACAATTATCTACCTCGGCGTCAGTGGTATTATTCTCATCATCACGATAATCTCGTTTGCGTCACTGCTTCCATAACCATTATCAATCACATCTACCACCATGTTGCACTTACAAGAAGGAGAACATATCGACATCAAAGCACGGAAACACTGGTTTCTACTTTTTAGAGATTCCGCCGGCATCTTTATCGTGTATTTTATTCCGTTTATTGGGTGGAATCTACTTATGAATCAACCTGATATTGCGCTTCCCACGTTACATGAATCACTTCCCCTATTTCTTGCAAGTGTCTGGACACTATTACTCTGGGCAAAATTCTTTGCGATATGGACTGACTACTACCTCGATGTCTGGATAGTGACCGACCGCCGGATTGTAAACATTGACCAAAAAGGTCTCTTCCATCGTGAGGTATCAACGTTAAGAATGGAACGAATCCAAGACGTCACGCTTGAAATAGAGGGCATTATCGCAACAGTGCTTGGATTCGGTGATGTACTCGTACAGACCGCTGGTGAAACTGGAGAATTTGTTATCAAAGGAGTTAACAACCCCGAACATATCAAACGAAAAATTTTAAGCCATGTAGACACCCATGCACAAAACCCTCCTCCAGTGCTCTAATCCGTGTCGCTAGATTTTACAAGCATTTTTCGTTACAATTGAGCGACTATGGCAGACAATACAAAGCTGAACACAGAACCATACAAGGGCGTACGGGATTTCTATCCTAAGGATATGTATATTCAGCGCTATATTTTCGACACGATGAGTCGTGTGGTAGAGGGATTTGGGTATACGGAGTATGGCGCTTCAATTCTTGAGCCAACTGAGCTCTACCAAAGCAAAACGAGTAACGAGATTGTGCACGAGCAGACATACACCTTTACTGACCGCGGTGATCGCAGTGTCACACTACGCCCTGAAATGACTCCGACACTTGCACGGATGATTGCGGGGAAACGAAACGACCTTGTACTTCCTTTACGTTGGTACTCAATACCAAACGTATTCCGCTATGAACGACCACAGCGAGGACGAGTCCGAGAGCATTGGCAATTAAATGCTGATATCTTTGGTGTCGCTTCGATTGACGCTGAAGTAGAAATCATATCGCTTGCTTCGACACTCATGAAAACATTTGGTGCAAAAGAAGAAGATTTTGAAATCCGTATCAGCGACCGGCGCGTCCTCACAACACTGTTTGAAGAATTTGCCATATCAAAAGAAGTCCAAGCACAGACAATGCGCCTTCTTGATAAACGAGAGAAAATAGAGGATTTTGATGCACAGTTAACAGAGCTTCTTGGAGAACACGCGGAAGCATTTACCGAGAGACTCAGTCGTACCAGTAGCAGTACTGACCTTGAGTCTGTATGCGCACAGTTGAAAACGCTTGGTGTCACAAACGTAATCATTGACACCTCTATTGTCCGTGGTTTTGACTACTACACCGGCGTTGTCTTTGAAGTCTTTGACACCTCAGAGGAAAATAATCGCTCACTCTTTGGTGGAGGGCGCTATGATAACCTTCTTGAACTCTTTGGTGGAGAAAGTATTCCTGCTGTTGGTTTTGGTATGGGTGATGTGACTATTGCTGATTTCCTTGGAACCCACAATCTCCTGCCAGAATATTCAGCTCGTACAGAACTCTATCTCTGCACGTTAACACAAGAAGCTAAGGCCTACGCTCAAGCACTCGCACTAAAACTTCGAGAGCAGGATATTAATGCTGAAGTCTCACTCTCTGACAAAAAAGTTGGTGACCAAATAAAGATTGCTGATAAAAAACAAATTCCTTTTGTTATCTGCATAGGAGAAGATGAAATGAAAAATGATACCGTGACGATAAAACACCTTGAAAGCGGTGAGTCAGAAACGCTTAAGGAAGATGCTCTTGTTGATTATATTTTCTCTAAAGTGTAGGCAGACCCGCGATTACGTATTATGAAAAAAGTAGTTTTTGATATTGAGACAAGGAATACGTTTGAGGATGTGGGAAAGGCAGACCCTGCTGCTTTAGATATATCAGTGGTGTGTATTTACGATTATGAAACTGACACGTACCACTCGTACACTCAAGAAGAGCTTCCTCAGTTATGGTCACTACTCGAAAAAACAGACATGCTGATCGGCTATAACTCTAATCATTTTGATATTCCTCTGCTTAACAAGTACTACCACGGTGACTTAACAAGAATAAAAAGCCTTGATATTCTAAAAGAAATAAAAGAGTCCCTTGGAAGACGTCTCCGTCTTGACTCTGTTGCTGAAGGGACGTTAGGAGAGAAAAAGAGTGGACATGGACTTGATGCGGTGCGGTGGTGGGCGTCTGGAGAGATAGATAAAATAATAAAATACTGTCTCGATGACGTACGTATTACAAAAGAGGTCTACGACTACGCATTGAAACATGGCGCACTCTACTACATGGACTTCTCCGATAAGAAAGAAATCAAGCTTGATACCGCACATTGGGAAAAAGGAAGCGGGGAAAGCGCCTCAATGACACACTCACTCCCGTTTTAACCAAATCTAAACAATAAATACAAAGATGAGGATGGCGAGTGCTATTCGATAGAATATAAAAATATTAAGAGAGTGGTTCTTTAAGTAACGCACCATAAAGTGCATTGCGACTATTCCCACCACAAACGCAGTCACTGCGCTTATAAGAAGCGGGAGTCCAAGTTGAGCAAGTCCGTGATTTGAACCAAGCTCAAGTGTCTTCTTCATACCAGAACCAAAGATAATTGGGAAACCAAGCATAAATGCAAATCGTGTCGCCTCTTCACGAGAAAGTCCTAACAGCAGTCCTCCCGCTATAGTGACCCCTGAGCGCGACATCCCAGGAATAAGTGCGAGCGATTGAAACATCCCAATCCAAAACCCACGTTTAAGATTGAGGTCTTGTGTCTTTTTTGAAAGTCTTTCAGCAACCCAAAAAAGTGCGGCGCCAAGAAGGAGTGTCCACGCGACAAGTTCGACGTTTCTGAAAGAGGTCATCATCATATCTTCAAGGAGGAGTCCAAGAATCACCGCAGGAATAGTACCGATAGCAAGCGCTCCGAGGAGAATCCCATCTTTTGAAGGAATTGTATGTCCACGAAGCCAATTCCATGCAGACACTGCTATACCCCAGAAATCACGCCAGAAATAAAGGAGAATTGCGAGCGATGTTGCGAGCTGTAATACTGCGTCCACTGAGAGTCCAAACTCGGTCTGGATACCAAGTACTTCGCGCACCAAAATAAGGTGCCCTGAAGAAGAAATGGGCAGAAACTCAGTAAGTCCCTGCACTGCGCCTAATATTAATCCAGAGAATATGTCCATATGTTTTGCTTAACCTATATATGATACACTAATCCTACATTATTTAATTACTGCTTATAAACATGGACAACTACACAAACGAAGGAGAAACACGAGATTCCTCAGAACGAAACGAGCCGAGTAGGAAATACACTATCCCGGTCGCTATAATAATAGCGGGAGCACTTATCGCCGGCTCACTTTATTTTGCAAACAATACTACGTCCCCCGCGACACTCGGTACAGAAACGGAGCGCCGTGTTCCCGCACCTTCTGCTGATGACCATATACTTGGTAACCCTGATGCTAAGATAGTAATTGTTGAGTACTCAGATTTTGAATGTCCGTTCTGTAAGGAATACCATGCGGTGCTTCATACAATAATTGATGAGTACGGAGCGAGTGGCGATGTAGCATGGATATATCGACACTTCCCGATAACACAACTCCACTCAAAGGCGGCAAAAGAGGCTGAGGCAACAGAATGTGCTGCTGAGCTTGGAGGTAACCAAGGATTCTGGGACTATGCTGATAGGCTCTTCGAAGTAACCCCCTCAAATAACGGACTTAACCTAAACCAGCTCGCTACTATTGCAAGCGATGTTGGACTAGACCCTGTAGCACTCCAATCATGTGTTGATTCAGGACGGTACACAGAAAAAGTACAGTCACAATTTGATGAAGTTATTGCAGCGGGAGGGCGAGGAACCCCACACAATGTTATCTTTGTCGGAGATCAGCAAGCGCCAATAGAAGGATCGCAACCAATTGAGGCTATGCGACGAGTTATAGAGACACTTTTAAATGATTCGGGAGATACAACAGTTCCTGTTGTCCCTAACTAACAAACCAAGATAAAGAGGCGCTACATCAATAGTTCTCGTAGTTCACAGAAATTGCAAACAGAAGGGTCACAGGGCTTCTCCCAAAAATCAAGACTAAGAATGCTCTCTGAAGCATCACGTATTTCTGCTTTAAGGACTTCAACATCCTCATCGGTTATTTCAAAACGTTCTTTGTGGTACTTCCCTTTTACATCAGGTTCTACAAACTCTATCTCTCCGTGCGTCATGGTATATTGCCCATTATTGTGAAGACTTAAAAGAAGTTTATAAAACACGAGCTGTCGTTTATAATCTCCATTTGAATCTTTTGTACTTCCCTCTATTTCCCCACGAGTTTTTGGTTTTCCTGTCTTGTAGTCAACGACGGTGACTGTGTCTCCCTCGATGACAACTTTATCAAATATTCCTCTTACGTTAATCGTGGGCAATTCTGGTATCTCAAGCGGGAGGTCAACACTCACCATAAACTCATTTAAAATCGTACTCCCCCATGTGTTTTTATAATGATTATAATATCCAGAAAGCGATGCGGTACCTTTTTCAAGAGATTCTTCGTACTCTATATCGGTCATTGGTTGACGGCGAAGTGATTCATTAAACACCGCACACAATTTTTTCTCTCCGATATCTTTTCCTTCTTTAAAGGAGTCAAAATAGTATTTAAGCGCAGCGTGGATTGCGATACCATACAGTTGGTGCTTGCTGGGCACAGCCGGAACCCGTAAAAGGTTCGCATAAAAATACTGCCACGGGCTTTTAAGAAAATTATTAAGCGCGGTTACTGAAAGGCCCTGCTCTATAAAAAGCTGATTAAGAAATGCTTTGTCTGAAATTGACGGAATCGAGGTATTTTCTTTTTTCTTAAAGAGCGCTTCTTTATGAATCTCTTTCTCAAAAGACTCCATGGACTCCTCTTGCCGGTACTGTGGATTAATCTCTTCAATAAACTGAGCTGGGAGTTGCTGTCGCCCACCTTCATTTTCACGAGCATAACTGATAGCGACGCCATGCCGAGCGCGAGTGAGCGCCACATAAAAGAGGCGTCGCTCTTCTGCGTTTGTGTCGACTGCAGTCGCGCTGTGTCCTTTGAAATGGTTAATGTCTCGCCTGTTTCCCCAGTGTGTATCACGAGCACCAACAATATAGACAAAATCAAACTCTAACCCCTTTGACTTATGTGCAGTCATAAGCCGTACGCTTTTGGGTACTGAAATCCTAGACTCTTTCTTCACCACGATGTTGTGCTCCTCGAGCATCACAAGATAGTCAAGGAGCTCTGGGAGGCGCCAATCTTTATGCGCACCTGAAAGCATCTGTATATCATGGAAAAAACTCGTGAGCTTATCAAGCTTGTCAGCAGCTTGAGGAAGTGAGAGTACGTACTTAAGGAACCCAGATTCATTTACGATGGTATCAAAAAACTCAAGTGCGGTAGTGTTGTGCCCTGACTCAGACCACGAGCGTATACTCATATAGAGCTCATGCAGTTCTGAAACATCTTCTACCCGTGCATTGGTGAGTTCTTTTTTACTCTTGAGTATGTCGTACAGATTAGTACGACCTTTTCGCGCATATTGCATAAGTCTATAGATATCGAGCATCTCTATTCCTAGGAAGTTTATATGAAGTGCCTGTAGTAGGAGTGCATCGTTTCCAATATCTCCTGCGGTACGGAAGAGTAAGATAAGCTTACGCATGTCTGCGTCATGCAAAACGTTCTGATCTGATTCCACAACAAAAGGAATGTCGGCTTTTTCAAACATCCTCATCAGTGCATCAGCATTTCTATTGGTGCGGTAGAGCACTGCAATCTCGTGCGGTGGCACTCCTCTATCAAGCTTCTGTTTTATGTCGTGTGTAAGAAACGCATGTTCAAAATCTTCTTTTGAGAAAGAGCGAACCGAAACCTTGCCTCCATCTCCTATAAACGAAGTAAGTGGGATATGTTCTGAGGACTCTTCTGATATAAGGCTATGCGCTGAGTCAAGAATTGTTTGGTGAGAGCGATACCCGACTGAGAGCATCACGACTTCAGCAGACGGATACAATGTCTTAAAGTAAGAGAAATTATCAAGTGTCGCTCCTTGAAATCGAAAAATAGCCTGTTTCTCGTCGCCCACAATAAACAGGTTTGGGTTGTCGTGGAAACTTGCAAGTAATTCAAGAAGTCTGTTCTGTGAGAAGTTTGCATCTTGGTGTTCGTCAGCAAGGATATAGTGATACTCCTCCTGAAGTCGCAAGAGTAGGTCACTATTTTTTTCAAGTGAGCTAATTACCTCAACAATCATATCCTCATAATCGTAGCGTTTCTCAAACCGAAGCTGTGCTTCATAGAGTTTATATACTTCTACAAGTTCTTTATTTTTTTCTATCTGCTTCTCCCATGCTTGATACTTCCCACGCATCTTCCCTTCATGCTTTCCACTTTCATAATACAAATCATCAAGACTCTTGAACGCTTTTTCCTCCTCCTTACTGGACGCTTCAAACTGCTCTGGTGTAATGTACTCCCGCTTTAACTCCCCTATTTTTGAACGAATAGGATTTAGGTAATAAAAATTATCTCCAAACGGTTTTAACTTACTCAGAGAGGAATTTAAAATAATTGTGCGAAGCATCGTGAGTTTGTCGATATCAGTAAGGTTTTCAGAACCAATGATTCGTGGAAACTCATCAGGGAATCTTTTGATAACATCATTACAAAATCCGTGGAATGTATGAATCCGCACCCGATATGCTGCGCTTCCTATTATCTCAACAAGGCGCTTCCGCATTGAAAATACGCCCGACTCAGTAAAGGTGAGTGCGAGGATTGCATCAGGTGGCGTATCGGTCTTTTTAATGATGTGCGCTATACGAAGGGTAAGAATCTGCGTCTTCCCTGTTCCAGGCCCTGCAACGACCATTACAGGCCCCTCGATAGCGTCTACAGCCTTCTTTTGCTCAGGATTAAGCTTCTTATAGAGTGTGTTAAATGTAGCTGATTCTGCCATGAGTGTAAGTATAGCAAAAGAAACTACTGATACGTGTTACTTGACATACTCACGTAACCAATATATAAAAGTATTATGGAATATAACCATACACAAATGAATATGAAAGACATGGGCTGTTTTGCAACAGGGCTTATCTCCCCTGTATATGCAAAAACGTTTGTATTCAGCCGTGGTATGTTTGTATCTTCTTAAATCATATAAAGAAACTCCTACACAGAAAAACCTCGGCTGAACAGAAGCCTGAGGTTTTTTGTTTAGCACCCTGAATAGTTCTTTAACAAGAGGAGTTTGTCGTGGAAAAAGAAAATAGAGTACGGTTCTTAGAAGCACAGAGAGTCTACCTTCGTCCAATACTCCGTGAAGATACACCGCTTCTGACGTGTTGGGTGAATGATCCTTCGGTCTACCAATACCTGGACAGATGCCTTCCTGCAATGGAAGCTGAAGAAGAAGCGTGGATTGAAAGTCTACATAAAAGAATCCATGAAAATGTTGTACTCATGATATGCCTCGTAGAGGGAGACCGGCCAATAGGCACAATGGGACTTCACAATATTGACCATAAGAACGGCACAGCCGTCACCGGTGCACTTATTGGTGAAAAAGACTGCTGGAGTAACGGGTACGGTACTGAAGCAAAAATGGTCTTACTTAACTATGCTTTTAATACCCTCAACCTTCGTAAAGTTTGCTCAAATGTTTTTGCATTCAACAAACGTTCACGGCGATACAGTGAAAAATGCGGGTATCATATAGAAGGGGTGCTCAAAAAAGAGCATTTTGCTGAGGGCAAATACGTTGATAAGGTGCTCATGGCGGTCTTTAAAAAGGACTTTATGCCACTGTGGAGAAAGTTCAAAAAAGAACACCTCTCTTAAACTCAAAACACGCCACATGGGTGGCGTGTTTTTCTTTTCCTGTGCTTTTACCTAGTAGTTCCGCAACTGGTTTGCGTGGTCGTGGTTTCGTATCTTTTCAAGCGCTTTTGCTTCAATCTGTCGAATACGTTCTCGTGTCACTCCGAACTCTTTTCCTACCTCTTCAAGCGTGTGATAAATACCATCCTCAAGTCCGTGACGCATTTCAAGAATCTTTCGCTCTTTTGGAGAAAGCTCACCAAGAATCTCCTTTACTTGGTCAGCAAGAATTCTTTGTGCTGACTCTTGATCAGGAGAAAGAATCTTATCGTCTGCGATAAAGTCTCCGAGGGTTGATTTGTCTTCTCCCTCATCCCCCACTGGAGTCTCAAGTGAAACGGTATCGTGGTTAATTTTTTCAATATTGTGAATCTTTTCTACATCAAGCCCCATCTCAGTTGCAATTTCTTCTGGAAGTGGGTCTCGTCCAAGGTCCTGACTTAACTGACGAACTTTCTGTTTGTACTTAGCAATTGTCTCAACCATGTGTACGGGGATACGAATTGTCCGTGACTGGTCTGCAAGTGCACGTGTAATTGCCTGACGAATCCACCATGTTGCATACGTTGAAAACTTGTACCCTTTTGTGTAGTCAAACTTATCGACAGCTTTAAAGAGTCCAATGTTTCCTTCCTGAATAAGGTCAAGAAGGGTGAGGTCTGGACTTCGTCCAACGTATTTCTTTGCAATAGAAACAACGAGGCGAAGGTTTGCCCGTGCGAGCAAGTTTACTGCTTCAATATCACCATCAACAATCCGTTTTGCAAAGTCACGCTCCTCTTGTGCGTTAAGGAGTGGGTACTGCCCAATCTCTCGCAAATACATCTGAATCGAGTCATATGAAGAATCAGTACGTCGGTACAGGTTCTTTTTAGTCATAAGCTCATCATCCCCCTCTTTTCCGCCCATAAGCCCACCTCCTTCTAAAATATCAATACTTGCTACCGAGAATCGCTCATACATTTCCTCAAGGAAAAATACATCTTCTTCAATCTTGGGAAATTCTTTAAGGATTTCGTCATACGTCACATATCCACGATCGCGCCCTTTAAGGATAAGCTTCTCAGCTTTAGCCTCCATGCTCTTTTTACTATTCCTCTTCACTACCTTCTTTTTTGACCCAGCCTTTTTCTTTGCGGGCGCTTTCTTGGCAGGTTTCTTGACCACCTTTTTAGGTGCTTTCTTTACTGTTTTTTTCTTTGCGGGCGCTTTCTTCTTTTTCGGTGCTTTCTTTACTGTCTTTTTTGCCGTTTTTTTAACTGTTTTCTTTTTTGTACCCATACTTTTTTATTATCTTATGTTACACGTTTCTTTTAAAAATTACTATGTCTGTACTGTTATATATCCACTTTCTTCTCTATTCCTTTTATAAACTTTTTTAATTTCTCAGCAATTTCCTGACTCTTTTTCAAAAGTTTAGATGACTCGTCACTGTCTCCGCTTACTTCTGCTTTCCGTAATGCTTCCATTGTGTCGGTGAGTTCTTGCTTAGTCAGCCGATAGGTCAGGTGATGGAATAATTCATCAATATCTTCCTGTAACTGCTTGTCTTCGTCATATAGTAATTCAATTTTAAAAATATTTTGTTGTATCTGCGGGTTGTCTCCTTCGAGCATTTGCTTCATCTGATCCTTCCCAACCACCGCCTCAAAAGAATTCTTTAACGCTTCAACATCAACTGACGGTTCTTTAATTGACTGTTGCCAAAGAATTATCTGTGCTAATTTTTCTTCTGCTGACTCTCTGTGTTGCACTTCTTTTTTCTCTGGCTCCACTTCTGTAACGGCAACAGACGTATGCTCCTTTGTACTTTGAGTCCGTTCTACCTCAGCGCGTATAACCTCTTCCGAGGTACCAATCGCACGTGCCACAATCTGCACAAAATGATCTTGGTCTATCGAGTTTTTAATCTGTGCAACAAAAGGAAGTACTGTTTTCTGGACTTCGAGTTTAAATTTCCGGTCATCATACCCCTCACTTCTTATTTGCGCGATGAGAAATTCGACAATATGTACTGAATTTTTAATGGCTTCCTTCCACTTATTCTTATCTTCTTTTATTAAGTCCGCGGGGTCTACGCCTCTAGGAAGTCGAGCTATTTTAACATCCATACCCATAGAAAGCGCGAGCGCCGCACCTTTTCCAGCTGAAGCAACCCCTGCCCTGTCAGCATCAAACGCCATCACGATATTTTTTGAAAGGCGGTTAAGAAGCGTCAATTGCCCATGTGTTAGTGCAGTTCCTGAGACACCAACGGTATTTGGGTACCCAGCCTGGTGACTCATCACCACGTCCATCTGCCCTTCTACAAGTACTGAGAAATTAAATTTTTTAATTCCTCCCTTAGCTAAGTCATACCCATACAATATCTTTGATTTATTGTAGAGCGCTGTTTCTGGACTGTTGATATATTTCCCTGTCTTTCCATCGTCATACGCAGGCAAGATTCTTCCTGAAAAACCTATAGTTCTTCCCGCGCTGTCTCGAATTGGAAACATGACTCTCCCTCTAAACGTGTCGTAGTATCTGTCCGTACTCCCTTTAGATGTATTGTTTTCTGTCTGTACCGCTGCTTTCTTTAAAAGACCCGCATCCATGATGTCCTGTTCAGTGTACTCATCTTTCTTTAAGTGCTCATAGAGGCACTGCCAGTCATTTTTTGCGTACCCGATACCAAAATGCTTGATTGAGTCCTCAGTAATTCCTCTTCCAAAAAGATACTCCTTTACCGGCGTCTCTTGTTGTATGTAGAGTCCGTAGAGAGACTCGGCTTTCTTAAGCGCGTCATAGAGCCGAGTTCGTTTATCTCGAACCTCTTTACTTTCGTGCACCAATTCAACACCCGCCTTATCTGCAAGTATTTTTAATGCCCCCGCAAAATCAACCCCTTCCATCTTTTCAACAAAGGTGAAGATGTCACCTCCTTGGTTTGTTGAAAAACAGTAATACATCTCTCGTTCAGGAGAGATGTAAAACGATGCAGTTCTTTCATTACTAAAAGGCGACAGTCCTTTATAGTTTTTCCCAGCCTTATCAAGCTTAATATACGAAGAAACAACCTCAACAATAGAGAGTCGCTCCTTTATTTGTTCTACGGGAGAAAGCATATATGTATGGTAGGTACGCACACGTACGTGTGTCCTACGTATGTTTTTATATTACGCCTCTTCTTCGGTATCTTCACCACCTCGTGTGCTTTTTCGTAGTGATTCAATCATCTCTGCCTTAGGACTTCCCTTAAACCCTGTTCCTGCTGGAATCAAACGTCCAATAATAACGTTCTCCTTGAGCCCTCGGAGTGTATCAATACTTCCACGGACTGACGCATTAATGAGGATACGGGTTGTGTGTTGGAATGAAGATGCTGAAAGGAAACTCTTTCGTGAAAGAGAAACTTCGGTAATTCCAAATACAAGCGCGTCTGCTGTTGGAACGGTTTTTCCTGCATCCTTAACCCTGTTAACTTCAGTCACAAATTCTGCCTCTTCCACAATATCTCCTGTGGTAAGGATAGAATCTTCTTGCGTCTTTATCTTTCGACGAGAAAACATTTGCTTCACAATAATCTCAATGTGTTTTCGTGAAATGGTCACACCTTGAAGTTCATAAATCTTTGTTGCTTCAGTAATGATATATTTCTGAGCCATCTCCTTTCCGGCATACGTAAAGAGGTCTGCAATATCTACTGAACCATCAGTTATGATTTGTCCCTTCTCTACATGGTCACCTTCTTTCACATTAAGTGTTCGCAGGAAGTGAATAGGATACTCAACATCTTTCTTCTTTGTATTTTTACTTCCCTCGTCAGGTAGAATTGTAAGGATTTGCTCTTTGTCTTCTTCTCGAATTTCTGAGATAACTCCTCCGACACGTGCAATCACCGCAGGGTTTTTTGGAGATCGTTTTTCAAATACTTCTTCTACTCGAGGGAGGCCGTGGGTGATGTCTCCTCCAGCTGAGGCGATACCTCCGGCATGGAACGTACGCATTGTAAGCTGAGTACCTGGCTCTCCAATAGCTTGCGCAGCAATTGTTCCTACAGCCTCACCAATATCAACAAGCTCACTCTTAGAAAGGTCAATTCCATAACATGTCTGGCAGATTCCATGCACTGACTTACAGGTCATTGGAGACCGCACGAAGACTTCTTCTACTCCCGCATCTTCTATTTTGCGTGCCTCTGCGTTTCGGATAAGCGCACCTTTTTTGTATAGTACTTCGCCTTTTTCGTCAGCGACATCTTCTGCAAGATATCGTCCTGAAATATCACGTGCTACTGAGACTTGGATTCCTGACGCACTTTCTCGTGTAATACATACACTCTCTTTTGTTTTACAGTCTGCCTCTGAGATGATGGCATCTTGCGCAACATCGAAGAGTCGTCGGGTTAAATACCCAGCTTTCGCAGTTTGTAGCGCGGTGTCAGTCATACCCTTTCGTGAACCATGCGTGTTAATAAAGTATTCAATCGGTGATAGCCCCTCCTTCATAGAAGCGACGATTGGGAATTCGATTGTTTCCCCTTTAGGATTTTGGATAAGTCCCTTCATTCCAGCCATCTGGGAAAGCTGTCCAATAGAACCTCGAGCACCAGAGACAAGCATGTCGTTCATAGAACCGTTTGGATCAAGCACTATGGGGAGTAGCACTTCAATGTCATTTTTTGCTTTAAGCCAAACCTCAACCGACATTCGGTGTCGCTCTACCGCAGAAAGAAGTCCGTTGTTAAACTGAGAAATAATTTCCTCACTCTTAATTCGTGCCGCAGTAATAATCTCTTTTTTTTCTTTTGGAATAACGAGATCTGAAAGACTCCACGTGATTCCTGAATATGTTGCATACTTAAATCCAAATTCTTTAATCTTATCAAGGATGTGTGGAATCTCTGAGATTCCGTATCGCTCAATGAGGTTCTCAACGAGCAGTGACATCTTTTTACCGGTCATCTCATCGTTAATAAACGGATAGTCACTTGGGAGCACGCTGTTAAAAAGCAGACGCCCTACAGTTGTCTCAAAAACCTCTCCATTGAATTCTTCATACTTCTTACTGCTTGTTGGGAGAACTTTAATTAAAGCCCTGAAACCAACTGACCCAAAGTCATGTGTAGTAATTGCGTTGTTTGGCGTTGGAAAATATTTACCTTCTCCTTTTTCACCGACAACAACTTTAGTCATCCAGTAACATCCGAGAATAATGTCCTGTCGGGGACTTGTGACTACTTCACCACTACCTGGCTTCAATACGTTCTTGTTAGCAGACATAATCTCCTTTGCCTCAAGCTGTGCTTCGTCAGAAAGTGGTACGTGCACGGCCATTTGGTCTCCATCGAAGTCAGCGTTGAACGCAGGACATACAAGTGGGTGAATCTGGATAGCGTTACCTTCAGTAAGTGTAGGTCGGAACGCTTGAATTCCTTGTCGGTGAAGTGTTGGAGCTCGGTTAAGGAGTACGTGCTTGCCTTTAATAACATCTTCAAGAATCGCCCATACTTCAGGGATACCGTCATCTATCAACCGGCCAGCACCACGAATGTTGTACGCGAGTTCTTTTTCAAGAAGTTGTGAAATAACAAATGGGCGGAAGAGTTCAAGCGCCATGTGTTTTGGAAGTCCACATTCGTCAAGCTTAAGATTTGAACCAACCACAATTACAGAACGTCCTGAGTAATCAACACGTTTACCAAGAAGGTTTCCTCGGAAGTATCCTTGCTTTCCCTTAAGGTAATCAGACAGTGATTTAAGCGGTCGTCGTTGAGACTGACTCATCGCTGAAAATGCAGTATTTCCGTGTCGAATTGAGTTATCAAGCAGTGCGTCTACCGCCTCTTGTAGAATTCTTTTTTCGTTACGAAGGATTACATCTGGCGCATGAATATCGATAAGTTTCTTCAGTCGGTTGTTTCGGTTAATAACTCGTCGGTAGAGATCGTTCACATCAGAAGATGCGTGTCGTCCTCCTTCAAGCGCAACCATCGGTCGAAGTGCTGGAGGTGTTACGGGAATACGAACCATAAACATCCACTCAGGGCGAACCTTTGCGTTAATCATTGAGTGAATAAGTGAAAGTCGTTTGTTAAGTTTAACGCGCTCAACTGCTCCCGCTTTCTCACGTCGCTCTTCAAGTGTTACCGCAAGCTTCTCAAGGTCAAGGTTTTTGAAGATTTTATGAATAGCCTCTGCTCCAATCTCAGCTTCAAAAAGGCCTCCGAATTTAACAGAATGCGTATGATAAGAAACTTCATCAAGCACACTTCCTTCAGAGATTGAATCAATTTCTTTTTTTGTTTTTGTGTAGAGTTCTTTTAGTTTTGTCTTTGTTTTTGTGTCAGTTGCTGTCTTTAGTTTTGTCTTGTATTCAGTATCTAATTCTTTAAAAAATCGTGCTTTTTCATTATCATTTACTTTAGTAATGATGTAGCCTGCAAAGTAAACCACCTTTTCAACGTCAGTTGCAGAAAGTCCAAGAATAAGTGCAATTCGTGAAGGAATACCTCGAAGGAACCAAATGTGTGACACGGGAGTAGCAAGCTCGATATGCCCCATTCGTTCACGTCGGACAATAGAACGGGTTACTTCTACGCCACATTTCTCACAGATAATACCTTTAAATCTAATACCGCGGTATTTTCCACAGTAACACTCAAAGTCTTTCTCAGGACCAAAAATCTTCTCATCAAAGAGTCCGTTTTTTTCTGCTCGCTGTGTTCTGTAGTTAATAGTTTCTGGTTTTGTAATCTCTCCGTATGACCAATCTAAAATCCGCTCAGGACTTGCGAGTTTGATAGCAATTGCGTCAAAGTTATGTGTATTGTGTGTATCTCGTTTCATATCTATTCGCTAGTCTCGTTATCGTTTTTAATAAGTTCGACATCAAGTGAGAGTCCTCGTAAATGCTTCAGCAACACGTTAAATGATGCTGGTGTCTGAGGAAGACCAATCTTTTCTCCTTTAACAATTGCATCAAATGCTGCTGAACGTCCAACGATATCATCTGATTTAATCGTAAGGACTTCACGAAGCGTATACGCTGCTCCGTATCCAAGAAGCGCCCAGACCTCCATTTCTCCAAACCGCTGTCCTCCAGCTTGAGCTTTACCACCAAGTGGCTGTTGCGTGATAAGAGAGTATGGACCAATAGATCGCATGTGAATCTTGTCTTCAACCATGTGATGTAGTTTAAGGATATACATATACCCAACAGCAATATCTTGGTCAAAAGATTCTCCTGTTCGCCCGTCTTTAAGTTTTATCTTTCCGGTCTTACTAAATCCTGCTTTTTCAAGCTCTACCTCAATCTCCTCCCCCGTTGCTCCCGCAAAAGGAGGAACGATTGCTTGATAATTAAGCGTGTGTGCGGCAAGTCCTAAGTGAAGCTCAAGAATCTGTCCAAGGTTCATACGAGAAGGAACTCCAAGCGGTGTCAAAATGATATCTACTGGTTCTCCGTCTTCCCCATATGGCATATCCTCTTCAGGAAGAATTCGTGAAATAACACCCTTGTTTCCATGTCGTCCAGCCATCTTATCTCCAACAGAAATTGCTCGAAGTTGTGCCACTTCAATATGAATCTTCTTTATAATTCCAGAATCAAGATTGTCTCCATTTTCTCGAGAAAAAATCTTTACCCCAGTCACTCGCCCTCGTTTACCTCCCTCTACTCGAAGTGAGGTGTCTTTAACGTCTTTTGCTTTTTCTCCAAAAATAGACCGGAGGAGTCGCTCCTCTGGAGTTAGTTGTGTTTCTCCTTTTGGAGTTACTTTACCAACAAGAATGTCTCCAGGTCGCACTTCTGCTCCAATCATAATAATTCCCTCTTCATCCAAGTTTCTGAGTTTTGTCTCCCCTACGTTTGGAATGTCGTGTGTCGTGACTTCAGGACCAAGCTTCGTGTCACGAACACTCACACTAAACTCCTCAACGTGAATACTGGTGAATCGGCTATTTTTTACCAATCGTTCTGAAATAACAATCGCATCCTCATAGTTAGCCCCTGACCATGACATAAATGCTACACGAATATTTTGTCCGAGTGCTACTTGTCCCTGGTCACTTGAAGCGTTGTCTGCAAGTAATTCTGCTTTCTTTACTTTCTGTCCCACTGAAACTACTGGTCGGTGATGGAATGCTGAGAAGTCGTTTGTTCTAAAGTAGTTAATTAACGGATACTCTGATGCTCCTTTCGCACCCGTTACGATAACTTTTTGAGCATCAACATAGGTAACCTCTCCCGCTTCAGTTGCATAAATAAGTCGTCCTGAGTCTCGTGCTACCTGCTCTTCAATTCCTGTTGCAATAATTGGTGCTTCGGGAAGAATACAGGGCGTAGCCTGTTTCTGCATGTTTGAACCCATGAGTGCTCGGTTTGCATCATCGTGTTCAAGGAATGGAATCATTGATGGTGCTATAGAAAATGCCTGGTTAGTTGCAATATCCATAAGCTCAATGTCCTCTCGTTTAATAAGTGTTGGTTCTCCTGCAAGTCGAACCTCAACAACATCCTCCTCAATCAAGCCTGTTTCTTCGTTGTATGGGGTCGCAGCATGCGCGATTTTTCGTTTTTCTTCTTCAAGTGCGTGAATATAAATAATTTCTTTTGTCACCTTTCCATTTTCAACTTTTGAGTATGGTGTTTCAATAATTCCAAACTCGTTGATGCGGGCGTGTGTTGCAAGGTTAAGAATCAGTCCAATGTTTGGACCTTCAGGGGTATGAATAGGACAGAGTCGTCCATAATGAGAAGGATGCACGTCTCGGACTTCAAAACCAGCTCGCTCACGAGTAAGTCCTCCCGGACCGAGCGCTGAAAGACGTCGAAGATGCTCAACCTCAGAAAGGATATTCTGCTGAGCCATAAACTGTGAAAGCTGGTTTGTGGTAAAGAATTCTTTAATTGCAGCTTGAAACGGTCGTGGGTTGATGAACTGGATTGGTAGTGTTGTTTCTGCTTCGACAGTCGACATTCTGTCTTGAATGTTTCGTTTCATACGACTCATTCCAACTCGGATTTTTTGCTGGAGTAACTCTCCAATGTATCGGACACGACGGAATCCTAAGTGGTCGATGTCGTCAGGCGCTGAACCTGGAGTGTTATTAAGTGTAATGATGTTTGAGACGATACGTACGAGGTCATCAAGCGAAATAGTTTGACGGTCAAGCTCTTTACCGTTAATACTCATACCAAATCGTTGATTAAAGTGACGTCGTCCTACTTTTGAAAGGTCATATCGGTCTGCACTAAAAATAGACTCGATATGCTCTCGAGCGTTTTTTGCGGTAGCAAGGTCTCCATCTCGAAGTCTTCGATGAATCTCTATAAATGATTCATCTACGGACTCTGCGGTATCTTTTTCAAATGTAGCGTCAAGAACCTCTTTTGCATGAGGGTTATGCTTGAAAAGGTCATACATGTCCTTATCAAATGTAGCGCCCATAACACGGAGCAATGACGTTACAGGGAATTTTCGTTTTCGGTCTATTTTTACGTAAATAGCACCATCAGCTTCACTCTCTATCTCAACCCATGCTCCTCGAGCAGGGATAATCTTCGCACCAAAATAATTCTTTCCTTTAGTTTCTTTTGTGCTAAAAAATACACCAAAAGAACGGGCAAGCTGTGGGACAATGATACGCTCAACTCCGTTGATAATAAACGTACCGTGGTCAGTCATGATTGGGAAATCTGTCAAAAAGATTTCTTGTTCTTTCGTTCCCCCAATAGTCTTATTTTTAAGCGATACTACTGCACGAAGCGGGGCCTCGTACGTAAGCATGTTCTTTTTTGCAAAATATTCATTGTACTTTGGTTTCCCAAATTCAATCTTTATAAACTCGAGATCAAATTTCTTTTCAGAATAATCTTTAATAGGAGAAAATTCTTTAAAAATATCTTTTATACCATCTTCTATGAGTGTTCGGAAAGAATCGAGTTGTGCCTCAATAAAATGAGGATACTCAACTCGTGGTTCTTTATACCGACCAAACGTCTTCTTCTTCGTTGTGTTTAACATAGCGACGTGAGTGTGGGATTAAAAACAAAAAAATAATACACACGAAGATAAACTTCATAAAAGAAGATTATTTTCGATTCTGTATGTAATTGATTAATAATTTCAAGCGAGTGGCGTCTGAGCGTTAACTCTCATGACATCCGAGCGCTGGAATCATATGCTGTGCATATAAAAGTGTGTACTGCCCGAGCACACCTATTAACGTATGAAAAGAAGAAATTCGGTACTCAATCCTGTCAGTATAACGTATTAGAAAATATAGTACCTGATGGAGTAAAATCTGTCAAATTTCTGAAACAAGTGAGCTGTGCATAATGTTAATGGGGCTTAAGCGTATACGCTTAAGCCCCATATTCAAAAAATCTCAGAATTCCTACCAACGCCTCTTTTCTCGGCAACCAACGAGCACAAATCCCGGAAGCCCCCTCTTTATAGTCAAGACAAGACCCGGCGACATTTCTTGTCTGGGTTGCAGGTTGTTAATACCCATCCCCCCAGCCAATGTTGTCGTGGTGTCCCCAAGGAAGCGACCAAGAGAAATCTCACCGTCTCTCGCCCGCCGTGGTGTTTCAGAAAGATTGGTTAATCCGCGACTTTCTTCATTATCCTTAGTACTAGGCATTGAAGCCCCCTCTTCCGCTGTTAACATTGATACTTGTTGCAAAGTACCTTCCACTAACTACCATACCACTATTATGGAGTGTGTCAAAGTTATTTCTCCCCCTTTTTCCAGGCTTCAATATTCTTATGGTGTCCTGAAAGTAAGACCTCGGGGACCACATATTTCTTTTTTTTGTGTATAAACACCTCTGGGCGTGTATAAGAATCCTTATTACTTACTCGTTCTTCTTCAAGTGATTCAAAACTCCCAAGGACTCCTTTGATTTGTCGTGCCATAACATCTATCACGAGTGCTGCGGGAAGCTCTCCTCCGGTGAGCACAAATGGTCCTACTGATATCTCTTTTGCGTTAAAAATCTTCTTTACTCGTGCATCGACTCCTTCGTAATGACCGCAGATAAATACGACATGCTTGTATTTCTTTATGTATGTGCGTGCATGCGTATTCGTAAACTGCTCTCCGCCCGGAGAGAAAAATACAACCAGTACATTTTTCTTTCTTCCAATCGCCTTCTCTACTGCGGAAACGACGGAAGCTACCTCAATGACCATACCAGGACCACCGCCATAGGGCTTTTGGTCTACTCGTTTGTTTTTGAGTTTTGTAAAATCACGAGGATTATAATATGAAATTTTTATTTTTTTATCTTTTTGGGCACGACCAAGAATAGAGCTCTCAAGATAGCCTTCAATGCTCTCGGGGAATAATGTAATGATATGAAAATGCATAATCTCAGTCTTATGTGTTGTTTTTTAAATATTCTTCCATTAGGGTGATGTCATCAATGTCCTTGTCTCGTGCGTTATAACACTTTAATGCTAAAAGCTCCTCTAGGTTCATAAACGGCACGCCGTGGATAACTTTTGCTCTGTCTATAAATTCTTGTACAGGGATAACCTCATCAACACCCTCTACGTCAGAAAATATCTCTACGTCTTCACGCATTAACCTTATCCTATCAAACTTTTCTTTAAAATTTAGGTCTACCTCCCAACCAGAGTCTCTTAGTTTTTAAAACAAAGCTGAACCAACAACAATGTCTAAATCTCCAGCATTTCTAAGCCCGTATGCTTCCATAACCCCGCCACCAACAACAACATATTCGCCGAATGGAAAATTAAGTCTTTTAACTCTTTCAAAGATATTCATAATGTATTCTAAAAGCAAAATATGTAGTTTGAAGATACCATGGGTTTTGTCTTTTTTCTAGCCATATGACTTAAAACCATGTACGTAACATGCTCTAACAACAAACCTAGCGATATATCGCTAGGTTTGTTGTTTTTTATCTACGCACTCTTTTTTAAAAAGGTACACCTTCTAATTTTTAAAAAAGTACACCTTCTAAAACATCACAATCATACGATATATCGTATGATTGTGATGTTAAGAAATTATTTAATTTCTACACTATACCCTACTAACTATAGTTTCAAATCTTCCATCGCCTCATCTACTGATTTAGAGATGTTAGAGACTTCTGCGTTTTCTGACTGAGGAGCTCTGTTTCCTCCAGTACCTCCTTCTGGTTCATTTATTTTAAGATTAACTCGTGCTTCATTCTTCATACCGACAACTCGAAGAAGTGTTCGAATCGCTTTTGCAGTATTACCTGAGCGCCCAATAATTTTTCCCATATCCTGGGGACTTACATCGAGCGTTAAAAGCACTCCCATCTCATCCACAACTCGTTCAATCTTTACATCGTCAGGATAATCAACAAGAGTCTTTACTACGTACTCTAGAAATTCTCGGTCTCTTTCCATATGTCTTTTCAGCTAATCTGTTAAAACATCTCGGTCGCGCAATTTAAAAAACGCTTTCCAATATGCCTCCCTTACTATATGAGAATCTACTGATGAGTCAAGCAACTGCACTTCTTCTTTACTTGGTCTCTTCTGCTGAAGCTTCTGCGACAGCTTCTTCTTTCACTTCTTCAGTCGGAGCCTCTTCAACTGCAGGTGTTTCTTCAGGAGAAACTTCCTCAGCTGGAGTCTCTTCTTTTATCTCCTGCTCTGCCTCCGGAGCTGGTGCTTCTGCTGTTTCATCTTTCTCTTTTATAATTGGAGTCTTCTTAGGAAGTACGTTAATTTTCTTACCTTCGATTACACCTTCTTTAATAAGAATATTGTGTACAGTATCAGAGACCTGCGCGCCATTTGAAATCCAGTGTTTGACTCGTTCACCATTGATAGTTGTGTTGTCCATCTTTGGATTATAATTTCCAAGAATTTCAAGGTGGTTTCCACTTTTAGGTCCACGGGTATGCTCAGTAACCACAACTCGAAATGTTGGGTCATTCTTACGTCCTATGCGCGCTAATCTGATTTTTAACATGTGCCCTAATATACTAGATGTAACCCACTACGTCAATGAATATGAGATTTTGTGCTATACTCAGAAACATTAAACCTAACGTATGAATGATACAACACCTACAGGCATCTTCGAAGGAATCATCAGTGTCACTGGACGAGGAATCGGCTATATCACCGCAGAGGGACACGAGGAGGATATAGAAATACAAAAAGAAGCGCTTAACACCGCCCTTAACCGCGATACTGTATCAGTGCAGATTATCCCTGAAAAAACAAACAATCGAATACAAGGAAAAGTAGTAAGTGTTATTACACGAGCCCGTACTGAGTTTGTGGGAGTTCTTGAGAATAAAGCGGGAGACTTTTACCTTATTCCTGATGATAAGCGAATGTACGTAAACATTCGTATCCCTTTTGGATATGAATCAGTAAAAGAAAACTACAAAGTACTCGTCTCACTGAGTGAATGGAGTAACCCAGAAAAAGAACCCGAAGGCACAATCCTTAAAGTGCTTGGAAGAAAAGGTGAGCACGAGACCGAGATGCAGGCCATTATTCTTGGACATAGTTTTGATACTGACTTCCCGCTTGCGGTAGAAAAAGCCGCTGAAGAAATAGGGAAACACCGAGAGATATCCCAAGAAGAAATCGCACGTCGGCGAGACATGCGTGGTACGACAACATTTACCATTGACCCCGCTGACGCAAAAGACTTTGATGACGCACTCTCATTTAAAAAAATGGACGACGGTACATTTGAAGTTGGAGTCCACATTGCAGACGTTACCCACTATGTTCGTCCGGGAGACGCTATTGATGAAGAGGCTCAGCACCGTGGTACGTCAATCTACCTCGTAGACCGAACTATTCCTATGCTTCCCGAAGTGCTTTCTAATGACGTCTGTAGTCTTAACCCGAATGAAGATAAACTCGCCTTCTCAGCTATCGTTACGTTAGACGGAGAAGGAATAGTAAAAAAACGATGGTTTGGACGAACCGTCATAAACTCAGATAAACGTTTCTCATATGAAGAAGCGCAAGCAGTCCTTGATACCGGGACAGGTCCATGTGTGACAGAACTTAAAACACTTGAATCTATCGGGAAAGCGTTGCGAAAAAAACGCTTCAAAGATGGTTCTATTGCGTTTGAACGAGATGAGGTGAAATTCATACTTGATGAAAAAGGGAAACCTATTGATGTAAAAGTGAAGCAACGGGTTGAGACGATGGTTATGATTGAGGACTTTATGTTACTCGCGAACCGAGAAGTCGCCAAGTACACTGCTGACCTTGCTGGAAACAAGGGTGCCCGTGACACGTTGGCAATTTACCGTGTTCATGATGTGCCAAATCAAGAAAAAATAGAAGAGCTTGCGGTATTCCTTAAGGCAATTGGGTACAATCTTGAGGTTAAAGACGGAGAAGTCGACTCACGGGATATTAATAAACTCCTTAAAGAAATTAAAGGAACTCCAGAAGAACAACTGATTTCAACCGCAACAATTCGCTCAATGGCGAAAGCTATCTACTCCACGAAAAATATCGGGCACTTCTCACTTGCGTTTAAACACTATACACACTTCACGTCTCCAATTCGAAGGTACCCTGATATGATGGTGCACAGAATTATGGCGAGTCACCTTGAAGGAATAAAGATTCCTGAGGATGAGCTTAAAACCTACTACCGTATTGCGCTGGAGTCTTCCCAAAGAGAAGCAGAGGCATCAGGTGCAGAACGTGACTCAATTAAATACAAACAAGTTGAGTACATGACCGAACATATCGGCGAAGAATTTGAAGGAGTTATCTCTGGCGTAGCAACGTTTGGAGTCTTTGTTGAAGAAACAAAAACAAAAGCAGAGGGGTTAATCCGCATGCGCGACCTCGGTGACGACTACTTCTCTTTTGATAAGAAAACATACTCAGTTATTGGAGACCGAAAGAAAAAGAAATACCAACTTGGTGATTCCATAAAAATGAAACTCATAGAAGCAAACCTCGATGAAAAGATGATTACGTGGAAGCCTGTCTAGGTTGTTGGTGCTGGGTTTTAGAAAAGAAGTAAACACGCCAGGTACCTGGCGTGTTTACCTTTGCTAAAAAGTAAATCATGTGGTATAAGTATTATAGATACCCGTCCCTAGAAACCTGAAAGGTCTTTACAATGCCTAAAAAGGTATACGTGTTACTCTCTATTTCTTATGTCCCATTTAATGCTGAGGCACTCAGGAGAGTCAGTAACCACAATTGTCTCGAGTGTGTTTCTGCCACCGTCGAAGTGAAACAGCTTGAACGAGGTGGCTTCGGCGCATCAATAACTGAGATCGACCCACGAGTCACGCAAGGCACTGTAACTGGCCCCGAAGGGCAAGGGTCCACTGAGGAGTCAGCTGTAGCCGACATGCTCATGCACCATCTTTGTTCTCAAAAATCATTGGCTGTTGAGACCAAAAAATAACAAGAAAGCACTCTTTAAATACAGAAAGTTTTCTGTCCTCTTTGAAGAAACCGCCCGACGTACCGTAATACGTCGGGCGGTTCTTGTTTCTACCACCACTCCTATTTTGCGACCTGTACTGCTTCTTCTAGTTTTACTGAAAGAAGTTTTGATATTCCGTCTGAGCCCATTGTGACTCCATAGAGCACTCCCGCAACTGACATGGTCTCTCTGTTATGTGTAATTAAAATTAACTGAGTTTTTTGTGAAAGGTCTTTAACCATCGCGCTGTACTTACGTGAGTTTGCTTCATCAAGTGCAGCTTCTGTTTCATCAAGTACTAAAAATGGAGGTGGATTGACTTGACTCATTGCAAAAAGTAATGCGATTGACGTGAGTGCGCGCTCCCCTCCTGAAAGCATTTGCAGTCCCTTCACTTTTTTACGGGGAAGGATAATACCAATATCAATTCCCGCCTCTACATCTTCCTCTGACTCAATCTCCCTCTCTATATCCTCTTCTGACATAAGGACGTCATCCGCTTTCTTTTTCTTCTTTTGTTCTATGACCGTGAGTATCGCCGTTCCTCCATCAAAGAGCACCTCAAAGAAATGCTGAAACTCTTTATTTATCTTTGTAATTCCTTCCTTAAATCTCAATGCTAGTTTTTCATCAAGGTTAATAATGAGTCCTTTAAGCGTCTCGGCAGATTGTTCTAAATCGGCTATCTCCTTTTCAAGAAATTGGTCACGCTCATATGCCTCGGTATACTCTTTTAGAATTTCCTCGCTCGAACCGCCACCGAGCTCCTCGACTCGTATCTTTATACGCTCAATTGTCCGTTTCCGTTCCTCTTGTGCACTCCGGACTTCTTCTAAAATTGAGGCCTCCGAAAGCGCTACCGATTCATACTGAAGGACACTTCGCCCGCCAAGAACAGCGCCTTCTTCCATATCTCGTTTAAACTCAGCCTCAAGTTGTTGCAACACCTCCTCATCACGCGCTAAATCGCGTAAAATACCGTCTATTTTATTCTTTTCAGCTGTTATCTTGAATACATCCCTCTCCGCGTCCCGCCCCTCGTCCTTCGTCGCTTCAAGCTCATCTTGTAATGTCTTATACTGTTGTGCGTAATCTTTTTCTCTTGCTTCTAATTCAGAAAACCGTACCTCGAGCTTCTTTTTACTTTCCTCAAGTTCAGTAAGGCTGGTTACGTCTTCTTCTTTTTTAGCGGCGTGCTTTTCAAAAAATGAGCCAAAGAGACTCCGCACCTTATTAAGTGCGTCCACAAGCACTGATGTTTCAGTAAGTACATGCTCAATATCTGCCGTAAGCCCCCGCACATCAGTGAGCGGTACTGTCTCCCCTGAGACAATAGTCACGTGTTTTTGCGCAAACGTAATCTGCCCTTCGAGACGTCCAATATCACGAGAGAGCGCATCGCGTTCGGTGCGCACTTCTCGTAAGAGACGTTCTGCATCAAGAATATCCTTACTGCGTGCATCTTCACCTGAGTTTTTTTCGAGTACGCTTCGTGCATCTGCTAAATCAGCCTCGAGTGTACCAAGCGCTGCTTGTGGCGCGCTTCTCTTTGAGATAATTTCTTTCTTTGTATGCAAAAGGTACACTGATTCTCGTTTCAAGTATTCTTTTAAGAGCTCACTAAGCTCTTCGCGCATCTGTTTTGATTTTTCTATTTTCTCTACCTGTCGTTTTAGGAATCGTATGTGTGGTGCTATTTCTTTACGGAGTGACGAGACCTGTGAAATGTTTTCCTCTGTCTGCGAAAGCTTCCGCTCGCTCTCCTTCTTTTTATATTGAAAAATCTTTAATCCAAGTGCATCTTCAATCATCTCTCTTCGCTCCTTTATGCTTGCTGAGAGAAGACGGTCTGCTTCTCCTTGAGAAATAATATGGTGTCCTGTTGAGCCGATGTTTGCACTTGCCAATAGCTCTGCAATATCTTTTAACCGAACTTGTGCGCCATTAATCAGATACTGGTTTACTCCATCTCGATGCACCACACGTTCTACCGAGACTTCATCAAAATCTATGTCAAACAAGCGGGAAGAGTTGTCGAAGACCGCCTTCACTGAAGCTCGGTTTGCACGACCAATTGAGTTTGAGCCTCCCCAAATCAAGTCCTCGCCCTTCTTTGTACGCATTGATTTTAAAGACTGTTCACCAAGTACAAAACGAAACGCCTCAGCGACGTTTGATTTTCCAGAGCCATTTGGTCCTACAATAGCAACAATCGGCGACACAAATTCCAACTCGCCTTTTTTTGCAAATGATTTAAAACCTGAAAGTTCTATGCCTTTTAAATACATTGTTTCCTAGTATATCAAAAAAAATATGTGGATTGGAGTAACTACTACCAATTTTTAACCTCAAGTGCATTTTTCGCAGCTTCTTGCTCTGCTTCTTGTTTTGCGCGCCCCTTTCCTGTGGCAACCATGTCTTTGTTTAAGAATACTCCAATAACAAATTCGCGGTCGTGGTCTGGACCTTTCTCTTCAATAAGCTCATACCGTGGTGTCACACTTGCGTTCTCCTGTGCTTTCTCTTGAAAAAGACTCTTAGAATCTTGCCAGAGACGTTTAGAAACTATCTCATCAATAAGGCCAAAAAGATTGTCAGCAATAAATTTTTCAGATGCGTCGTACCCTTGGTCCAGATAGAGTGCCCCAACAATGGACTCAAATGTGTTTGCAAGAATATACTGTCGAGCTCGCCCCGTGTCTTGCGACTCCCCTTTTGAAAGAAGCAGGAAATCATTTACCTCAAGGAGAGTTGAGGCCTCTGACAGTGAGTTTGTGTTCACCAGCGCTGCGCGAAATGCGGTGAGCTCCCCCTCTGTCCTCTCTGGATATTTTTTATATAAAAAGTCTGTTACCGCAAGTTCGAGTACCGCGTCCCCCAAAAACTCAAGACGCTCATTGTGTTCAAGCCCACCTTCCTTGTGTTCATTAATATAGGAACGATGCGTAAACGCCTGTCGTAAGACGTTACTATCGTTAAAAGAGACGCCGAGTCTCTTTTCAAATTCTTTTATGCTTTTTACCATATAATCTGTATCGGTGACGAGCTACTCCTTATCCTTCTTCACCAGTTCATTAATTGCTTTCGTAATAATAGGGAGGATATCATCATAAAAATTAAGTTCAAGAATGTCAGAAAGCTTAAACCATTTTGCGTCATCAAGTCCACCAGATGTTCCTAGTTTTATTTCTGCATACGGTGCTTTTGCTAGGAAATAAATTACCTGCTTTCGTTTTTTTCCAATCTCTGGATCCTTTGCAATATACTCATTCTCTCCAAGACGCTTAATGATTTTTACATCAAGCCCAAGCTCTTCTTTCATTTCTCTAATTGTTGCTTGTTTTATCTCTTCATTTTTCTCAACCTTCCCCTTGGAAAGAGTCCAGTGCCCAAACACATCATGGACAAGCGCAAGGTAAATCTCTTCTCCTTCTTGTGCATAGACCACCGCACCTCCCAATCGCTCAATAGGCATCTCCTCATACGGAACTTCTTTAATCTTTTTCTTTTTTGAGACCTCGTCTTTCCCTGGCTCCCCAAGCTCTTTATACACTGCCCCTAATACTCCGTTAACAAATCGTCCACTGTTCTCCCCTCCAAAAGTCTTAGCGAGTTCAATCGCCTCATTAATTGCAACTTTTGCAGGAACCTCCTCCCTATCTGAGAAAAGTAACTCAGCGAGCCCAAGTCGCAGGATATTTCTATCAACCACTGAGATTTTCTCAATAGGCCATTCGGGAGCTGCTTTTATGATAATGTCATCGAGCTCTTTACGCTTACTGACAATTGTATCAATGAGACGTTTTGTAAAAGAAAAATCACCCAAGCCTGGTGCGAACTCTTGGGTGTTACGAATTAATGCTTCATCGACATCTATGGCGACTTCTTTTTGATTATCAAAATCAAACTCGAATAGAGTTTGGAGTACAATACTTCTTGAAAGGTGCCTATTTGCCATAATTAAAATTCATAATTAAAATTACTGGGTAAAAGAGACCCCGCAAGGCTTCCCGTCCTTAAGGTCTCTTGTTACTTTGTAGAAAGCGCTTCAGGAGTCGTTGCTACTCCTTGAGGTTTTTTCTCGTCCTTCACTTCTTCTGCTCGCTCTTCTCCCATCTCTTTTCGTCGAGCGTTCTGCTTTTCTACCTTCTTCTCTGCTTTGAGGGCAACATCAGTAACGAGTCGTCCTCGGTAATGTCCGCACGCTGAACACGCCCGGTGTCGAAGGTGTGGCGCTTTACAGTGTGAACACACTGAAGTACGAGGCTCTTCAAGCCCGTGCCCACTTCGGCGATTACCGGTTGCTGATCTGTTTACTCTCATTCGTGCTGACATATGGAAAGATTATACCTATTTTACCAATAATTACAAGTACTTCTATAAGGGATTACCCGCAGAAGCACGACTTCTTTTTAGAAAACTCTTCCGGTGAAGCGGGCATATGCCGTGCTTTTTAAGTGCGTGATAGTGCTGTGCGGTCCCATATCCCTTGTGCGCCTCAAAGCCGTATTGAGGAAATTCCTTTGAAAATCTGACCATCTTTCGGTCCCGCGTTACCTTCGCCATAATAGATGCAAGCGCAATAACATATTCCTTTTCATCTCCTTTTATAATAGTCTTTTGTTGTACATACACACTGGGAGCAAGAAGCCCCCCGTCAAGTAAGACAAGACATTCCTCAGGAGCAACATTTAATTTTCTTAGAGACTGCGCAAGAGCTTTATTGATTGCAGGGACAATACCGTGTGTATCTATATACGCTTCCTTTATTGAGGTTGTACTGTAAGAAACATCCTCCATGCCACGTAGGCGAGCAAACCACAGCTCTCTCGCCTCTTCGGTTAGTTTTTTAGAGTCCTTAAGCCCCCTAAAATCCTTCCACGAATACACCGCTTGCGGCATACACACAGCACCAACAGTCACCGGTCCTGCAACAGGTCCCCTGCCAACCTCGTCTATGCCGATAATATATTGGGCTTTCTTCATAGCCCTATTATACAAATTTATAGAAATAATTGGGTAGCGTGCAGAGGATGATATACTAATTCCAATGAACGCACGATTTGTCCATCTTCATACCCACAGCCATTTCTCTCTTTTAAATGCTCCCCCAAAAATCCCTGAGCTCATTGCAAAAGCAAAAGAGTATGCTATGCCTGCGCTTGCACTCACCGACAACGGCAATCTCTATGGGGCGATTGCGTTTTATAAAAAATGTAAAAATGAAGGGATAAAACCAATTATTGGAATAGACGCCTACGTCGCAGTGCGCACACGTCACGATAAAGAAGCGCGTGTCGACAATCGATGGGCGCGTCTTGTGCTCTTAGCTAAAGACGAAGTAGGGTACAAGAATTTAATTAAACTGGTGACCGAGTCACACCTTGATGGATTTTATTACAAACCGCGCGTGGATCACGAACTCCTTTCAAAATACGCCGATGGCCTGATTGCTATTATTCCCTCATTCTCTGGAGAGACCTCTCTTGCATTTAAGAGTAACGACGAAGGCAAGGCGCAAGAAAAGATTGATTGGTATAAGAAAATTTACGGCGAAAATCTGTACCTAGAAATTACACATCATCCAGAGATAGCGGAGCAAAATGAAGTCACTGAAAAGATAGTGACCCTCGCTCAAAAAAATAAGGTACCACTTGTCGCAGCACAAGATGTCTACTACATCAACACAGAAGACCGATTTGCACGAGAAGCGATGATTAAAATCCAAACAGGGTCAGTTCTTTCTGACCATGAAAAAAATAAAAAAGACAATTTCTCTTTTATCTCTCAGGAAGAAGCAGAAACATATTTTAAAGACTATCCAGAAGCACTCACTAATACGCTGAAGATAGCCGACGCCTGCAACCTTGAGCTTACACTTGGTACATGGGTCTTCCCTAATATTGAAAAGGGTAATTTTAAAACGTATGACGATGCGCTTCGCGCTCTTGCGTACGGCGGTATTGAACGACGGGGATTGAAAAAAACAAAGGAAATTGAGGAACGGCTTGAATACGAACTTGATATTATTAAAACAAAAGGCTACGCGCCCTATTTCCTCGTTGTCGCAGACCTTCTTAATTTCGCGCATAGTAAAAATATCCTCACCACAATTCGTGGTTCTGTCGCCGGAAGTCTTGTGACGTACCTTTCAAACATTACGAATGTAAATCCGCTCGAATACAAACTCCCTTTTGAACGATTCCTAAACCCTGAAAGACCATCCGCTCCTGATATCGACATGGACTATGCTGATAATAGACGGGATGAGGTAATTCAATACGCAAAAAATAAGTACGGAGAGGATAATGTCGCGCAGATTGGAACTTTTGGAACCATGATGGCGCGCGGTGTGGTACGCGATGTTGCCCGGGCACTGGGACATCCATACTCTCTCGGAGATACGATTGCAAAACTTATCCCTTTTGGTTCACAGGGGTTTCCGATGACTATTGATACTGCACTTGAGACAACTTCTGAGCTTGAAAAATTTTATAAAAAAGAGGAGGCAGTACGAGAGGTTATTGATCTTGCGAAACAGATTGAAGGACGCGCGCGACATATGGGAATTCACGCAGCTGGTGTGGTTATTTCTCCCTCCCCACTCACGGACTTCACACCGCTTCAATACGACCCTAAAGGAGGTAAACTCATTACGCAGTATGATATGCACGCAGTAGAAGATGCGGGGCTCCTCAAGTTTGATTTTCTTGGACTCAAAAACCTTGCGGTTCTTGCGGATGTTGTTGAACGCGTTAAAGCAATCCACGATATAGATATAGATATTGAAAACATTCCTATTGATGACACGAAAACGTTTGAGATGCTTGCACGTGGAGAGACGATGGGGCTTTTCCAATTAAACGGTTCAGGAATGACGCACTTTCTCAAAGAACTGAAGCCAAGTTCTATCCACGACATCAACGCCATGGTTGCGCTCTACCGACCAGGACCGATGGAGTCTATTCCTTCGTATATTGAACGTAAACACAACCCGAGTCTTGTTACATACCTTGACTCTCGAATGGAAGACATCCTCTCTCAGTCATACGGAGTAATTACGTACCAAGATGACGTGATGATGATTGCGATTAAAATTGCTGGGTATTCGTGGCTCGAGGCAGACATGCTCCGAAAAGCTATGGGTAAGAAAATCCCCGCAGTGATGGAGGCCGAGAAAGATAAATTCTTAAGTGGTGCAATAGAACATGGTCTTACTGAGCACAAGGCAGGACGTTTATGGAAGTTAATTGAACCTTTCGCGGCATACGGTTTTAACAAAGCGCACGCAGCAAGCTACGGACGAGTCGCATACCAAACCGCATACATGAAAGCAAACTACCCTGTGGAGTACCTCTCAGCAGTCCTCACCGCGGACTCAGGTGATGTAGATAAAGTCTCTGAGTCTATTATTGAATGCGCTCGTATGAAGATAGACGTACTTCCTCCTGACATTAATGAAAGTTTTGGAGATTTCTCTGTTGTTCCGCGTGCAGAAAAATCTGAGGCAAAGATTCGCTTTGGACTCTACTCAATTAAAAATTTCGGAGAAGGTATCGGCAAAAGCATTATTGATGAACGAAAAGAAAATGGGCTGTATACATCGCTTTCAGACTTTCTTGAACGCTCACAAAATAAAGGTCTTAACAGGAAATCCTTGGAAAGTCTTATCAAGTCAGGTGCACTTGATAAGTTTGAAGACCGTGGAGCAATGCTTGAAAATATAGATGCGCTTCTTCAGTACACAAAAGAATGTGGGCAGATGCACACCGATCAAGATTCCCTTTTTGGTGAAGCGAGTACAAGTCACCGCACCCTCACACTGCAAAAAGCAGTACCGATAGCTATTGCCCAAAAACTCGCGTGGGAAAAAGAGCTTCTTGGTCTCTATGTTTCAGGACACCCACTTAATGCATTTAAAGAAACACTAGAAAAACAAAAGCGAGATATACAGAGATCAAAAGCAGAGCTCCGAGAAGGTATGCCGATAATCGTGTACGGAATCATTGAAGAGGTAAAACCAATTGTTACAAAAAAAGGAGACCAGATGGCCTTCCTTAGAATAGCAGACTTCAGTGGAAATATAGAAACAGTTATCTTCCCGAAACTTTTTGCAAAACAGAAAGAACTCCTCAATCCTGAAAACTGTATCGGTATCAAGGGACATATTTCAAAGAGAAATGGAGAAACAAGTATTATAGCCGAAGCGATAAAAGCACTCTAAAGAGGTCTCCACTCAAGTTGTCCTTAGGTATAAATCTGGTATCATAGAACGCATGACAGAAGACTCAATTGGAAAAATACGACACTCACTTGCTCATGTGCTTGCGCTTGCAGTGCGAAAACATGACCCTGAGGTAAAAATAGCAATCGGCCCATCAACGGATGTTGGTTTCTACTATGATTTTGAATTCTCAGAAGGAAAAGGAGTTGGCGAAGAGAACCTAAAAAAACTTGAGAAAGAAATGCGTAATATCCTTAAAAGAGGATTTACTCCTGAATATAAAGAAATATCAGCGAATGCGGCACGGGCTATTTTTAAAGATCAGCCCTATAAACTTGAGCTTATTGAAGAGATAGCGACGCTCGGAAAACAAATAACTACCTATACCGTTGCAGACTTTACAGACTTATGTGAAGGTCCTCATGTCGCAGACTCTAAGGAAATCAAACCTGACGCCTTCACTCTTTCTCATGTTGCAGGGGCATATTGGCGTGGAAGTGAAAAAAATACCATGCTGACACGAATCTATGGTGTCGCGTTTGAGACTAAAGAAGATCTTGAAACCTATCAACTCCAGATGGAAGAAGCAAAAAAACGTGACCATCGAAAACTGGGAAAAGAATTAGACTTATTTACTTTCTCCAATCTTGTCGGCTCAGGATTGCCCCTCTGGACACCGAAAGGAACAATCATACGAAAAGAACTTGACGCCTATGTTCAAGAGCTCAGAAAAAAATACAATTACCAGACCGTAACGGTACCGCATTTCACAAAAAAAGATTTATATGAGAAATCAGGACATTGGGATAAATTTACTGATGAACTCTTCCGAGTACACACACGTGAAGGAAAAGAATTTGCTGTAAAGCCAATGAACTGCCCGCACCACACTCAGATTTTTGACCGGCAGCCGCACAGTTATCGAGACATGCCTCAACGATATGCGGAAACAACAATGGTATACCGTGATGAACAGTCTGGTGAGCTTGGAGGCCTTACTCGGGTACTTTCTATTACTCAAGATGACTCACATGTATTTTGTCGTGACGCACAGGTAAAAGAAGAATTCTTCTCTATTTGGGATATTGTTGATACCTTCTATAAAACGTTTGGGTTTAAACTCCGCGTCCGTCTTTCTTTTCATGACCCAGAAGAATTTGAAAAACACCTCGGAACAAAAGAAGTATGGGAAAATGCTGAAAATGCGTTACGTGAAATAGCTCAAAGCAGAGGGGCTGATTATTTTGAAGCCAAAGGAGAAGCTGCACTCTATGGTCCTAAAATTGACTTTATGGCGATGGACTCTATTGGACGAGAGCATCAAGTTGCTACTATTCAACTCGATATGAATCTTCCTGAACGTTTTGACCTCACCTGTACAAATGAAAAAGGTGACCCCGAGCGAATTGTTATGATTCATTGCGCAGTTATGGGTTCTTTAGAGCGTTTTTCTGCAGTTCTGATTGAACACTTTGCAGGAAAATTTCCGCTCTGGCTATCTCCTGTTCAGGTTTCTGTACTTCCTATTGGAGACACTCATTCTGAATATGCACAAAAAGTTACGGAGCTACTAAAAGCACAAAATATTCGAGCTGAGCTTGATACTAGTGCTGAGACACTTGGTAAGAAAATACGTAACGTGAAATTAAATAAGACTCCATACTTTCTTGTCATTGGAGATGAAGAAGTTACTAAAGACGAAGTTACACTTGAGAGTAGAGATAATGGAAAAATCGGATCAATGTCAGTTGAGACACTTACTGAAAAAATCCTAAAAGAAGTTGCAGGGAAAATATAACGTTAATACAAAAAACCCGCCTCTATAGAGGCGGGTTTTTTGTATATAGTTATTTATGCTTAACTTCTCGTGCGTATTCTAATGCTCGAATGAGAGCCATCTTTGCACTCGTGTGCTGTGTAAGATAGTTTTGGTCAATGCCGGTTGAAAGCATATGTACAAGTTTTCCAATTTCCTTACCTTCCCAGTTCTCAAATAAATCTTCAACGGACTCATCTTTAAGGGTCTCATCCTCCCCCATTCGACGTGCGTAGAGTTTATCAAGCTCACAAAGAACCTGTATTAAGACAGCTGAGACATCTTCTCTGCTTACCTTATGTGCCTGCATAAGCTCTAAGAGATACGATGTATTTCCTTGAACAATAGCTTTGATGATTTCAATCATCGTTGATGCTTGTGTTTGAGTAGTGCCCTGTTCCACCTTTTCGATATTAATCCCTCGTGACATTACGGAAGTATTATTTTCAATATCTTTAGGGGCTGTTACTGTTCGTCTTAACTCAAGGCGAGGAGACCGCCCATTTTCATCAGTCGTTACGACAATAGCGTCTCTCGAGGCACTACCCACCTCCTCTGTTGGAAGATTGCTTGGTCGTCCCAAAGAAATTGGTGCGCTTTCTTCGCGAATATGAGATTTAAGAATTGTACGTTCTTCATCTTCAGTAACAACATAGTGTTCTGCTTCTTGTGAAGTGTTGTTGTGACTACTAAATACTCGTACTAACTTTGCTCCTATCTTTTGTATAAAAATAAAATATGCAACAACGCCACTTAACAGTGTAAGCATCAACCAGTAAAAGCTAGCAAGGAGTGTACCTGCCTTAAATCCAGTATACGGAATTTGACTTAGGGTGATGAATGCAAGAGACTGTTCACCAGCTCCCGGAATTGAATTTAGGGTTACTGATGGTGCATTAAGACCACCCGGTCCTCCAGTGCTACCTGACCCACCTGTTGGTGTAGGTGTTGAACCACCATCGCCACTTGAATCGCCTGATGAATCACCAGAACTATCACCTCCGGAATCCCCGCCTCCGTCGCCTGATGAATCACCAGAGTTTGGAGGAGTTGCTGGAGTTGGGGTTGATGAACCTCCGTCGCCATCACCATCTCCGGAATCACCGCCACCTCCATCGCCAGAGTCACCACCAGCTCCGCCTCCGTCGCCGGAGTCACCATCACCGCCTCCGTCGCCAGAATCACCATCACCGCCCCCGTCGCCAGAGTCACCACCAGCTCCATCGCCAGAGTCACCAGCGAACGCATACTGCGCTACTGAAAAATTATATGAAGTCGTCTTATGTCCTTGAATTAATTTATATTCAGGGGTTATGTGAGAGAAAGCTATAAAAAATACAACCAACGACACAGAAAAAGCCGTGAATTTACGAGCTATTCGTTTAATACTTGTTTTCATGTTTTCTTTTGTGTTAATTAATTGTGTTGTCATAATACTTTAGTATAAAAAGGAGTTGTGTACAGATGCATTTCTTGCATCCGCACACACTCCAGAAATTAAGTCTCGCCTGCACACGCAACGGAGAAATTGATGGTGAAATTCTTTCCACCAGCAACTGCGTTAAACAACTCGCTCGGCTGTCCGTTTTTCGGACCACGACCACGGGTGTAATTGTCATCGCCGTTTGAAGGATAGCATATGCTAACCCCCTCCGTTTGCCACTTCATGACCGATTCTTTGTTCACGATGCGACGCGGATATGCGATAACCGTCCGGCCATCGGGCGATGTTACGAGATTACTTGGAATCTCAAGAACACCATCTGAAGTAGCTTCAACTTCGAATAACGCTCTTGTTGCGAGGGTGACAAACCGAACACGCTCCCCCAACGCTACTTCCATCTCTGAAAGGCGGTAGGCGGACCGCGTTTTCTCCTCAACAAGTACACCATTTGAGACCAGACTCGACCACCGAGCGGCGACGCCGTATTTACGGCGATCAGAAGCCGTCCAGCTAAGCCCTTCTGCAGGACCAACTGGTTTAATCACGCAATGCGTGATAAGGACAACTTCCTCGCCGAGTTTCTCCCTGGCAAATTCCATGAATGCGCCGTTTTCTTCACGGAGACATCCACCGCGACCACTTGATGGTGCGGACGTAAGAGTGAACGTGCCCGCACCTGTGCTCGGAGCCGAAATATCCGGAAGATTATACGTGAGCTTTTCTTTTTTTGGAGTAAGAATATTTCCACACCCAAGGGAGAGAAACGCTTGCTCACTTTTGTCATCGTGCACGTAGACGAGAAATTTCTCGCTTTTATAGCACGACTTGCGCGACCAATCCATGTCGACGGTTCTTCCGTCTTTGCTCGAACGAGACATGTTGTATTCGTTCAAAAGTTTGGCCGTGCAATCAACTTCCTTCACCCGGTCTGAAGACCGGATAAATTCCGCAAAAGCTTTTTCGTCTTGTGGAATCGGAATGCCGCGTGAGCCGATACTCTGGACGAACGTCGACGTCGGCACCCGAAGGAGCCTCTTGTCGTCTGCGTCAAAAGCATCTGCAAGATCAGCTCTCGATACATTTGTCCGTTTTGCCCACCAAGCGTACCAGGTGGGTTTCGATGACACATTCTTCACTTTCGCCTTGTGCGTCGGTGTCGAGTTACCACCATCCAACATATGGATTCGTGACGATTCTGAACCGACACGATTCGCGGAAACAGGGCCGTACTGTCGATATCCGTCCGAAGAAGGAAGTCCAGCAAGGCCACCGCTCGCGTTGACGGTAAGGTTAGGGCAATTGCCCTGACAGTTCACGACGGTGTTGTCTTGGCCAACGGCACATGCCGAAAGGCTCAAAACAACAACTACCGCGAGAAGAAACGGAGTGATGTGGTTGAAACGTTTCATGTGAGTAGCCCCTCCTTAGGGCAGTCTCTCAAGTTGAAAGGTTGTTTGGTTTTGTTTATACGACTTTAAAGAACAACTCTCTTCTATAGAGAGCTAGCCACCTGCTATCCTTAGATAGTAAGCGAGTAGCTTCCTACAAAATCTGCTTCTACAATGTATCGCTCTGATTCTGAACCAAATGAATTGCACGTTGAAAGTGTGAGTTTTCTTACTCCCTGACTTAAGTCAACTTTGATTTCACTTGCTTGCGCCATAGCAACAACTGAAACACGATAGACATATCGGGTATCAGCTGAGTCTACAAAAATTTCTTCTCCTCCTTTTAACCTTTTAAGACCATTGAATGCTTGATAGTTTTTATTAATCACATTCGGCAAGAAACTTGAATGCCCAAAAATAAAAATATTGGCATCCTCGGTCAATGAACCTGTTCCAGGGTACCGTACCGCCCCTTTATTGAGTGCGCTGTCGAGCACGGCAATCTCACGGCTTTCTGGATTTTCTACATTTACATCAACACCAACAGAAGGAATCGTGATGTGCACTGGATTAGCAGAAACTACAGTAGTGACAACTTCAGAAGCCTCAGCTTTTTCAATATTTTTATACGCAACGCCTGTAACAGAATCCTCCTTTGGTTCGGGAACAAATCCTATAAGGGACGCTATAGAAAATAAAATAAAAAACACGGCTAAGAAAATAGGAAGGAATTCCCACTTATGTTCAAGCACAACTAACGTTGTCTTCTTAATCTCTGTTATTTTTTCTCCCATAATCTCTTATTAATCTATACATATTTCTACACTATATTAAAGCATTTGTCAAGGAGACACCGTATCTGCACTTTAATTAATCGAAGGTGTATGCTCAATTAATTGGACATATTACCAATCACGTGTGGTTACGAACTCTAGTTCAAGACCATACAAAACCGTGACGTTTAATGGTAGGTATCAGAGCTGTATAGCAAAGTAGTAACCCGAGCGACTGTTACTTCGACTGACACCAGCTACCTTTGGCGGTCCGACCGTTTTGGCGGTCCGACCGCCAAAATGAGGTTTGTGAGGATAATACAAATGACTTGACATTTTTATTTTAATGTGCTAAACATAAGACATTATGAATACACAAGGAACACAGGTAAAAGGACTCCTTATTAATGGACTCGCAATAGTTGGCTTTGTTGCCGTCTTGCTTATAGGTCTTTGGGGGACCGTACAGGTGGTAAAACTAGCCCCTGCCGCCTTCTCTAACATTGCTTCAGTAATAAGCTTTAAATCAGTCTTTGTTCCAAACGAGGCTATTACACTTAATACCCCAAACTCCCTTGTACCATCTGGTACGACGTACTCGCTTAATTGGGAACATACAAGTAAGCCAGAGAACGGAACATACGCATTTAGTTACGCATGTAAAGAAGGTGTTTCTTTCAAGGTTTCTACAAATAACGAACAGTACGAAGAAGTGGCGTGTGATAATCCTTACTCATTTCAAAACAACACTCACTCTCTCTTTGTGACTCCAACATCGAAAACAGTACACCGTGTAGACGTTCCCTTTTCTTTAACTTCTTTTGATACTTCCGGAGAAGCGACAACACTTGATGATAATTTCTTTACTATTGTTAACGAATCAATCGCTGAAAGTACCACGACACAAGAAGGAAATACCACGGTGCCACAGACAACCGCTGGGGAAAAGACAAAGCAGGTTTTACCTGTTTCCTCAGCACACACTGTGTCTAACCCAAATGGGCACGTTGACCTTGCAGTACGTATTATTGGTGTAGGCACTATTGACGCCAATGATATTTTCACAAAAACATCATCACTTAAAGTAACCGATAGCGGTGCGGTGCGATTTTCAGTAATAAACACAGGTTCTAAAACTTCTGACAATTGGACATTTAACGTCGTACTCCCAACATTTCCAATGCACATCTTTCACTCAACAAACCAAAAGGCACTTGCCCCCGGTGACCGAATTGACTTTACACTTGGCTTTGACCAACTTAATAAAGACCTAGCAGAAGGTGTTATCACTATTAACGCTGACCCAACAGGAAGTGTTCGCAATGAAGTAACCAAGGACAACAATATTGCACAAATAACATTTACTATCGTTAAGTAATCGAGGAATCTTTATGAAATAAAAAAACACCTTCCTTGCGAGGGTGTTTTTTTATTTGCCACTAGTTTTTAGATATCCAGATTTGCGTTCTTTGCGTTTGACTGGATAAATGATTTACGTGCGGCTACATCAGTCCCCATGAGCGTATCAAAGATGTTATCTGCTTCTTGCCCGTCTTCTACAGTCACTTGTTTCAGTACTCGTTTCTCAGGATCCATAGTAGTCTCCCATAATTCCTCAGGGTTCATCTCACCAAGCCCTTTGTACCGTTGAATATTTGTCTTTGTAGATGCTTTCTTCTTAGTATCATCAGCCTCTTCGCCAGTAGTCTCTTCTTCTTGTGTTTCAGTGTCCTCATACTCACCGCCCTCAGGTAATCCTTGAATAAGGTTTGCTTCTTCACCTAAGTAGTCAATCTTTTCTTCTTCAGAGTACGCATAAAAGGTCTCTTTTCCTTTCTTAATTTTATACAAAGGCGGTTGTGCAATATACAAGAACCCTCCATCAATAACTGGTCTAAAGTACCGGTAAAAAAGTGTTAAGAGGAGTGTTCGAATATGTGCCCCGTCCACATCCGCGTCAGTTGCAATAATTACTTTATGGTACCGGAGTTTTTCAATATCAAACGTATCTCCAATAGCGGTGCCGAGCGCAACAACGAGTGCTTTTATCTCATTTGATGCAAGCATTCGGTCAAGACGCGCGCGCTCTACGTTAAGAATCTTTCCTCGAAGCGGTAAGATTGCTTGTGTGCGACGGTCACGCCCTTGTTTACCAGAACCTCCTGCTGAGTCACCCTCTACAATAAAAATCTCTGACTCTTCCGCGCTCTTTGTTTGGCAGTCAGCAAGTTTCCCAGGAAGTGTCATACCATCGAGTGCCCCTTTTCGAAGCACAGAATCTTTAGCGGCTTTAGCTGCTTTTCGAGCCTTAAGCGCAAGGGTCACTTTAGAAATAATGCCTTTTGCGTCTTCTGGGTGTTCCTCTAGGAAAGTGTTAAACGCTTCACTAAAGACCCCATCAACTGCTCCACGAGCCTCGACACTACCAAGCTTTGCCTTAGTCTGTCCCTCAAACTGAATCTCGGGCATCTTAATAGAAACGACACAGGTCAATCCTTCAAGGACGTCATCTCCCGTGAAAGCTTCACCTTCTTTTGCACTACTGCCACTACTCTTTTTTGCATAATTATTAAGCGTTCGTGTTAGCGCGGTTTTAAACCCTGTAATATGCATACCTCCTTCTGGGTTATATATATTGTTTGCAAAAGCAGATATGCGTGGAGAGATGTCATCTACATACTGCAGTGAGACCTCCACTTGGATATCATCTACTTCTTTTTCAATATAGAAAATATTTTTATGTACTGCTTTTTGATGGCGGTTTTGAAACTTTACTAGAGAAAGAAGCCCTCCTTCGAAGTAAAATGACATCGAAGGACATTCTATTCCTAAATCAGCAAGATAGAGTCCGTCGTCTAAATCAATTTTGCTCACATCAGAATCCCGTAAATCAAAAATACTAATGTGAAGTCCTTTTACAAGGTATGCTTGTTGTCGTAAATGAGAAACAATCTTATTCCAGTCATATATGATTTCCTTAAAAATCTCTACATCTGCCTCATAGGTAATAACCGTTCCATTAAGTTTTGATGCCTGTAGTTTTTTAACCTTAGCTTTTGCCTTTCCGCCATCTTTATATTCTTGGATAAATTTGCCTCCGTCGCGGTAAATCACCGCTTTTGTGTTTGACGAGAGTGCGTTCACCACAGAGATACCTACTCCATGAAGTCCACCAGAAACCTTGTATCCCTCTCCTCCAAACTTACCGCCAGCGTGGAGTGTGGTCATAATAGTTTCAAGCGCTGAAACTTTTGTCTTTTTATGTATATCAACTGGAATACCTCGTCCGTTATCAGATACACGGACTCGATTTCCCGGAAGGAGCGCAAGCTCAATCCGGTTAGCAAAACCACCCATCGCCTCATCCCGTGAGTTATCAAAGACTTCCCAGATAAGGTGGTGCAGTCCATCAGGACCTGTGGTTCCGATATACATACCAGGGCGCCGTCGAACAGCTTCTAGTCCCTCAAGGACAGTAATGTCATCAGCGCCATAGCTACCTTTTTTAGGTGTTTCTTTCTGCTTCTTTTCTTTATTTTCAGCCATATGTTTAGGGAGTATATATTAAAAAAGGAGCCCCTCCTTTAGTCATCTCAGTATATCAAAAAAACCCTTAAAAACAAGGTGATTTTAAGGTTTTTTGGGGATTAAGGGCCATAAAAAAGAGTCCTATACAGCCACAACAAACAACAAGAGTGCCCTTGTTATTTAACGCACCTCAAAACCATCTTGACTGTTAAGAGCCTCTGTTATCTTTCTCATAACAACAGCAACTTCATCATCTGCAAGTGTCTTCTCTTCCGATTGAAATACGAGCTTGAACCCGTATGACACTCTTGCATCTTTCTTATACTCATCAAAGAGTCCTGATTGCACAAGAAGCTCCCCTCCTTCCTTTATAATCATGGCACGGACATCTTCACTTGAAAACTCCTCTGGAACCCAAACCGCTATGTCACGGAGTGCTGACGGAAAGAGTGAAAATGGTTTATAGATAAAATCCTTATCTTCTGATAGCACATCGTATGCTTTTGGTGTGGGAAGTACTGCTACGAGCTCATCTAAATTAAATTGATAGGTATTTTCTTCCCA
>JBBDOU010000001.1:0-8900 GCA_040876885.1 Minisyncoccota bacterium | reverse complement strand
GAGGACTTATCATTATCATCGTACTTCTCTTTGGTGGATATTATTATAATGAAGCAGTAACTCCCGGACAGCACGATGAGTTTGCGCAATGTATTGCTGACAGTGGAGCAAAGTTTTATGGAGCATTTTGGTGTCCACACTGTGCAGACCAGAAAGCACTTTTTGGTAAGTCAGAGAAGCTGTTACCATATATCGAGTGTTCAACTCCTAATGGACAGGCACAATTACAGATTTGTATTGACGAGGAAATTAAGAGTTATCCTACATGGGAGTTTCCAGACGCAAGTCGTATATCAGGCAGTATAGACTTTGAACAATTAGCAGAGAAAACAGGGTGCGCTCTTCCAGAGTAAGTTACTCCTTTAGGTATGACAGAAACAGTAACACAGCTTAATTTTCTTCTCGCACTCAGCACCATCTTTATGCAACTAGGTGTTGTTGTTCTTACGTACCTCTTCTTCTTTGAGCGAGATTCCGCTTTTTTAAAACTCATTGGTAAGTACGGAATACCTGTAGCCTTTCTCCTCTCTCTTGGTGGGCTTTTACTGAGTCTGCTCTATTCTGAAGTATTTGGTTTTGTTCCGTGTGGTTTGTGTTGGCTTCAAAGAGTATTCTTGTACCCTCAAGTGATACTCTTCGGTATTGCACTCTTTAAGAAAGAGACGTATATAGCTGATTACGTCATAGGACTCTCTCTTGTTGGTTCAGTGGTAGCACTGTACCAACATTATCTACAAATGGGTGGGACTGAACTCCTCGGATGTCCAGTTGTTGGTGCTGGCGCAGATTGTGCAAAACGAATTTTGTTTGAGTTCGGGTATATTACGTTTCCATTGATGTCATTTTCTGTTTTCATACTTACTATCGCACTTATGATACTTGTGAAGAAAACAACAAAAAGTTAGAACCTCTCTAAGATTTATTTTGATATACTAGAAGTATGAAACTAATCTTTCCAGAAGGATTCTATTGGGGTGCTTCGACTGCCTCATATCAAGTTGAAGGGGGTATTGATAATAATGATTGGGCGCGCGCCGGAAGAGAGAAGCTGGTCCCTGAAGCGGGGGTGTCATCTGACCATTATCATCATTTTGAAGAAGATTTTGATATCGCAAAAGATTTGGGACACACTGCGCATCGTTTTTCTATTGAATGGTCAAGAATTGAACCTAAAGAAGGCGAGTTCGATGAAAAAGAAATAGAACATTATCGAGAAGTTTTTAAGGCGCTCCATAAAAGAAATATCCGACCCTTTGTCACACTGTGGCACTTTACATTACCACTGTGGCTTACTGACAAGGGCGGTGTAACAGCAAAAGAGTTCCCTCATTATTTTGCACGGTACGGTGCGTATGTTGTTTCTAAGCTCGGCGATGCGTGCACTGATTGGATAACAATAAATGAGCCCTTGGTATTTGCTCAGAGTGGTTGGCTTCGTGGTGTATGGCCACCATTTCAAAGAGGGAATATACCAGGGTTTATGTCAGTACAGGCGACACTTGTTAAAGCGCACATAGAGGCATATAAGAAAATTAAAGCTATCAGTAAAAAACATACCGTAGGTATCGTCAAAGATAATATTTATTTTCATGCTCATGCAAACCCTCTTCATAAAATTCTTGTAATTTTTCTTCGATGGTTCTGGAATCGCCGTTTTCTCAACAAGATACATACACACGTGGATGTTATCGGGTTAAATTATTATTTCCATACAGAGTTTGGAGGTAGGACCGTGTACCCAAAGACAGACATGGGGTGGGATATTTATCCAGAAGGGATATACCACACGCTCATGGAGCTCAAGCGGTATGAGGTACCGGTCTATATAGCGGAGAGTGGTATTGCAGATGCTGATGATTCTCACCGCGCACAGTTTATTAAAAGTCATTTACGGTGGTGCCATAAGGCTCTCGAGGATGGGGTCGATGTGCGGGGTTATATGTACTGGTCACTGCTCGATAATTTTGAATGGGTGTATGGGTACAAAAAAAGATTTGGTCTCGTCGGGATTGACTACAAGACCAAAGAGAGAACAGTTCGACCTTCTGCACATGTGTATAGAAAAATTTGTGAATCTAACATGTTAGAATTGTAAGATATGAGTATTTGGATATTTATTGTTCTTATTGCGCAGTTTCTAAATGCAATTGTTGCTCTTGTAGATAAGTACATTATTACATCGCGTGCAGTGACTCGACCGGTAACGTATGCATTTTATGTGAGTCTCCTCTCTGCGTTTGCTGTCGTTGCATTCCTTTTCAGTTGGATACCGATACCACACAACAGTGTTGCAATTCCTTCGATAGCAAATGTCGAATCTCCCGATGGGCTTGTCCTTCTTATCTCACTCTTTGCGGGGTTTGCTTTCTTTGGAGCGCTTGTCGCGCTCTTCACTGGGCTTAAGCGCGCTGACACGTCAGATGTCATTCCCGTTGTTGGTGCAAGCTCCGCAGTAAGCTCCCTTCTCCTAGGATTTTATTTTTTAAAGACCTCTCTCACCACTAACTTTATTTGGGGGTTCGCACTTTTGGTGCTGGGGACTTTTTTCATTTCATTATTTAGGTTCAAGACAAAGACACTCCTTGTGGCACTTATCTCTGGAGTTCTCTTCGCAGTACATTTTGTATGCCTTAAAGTGCTGTTTGAGTACACAACATTTGATAATGCATTCTTTTGGTCGAGAATGGGAATTGTTGTTCCTGCGCTTCTTGTACTGATAACTCCATGGGTACGTCTTCACTCAAAAGCGAAGGGTTCAGTTGCAGAGGTGCCGAAGAAACGCGTATTGCTGATTATTCTTGGTAATAAGTTTTTGGCGGGTGTCGCGGGACTCATGATACTTAAAGGAATCCAGCTTGGTGATGTCATTATTGTACAAGCACTCGGAGGTTTACAGTTCGTATTTCTTTTGTTATTTGCGATTCTTACAGGACATAGTTTACCCCAAGCATGTGGAGAGAAATGTTCACGGTATGATGTATGGCAGAAGATTATATCAGTCGGTATTATTACTATAGGATTCTTTGTCTTATTTATATAAACAATTTTTATTAATATGAATCAGTGGGTAAAAATATCTTTATACATAATCACAGTATGTTTTTTTGTGTGGGGTGTACTGTTTCTTTTATCAATCAAAGAAGCGCCTCAAAAAATTACCTATGGAGTGTCGTTTAATACTCTGTACGCAGAGGAGCTTCACTTAGACTGGAAGGAAACATACATAGCGATACTTGATGAGTTGGGGGTTCGACAGCTACGACTTTCGGCACACTGGCCAATGGTTGAGCCTGAGCGGGACGCATTAAATTTTAGTGAATTAGACTTCCAGATAGCTGAAGCCGAAAAACGCGGTGCTGATATTATTCTTGGGGTAGGGAGGAGACTTCCTCGGTGGCCAGAGTGTCACATACCAACATGGGCAGGGAGCCTCACGTGGGATGAACAAAAAGTTGAGATACGAGAGATGATCACCGAGGTCGTGAATCGGTACAAGAGTTCTGAGGTCGTTACATATTGGCAAGTTGAGAACGAACCATTTCTAGGTGTTTTTGCACAAGAAGAGTGTGGGGTTCTTGATAAGGACTTCCTTAAAGAGGAGATTGATCTTGTTCGTGAGCTTGACCCGACGCGAGCGATATTAGTTACTGACAGCGGTAATCTTGGACTTTGGGCTGGGGCGTACACCTCTGGGGACGTCTTTGGAACAAGCGTATATGTATATTTTTGGAATCCAGAGATAGGACCTTTTAAATCAATCTTGCCTCCTGCGTACTATCGGATAAAGGATAATGTTATGGGGCTCTTGTTTGGCAGGAAGGAGAGTTTACTTATAGAGCTTTCAGCAGAGCCATGGTTACTTCAGCCCGTTGTTGACACCCCAATAGAGGTTCAGCTTGAGCGTATGAATATTGAAAAATTTGAAGAGATTATTACGTTTGCTCAAGAAACTCGCTTTAATACGCAATACCTTTGGGGTGCAGAGTGGTGGTATTGGCTTAAAGAGCGCGGTGACGACTCCTTCTGGCTCCGTGCCCAAGAGCTCTACGCACAGTAAAGTTTGAATGATAATGTGCGGTATACTATTACTATATGCAGGGAGACACTAAAATAATTGTTCTTATTGTCGTATTTGTGACGTTGTATATATTTTTTATAGCGTAATGAGTCACCATGGAGAATAAGAATTTACACATACTGAATACTTTTGATATACATTCACTACCAAATCTTGATGTGGTAGTGCTCGGGGCATTAGAGCGTTTTAAGGAAGAGACACTTCCTGAATTTGATCCAAAAAAAATCTCTCGCAAACCGCTTGTTGTGGGAAGCGCTAACGCATATACTGTCGGCGAGATTCTTTTTAGAAATAGTTTTGCACGTGTGATTGAAGAGGGGGAATTTGATTCTGCGCTCGAGAAGTTTACTGATAGAGATTCAATCGTTATCATTTCTGCTTCAGGTGCTAAACATGCAGTTACAATTGCGCAGAAGTTGTATGAGCACAAAATAGACCAGAGCCTTCCTGTGTGGCTTCTCACTAATAACGGCAAGGCTCCTGCGAAAGAGTTTATTGATAGAGAACAGGTACTACTCTTTCCAAAGAATAGAGAACCGTATACATACAACACCTCAACATACCTTTCGATGATTCTTTCTCAAACAAAAGAGAGTCCTGAAAAAATATATACCCACCTTGAAAGTGTGCGGAAAAAACTCCCGACAAACCTGGGGAGATACGATGCTTTTGTGTTTACCGTACCGTCAGCATTTGAAGAAGTCCGAGGTATGTTCCGTACAAAATTTGATGAGTTATTTGGCGGACATGTTATTGGGAGGATTTTTACTGAGGAAGAAATTAAACATGCAAAAACTGTGGTTCCTTCTGACAAGGAGCTTACTGTTCACCTTGTATCCGGCGACAGTACAGAAAATAGTATTGTCGATAAAAAACGTGCGCATATAGAGGTACCGTTAAGTAAAGACTCCTCGTATGGAGAAGTGCTGGCCCTCGGGTATTTCATTATTGGGAAGATACAAGAGGCGCATCCTGCGTATTTCAAGGAAAATATAGTAGCATATACTAAAGACGCGTCAGAGATTTTTAATCAAACCATTAACCCTATTGTTGAGTAAGTATGTATATTCTTTTTGATATCGGAGGAACTAAGATGCGTGTAGCGGGAAGTCGTGACTGTAAGGAGTTTGTCGGTGAGCCTATTGTCGTCGACACTCCAGAAGATTTTGAAGAAGGGATGAAGCTTCTTAAAGAAACAATACATGCAGTATCAGAAGATGAATCCATAGAGATGATGGGGGGAGGAATAGCCGGGCCTTTTGATACTGCTAGTGGAAGTTTAACGCAAAGTCCTAATTTGAGTGGGTGGGTTGGGAAGTCACTGGTCGGTAATTTAAAAGAAGATTTCCAGGTTCCAATTATTGTAGACAATGACTCAGCAGTAGTTGGTCTTGGAGAGATGCACTACGGTGCAGGAGTTAAAGATGGAATAGGAGTGTACATAACGGTAAGTACTGGAGTTGGTGGTGCGCGCTACGTCGATGGAAAAATAGATATAACAACACAAGGATTTGAGCCAGGACATGAGATTATAGACCCCGATAAATCAATGTGCCCCGACTGTGAAAGTGGAGAACTCGAAAGCTATATTGGAGGTGCTGCAACAGAAAAGCGGATGGGTATGAAACCGTATGAAATTACTGAGCCAGGGTTCTGGGACACATACGCGCGATATTTAGCATACGGACTTAACAACACTATTGTGCACTGGTCTCCGGCAACTGTAGTGCTTGGGGGGTCTATGATAGTTGGAGACCCTGCGATACCTATAGACCGCACTATTGAATACTTAAAAAAATCATTAACTATTTTCCCCACACTTCCAGAAATAAAAAAAGCCAAGCTCGGTGCGCTCGGCGGACTCTATGGTGCGATGGTGTTAGTTAAACAACATCAAGAGAAATAACTGAAGAGATAGATAGCAGAATTTAAAAAAATTTATCCCGGGACGTACTTGTACGTCCCGGGATGTGTGTTGGTTAGATGCCAGCAGGTCCTCCACAAGCTGGGGGACATGCTCCGCCTCCACCGCCAACACCGGTGACCGTACCGCCACTGCTGCCGGTTTGGCTGAAAAACATAACCTTTACCGTAACTGCGGTTACGATTACTGCAAAGGTGGTTCTGGCGACGTTCACTTTTATGGCGTCTGATTCGGGGATTACCAGGGTGCACTTATTGTCTTTACACCAAAAACCGACACGAACCGGAACGGTTACGTCGCCAAAGAATCCTTCAAGCTTCTTATTCTGCTTGAGGTCAGCCCAGACAAATGTTGAGCCGTCTTCAAGAGTTCCAATTTTACTGACCACCTTTGCATCGACGGTCAGTTCAGAATCTGTTGCTTTTGCAGGGGCACTCCCAAAAAGGAGCAGTATCCCACAACAAATGATAGGGATGATGAATCTCTTCATCTCTTTTACTCCTTTCTAAGGTGAAATAAGGAAACATTCAGGGACTTTGTTGCAACGAAACCCTGGAGACTCAACAACTCTGTCTTGGAACAGGTTTAGAATTTCTGTTCCAGTAAATGTAATAACATCGTCATTTCGTTGCTTTTCAAGATGGGTGTACCCACACCCATTGAGGGTAAGCATTGCCACAAGGGCGAGGCTTGATAGACGAAGATCAGTGTTCTTCATGATTTGGGGCCTCCTTAGCCCTTATGCGTTCATGACGCACATAGTTGGTTAAAGTTCAGATTTTCTAAGCTAATTGTAGCACATAAATACAGCTTTTGTCAAGGTGTCTGTATGTGTAAAGAAATCGACAAGTACGCGGTTTCTTTGTATAAAAAATAGTGATACTCTAGTAGTATATTGGGTAATTATTAATTTCTATGAAAGAAATGAATCGAAACGAAATGATAGCCGTGGGAGTAGCCGTAATTGTGGTTGCTGTCCTTTTATTAATCGGTATTTTAAATACTGTAGTTGGTGACAACAGAGCTTCAGGAAATAACATAACAACAGAAACAAACATGGAACAAACGCACGGAACAGGGCTTATTACAAAAGATATTGTCATAGGAGAAGGAGCAGAAGCTGTGGCGGGACTCGAGATTACCACACACTACACCGGAACACTTGATGACGGGACAGTCTTTGACTCTTCAGTTACCCGAGGCGCTCCGTTCTCATTCACGCTCGGAGTAGGCCAAGTTATTCAAGGTTGGGATTTGGGAATCGCAGGGATGAAAGTAGGTGGAAAGCGAGAATTGACTATCCCCGCAAACCTCGCATACGGAGACCGAGCAATTGGTACAATCCCCGCAGGTTCAACACTTCACTTTGAAGTTGAGCTTCTTGGAGTAGGAGGACAGTAAGTTTCTCATGTCTAAATTTTCTTTTAAGGTAGAGAAAAAACTTGATACAGAAATCCCCGGCGCACTTGGACGCGTCGGGGTTATTTCTACACCACATGGAGATATTGAAACGCCCGCATTTATTGTGGTGGGTACAAAGGCGACCGTGAAAGCCTTAACCCCAGAACAGCTGATTGAGACAGGTGTTCAGTCAGTACTTGCGAACACGTATCACCTATTTTTAGAACCAGGGTGCGATACAGTAAAGGAAGCGGGGGGACTTAATACGTTTATGCACTGGGAAGGTCCGTCGTGGACTGACTCAGGAGGATATCAGGTTTTTTCATTAGGAGAAGCTTTTGGGAAAGGACTTTCAAAGTTCGCTAAAGATAAAGAACCAGAAGTGGAGGTTGATACTCGACCAAATATATACAATAAGGAACTTGCTCAGTCGCACGGGAGGCTCTGTATTATTGACGAGGAGGGCGTAACGTTTACGTCGCACGTAGATGGTTCGATGCATCGCTTTACTCCAGAGCGTTCTATTGAGATACAGCATGCACTTGGTGCAGATATCATATTTGCGTTTGATGAGTGCACATCACCAACCGCTGACCGGGCATATCAAAGAGAAGCACTCGACCGAACGCATCGTTGGGCAAAACGTTCAATTATGGCCCACAAGCAAAATTACGAAGCGCTTAAAAAGCAGTGGCTCTTTGGAATAGTACAGGGTGGATTAGAGAAAGATTTTAGAGAAGAGAGTGCTCACGTGCTCTCAAAGATGGATTTTGATGGGTATGGCATCGGTGGGTGTTTCAACAAAGAAGGACTCGAAGAATCACTGAAGATTGTGAACACCGTGTTGCCTGAGGAAAAACCTCGACACCTTCTTGGTATCGGGGAACCCGCAGATATCTTTATTGGTATTGAAAACGGTATTGATACATTTGATTGCGTTACACCAACGCGTATCGCACGAACCGGCATGGTCTACACACGAACTGGAACTATAAACTTACGTAACGCCCAGTACCGTCACGACTTCTCACCAATTGATGCAGGGGTGCCTAGTTACACTTCTAAAAATTATACCCGTGCGTATCTTGCGCATTTGTTTCGGTCAAACGAAATCCTCGGTGCGACACTTGCTTCAATACATAACCTGTATTTTATTGTGAATCTGGTAAAAAACATCCGACAGTCGATTCTAGACGATACATTTTTACAGTTCAAGGACGAATTTCTCCGAACCTACTACCAAAGGAAATAACAAAGGAAATAATAAGAGACGATGGTCTGAGATTCAGCACTTTACCAACATGTACTCAAATTTTGTTGTTGTCCATCGTCTGAAATCCACAAAATTCAGCTTTAGAGCTTGATTTTAGATGCCCCGACTTTAGATGTATATATACAACTTCAGTACCTACGTACTCCTCAGCACCTACGTACTCCATAGAATATAGCGATATATCGCTATATTGACATATTGTACATAGCGTGATATATCTATTT